>NZ_JAKKRU010000004.1:0-400525 GCF_025653925.1 Shewanella sp. SM68
CCTAGGTTCATCCAATCGCGGAAGGCCCGAAGGTCCCCTCCTTTCCCCCGTAGGGCGTATGCGGTATTAGCAGTCGTTTCCAACTGTTATCCCCCTCGACTGGGCAGATCCCTAGGCATTACTCACCCGTCCGCCGCTCGCCGCCTCAGGAGTAAACTCCCTTGCGCTGCCGCTCGACTTGCATGTGTTAGGCCTGCCGCCAGCGTTCAATCTGAGCCATGATCAAACTCTTCAATTAAAGTTTTGTTGCTTCCGTCTTGCGACKTCAGCGGCTCAATGAATTCTGATTTTTTGTTTCTCGCTAAAAGAAACAAACTGTACATATTRCTATGAACACTCATTGTTACATTGATTTAAATTTTTGACTGCCAACCCGAAGGTTAAGCAGTTTCGATTAACTCAACACCTGTGAGTGTCCACACAGATTTCTTGTTTTATCTTGTTAAAGAGCAACTCAACCTCATAAGAGAAGGTGAGTACCACACTGAGCGTCGAACGCTTCCAGTTGGCTAGGGCTGCGTATTCTACGCATTTCCCGTTTCGCGTCAAGGAGTTTTTGCAAACTTTCTCAACACTCATCAATCAGTAAACTCATCAATGAACTGTCACACCAGGCTGCTTAACGCTGTCTGCCGTGTCAGTGGATGCGCATTATAGGCAGCAGAGGATTTTGTGCAAGGGCTTTTTTAAAAATCTCCGCCAAGCGAATAAATAACCATCAAACTGCAGAAATATACTGCAACACTAAGCAATATCGCTGTTTGGGTTGATAAGTCTGGCAGAAAAAATCGCCTATTGATGGAGTTTTAATAGATTGAATGGGCATAAACAGAAGTTGATAGCTATTTTTCGTAATATCTATCAGCAAACCTCTAAAAGCGTTATGCCAGTGTGATGTCTTACTCTTGTTTGCACCTAGCTAATGATAAGCACTGATCAAAAGCACGAGCCCTAAGATTTATACTCTTCTTGTTTCTCTTTTTCGATATTTGTAGCGCTTTGTGTTTGTGCTGCAGCTTGGGTTGAGTGATTGATCTCGACATTCGTCACCGTATCATCACCGACAATATGCGCGACTTTGAGTTTCCTTACCGTTCTGATAGTAATGATCGGGCCTGAAATCGCATATAAGTAGAAGCCGACACATAAGATCAATGCAGGTTGAACTGACACCACCACAAATACACCGACGACCAGTAAGATCACGATAAAGTTAACCTTGCCACGCCAGTCAATTTCTTTAAAGGAGTGATAGCGGAAATTGCTGACCATCAGTAAACCGGTTGCCGCAGTAACAAGGGCCGCAATCCAACTGATGTTTCTTCCATCGAGACTATATTGATTACCAAGCCAAATACTGCCGGCAATAACAGCTGCGGCTGCCGGGCTGGCGAGACCTTGAAAGTAACGCTTATCGGCGACGCCAACTTGCGTATTAAATCGAGCGAGCCTGAGTGCCGCACCTGCACAATAAATAAATGCCGCCAACCAACCAATTTTACCTAAGTCGGCTAATGCCCAATTGTAGGCGAGTAGTGCTGGTGCCATTCCGAAGGACACCATATCCGCCATACTGTCGTATTCGGCACCAAAATCACTTTGAGTATTAGTCAGTCTTGCCACTCGACCATCGAGACCATCACAGATCATGGCTATAAAAATGGCTATTGCAGCAGCTTCAAAGTTAGCATTCATGGAAGCTATCACAGCATAAAAGCCAGAAAACAATCCTGCTGTCGTAAAAAGATTAGGCAGTAAATAGATACCTTTATTCTTTACTGTTTGATTTGAAGAATTTTGCATACACTTATTACGCTAGTTCAGTGAAGAGAAGTTAGCTTTCAAGATAACATATTTTATTATCATGTCGATGAGAGACCAGTTAGGGATAATTTCGATGTTAAAAGTGAACATGTTCAGAACAATACTGTATCGATGGCTCTGGCTCAGCCTTTTCATTGGCCCCGTTTCTGCGGGCGTTATCTATACTTGGGTCGATGAAAATGGGGTGACGCATTACAGCCAACAAGCCCCGCAACAAGAAAACATCAAAGCAGAAAAGCTCTACAGTGAAGATTTAGAGCAGGCGAAAGTGGGTTTTATCGCACCGGTAAAGAAAGTTGAGCCAACTTCTAAAGCCAATGAATTAGAAAAGTCAGCGGCGCTGATTAAAGAAAAAGACGCCAAACAGGCTAACTCCATTTGTGAGAGTGCAAAACACAATTTAGAAATACTCACAACGCATACTAAGCTTATCCGCCAAACTTCCGATTCGGGTGAATCTGTCGCTATGACTGAAGAAGATCGCCAAGCCTCGATTGCCCAGCAGCAGGAAAGAATCAAACTCTTCTGTGATAAGAAGTAGCCAAATTCACTATGCCACTACATTAATGAAGAACGATTAAGCTGATGCAATAAAAAAGGAGCCGAGTTAAAAACTCGGCTCCTTTCGTTTTAGTGCTTGAAGCGGGAGCGATACTGACTAAAACAGCGCTATCTCTTATTGCAAGATAGTTTATTTCAAGCTCGTTCATTCAAGAACGCTTATTTCAGTTCGCCTATGTCAACATATTCTACTTCAAGCTTGCGATTAACGTATCGCATTCAAACAACACACTAAGTTACTAGCTACGGGTTATTGCTCGAACACTAACTCGCCACCCGCACAGCTGACCTTGATCGGTTTACCCGGTAACAAGTCACCACGCAGTAATTTCTGCGCCAGCGGGTTTTCGACTTCTTGCTGCAATGCCCGTTTCAACGGTCTTGCACCATACACAGGATCGAAACCAATTTCCGCAATCAGTGATAATGCGTCGTCGGTGATCTCCAATGTATAGTCCTTTTCAGCCAAACGTTGGCGTAAGGAAGCAATTTGTATCGAAGCAATACGTTTGATATTGGCAGCATCCAATGGATGGAACACCACAGATTCATCGATACGGTTTAAGAACTCGGGTCTGAAACTGTGAGTGACCACATTCATTACCGCCGCTTTCATCTCTGCATAGGTCACTTGACCAAATCCTTCTTGGATAATGTCGGAGCCTAAGTTCGAGGTCATGATGATCACTGTATTTCTAAAATCGACAGTACGACCTTGACCATCGGTTAAGCGTCCATCATCAAGCACTTGCAGTAAAATGTTAAACACATCGGGATGCGCTTTCTCGACTTCGTCGAGCAATATCACCGAATAAGGTTTACGACGAACGGCTTCCGTTAAGTAACCGCCCTCTTCATAACCTACGTATCCTGGAGGCGCACCCACTAAACGCGATACTGAGTGTTTCTCCATAAACTCAGACATATCAATGCGCACTAAAGCCGATTCGGTATCAAATAAGAACCTCGCCAGTGATTTACACAGCTCAGTTTTACCTACACCCGTTGGGCCTAAGAACAGGAACGAACCAATCGGGCGATTTGGATCCGCCAGACCCGCGCGGCTACGACGAATCGCATTCGCGACCGCATCAACGGCTTCGTTTTGGCCGATCACTCGTTCATGCAGCGCCACTTCCATTTGCAGTAATTTTTCGCGCTCGCCTTCAAGCATTTTCGATACGGGTATTCCCGTCGCTTTCGACAATACTTCGGCGATTTCGAACTCAGTTACCTTGTTACGCAATAACGTCATGTCCTGCATTTCGGCTTGCGATGCCAAATCGAGCTGTTTTTCAAGTTCAGGAATACGACCGTATTGCAGCTCAGACATCCGAGTTAAATCACCCGCACGACGCGCCACTTCTAAGTCCATTCGAGCCTGTTCGAGATCGGCTTTTATGTGCTGAGTGCCCGCTAATGCGGCTTTTTCTGTACGCCAGATTTCGTTCAACTCTGAAGCTTTCGCTTCAACGTCACGTAATTCCTCTTGCAGATGGTCAAGCCTGCGACGACTCGCCTCATCATTTTCTTTGGCTAACGCCTGCTCCTCCAGTTTGAGCTGGATAGCACGACGTTCGAGCCTGTCGAGTGACTCAGGTTTTGAGTCCATTTGCATGCGGATGCTCGATGCCGCTTCATCGATCAAATCGATCGCTTTATCGGGTAACTTACGGTCCGACACATAACGGTGCGACATGGTCGCTGCCGCCACAATCGCCGGATCGGTAATTTCCACATGGTGATGCAGCTCGTAACGTTCTTTCAGTCCACGCAAAATAGCAATGGTGTCTTCAACGCTTGGTTCATCCACCAACACTTTTTGGAAACGTCGTTCAAGCGCCGCATCTTTTTCAATATACTGACGATACTCATCGAGCGTTGTCGCACCCACACAGTGCAAGTCACCACGCGCTAACGCAGGTTTGAGCATGTTACCCGCATCCATTGCGCCTTCACCTTTACCGGCGCCGACCATAGTATGCAGCTCGTCGATGAAGAGGATCACTTGACCTTCTTCCTGTGACAACTCATTAAGTACCGCTTTTAAACGTTCTTCGAACTCACCGCGATATTTAGCGCCCGCAATCAATGAGCCCATATCGAGGGATAAAACGCGCTTATTTTTAATGCCCTCGGGGACTTCACCATTAACGATACGCTGGGCAAGTCCTTCAACAATCGCCGTTTTACCCACACCCGGTTCACCGATAAGGACGGGGTTATTTTTACTGCGACGTTGTAACACTTGGATCGTACGGCGAATTTCATCGTCACGGCCGATCACAGGATCTAACTTGCCTTGTTCGGCTCGCTCGGTCAGATCGATAGTAAACTTCTTCAACGCTTGGCGTTGATCTTCAGCGTTCGGATCATCCACTTTTTGGCCGCCGCGCATTTGTTCAATGGTTTGCTCCATCAACTCTTTGGTCGCGCCGGCTTTTTTCAGCGCTTGCGCAAGGGCATCGGCACCTTCTAACGCAGCTAATACAAATAATTCGCTAGAGATATATTTGTCTTTACGCTTTTGTGCCAATTTATCGCACAGATTTAATAAACGGATTAAACCTTGGGATAATTGTACATCGCCGCCAGTCCCTTCAACTTGAGGTAAGCGTTCCAGCTCTTGACTCAAGAGCGATCGCAGCGCACTCACTCGAATGCCCGCTTGGGTCAATAAGGGATGGATTGAACCTGAATCTTGGTTCAACAATGCCATCATCAAATGCAGCGGTTCAATAAACTGATGATCACGCCCAAGTGCGAGTGACTGGGCATCAGAGATGGCAAGCTGAAATTTATTGGTCATACGATCGAGTCGCATACAGCCTCCTAACACTCATATAGTAGAGATATGCCAATCCACAGGACATCTTGCCAATTTAGTGGCTTTAAAATCAGTACCGCTAATGGAGAGATCTAAATAGGATTGGTATTACATTTCGTTAGTTAAAAGATGGGGGCTATTTAGCCAAATTCAAGCGAATATCGCGCAAATAAATACAAACTGTAGGGGAATTAGCTTAAGACTTAAGCCAGATCAATGAAGCCATGCGTCCCGTCACCTTATCGCGACGATAAGAGAAGTAATCCGTGTCGCTGACTGTGCAGATATCTGCGCTATAAATATGGTTTATACCGAGTAAACTCAAGCGTAATTTAGCCAAGCCAATAATATCGGCAAGATACTTGTTACCACTTGGAATAAAACACGCTGCCGACTGCGGATGTAAAGTACAAAAGGCTTGCTGTACTTCAACACCGACTTCAAATTTTTGTGGACCAATAGCCGGGCCGAGGTAGGCAATCAACTCATCCATAGGTGAACTAAACTGCGCCGCGGTGGCCTCAATCACGCCATCACATAAACCACGCCAACCGGCATGGGCTGCAGCCACTTCGGTTCCCGCTTGATTACACAACAACACAGGTAAACAATCGGCAGTCATTATAGCGCAAACTAGGCTCGCGGTTCGGCTGTAACAGGCATCGGCAATCGGTGTATCCACAGCAGGAGCTAAGCTCAGCGCATCTAAATTAAGCACATGAGTACCATGCACTTGCTCGAGCCAGACAGGCTCAGCGGTTAACGCTAATTGTTTGCAGAGTAATTCACGATTAGCCATCACCAACTCTGGCGCATCACCGACATGCAGTCCAAGATTCAGACTGTCATAAGGATGCACGCTCACACCGCCATGACGATTTGTCATAGCGATGCTGACATTAGCGGGAACAGGCCAATCGTGATAAAACACTTACAAATACTCGATCGGATGCTCGACTGTGTCTTGACGCAGTGCTTTCGTCAAAATCACCATGTCTTCAGGAATTGGCGCGTGCCAGCTCATGATTTCACAACTCACAGGATGCGCTAATTCAAGACGCACTGCGTGCAGCGCTTGGCGCTTGAAGTTTTTCAGAATATCAAAAAACTCTGGGCTGGCCCATTTCGGCGGTTTTGGACGACCACCATACACAGGATCGCCCACTAATACGTGGCCAATGTATTCCATGTGCACACGAATTTGGTGAGTACGGCCAGATTCAAGGCGCAATCTTAGACGAGTGTGGTTACGGAATTTTTCCGCCACACGATAATGCGTCACAGCTGGTTTACCTGAGTGATGCACCGCCATATGAGTACGTTTCGTTGGATGACGACCAATCGGCTCATCAACAGTACCGCCACCTGTCATAGTCCCCATCACAATCGCTTCGTATTCACGAGTGATTTCACGGGCCTGCAAGGCGGCAACTAAATGGGTTTGCGCTTCAACGGTTTTGGCTACAACCATTAAACCTGTAGTATCCTTGTCCAGACGGTGCACAATACCAGCACGTGGTACATGCTCAATATCAGGACAATGGTGCAACAGTGCATTCATCAAAGTGCCATCGGCATTGCCAGCACCAGGGTGAACCACGAGTCCTGCTTGCTTGTTGATCACAATAATGTCGTCATCTTCATAGACGATATCCAGATCAATGGCCTGTGCCGCTGCGTGAACTTCTTCTTCAAGAGTAGCATCTATGAGTATCTGTTGCAGCTCATAAACTTTCTCTCGGGGCTTATTAACGACAACGCCGTCAACATGAACTGCATCAGATAGGATCCATTCCTTGATGCGCGTGCGCGAGTAATCTGGGAACAACTCTGCTAGGGCCTGATCTAATCTCAGTCCAGTTTGTGTTGCCGAAATCTCGCTTTTTAGATTAATCTCTTGTGTCATAGGAACCGTATCCCCATTTAGGGGTCAAAAAATGTGTGCTATCTGTTACAATCGGATGTTTTCTATTTTATAGTGAAATGGAAAAATTCTTAACTACAACTTAAAAAGAATTGAATTCAAGTATGTATAAATTTTCCAAAGGCGTTACCTTAGTCCTATTTTCACTAGCGTTATCAGCCTGTAGCAGCAGCCCTGATGATAACGATATTGCCGCCAAAACGTCACCTGATGTACTTTATACTCAGGCAAGAACCTCTATGGAGCTTGGCAATTACTCTAAAGCTGTCCGTTCTTTGGAAGCGTTAGACTCACGCTTCCCCTTCGGACCTCACAAAACTCAAGTCCAGTTAGACCTGATATATGCTTACTATAAAATGGACGATGTCGCTTCTGGTATTGCGAACATAGACAGATTTATCCGTCTTAATCCAACTCATCCAGATGTAGACTATGTGTTCTATATGCGCGGTTTAGTGAACATGCAAGCCGACAATTACATGTTCCACGACATGCTTAATATCGACCGAACCGATCGTGACCCTAAAAATGCTCAAGATGCTTTCAAAGATTTTGATCGTCTTATCAAAACCTACCCTAACAGCAAATATGCCGCCGATGCGCAAAAACGCATGTTAGCGTTGAAGAATCGCTTAGCAAAATATTCAATTCAAGTTGCCGAGTATTATCTCAAGATGAATGCATGGAGCGCCGCAGCAATCCGAGCACAATCTGTAATGGAAACATACCCTGGCACCCCTTCAAATGAACGGGCATTAGAGATAATGATAGAAGCTTATGGCGAATTAGGTCAGAGCAAGCTGAAGCAAAACGTGCTCATGGTAATGCAAGCTAACTTCCCAAACAATGAAATCTTATCAAACTAACCGAGAATGCCCCTTTAATAGGGGCATTTTTTTGCTTGGTGACCTTAGATAAGCCATAAATAGATAACGCTAAGTTCTCAATGTGGATAGTGGTTTGGCTATTTTTATATCCTCAATACCAACACAAATGACACTTTCGTGTAAATCTTATCCAACTGAGTCACTTTTTCCGTTATTTAGTAAAAATCTATTGACTCAAAACCCGAAAAGCCTTTAAATTGCGCCCGTCGCCCGAATAGCTCAGTCGGTAGAGCAGAGGATTGAAAATCCTCGTGTCCCTGGTTCGATTCCGGGTTCGGGCACCATCTTTAAATGGGTTGCGATAGCGACTTATGTTAGAGAACTGCGATAGGTACAGTGCAGGTGTGGTGGAATTGGTAGACACGCCAGCTTCAGGTGCTGGTGCTCGCAAGGGCGTGGAGGTTCAAGTCCTCTCACCTGTACCAAATTGCAGTTCAAAAGTTAAGATTCACAGTGTTAAGATTGTCAATTCGATGAAATATCGAATAGCCATGCAGATGTGGTGGAATTGGTAGACACGCCAGCTTCAGGTGCTGGTGCTCGCAAGGGCGTGGAGGTTCAAGTCCTCTCATCTGTACCAACATTTAAACCTCGCCAAGCGAGGTTTTTTTGTATCTGAAGCAAAATAAATTTTCTGTAACTCTCCCCTCTTTCCTCAGATTTGCTATACCTATTGTTACAGACTCATCATAGGGATAGATAGAGTTCTGCCTAAAGGACTCTTTAGTTCACTGAGGCTATCCATATGAACGGTTTACAAATAAAACAAAAAATGTTTATCGGCATTCTGGTTCCCCTTGTAATGCTAATGACGATTGGTTTTCTCGCCATTAATATGATGGGTAAAATTGAATCGGGTGTTGAACGTATCTATGGCGATAGAGTTGTGCCACTAGACGATTTAAAAGTGATTGCTGATAAGTACGCGGTCGATGTTATCGATGCGGTCAATAAGGCGAACGCGGGTGGTTTCACCGCCTCCCAAGCAGCTGAAGCGCTAGACAGTGCCAAATCTACCATTACCCAGCATTGGCAAAAATACTTAGCCACTGAACTTACCTCAGAAGAATCCCGACTCGTAAAACAAGCCGAAGTGCTGTTCTCACCCGCGAATCAACAGATTGACACTCTGGTCTCACGCTTAAGAGGATTAAATGGTGATGTATCAAGCCAATTATCGGCCAATATCCTGCCGCTTTACCAAGTAATAGACCCTATCAGTAACCAAATATCTGAACTGATTGCACTGCAAATTCGCGTGGCAGGCGAAGAAAAAGATCGTGTGAATGCCATTTACCAATCTTCAATCACTATTTTTGTAGCATTAGCCTGTGCCGCCATGATTATCAGTATTGTGATTGGGCTCTGGGTCAATCGCAGCGTGATGAACCCTATTAATGACATTCTCAGTAAACTTAAGCTGATCCATCAAGACTCAGATCTTACCGTCAAATTCACTACTTTTAATCACGATGAGCTAGGACAAATATCCACTAGCCTCACCCAAGTTATTGAACACTTGCGGGGCATTCTTCATTCGATTGCCGAAGCGGCAAATACCGTTAATAGTTCAGCAAATGAGTTAAGTAGCTTCACGCAGGCAACCAATAAACGTATGCAACAGCAGCAAGCCGAAACGGAGCAAACTGCAACGGCCATGAATGAGATGACGGCAACGGTCGCAGAAGTCGCCCAAAGCGCATCTGCGGCGGCAGATTCAGCCAAAGATGCCGATACCTATGCCGCCAATGGCAATAATATTGTAATGCAATCGATTAGCAGTATGTCGCAATTATCTGATCAAATTCAAAAAACGGCACAAGTCATTGGATTTCTGTCTAATGAGAGCCAAAATATCGGCCGCGTACTCGATGTGATAAAAAGCATTGCCGAGCAAACCAATCTATTGGCATTAAATGCCGCCATTGAAGCGGCCCGCGCGGGGGAACAAGGCCGCGGCTTTGCAGTCGTTGCGGATGAAGTGCGGACCCTTGCGCAGCGCACCCAAAAGTCTACCCAAGAAATTGAGGCCATGATTGCCACACTACAACAAGGCGTTAAAGAAGCAGTTAACGCTATGGAAATAGGTATAAATCAAGTAGATGATGCTAATGATAAAGCTAATCAAGCAGGCCAAGCACTGAAAGAAATCGTCTCCTCAGTAGATAGCATCACAGAACTTAATACTCATATTGCGACCGCTGCCGAAGAACAAAGTAGCGTTGCCGAAAGCATTAATCGCAGTATTATTGCCATCAGCGATATTGCCGAACATTCCACCGCATCGGCGGCTGAATTAAGTGAATCTGTGGTTAATTTAACTAAACTCGCCAACAGTATGCGCAATCAAGTGAGTGCATTTAAACTATAAGTCAAAAAACCACACTATGACTGCAATAAGCTTTGCTGTTGCAGTTAACCTCCCTTAAACCATCTGTAATGTATTGAAATAATAAATTTATTTATCATTCCCCGATCTCATACCCGCTTTGATAAAGCACTTCAAATGACCTTAATCACGCTTATCGGTAGCACGAATTGCGATAATCACTATTGATCCAAATCAAATAGATCTTTAAACTTATTTAACATTCATAATATTTGCACGTTAAGGATTTTCTATGTTGGACAGCCGTACAATCCAAGTTATCAAGAGCACTATCCCCTTACTCGAATCCGCAGGCCCTGCGCTGACGACCCATTTTTATGAACGTATGTTCAAACATAATCCTGAATTAAAAGATGTATTTAACTTGGCACACCAGCATTCTGGTGGCCAGCCTGTTGCCCTGTTCAACGCCGTCGCGGCTTATGCTAAAAATATTGAAAACTTAGCGGTGCTAAGTTCGACTGTCGAGCGCATTGCCCAAAAACATACAGGATTTCTGATCAAGCCTGAGCAATATGCGATCGTCGGCAGCCACTTATTGGCCACCCTTAAAGAGTTAGGCGGTGATGCAGTAACAGAAGAAGTATTAGAAGCTTGGGCGCAGGCCTATGGATTTTTAGCAGATATCTTTATTCAACGAGAAGCTCAAATTTATCAGGCACATGCAGAACAAGATGGCGGTTGGTTGGGTGAGCGTCAGTTTATCATTAGCGCGAAAAAGACTGAGTCCACAGTCATTACCTCCTTCATATTGACGCCCGAAGATGGTAAACCAGTTAAAGATTTCATTCCCGGTCAGTACTTAAGTTTGAAGCTAAAACATCCCAATTTAGCATATGAAGAAATCCGCCAATATTCCCTATCCGATGCACCGAATGGCAACAGCTACCGCATCAGTGTGAAACGTGAATTAGGTGGCCAAGTGTCTAATCTGCTACACGATACCATGCATATCGGTGACAAAATTGCAGTTATGCCGCCGGCGGGAGATTTTATCTTAGAAGTTGGGGCGGACATCCCCGTCGTGCTCATTTCGGCAGGTGTGGGTCAAACACCGATGAAAAGCATGTTGAATCAATTGCTCAAGTTGCAACATCCAAGTGCTATTACTTGGCTACATGCCTGTGAGCAAGGTGATGTACATGGTTTCAAACAGGCTATTCACACCAAGCGTCAGCAACATCATAATCTGAAGAGCCATGTTTGGTATCGCAAGCCGAGTTTAACCGATGTGGTAGGTACAGATTATGATTTCGAAGGACAAATGGAATTAAGCAAAGTCGCAGATCAACTGCTTCCCCATGCACGTTACTATTTCTGCGGACCTATTGGATTCATGTCAGCCATCAAGCAACAATTACTCGTTCTGGGTGTCTCAGCTGAAAACATGCACTATGAAGTATTCGGCCCCCACGCCGATCTCTAATCCCATGTCACGGGCTTGGGACACCTGACTCTCAAGTCCATTTTTATATTTAGAATACGCAGAATAATGGCTGATAAATTGAATTGCTCTATGTCTCTAAGCTACCGGTTTACAGCGGATGCAAGCCACTTCTGCGGCAGTCAGCACACGACTTTCGCCCGACGCCAGAGCTTCATCCAACACAATATCACCTATTGATAATCTATGTAGACCAACAACTGGGTTTCGAAAGCGGCCAAACATCCGCTTAATTTGATGGTACTTACCTTCCTTTAAAGTCACTTCAGCAACATGGTCAGCAAGGATCACCAATTTAGCGGGCTGAGTCATTACTTCTTCAAAGCTGAAATACATGCCTTCGGCAAATGCGGCTATATATTCTTCAGTTAATGGATTAGCTAAGGTGACGCGATACACTTTATCGACCTTATGCGTCGGTGACATTAGTGCATCAGACCAGCGGCTGTCATTGGTCAGTAATAACAAACCCGAAGAATTTAAATCTAGCCTACCCGCGATATGTAACTCATCACGGGCTTCGCAATCGAGCAAATCAATCACGGTTTTATGCTGAGTATCTTTAGTCGCGCTCACCACGCCAATCGGCTTATGCAACATCAAGTAAACTGGCGTGTTGGCCTGTAATATTTGCCCATCGAGTTGGATGTGAGAAAACTCATCCACTTGCCTATCCATGTCCTTCACTATCAATCCATCGACACGAACTCGGCCCAAGAGTAACAGTTCACGCACCACTTTACGGTGAGTGTGTAACTGGGTACAAAGATAACGATCGAGTCGGCCGCGCTTAGACTGCATAACACCACAAATGACGAAATATGAATGGGATAGCCATTCTAGCAGGATGCGAGTTCAGGTCATAGCGAGCCAATACAGTAAGCATCACAGAGGTTATTTAGAGCAAAATTAGATCAAACTAGGCAAAATTTGTTAAGCTAGGCGTTCAATTCATCTTATTGTGAGTGGTTACCGCATCAAAAACTTATCTGCAAGTCCCGTTATGATACGTTCGAACCTGCTATTTTTAGCCTTGTTTTTAGTGATACTCGCGAGCTCATTCTTCACTCAAGCGAGCGATGCAGTAAATCCCCCTGAAGCGCCTCAACCTTTCGCCATCCATGATAAACCGCTGATAGAGCGCTACGTCTTCGATGAACTCAAATCCCTCAGATACGATCAACAGGATCTTGAGCGGCGCCTCACCATAGATATCACAGATCGCGAACTGGCCGTTGCCGACAAGTCGATGAATTACGCCAATGTCACTGTCACTTACTTCTTTTATATGATCGCCGGCGTCGCCTCTTTAGTTGCCTTTATCGGCTGGCAATCCCTACGGGAAATCAAGACACATACCGCCAAACTGGCCGCGAATCAGCTGCAGAGTATT
Organism: Shewanella sp. SM68; assembly: GCF_025653925.1. Classification (NCBI taxonomy): domain Bacteria; kingdom Pseudomonadati; phylum Pseudomonadota; class Gammaproteobacteria; order Alteromonadales; family Shewanellaceae; genus Shewanella; species Shewanella sp. SM68. Next base: position 13,250 of record NZ_JAKKRU010000004.1, read on the forward strand.
GCCGAACAATACGAAGAAAAGTTCAAATTACTCGAGCAAGAACTCAAGCATAAGAGTCGTACTATCACGGATAATAATCGTGAAATAGAAGTGATTAATGAAATTCATAATCTGTGGCTACGCGCCCAAAGTGCCCAAACACCCGAACAAAAAATTGAAGTCTACGATGAAATCCTCACGATTCGACCTGGAGACTTGGAAGCGCTGACCTACAAGGCCGATGCCGCAATGGAAATGCGCGAATTTAATTGGGCACAAAGCCTATGTAATCGTGTTTTAGAGGTTGACCCAACGAACGCCCATGCTTTTTATCAAAGAGCCTGCGCCTTTGCGTGTTTAGGTGTTGAAGATAGGGCAATTTCTGATTTGGAACGCGCCATCCATAACAGCGCATCCTTCAAAGAGCTAGCGTTGGATGAAGCTGATTTCTCACAACTTAAAGGGCATCCTCGTTTCGAAACCTTATTGGCCTATCACGAACCTGATAAGCCCTAAGCTCCTAAGTTTAAGCCCAGAACGAATGCTTAATATGTAGCGTTAGCTTTCAGTGACGTTTTATCCCACAGATAAAACGCCTCAAGCAAACAACTTAAGTGCACTACTAGGCTATCGACGCAACTTTAATTGCCGCAATTTTATATGCACAGCGGCGAGCACCTTCGATGATATGTTCTTCGCGGCTCACCACGGCAATATCAGCGAATAACTGCTGGAAAAGTTGCAACTCAGAGCGGCAAAAGTTCAAACATTTAGTCGCTGCGGCGCAGATTGGACAATGATTTTCGAGTAAAAAATACACGCCATCGATGTGTTCCATGGTCGCCATATAACCTTCGTTCGAGCGTAATTTCGCAAGTATGGCCAAACGTGTCGGAATATCCGTAGCACCTTCCATTGCCGCACGATATTGGACTAACGCACTTTGCTCCCTGTGATCGATAAGCTTATCCAAGCCTTGGTCGCCAAAAATCATTTTTACCGAGTCAATCAACTGTACCGTCAATTCCTCATGGCGATCGGCAAAGTGAGTACGGCTTTGTTCAGTCAATCCCCAGTAACGTGTTGGGCGACCGCGGCCTTCAACTCGATCCTCAATATCCACATCACCCATATCTTCCAAAGCTTGCAGATGTTGACGCACCCCCATAGTCGTTAACGCCAATTCCTCCGCTAAGGTTTTAGCGGTAAGCGGGCCATGCAACTTGAGTAATTGAATAATCTTATCAGTAGTTTTCATTGAGTCTCCCCGATTTCAGCCGAAGCATTATCTCCCAATCTCCGCAGCTTTAACAGATTAAATAAACTTTTTTATTTACTTTATCCTTTACAAGATTAAATAAAGCAATTACCTTACAAATAATTTATAAACAAATAGGTTTACTTAATGAAATTACTCATCATCAGCACCAGCCAAAGACCCGATTCACAAAGTGCTAAAGTCGGTCGTTATATCGCGGAAAGCAGTTTCTCATCTCCCCACACCATGGGTTACGACACGATACATCACTTAGAACTATGCCTGTTTAATCTGCCCTTTTGGGACGGAGAAGAAAACAACAAAGGTGAACACTGGCCCGAAATAGAGCACAGAGTCGATGAAGCCGATGCGCTAGTGCTGATCACCCCGGAATGGGGCGGCATGGCATCACCATTACTGAAGAACTTTTTATTGATGTGTACTCGCGAAGAAACCGCCCATAAACCCGCCTTATTAGTTTCAATATCGGATGGTATTAGCGGTACCTATCCTATCGTTGAAGTGAAGATGAATGCCCTTAAAAACAATAAATTAGTGCCCATACCCGATCACTTAATCATCCGCAATGTCAGCCATGTACTCAATGCAATCCCTGAGAGTGCCCGCGATATCGCGCTTAGGGAAAGAGTGCAATACAGCTTATATATGCTGCATCAATACGCCCAAGCATTAGTCCCCATTCGTGAACAACATGCCAATCAAGCGTACCCAAAGCAGCAGGAATACTGTTACGGTATGTAAGCGGCTTGAGATTTTAACCACCAGCAACAGACTAAAATCATTACAAGGAACGCATTATGATTCATTTAGAGCATATCAATTTAGTGGTAGACGACATCCCCGCAGCACTGCGCTTTTATCAAGCGGCTTTCCCCCATTGGCGTGTTCGCGGTGGCGATAAAGGCACTTGGTACGGCAAACCCCGTAATTGGATTCATTTTGGCGATGATTATCAATACATTGCTTTTAGTGACAATGGTGAAGGTGAAAACCGCGATTTGGCTGGTCATCAAATTGGACTGGCGCATTTTGCCTTTGTGACCGACAACTTAGATGCTGTGATAGCAAGACTGACCCAGGCAGGTTTCCCTATTGCCAAAGATGGTATGGAAGATCCCTATCGACGCAATATTTACTTCTTCGATGCCCATGGCTTTGAAGTGGAATTTGTGGAGTATTTAACTGATATTCCAACGGAACGAAATCGCTATTAGTGCCATTTGCTATTAGCGTAAATCGGTTATTAGCGAGAAGTTGCCAGCAGCTGCTAACCGCGCGAATTGGACTGAGTGTTAGGTGCTAGGTGCTAGACACTATTCGCTTCGCTCGGATTGTTGCTGCGCCACTATGGCCGAATCCTTATGGGCATAAAAGTGGAGTCTAAACTGAGTATCTTCGGTCAGTAGCTCCACTTTATGCCAATATTCAGGATGTGATATGGCGGTTTCACCTGCGCGAATAATAACTTCTTTATCTAATTCGCCCCTGCTACCCGTATAGCCATAAAACTTTAAGCTGCCCGTTAACACTTGGATCTGCCCATACACGCCAGCCTTAGTATTGTGCATGTGCAGCAACATTTTAGGAACGTTGTCATGGTTGAAAACCGGCGTTGATTTGTAATTTACAAAATCTTTGGGGACTAAGGCCATGATGTTTTGCACTCCTTGTGTCAAATCACGAAAATCGAGTAATGCTTACGGCAAGACTAATATAGCCGTTGCCGTATTTCTGTCCAACTCATATCTTGACCTGTATTAACGAGCGGGTTTGAACGTCGAATTTGAAAACACCAAAGTGCTCATTCATGCTTGCAATAGCAAGGTTAGTTACTTTCATCACTGTAATCGCTACACTAGCCCGCATTAAGTGCCACCTCAATTAGATGACATGATGCCAACGCCCTATTCATATTCCACAACGTATATTTTAGATAAAGCCCATTTCGATGAATGCTATACGCAATCAGTGGTACCAGATCCCACGCTCAAACCTTACTACAAAGCCATTGGATTAACCCTGATAGGTATCGCGCTTATTTTCACCGATATTAGCCTTTATTTAGCCTACTTTTTTGTTGGGTTAGGTGTTATCGAAGCGCTCAATGTGAAGTATCACAAAGCATGGTGGTTGATGCGTCAGATGATGAGTAAAGCGGCCAGCAATGAGGTCACACTCACTATTGATGAGCAAGGGATTCATACTCAATCTATGTCTGTGACCAGCCAAATTTTATGGACCGAGATTTACCGGATTAAAGAAACTGAAAAAGGCTTCTTGATTACCCACAAAGCAGGCACGAGTTATGTTTCTCTCCGTAGCTTAGATGAAGCAGCTGTGGCCTATATTAAAACTAAAATCTAGTACAGCTAACACCCATAAAAAAGGCTGATCTTCATCAGCCTTTTTTACAACTCTGCATTGCTGAATCGTTACTTTTTCAATTCACCAACCGGTAAAATCGTACGGCCATACTCATTATTAAGCACCTGCGCCATCGCAAAATAAATCGCACTCGCACCGCAAAGTATCCCTTCAAAGCCCGCAATAGTGCCAATCAAGGCGCTACCCGTAAAATCACGCGCCGCCAGCAGAAAAAATAAGATAGTTAAAGAAGCAAACACAAACTGTTTGGCTCTTGGATAACGCAAAGAACCCACAAACATAAATGCCGTGAATATGCCCCAAAGCGTTAAATACCAGCCCATAAAATACGTTGGACTCGCCGCAATGCCAGCATTAGGCATTAAAATGAGGCCCACTAGCGTTAACCAAAACAAACCGTATGAGGTAAATGCCGTCGTACCGAAAGTATCGCCGCGCATGAAACACATAATCCCCACAATCACTTGACCAATGCCACCGTAAAAAATCCCCATGGCTAAGATCATAGAATCAATAGGGAAATATCCCGCATTATGAATGTTTAACAAAATTGTTGTCATACCAAAGCCCATTAAACCTAATGGCGCTGGATTAGCCAGTTTTGTAGACACAGAGTTCCCCTAGAGAAAAATCAACAATTCAATAAAAATCAATAGCATTTGCCATTAATCTTATGCACGCGCACCTGCGAGAGCGGCGCATTCTAGAGGATAGCTATAATCTTAGCAATGTAATCATCAAAAACAAACGAACACATAAAAATAAATAATAAAAACATAAAGTTAAAATAATAAACTGTAAAATAAAATTTAAACTAAAAAACACATAAAAATTAATTCTTTTTAATTCAATATTCTAGAAAAAATGGTCTACAACATGCGTCATATCTCATTTTATATGACTTCTTATAACTACCGCATAATTCAGTTAACAGCGGCGATTAAACCTTCATTAAAAATCGACCATAAACAGTGATAATAATGCACTTTATCGCAAATAAGTCCTTAAAGTGATGTTAGCAACATTTTTGAAAGAAATCCAAGTTCTACTGTACGCACAATTAAGCACACAATTAAGCGCATAAGTTAAGCACATAAGTTTATGTGCAGGTTTCAGCAATTAATTTCAAACACAAGTTTAGAAGAGACAACTTAGCACGCATGAGTTCAGAGGGAGGGTTGTGAACCTAACTCAAGCAGCAAAAGATGCTGAGAATGAATCAAACTAGAGCAAATAAAGTACACTTAGCCAGCCCATTTACTTGAAGCGAATCAAGGGAAAATAAGGTAAAAAACCTTAATCAAAAAAGGTAAAAATTATTTATATCTAAAACAGAATAGCAGTGATAAATTGCTGATGTTGGCACAGTGGAATTAAGAGAATGCATCTTAATCTGTGGTTAACAATACATAACTAAAGGAAATAAAATGAATAAGTTATCAGCTGTTTTTACTCTATTGGCATTAGTAAGTTTCACTTCCTTTGCTGACGACTCCTCTTTACCGCCTGCACCAGCAGCCGATCTCGCTCAGCTGAAAGAAGTGTGCCAGCAGATGGCCTCTGAAGATCAAGTCGAAAATGCTGAGCTAAAACAATATGTGCTTGATTGTGTAAACGATCAATTGACAGAAATGGGCTACAAGTCAGTTACTGAGGTCAATTAATCTTCATTCTAATCTCTGTGTTATTACCGCAAAGTAGGTTATTCGGCTTCAGTCTGTGCCATTCACACTTGCGAATGGCATTATTATTTCCAAGCAACACAGCTTTTACATCATAATTAACATCATTTCAGTTACACTCGAAACTTATAAAACACAAAATTTAACATCCACAATTAACCGTACGAAAGCTGCCAAGATAAGCTTTTAGCATGACTATCAACATATTGTGCAATCCATAAATTTATTATTTAATTGATAGCTGTATCATTTTGCATCTCCGTGAATGAAACCACTGTTGAATTGAGCATAAAATGCTAATCTGTTTTCCTGTATTGTTAACCTCAGCCCTTAATCGTTAAATCATGTATCGTATTCTTTTTGTCCTCATTACAAGTTTAAGTATTTTGCCTGCAATCGGAATGGCGAAAGAAGCCTGTGCACCAGAAAATCAATGTATTGAGATGAACAACTGGGATCTAGGCATCGCCATAGGCTGGGGACAAAAAAGCAATCCACTCAGGGATTTTGACGATATTCCATTGTTCTTTATTCCAACAGTGGCCTATTACGGCGAACACTGGTTCTTCGACAATGGTAATTTAGGTTATACCTTAGCCGAGCAAGAAAGCTTTACAATTAACTTAGTAACAAGTTATAGCTTAGATAGAGCCTACTTCTATCAATGGGACCCATCAAATATCTTTTTGAATCGTGGCACTCAAGTTGAAGCCAAAGCCATAAATAGTATGTATTTATCGACTGAGCCCGAGCCTGAGTTTAATTCCTTAGAGACTCGGAACTTCACCTTACTTGGCGGTGCCGAAGCATTCATCTATACGCGGCTCGGTATTATTAGATTGGCGTACACCCATGATATGTTTAATGTGCATCAAGGTTCGGAAGCACAAATAAAATGGACCTATGGCTGGGATTACGACCGTTTCATTTTTGAGTTTGCGTTGGTATTTGATTGGAAAAGCCAAGATGTAGTGGATTATTATTACAGCGTTAGACCCAGTGAAAACGCCTATTGGAGCGAAAGATATCAAGCAAAATCAGGTTGGGATAAAGGTGCGGAAATGACGGCCCGTTACATATTAACTGACAATTGGGATCTACTGTTGGCAGTTCGTTACACTCTAATTGCCGATGAGATTGCCGCCAGTCCCTTGTTAGACCAAGACTATAGCAGCACCTACTTTATCGGCGCTGCCTATAGGTTCTAACGTTAGTGACACTGCCTCAGTTAAGCTTGCTTTGCTTTATAGGTCTAAGCCTCGGCTTGATGGGCCAAAGTTCAGCACAAGCCAAAACTCGCGACTCGGCACTCAAACTCACACCCGAAATTTGCATCACAAGTTCAGAAACTGAGGCCTGTGACGTCTATATAGAACTACAGTGGGAACTCGCTAAAGATGAGCTTATCTGTATCTTGTCCGACAACGCCGCCTATCCCAAATGGTGCAGTGATTCAGTTTCAACCCATACGTTAAGCATGAAAATCCACACTATGACGGATATTCAATTTGTCATGGTGAGTAAAGACAGTAACCAAACTTTGGCTGGTGCCAAACTTAAAATCACTTCTGCATCACAACCTCAGGTTCGCAGACGTTACCGCAACCCTTGGAGTTTATTTTAATGACAAGCCCACAATCGAACCACAGAGTATTATTGGTTGAAGACGACGTTCGCCTAGCAAACTTGATTGTAGATTACCTAAAATCCCATGGTATGCATGTTGAAGTTGAACGCCGTGGCGATACAGTGCTAACACGATTAATCAATTACAAGCCAGATATCATACTGTTAGACATTATGCTACCGGGCATGGATGGTCTCACCCTGTGTGAGAAACTGCCCGATTATTTCGCAGGTCCAATCCTATTAATGAGCGCACTTGGCTCAAGCGAAGATCAAATCAAAGGACTAGAACTCGGTGCCGATGACTACGTGGTCAAGCCCGTCGATCCTGCTCTGTTAGTTGCGCGGATCAACAACTTACTTCGCCGTCAGAATCAGCCACCACAGGCAGAATCACATTGTCTAACCTTCGGTAAATTGAGTATCGACCCGCATACCCATGCGATTCGTCTTAATGAAACTGAAATCGATCTCACCAGCCATGAATTCGAATTGCTGTGGTTACTGGCCTCGCAAGCGGGCCAAGTGCTCAGCCGTCAGTATATTTATCAGTTGTTACTCAATATTGATTTCGATGGTAAAGATCGAAAAATTGACGTGCGGATCTCTAGATTACGTAAAAAACTCAACGATAATATTGAGACACCTTTCAGAATTAAAACCGTTTGGGGACAAGGTTATCTCTTTGCTCCTGAAGCTTGGAATAACTAAGCACAAATACAGTGAAACGTCTCTTTATCAGTTTATATCTGCTACTCAGTCTCAGCGTGCTTGGGATTGGCTGGACACTCGACAGCCTGTGGCAGAAGAATGTTGATGACAATAATGCCCTCGATGCGCCGTTAGTGGCATTAGCGCAATTATTAGCGGAATTACCTCCCGATGCCCGCCAACGGTATCTGGAGGCGATCCCTGCGAACCCTGTGATGCCACTGCAATTACTCAATGCAGATCAAGTCGCACTGGCAGATAATCAAGCGTTAAGCACAAGCAAGGTGTTCACCACCACGGCCAATGATGATAGCTTGCTGCAATTTATTCGAGTAGACGATCAAGTCTTAATGGCAGGGCCGCTGGACATAGATCCCAGAGCCAACCTTCGCAGCCTGTTCACCCTGTTCTTTTATTTATCGCTCGCCCTCGTTGCGCTAATTTGGGTCGGCCCGCTTTCACGGGATTTGAGCATACTGCGTAAGGCCACCAAAGAATTTGGCGAAGCCAAATGGGACACGCGGATTACCCTGTCAAATCGCTCCCAAGTTAAGCCCTTAGCCAATACGTTTAACGAAATGGCGCGACATATCAGCGCCTTGATTGAGAACCAGAAACACTTATCTAATGCGGTATCCCATGAGATCCGCACGCCACTGGCGAGGCTCAAATTTGCTCTTGCACTTATGCCTATGTATTGTCAGCCAGATTCGGACGAACAGAAGCGACAAGACTTTCTCGATGAAATGCAGCTCGACATCAAAGAAATGGAAGACTTACTTCAAGAACTGCTGACCTACGCCAGCTTAGAGTCACAGCGAGAAGGTATCCAGTTGGATGAGTACGATTTAATTAATCTCATCAATCAAAGTATTAAGCGCCTAGAAACCTTAAGTCCAACGCCTATAACGCTCAAGGCCGAAGTCGAAAAACTGCCCTTATTCGGAGAACCCGCATTAATCGAACGGGCACTACAGAATTTACTGACCAATGCACAACGCTTTGCCCGCACTGAAATCATCATTGAAGTTAAGCAGACCCAGCACAGGGTCAATTTAAGTGTGAGTAACGACGGCGAACCTATCCCTGCGGTGGATTTACCGAAAGTGTTCGAGCCATTTTATCGCAGCCAATCGGTACAGAATGGCAATAAAGGACATGGTTTAGGCCTTGCGATCATCAAACGGATTATGCAACGACATCAAGGGAATGTGAGTGTTACAAGTGATGCACAACATACTCGATTTAGTTTAATCTGGCCGAAAAAACGTAAGCTGTAATAGGAATCGAGATGAGACTATTACAAGTCAGTCATGAATCCCACTCGCGAATACAAAAAAAGAGTTAAACAAGTCAATTCAACCTATTAGTCTAGCTCGAAGCCACCAAAATCCAGATCGGCTTCGGGCTCAGGCTCAAAATTCAACTGTGGGTTTAACGCTGCCCTTTCTTGCTCTATTTGTGCTTGCCTTGCTTTCATCATCGCTAACTGGCGACGACGTTTACGTTGAGTACACAGGCGAATGACATCATACTTTTGCGCATCTGAAAACGTTAACCAATTGAATCTTTCGTCACGGCTTCGCAGGCAACCATTACAGTAACCGCGCGCATCGGTAACACACACACCGATACAAGGACTCGGGATATCAAAAAAGGCTAACTGTTCCATAACCCGCCGCTATTCCTATCTAAAAATAAACCATACTCAAAACGACCCGCGCTAAAAAAGATACCGTTGGATTGCATTCAAAGCGATTCAAATACAACACACTTATCTAAAGTACTTGCAGAAACAACCTTAATCAAGGCACATTGAACAGAGTTTGTACAACTTGGAGCACTATCATGGGATACCGTCACTTTGCCAGTCTGCTCGTCGCTGTTGCCTTATTAAGCGCTTGCAGCAGTAAACCGAAAAACGATTATGATCTCAATTACGACTTCACCGCACTACGCAGCTTTACCCAGTTAACACCACAGCCGACGGATGACCCGTTAAGCGCCCAGCGTATTCAAGTAGAAATTAACAACCAATTGACTCAAAAAGGGTTTGTAGAAAATACAGCGTCGCCGGACTTTAACGTCGCCTACGCCTTACTCACCCAAGATAAGCCCAAAGATTCAGGGCTATCCATTGGATTAGGCACAGGCACATTCGGAAATTCGGGCGGGATTGGCATAGGCACCAGTGTTGGCGTGCCGCTGGGGAGTGATACCGCTAAAATTCAAACCATTCAGATAGATATTGTCGATCCTAAGACCAAAGCTCTTATTTGGCGTGGCAGCGACAGCTATGATTTCGATACAGGCGGTAACGAGAAAGCCCAAGATACCGCCAAAGCCGTCAACCGAATTTTGGCGCAATTCCCACCGAAAAAATGATCACGTTTTAAAGGGTAAAAATGGGCGTATCTCGCCCATTTTCACCCATCAAACATTCATATCGCTCAATATGCTTAAAGTAAAAATCTAGGACTCAGGAAAAAAGCCCTGACGAAAGGTAACGATCGCCCCTATCACAGACAATCGCCACGACCACAGAACCCGGATATTGTTTAGCAATCTCCAGCGCAGCAAACACGGCACCGCCCGAACTGACTCCTGCACAAATCCCTTCCTCTCGCGCTAAAGTTCTCGCCATGGCTTTTGCATCTTGCTCTTCAATATCCATAACTAAATCAACCCAAGAAGCATCAAAAATCCCAGGCAAATATGCCTGCGGCCAACGCCGAATCCCTGGAATAGCACTGCCATCGGCGGGTTGAAGGCCGACGATAGTGATGTCGGGATTACAACTTTTAAGGTATTTTGACACACCCATTATGGTACCTGTCGTCCCCATACTTGACACAAAGTGGGTAATTTTGCCTAGACTCTGTTGCCAGATCTCAGGGCCTGTCGTGAGGAAATGGGCATTAGCGTTATCTTGGTTATTAAATTGATCCAGCACCTTACCTTTGCCTTCGCTTTGTAACTGCAGCGCCAAATCCCGCGCAGTCTCCATGTTATCCACTAGCATGAGCTCTGCGCCATAGGCTTGCATTGCATCCTTACGCTCCTGAGTCGAATTATTCGGCATAATCAGGATCATCTTGTATCCTTTGATTGCCGCCGCCATCGCCAGCGCAATCCCAGTATTGCCACTCGTTGCCTCAATAAGCGTATCACCAGGGCTTATTTCTTGGCGAAGTTCGGCCTGAATAATCATATTGAGTGCAGGACGATCTTTTACTGAACCCGCGGGGTTATTGCCTTCCAATTTTAATAGTACAGTGGAAGTACCACAGTTAAGCCGCTGCAAGCGAACCAGCGGAGTTTGCCCGATGCAGGCTTCAATTGTCGGAAAGTCAGACACTAGGATTATCCTTTACTTGATAAAAACAACTAAGCGATAGCCTATTCTAAGTCGGTTACCACTGACAAACACGGTGAATACTGCTTATAACATAAAATAAATCGCTCATAGTTATTCAAAAAAGTTCTATTCAACTGGCTTTTTATAAACAATTAATTCTATTACTCTAGGTGCCATAACGCTGACAAAATTGCCAGATTAAGGAGTTAAAAATGTCCGTAAAATTGATAAAGGCCCTGCTAGGAACCCTAATTCTGGGAACCTCACTCAATGTGACTGCCGCAGATCAAACCCTGCTTAATTCCTCTTATGATATCGCACGGGAATTATTCAATGCCTACAACCCCGTTTTTGCCAAACATTGGGAAGAGAAAACAGGTAAAACCGTCGAAATTAAACAATCCCATGCAGGATCATCTGCACAGGCACGCTCTATTCTGCAGGGATTACCCGCAGATGTGGTGACGTTTAACCAAGTAACAGACGTTCAGGTCCTCCATGACCGCGGTAAATTGATCCCTGAAAATTGGCAACAATTACTGCCTAACGCCAGTTCACCTTACTATTCCACCATCGCATTTTTGGTACGCAAAGGTAACCCAAAGCAGATCAGCGACTGGGGCGATTTAGCGAGAGATGACATTAAACTGGTCTTTCCTAACCCAAAAACCTCCGGTAATGCTCGCTACACGTATTTAGCCGCATTAGGTTATGCTCAGAAAAACTATGGTAAGGATAATCAGGCTAAACTGGATCAATTCCTGAAAAAATTCCTCGGAAATGTCGCAGTATTTGATACAGGCGGCCGCGGTGCGACCACCTCCTTTGTTGAACGTGGGATCGGTGATGTATTAATTACCTTTGAATCGGAAGTGAACAATATCCGCCAGCAGTATGGTACGGACGATTACCAAGTGGTTGTACCAAAAACCTCGATTCTGGCAGAGTTCCCCGTCGCTATAGTTGAAAAAAATGCTAAGCGTAACGGTACACAGGAACTCGCAACTGAGTATTTGAATTATCTCTACAGTGAAGAAGCACAACGTCTACTGGCAGGATTCAGCTATCGTGTACACAACGAAAAGGTAAAAGCTGAGTTTGCTAAGCAGTTCCCTACCGTTGACCTGCTGACTGTTGAGCAAATCATCGGTGGTTGGGATAATGCCATGAAAACGCAGTTTGCTAACGGTGCAAAACTCGATGAGCTATTAAAGCGCTGATGTCGTCCTTAATGTAGTAAGATATCAACATTGAACCCGAGCAAAGTCTCGGGTTTATCGCTAATTGGCATTTATCAATCAGTGTTAGCCGTAAAGATTGCATCCAACAAATGGCTTGAGCCAACAACGAGCGAACCGTATAAATAGTATTGGTTTAACACAATTAACCTGATCGGGTGATTATTCTGTGATTTTTAATAACGGGCGTTTACGCCATAAGCGGGTTCTTCCCGGTTTTACCATCAGCTTAGGTGTGTCCCTGCTGTTTGTCAGCCTAATCCTATTATTGCCGACCACAGGACTAATCATGCAGACCAGTTCAATGAGCTGGTCCGAATACTGGGGCGTGATTGCCGATCCCAGAGTGGTTGCCAGTTACCGAGTCACCATACTATCGGCGCTCGCGGCATCATTATTTAACTGCCTTTTCGGATTATTACTCGCATGGGTACTCGTGCGTTATGAATTTCCCGGCAAACGCATTTTAGATGCCTTGGTAGATTTACCCTTTGCCTTGCCGACCGCCGTTGCCGGTATCACCTTAGCCACCCTTTATGCGGAAAACGGCCAAATCGGTAGTCTATTGGCTGAATGGGGCATAAAAGTTGCCTACACCCCGCTAGGCATAGTGGTCGCGATGATTTTCACCAGTATTCCCTTTGTGGTTCGTACAGTACAACCCGTTCTCGAAGAGTTATCCCACGAGGAAGAAGAAGCGGGAATGACGCTTGGCGCCTCGGATCGTTCGGTATTCTGGCGGGTTATTTTGCCCTCCCTTTGGCCAGCATTAATGATTGGAACGGCACTGTCTTTTACCCGCAGTCTGGGTGAGTTTGGTGCAGTGATCTTTATCGCTGGCAATATGCCTTATATCAGTGAAATCACTTCGTTAATGATCTTTGTCCGCCTACAAGAATTTGATTTTGCAGGTGCCAGCGCCATTGCCTCTGTGGTTCTGATGACCTCGTTACTGCTATTACTGCTGATAAACCTGTGGCAGGCGCGTTATCTGCGCCGCATTCATGGACGATAAGGAGCAAATATGAACTCATTTAAACCCTTAAGAGTCGGTGAAGCGCCCCTGATCAAATGGAGCCTTATTACCCTCGCCGTGCTCTTGGGCTTGCTATTGTTGCTATTGCCGTTGGTGAGTATTTTTCAGCAGGCGTTTGTCGGAGGTTGGGAGCGTTATATTGGGCACCTAACTCAACCGGATTCGCTGCATGCGATTGGTTTAACACTGATGGTGGCAGCACTCACAGTACCAATCAATTTAGTGTTCGGAATCATGCTGGCCTGGAGCGTGACTCGCTTTGAATTCCCCGGTCGCAAGTTACTGATCACGCTGATTGATATTCCATTTGCGGTCTCCCCTGTCGTCGCAGGTTTGCTCTATTTGCTGCTCTATGGCAACAGTGGTTGGCTTGGCGAATGGCTATATGAGCACGATCTGCAGATCATGTTTGCTTGGCCAGGAATACTATTAGTGACCATTTTTGTCACTTGCCCCTTTGTGGCCAGAGAACTGATCCCATTGATGCAACAACAGGGCGCATCGGAAGAAGAAGCTGCAGTGATCCTTGGAGCGTCATGGTGGCAACTCTTTCGCCGCGTGACCCTACCCAACATCAAATGGGCACTGATTTACGGTGTGATCCTCACCAATGCCAGAGCCGTAGGAGAATTTGGTGCCGTTGCTGTCGTATCTGGCAACATTCGCGGCGAAACCAATACCTTACCTTTACATGTGCAATTATTGTATGAAGATTATCAGGCCGAAGCCGCCTTCGCGAGCGCGTCATTACTGGCCCTGATCGCCCTATTTACCCTAATGTTAAAAGCCGTAGTGGAATGGCGGCAACAACGCAGTTTAACCGCCAATGACAATAAAGAGCAGAGCCAACTATGAGTATTCGTCTTACTAATATTTCCAAGAAATTTGGCCAATTTCAGGCGCTTTCCCCACTTAATCTCGATATTCAAGAAGGGGAAATGATTGGTCTGCTGGGACCATCAGGTTCAGGCAAAACCACACTGCTGCGGATTATTGCCGGTCTTGAAGGAGCCGATAGCGGCCAAATTCAATTCGGCAACCGAGATGTCACTCAAGTGCATGTGCGTGAAAGACGCGTAGGTTTTGTGTTTCAAAACTACGCGCTGTTTCGCCATATGACGGTCGCCGATAACGTCGCCTTTGGACTCGAAGTCATGCCGAAAAAACAAAGGCCTTCGGCGGCAGAAATTCATAAGCGAGTGACACAACTGCTAGAAACAGTACAACTAGGCCATCTCGCACAGCGCTATCCTGAACAACTCTCGGGTGGACAAAAACAGCGCATTGCGTTGGCCCGTGCACTCGCAACCCAACCAGAAGTCTTGCTACTGGATGAACCCTTTGGCGCCTTAGATGCTAAAGTGCGTAAAGAACTACGCCGCTGGCTACGCAGCCTGCATGATGAATTGAAATTCACCAGCGTGTTTGTGACCCACGATCAGGATGAGGCGCTTGAGCTTTCAGATAGAGTGGTAGTGATGAGCAATGGTCATATAGAGCAGATTAATACACCTGCTGAGCTATACTCGCACCCCAATAGTCGCTTTGTGTTTGATTTTCTTGGTAACGTCAATGTCTTTGAAGCCAGTTGGCAACAAAAACGTTGGGAAAACGGTCAAGCATTTTTAACACCTCCAGAACAGCAAACACTGCAGCAAGATGGTGTTCTCTATGTACGCAGTCACGAATTAGCGCTGTCAAATAAGCCCAATAGTCAGGCCAATTTGCCGTTCAATATTGTCGCCATGACCCCCATCGGCGCCGAAGTAAGACTGGAATTAGCCCCACATGGCTGGCATAGCGAAGAGCAGTGGGAAGCCAAATTCACCCACCATAATCTGCAGGAACTCGGGTTGCAAAAAGGCAGTGTAGTTTACGCTACCCCAAGAACAGCTTACTTCTTTGGTGCGCAGGGTGAGAGTTCACCGACGCGTCTAAGTTGGCCATTCCTGACTCCGGGCAGTCTCGCCTTTGATATCTAATGTCATCATGATAGGAATAAGCAGCATTAGCGGTACCACAGGGAGTGGATATCGCTAAGATTCAAACCATTTAGAGAGATATTGTCACGCCAAACACTAAAGCACTCATTAGGCATTGCCGCGACAACTTTTGGTGATAGCGACAGCTTTGATTTTTGATGCAAGCGGTAACGAGAAAGCCCAAGATACTGCCAAAAACGTCAGCTAGATCTTGGTGCTGTCCCCTCCGAAGAAGTGATTAATTATAGATGGCATATACAGCCCATCCATGTTGAATCAATAGAGCTGATAAGCAGATTTACATCTAACAATCAATACATTAGATATTTATAACAAATAATTGTTGCAGAAGTACTCATAAAATCAGCGGGTAAACGAATTAACTAACCGAGGTTAATAATTCCAATTTCAGCCTATACATTTCATCAACTGACACCACTTTCACGCTGCTTATTTCAATAGAACCTTCTTTCGCCCATAAAAATGGATAAAAGCTCAGGCATTTATCTGTAGCTATCTGTGAATAGTTTTTTTGAAAGCGATCTTTACCTAAACTCGCATAAAACTCATTGATTCTCTTTGTAGCTGACCATTGAAAAAAATCTGTGAATCCGATTTCTAATCCTTCCCAATGAATTGAGTCTGGCGACCAATAGTATATATTCCCAACATCTGCACCTAAACCGCCGCCGTTGATAGCAAAAAATCCACCAACTACGTCATTCGCCACTAAAAGATAATGTGCACTTCTATTCCAATCAGTAAGGTTTCTAGACAATCTTTCATGTCCAGAGCCGAAAAATCGAATCCATCCATTGTCGATCAAAATCCCACCGGTTTCGTAGGCAATAGCCCCTAATACCGAACGAGTCGATACCTGAAGGGATTCAAGTACTTCAACCCGATCCTTTGACGGCGGTAGTATCTCTACACAATGCTCAGCACCAGCAACCATTTCATTGACTACTTTTATGCCAGAGTCTTCGATATCAATCAGTTCATATATACTTTTCAATCTCTTATCCTTGTATCACTAATATCCAGTAAAACGACTCATCATTCATAACGGTACCTTGGGAATGTCGAAAATAACTAAGCTAATGTAACGTTTAAAAATGCTAGTTAGCACTCATGGTACCAAGCAAAAATCTTACTCATGGGCATTCACGGTTCGGCCTGCTGCCCATTGTCGTAGCGCATTGATTTTATCGCTCATGACCACAGATAAAGGCCGTGTCTTACTAAGTTCTTCAAGTAATAGCACTTGGTCGACACTGCACTCGACACTTCTTGCGGTATACATGGCAGCAATAACGGCTTGCTCGATTTCGGCGCCGGAAAATCCTTGGCTACGCGCCGATAACTGGGCGAGATCTAAGCTCGCCACATCGATTCCACGGCGCTTACAGTGGATTAAGAAGATGGCTTTGCGTATAGCTTCGTCGGGTAAATCGACAAAAAAGATTTCATCCATCCTGCCCTTTCGCATCAACTCTGGCGGCAGAACTTGAATATCATTAGCGGTAGCCACCACAAACACTTCAGATTTACGCTCCGCCATCCAGGTAAGTAAGGTGCCGAGGATCCGCGTCGAGGTGCCCTCATCGCTGCAACTCCCGCTTAAGCCTTTTTCAATTTCATCTATCCA
Source organism: Shewanella sp. SM68 (assembly GCF_025653925.1). Lineage (NCBI taxonomy): Bacteria > Pseudomonadati > Pseudomonadota > Gammaproteobacteria > Alteromonadales > Shewanellaceae > Shewanella > Shewanella sp. SM68. Next base: position 30,174 of record NZ_JAKKRU010000004.1, read on the forward strand.
AAGCACACAGGGCGACATCATGTCAGCCAGATCCAGTGCATTACGCAGGTTCTTCTCGGTTTCGCCTATGTATTTGTTATATAAGGCTGCCATATCGAGCCTGAGCAAAGGTCGTTGCCAGACGCCCGCAACGGCCTTAGCCGCGAGGCTCTTACCACTGCCCTGAACGCCCAGCAGTAAAATCCCCTTGGGCGCATCGAGCGCTTTGACGTGCTGAACTGGAGTCGGCTGGCCGCCTTGGTCAATGGCGCTGACAGCCACTATGGGCGAGCGCTGCTTGAGCCATTTTTTAAGATTATGTAGTCCTGCGACCTGTGAAAAATCACTGGTGTCGTATTCAAATTGCAGCACACCATTAAGATCGAGTAGCTGAAACTTGGCTTTATTGATAGCGTCGATATCTGACAAGGTAATAGCACCGTCATTGACTATGGCTTTGCGTACGAGACGACGGGCATCGTCTAAAGTCACGCCCCGCAGATTATCGGCTAATTTGACCACTGCAGCATCATCGACCTGTAGCGGCGTACCTTGGTGACGAATTTTATCAACTTCAAGATAAATCAGATTTTGCAATTGCACTGTACTTGGCAAAGTTAAGTGAAAATATGCGCAATAACGTTTGATTTCAGGCGGGATTTCAAAGGCGTGACTCACCAGCACTAAGGTGTGCTGCAGCGTCTCATACTCAAGGGCTATCTCTTTGAGTAAGCGTACGTTCTTTGGCGCGTCAACCACAAAGGGATGAAAATCGCACAGCACATAAATTCCCTGCTGCGAGGTTGATTTAATTTGCCCGAGCAGATCTGTAGGTTCGCTATTAAACTTTTGCGCCGCCAAGGGCTTATCGACCCTTGCTAGGCCTTGGGTGATGCTCCATGTAAACACAGGTTGATAGAGCACACTTGCGACCCGCTTAAGCAGCTCAACCACGCGATATTCTTCATAGGTTTCAATCACTACAATTGGCGTATTGGAGCGCAGCACTGAGGTTAAATCGTGAATATCTTGCATGCTTTCAAATTCCTTTTTATTCACCCAAAAATGTGTCACAAAAAAGTCCAGCGAACTGGACTTGATACAACAGACAAAAGTTAACCGATTAAGGGTTAATGTCCATCAAAAAACAAGTAATTCAGCCAACCTTGCATCCTCAGCAATACTTTACGCATCACAGCGACATGATGGAAATGTTCAGTATAAATTGCAACCTGCCCAGAAACACCCGCAGGAAATTGCGTACGGATAGCATCATCTTCGATATCAATCAGCACAATAACGCGACCATTTTGAAATAAACGAGCCGATGACTGCAGCGCGCCGCCCATTTGAACTTCACCTTCAGCCATAGCGGGTAATATTTTCGCCACTTTTCCCTTAAAGATTTGTCCTGGAGCGGCATCCAATATCACTTCAGCTTCATCACCTTCCTGCAAACGCATTAACGAGTTTTGCCAGAATGCCCCCGCAAAGTAGCGTTGCTCGTCGGGAATAAAGCTCATTACGGGACGTAATGGTAAAGGCACTGCCATCGCTCCCGCACGAAGTACCATTTGCGTCACCACACCATCTGCAGGTGCCCGCACGACTGTCTGTTCTAAATCGTAGAGTGCACTGGCTAAATCAGCTTGCAAGCCAGCCACTTTGGTATTAACACCATCAATATTAGATTCATAGGCCAGCCTGACACGCAGTTCTTCAGCATTCGCGACGGTCAGTTGTGCCTCTGAGGCTAAGTACAATTGACGCCTATTATCGAGTTCCAGTTCAGTAAAAGGCGAATTCGCGCCCCCTTTCTTGCGGCCTAACTCATAACGCTCGAAGGCAGATTTATTACGGTCTTTATCGGCCCTAGCGCGCTCTACATTAGCCTTAGCCGACTCCCACGCCGCGGCGAGTTGTGGCACTTGGAGCTCTGCTTCCATCAAAGCAGCGCGTTTACGTTTAACAACGGCCTCGAAGGGAATAGGATCGAGACGAAATAACACATCCCCTTGTTTAACTGGCATATTAGGCTGCACTTCCACCGAAGTCACTAAGCCTTTTACTGCGGGTGTGATAGGGATAGTGACAAAATATTCACGGGCAAAACGAGAATAAGGATGGTTGTAATTCATCACGAGCAATAAGGTACCAATAATGAACACCCCGCCCAGCACTGCGGTGGGAACAGTCCATTTATTCATCGGAATTTTAAAGACTTTAAAGATAGTAATACACACGGCCGCATAGGTGAGTATGAGTAATAAATCCATGTTATACCTCAACTTTGTCTGTTTTTATCGCATCCACAGCAGGCGCTATATTCATGGGAGTTATTTGCTCTAACTGTTCAAGCCGAGTCTGAAGCCCTCTGACCGTCTCGCGCAATGAATTCACATCCTCCTCTAAAACTAATTCTCGCTTCATTACAGTATTGAACCCCCAACCGCGATCTTCACGGTATAAAGTCGCCCAGATCCATAAAAATGGCCAAATTGCATGTAGGGTGAATAGACTCACCCACCCAGCGATATGCAATGCATCTTGCTGGGGATGATTACGCTTTTTGGCTATTTCATAGGGGATATCATGAATGGCAATGACACCATAAAACATGATAATGATGACGAAAAACAAAATACCTAACGCAAAGTAATCTAAGAACATCCGCATCTCCTTGTATTAATAATATGTATTCCATCCCAAAGATTAGTGGATGGTCCCCAAACATGCTAGAAACATAAAATTAACATTTGAATTTACTCTCAACCTCAGCTCCAATATTAACCAAAGATATGCTGTTTCGTTTTTGCCCCCAGTGATCCGGGACACACTTGTCGATTTACTCCATGATCCTAAAGCCTGTTCAGGCTAAACTAGCCACATCATTGCGGCATAGAACGCAAGCATAAAACCCATCATCCCTACAATCTCAAAGGTACCCACACATGATAGGCACTCCCTACACTGAGGGCGCACGACGCGCCATGTTGCTCGGCTGCGGTGAACTTGGCAAAGAAGTGGCCATTGAACTGCAACGCTTAAGCGTTGAAGTGATTGGCGTTGACCGTTACGCCAACGCCCCCGCCATGCAAGTCGCGCATCGCTCCCATGTGATCAATATGCTCGATGCCAACGCCCTGCGTGCCGTTATCGAGTTAGAAAAACCGCACTTAGTCATCCCAGAAATTGAAGCCATCGCCACCCAAACCTTAGTGGACATGGAAGCCGAAGGGGTGAATATTATCCCAACAGCTCGGGCAACGAAGCTCACTATGGACAGGGAAGGTATTCGTCGTCTCGCCGCTGAAACCTTAGGTTTACCGACTTCTCCGTATTTTTTCTGTGATACCGAAACCAAATTTAATCAAGCGATTAGTGAAATTGGCGTGCCTTGTGTGGTGAAGCCAGTCATGAGTTCCTCGGGCAAAGGCCAAAGCGTTATTCGCGATATCGCCCTCAGCCATAAAGCGTGGCAATACGCCCAAGAAGGCGGACGCGCTGGCGGCGGTCGCGTGATAATCGAAGGCTTTATTCCCTTCGATTATGAAATCACCCTGTTAACCATCAGCGCAGTCAACGGCATTCATTTTTGTGCTCCCATTGGCCACAGGCAAGAAGATGGCGATTATCGCGAGTCATGGCAGCCACAAGTCATGTCCGATGAAGTGCTAGCAAAATCCCAAGCGATTGCGAGCAAAGTCGTCGAAGCCCTTGGCGGTTATGGACTATTTGGCGTAGAACTGTTTGTTAAAGGTAATGAAGTGTATTTCTCTGAAGTCTCGCCAAGACCCCACGACACAGGCTTAGTCACACTCATCAGCCAAGATTTATCGGAATTTGCCCTGCATGTTAGAGCTATTCTCGGCCTGCCTATTCCCAATATCCATCAGCATGGTCCAAGTGCCTCGGCGGTGATTTTGGCCGAAGGTACCTCAACCAATATCCGCTATCAAGGGATTGGTGCGGCATTAGAAGCGGTCAACACTCAGCTTAGATTATTCGCCAAACCCGATATTGATGGTCGCCGCCGTTTAGGTGTCGCACTTGCCCGTGATATCAATATCGACAGCGCAATCAGCAAAGCACTCGATAGCGCCAGTAAAGTGAACGTCATCTTTTAAGCGGGTTGAACCGTTTAAAATTGGCTTTAAGCACAAGCGACACATCAAAGGGAAATGCGCTTTAATGCCATTTCCCTTTTTCAACACAGAGCCGTATCTAAAATCCGTACCAATAAAAAGTGACAGCCCAAAATCGACAGTCCCAAATCGACAGAGTAAACTAACGCCCTTTCTTGCTTGCCCTCATCCTAAGTAGTGGCTTAACCCAGATAATTAACCCAGATAATTAACTCCGATAATTAACCCAGATAAGTAAAACCAACAGTAGACCCCAATATGCATCTTCAGCCTTCTTGCTTTACCTCTTTCACACAAGCCATTGATGCCTATGCCCTGCCGCAACGTTTTACCTTTCCTTTCTATTACGAACCGCATCCATTATGCGTGATCGCAGCCAACGAATTACAACGCCACCTTGAGACTCAAAACGATTGGCAACATAACTTTGGCCTCACGGGCGAGTTAACGGGTGCCATTGGTAAAATGTTTGGTGTGCTTTTAGTGCAAGATCCGCAGGGAAAAGTGGGCTATTTGTCGGCATTTTCGGGCAAGTTAGCTGAGCAGAACCATTGGCCAGGCTTCGTTCCACCTGTGTTTGATATGCTGGCTAAGGACAATTTTTTCCACGCCGAAAATCTGCAAATCAACCAAATTAACGAGCAGCTACTTGCAGTAGAAAATCACCCCGATATTCCTCGGCTATCGAACGAACTCAACGCTGAGCAAGCTCAAGCACAAGCCAAGCTTGCCGCCCACAGGCAAGTGATGATCGACGGCCGTCAATCCCGCAAGACGCAGCGCAATCAACTCGCAGTGCAATGGGCTGCCAATCCAACTGATGATACTTTACGTGAAAATACTGCAATCGAAGCTAAACTCAGCCAAGAAAGCATTAACGAAAAGAATCAGTTAAGAGATATTAAACGCTATTGGGATGAACGTATCCATGCCATCAGCCAAGCGTTAACTCTGCTCACTGATAAGCGTGACGCGTTAAGACTACAGCGTAAACAGCTCTCGGCGGCGCTGCAGCAAAAGCTGTTTGAGCAGTATCGTTTTTTGAATATTCGCGGCGCAGAAAAAAGCCTTAACGGCATATTTAACGGGACGGTTGAGTTAACACCGCCCGCAGGCTCAGGGGAATGTGCCGCCCCTAAGTTGCTACATTACGCCTTTAAACACTGTCTTAAACCATTGGCGATTGCCGAATTTTGGTGGGGGGCGCCGCCAAAATCAGAAATTCGCCAACATAAGCAGTTTTATCCTGCCTGTCTGCGTAAATGCCAACCTATCTTGGGGCATATGCTCGAAGGACTTGTTGTCGATGATAATCCGCTGCTGACGAACCCCGCCGAAGGCAAAACCTTAAGCATCCTCTACCAAGACGAGGCGATGGCGATTGTGAACAAACCCGCCGAGTTTTTATCAGTGCCCGGCAAAGAGATTGAAGACTCAGTGTATTCGCGCATGCGTCAAACGTTTCCCAATGCCACAGGACCACTTATCGTCCACAGGCTCGATATGTCGACCTCGGGATTAATGGTGATCGCATTGACAAAAGACGCCCATAAACAGCTGCAAAAACAGTTTATCCAGCGCACTGTAACTAAGCGTTATGTGGCACTTTTAGCAGGGATCCCTACAGCAATGGCAGATAAGCCGGCAGCGGGAAAAATCTCTTTACCCCTACGTGGCGATTTAGACGATAGACCGAGACAACTCGTTTGCTATGAATTTGGCAAAGCGGCCCAAACCTATTGGGAATTAAGCCATATCGATGAAATGGCACGTACAGCCCGCGTATATCTATCCCCAAAAACGGGCCGAACCCATCAGCTCAGAGTTCACTGCGCCCACTCAGAAGGGCTAAATACGCACATTGTGGGTGACGATCTGTACGGCACTCGCGCCAATCGCCTGCATCTGCATGCCGATTTATTGATGCTTCAACATCCCGTCACCCGTGAACAGATGCGCTTTCAAGTCGATCCTGATTTTTGAGATCTGAGTTCTGATATTGATTAACAAGGCACCAAAAGGAAAACCAAGCTTAGTGGGCATTATCAGAAGTTTGACCGCGATGTATAAGTGGCATTTTTCGGGCATAGTAATGCCTCACTCAAAACGGAATCGATAGCAGTAGTATGGGCATAGGCAATCTGGTTAAAAACATAAGCCGAAATCAATGGTTCTTATTTGCTTTGTTGAGCGCAGCCGTATTTATGAGCGCCTGCCAGCCAGCATCAAATCCCAACGAAACCACGGCTAGCCCAAATACCAGTGTCGCAGTAAAAGCCGCTACAGAAGCAACAACGCTTCGAGCGCCACTCGCGCAGGAAGTCTATATCTGGCAGCGCCAATGGCGCCCCGCCAATCAAACGGCATTAGTGCAAAGCCAAGGTGCATTCCAAGGATTACGTATTTTAGCACTGCAAGCGCATCCAAAACCCAATGGCGCAGACATTTGGTTTGAAGTTGCGGTCAATCATGCTTGGTTGCAGGCGGATCCTAGGCCAAAAATTGCCGTGATTCGCTTAGATGGTCAGTTCGCGCATTTAAATGATGAACAAGTGATCAATAAAATCAACCAAGTACTAGCAACTTGGCAGGCAAAAGGCACGCACATCGCGGGGGTTGAAATCGACCACGACAGTGCCAACAGTAAACTGCCAGCCTATCGGGATTTTCTTAAAAAGCTTAAAGCGCAGTTACCCGCAGAACTCAAACTCAGCATTACTGCACTGCCCGCTTGGCTCAGTAGTGCCGATTTTCCCGTGTTACTCACCAGTATTGATGAACTGGTGCTACAAATTCACAGCGTAAGCGATCCACGCCTCGGACTATTCGATGCGACTCAAGGTTGGCAGTGGGTGCAGCAACTCTCAAATATCAGCACTGTGCCTTACCTTATTGCGCTCCCCGCCTATGGTTCGGCGGTCATCAGTACAGCTTCAGGTTATCAAGTTGAAAGTGAAACACCGCTGCGCGATCAACTCAAATCAGTCAATGTAGTACAGGAACTGATGGCCGATCCTCTAGTATTACAAGCCTTTGTGCAAAAACTACACACTCAAAAAGATGCCAAACTCAGAGGCATTATCTGGTTTCGGCTGCCGCTGGAAGGGGATAAAAGGGTTTGGCCACTCAACACCTTAATCGCCGTTGCACAGCAAGGTGAACTTGCCGCTAAGATTGAATTAGTGATCTCAAGCGATAACAAGGCCACAACTCAAACGATATTAGCCGCTGAAAATAAGCCAAAAAATCTGGAAATCCACAAGCAACAGCTATTCCAACTGAGCTTAATGAATCACGGTAATATTGCAGGTGAAATTCCTCCTATTTTGTCGCTAGCGGGACAAGCTTGCAGCGGGTATGATGCGCAAAATGGCTATAGCGTAATACAAAAAGATGGGCTGTTAACGTGGCAATGGCGAGCTGAGAATACAGCAGCGTTGACACCAACCAAAACAGTTTCACGCACTGCAATCATGCCTATGCCGCAATCAAACAGAGACATTCAAACACACATGCTCAACCCTGGCGGCCAAAAAGTGATAGGCTGGGCACGTTGTGAGTCATTATATTTACAGGGAATTTATGCGCCATAAGCCAAAACTATCGTTTACCATGGCAACACCCAATCGGGCTTTTATGCTTAAAAAGACCACGCTCATTTGTTTAAGCTTATTTTCCCCTATGCTATTGGCCTGCGGCCCCGATTTTCCTTTGCAACTCACTCAGGATAGGCAGAGCAATCTCAGTTATTTACCGCAAACCTCTTTCAGCCAGCAGCTCACCGCCCTCGCAAAACCTTTGCCTTGGCAGTATCAAGATGCCCCCGCTGCACAGGAATATCTCTGGGATGAAGTGCATAGCCGTTATCTTTCACAAACTCGCGCCTTTGAAAACAGCGAGTTAAGTGACGCCCATTTAGCTTTAGTGAACACTTTGCGGGATGCAACGGGCCCCATTGAAGCCGAGCAAATGGCCGCTAAGTTAGACAAAGATCTACCACAAGCACTAACTTGGTACACCTTAGGTGCCGTAGCGTTTGAAGCAAAAGATTATGAGAGGGCGAGTAACTATTTCAGCAAAATCATTAAATTACCACAAAGTGAACGCGCATCTCGTAACCTGTGGGCACTCTATTCGCTGTCGCGTATTGAGCTTATCTTAAGCAAGACTTCGGCTGATCCTGAACATTTTAATCGTGCCAATGCTTACCTAACACAATTACAAAGCGAAGTCGCACAAGGCGCCGCCGATCCCCTTCGTTTGAGTTTAGCGAGCTTAGGTGAGCAAGCCTATATCCTGCTACACCAAGGCCAGCCGCTCCCACAATTGACCAATCAAGGGGCAGGTGAAACTGAGTCAGAGCTGCAAATGGCTCTCACCCCTGATGCACTGAATAAAGCTATTGAGCTCTATGCCACCCAATCGGTACAGGGCGATAGCGGCGGTTATGATTCCTTATTGATGTTAAGCCGCACTTTGATGGGTAAAGAGATTGCTGAACTTAAGCCGCTACTGCAACAGGCGAGCGTGCAGCAGTTATTGATTGCCTATTGGCAAAGCAGCACTAATGAATTCGCCTATAATGGCCAGCTTTCGGAAATGGGATTAAAGGTTGCTGAGCTCCTTAAAGTATTTCCAACGGATGGCTTACAGCTCAACCATGGCGATAAATTAGCGGCGATTTATTACCAGTTAGGGGATTATGCCAGTGCTGAGCGCCTATTAACGCTAGCGAAACCGAGCGGCCTCACTTGGTGGCTCAACGCAAAATTAATGCTACAAAAGGGCGATCAAGCAGAAGCTGCCAAGGCCTATGCTCAGGCAGCGCGTCACTTCCCAGAGCAACTCAATAAGATCTCGACCACAGTTGACGCTAAAGAAACTCAGCAACAAGCCATTAATGCCGATGAAGATACAGCCACTTACTGCCGTATTCGTGCCGAGCAAGGGGTGTTGTCACTAGAGCGTGGCGAATATGTCGATGCGCTCAATCACTTACTCGCCAGCGGTGATGAGTACTGGCAAGACATCGCCTATGTGGCGGAGCGCGTACTCACCACGGCTGAACTTAAGCTATTTATCGACGAACATGTGCCATTTATCGCCTTTGAATACCCTAAAGACAGCGACTGGTACGATAATATTGAGCCAATTAACAACCGCTTGCGCTACTTGTTAGGTCGCAGGCTATTACGCGAAGGCGCGATAGCTGAAGCGCCGGTTTACTTCCCTAATCCTAAACTGAATGCCAGCGCCCTTGCCTACGGCACAGAGCTGAATGCAGCAAAAAAAACAAAAGGCATTGATAGCGCGAAAGCCTATTGGGCTGTTGCCGAACTTGCTCGCCACCAAGGCATGGAACTCTTAGGATTTGAATTAGCCCCGGATTACACTATTTACCAAGGTGTGTTCGATCTAAGTGATTGGAATGAGCCGAGCAAACTGGCTGAGAAAGAACAACTGCGGATCAGCGCCAGCCAAGCAATTCCCGATAAACGCTTCCATTATCGCTACACGGCAGCAGAACTAGCCAACAAGGCATCGGATCATGTACCCCACAACAGCCAAGCCTATGCAGCGCTACTCTGCCAAGCCACAGGTTGGGTCTTGTATCGAGATCAAGAACTTGCCCTACGTTACTACAAAAAATACGTCGCCAACGGCCCCTTTGTGCCTTGGGCCGAGAACTTTGGTTTGCAGTGTGAAGCGCCCGATTTTGACGGTGCAGTAAAACGAGCGCAGGCGAATGAAATGGCAGAATGGAACGCCCTGTACCACAAGCTGAAAAAGCCCGTCGTATTTGGCGTATTAGCCCTCACAGGCTTATTGGGTGTGTGGTGGATGCGTAGAAGAAAAACTCAATAATAAATAACCATTTACGTCTTTCTCTCTCAACATCGACATGATGAAAAGAGAGAAAGACGCATACCGCTTTACTTGTTCACGCAGTTAATCACTTCACCCTGTAAATAACCGTGCACATTCGCCACTGCGATATTGAGTAGACTTTGTCTTGCTTCCTTCGTCGCCCACGCATTATGCGGGCTGATGCTGATATTAGGCGCATGCAGTAAGGGATTATCTGCAGTGGGCGGCTCGGTCGATAACACATCCACGCCGGCAAATAACTTGCCTTGAGCCAGCGCAGCAGCAAGCGCGGCTTCATCAATTAATCCACCGCGCGCTGTATTAATCAGCAGCGCATTAGGCTTCATCAAGGCGAGGGTTTGTTGATTGATAAATTGCTCAGTTTCTGGTGTTAGCGGGCAATGGAGCGAAATAATATCTGATTCGCTAAGCACAGTATCACGTTGCGCCCACATCACGCCTTGGGGTAAATCCTTGATGATTGAACGAGTATTGACAAGAACTTTCATCCCGAATGCGAGGGCGAGCGTTCCCACCTGCTGACCGATATCGCCATAACCTATTAAGCCTAAAGTCTTGCCTTTTAAAGATTGCAACGGCATTAAAGTAAAACAAAAATCTTGGCAGTTCACCCACTGGCCATCGACCACAGCTTGATGATGGGCGGCCACGGCTTGGGTGTGATGCAGAATATGGGCAAACACCATTTGCGCAACGGCATCAGGCGCATAAGCGGGCACATTAGTGACCACTATACCTTGCGCTTTAGCTGCCGCGATATCGACAACGTTCGTGCCCGTGGCCAATACGCCTATGTATTTGAGACTAGGAAGTTGCGCTAGCGTCTTTGCATTCAAGGGCGTTTTATTGGTGAGAATGACTTCAGCACCTTGGGCTCGCGCGACAATATCAGCGCCACTTGTGCGGGGAAAACACGCAAACTCGCCTAATTCATTTAAGGATTGCCAGCTGAGATCGCCAGGATTTAAGGTTTCACCATCAAGTACGACTATTTTCATGCCACTAAATCTCCTTTTAAGACGATGCGTTAAATCTAAAAACTGACTTTGAGCCCAAGGTTAGCCTGAGCCTGCCACATCACATCCGACGTAATGTGCCATAGGCATTCATCTTCATTGCAAAACAGCGAAGTGTCACTGTTGATAAAAGTCGCATAACCCCGAATATCCGCAAACAGGCCAAAGTGTGGCGTCACTTGATACTCTACCCCGCCACCAATCCCCATGGAGAAACGCGTTTCGCTCGACCAACCGCTAGGCAGCATGCGGGTGATCCCCGCGCTGGCGGTGACATAGGGCTGGATATCGCCACGGGGGAAATATAAAGTGCCACCCAAGTGGATGTAATCTAAATCTAACGAGGTAAGAAAGTCTGGCGTAAACAAGCCGCCACTTTTCAGTTCAGAGGCTTGATGACTATATAAAAGATAAATATTACCGGGATCATTGGTGCCAATACCCACCATCAAACCGTAATGGCTCGACTCCTCGACCTTCACATCGGCCTTATCACCCGTTTGATCTGTGTTGACCTCATATTGATTCACATCAAATTGACCGCCCCCCAGACTATAACCACCAAAAGGAGCGATAAACACCTCGGCCTGTGTAGACATAGCCACAGGTAACAAACTCGCCAACAGCAACAAACGGTAAGTGTTTTTCATAATGAATTCCTTATCTTTTACAAAAACCAATTTTATCAAGGCTAACGCATACCGCGCTCAGACTTGACTCTGTCATAGGCTGCTTGAATATCCTGAGCCTTACGATTAGCGAGCTCCATCATTTCCGGTGGCAACCCTTTCGCCACTAACTTATCGGGATGATGTTCATTCATCAATTTACGGTAAGCCCGTTTAACTTCTTGGTCGCTAGCTTCGTTCGTAATGCCAAGTAAACTGTAGGCATCAGTAATCGATGTTTTATTGCCACTCGATGTTTGATGGAAACGAAACTCCGCCTGCCAGCGTTTAAGTAATTCATCTAACTGCGCTCGACCATAACCTAACTCTTGAGCAATCGTCATCAAGATAGCGTGCTCAGCGGGATCCAATTCACCATCAGACAGTGCTGTTTGGATCTGGATTTCGATGAACATCTGCACTAACTCTTTGCGTCCCATCGTAATAACACGGAAAGCTTGTAAGCTGCTGCGCAGATCAAAATCCGCCGATTTACCCTCACGAAATGCCTGTTGCGCCTCTTTACGGGCTTCCCCCGTTAAACGCATTTGATCCATTAATAAGGTCGCAATGCGAATATCGGTTTCGGTAACATGTCCTGATGCTTTCGCCACATGCCCCATTACTGCAAATGTGGTATTAAAGAAAATGGCTTGGCGATTCTTAGCCTGCCCTAGAATCTGTCGAAAACCCACGCCCGATGCTGCACGCTTATCGTAAAGATGACCGAGCCACAAACCTAGCAGTGCACCAAAAATACGGCCGAACATAAAGCCAATGACAAATCCAAAAAACTTACCCCAAAGCCGCATCTTATTTCCTGATTTCTATTATGTATTTGATGCACTAGCTTAATCCTATGGATATGCCAGCACCGAAATTTACTTGTTACTTTGTAACCTTAGTTCAAGCGCTTGCAATCGTGCAATGGTACCGACATCACACCAAAATCCATTAAACAAGGCACCACTAACTCTGTTTTGAGCCATTTGCGATCTCAACAACGGACCCAGTGCAAAGGCGCCCTGCGGCGTGTCATGAAATAGCGCAGGGTGATAAATGCCCATGCCCGAAAACGTGTACTTAACATCGCCACGCTCCTGCACTTGATGACCATTCAAAGCAAAATCGCCATTTGGATGCTGCTCAGGATTAGGCACTAACCATAAGTGAGCGAGCCTATCCGCTGCCAGTTGCGTGATTGGCGGTAAAGCATCAATAAACACATCACCATTAATCACTAAAAAAGGTTCGTCGCTTCCGTCCTCACACAATAAAAACAAAGCGCGTTTAATACCGCCGCCGGTTTCTAACGCACTCTCTTCAGCGCTATACCGAATGCGCACCCCAAAAGTGCTGCCATCGCCCAGAGCTTCGACTAACTTATGCCCTAGCCAAGCATGGTTGATGACGATATCGACTATGCCTATCGCGGCAAGTTTTTCAATATGATAAACAATCAGTGGCTTACCTAACACTGGCACCATAGGTTTAGGCAAACTGTCCGTTAACGGCCGTAACCTTTCCCCTCGTCCAGCGGCCAAGATCATGGCTTTCATTGCTTAACCTCAGATGAAGACTGACTCACAGTAAACGCAGGTAACACACGACGAGTTAACCAGTGTGCAAATGGCACGAGTTCGGGATACTGCAGCGAGATGTCGACAATATACGTTAATGTCAGTGGAATATCCGCCATATACGCAGGTTTACTATCGCGATAATTTAACCGTGCAAAAATCCCCACAGCCTTAATGTGGCGCTGTAAGCCCATGAGATCAAACCAAGTTTGATATTGCTCAAAAGGAGTCTGTGCGGGAATAAAACTAAGCGCTAATGCTTGCTGATAATGATACCGCATCAAGTCTGCGACTAAAGGCTGCGGCCAACGAATATAACAATCGCGTAGTAGTGATACCGCATCGTAAGTCACGGGACCAACGACAGCATCCTGAAAATCAATCACGCACAGCTTGTCCGCTTGCAGCATAAGATTACGGCTATGGAAATCCCTATGCATTCCCACACTAGGTTGAGATAGCGCATTGCCGACGAGGCGATCAAAAGTATCATTCAGCAATTGCAACTCAGCAGCGTCCAAAGACAAATTAAGATGTGTTCCTAACAGCCACTCAGTAAAGATGTGTAATTCACGGCGCACAAAGGCTTCATCGTAGTTAGGTAATGCCTGAACTAAACCGCTATCAAGATTCTTGCACTCAATCACAGCGGCCACTTGCGGTAATAAATCGAGCGCCTGACGGTAAAACCCTTCCACATTTTGTACCGTCAATACAGATAAGAGTTGGGTATCGCCCAAATCACTCATCAACATAAAACCCAAATCGGCATCGGCGTGGATTACTTTTGGAACTGTCAGTCCCACGGCTGAATAAGCATTCGACAGTGCAATAAAGGGGGCGATAGGCACTAACTGAGGCGGTGAATCGGCGGCGATAAAGGTGGCATCGGGCATCGAAATCCGAAAGTAACGCCTAAAACTTGCGTCTCCGGAAATCAACACAGGCATCACCTCACAGGAAAAATAAGCATTCAGCCACTGATTAAGGGAAAGAAATCTCGGATCGGATAAAGTCATTTCATGGCTCTTAAAGAAAAATTGCTTTATTATAGCTGGCATAGAATTTGGAAACAGCTAAGAAATTGAGAGATTTATTAAGCGATGTTGCGTTTGTCAATTGCAACTTTCCCCATCCATACTTGTCCAGAATAAGAAATCATAATTACTGACCTAAAGATGCAGATCCGATACCTTCTGGCCCTGAGCCTGTTACCACAATTAGTCCTGGCAGACGACTCTCTAACCGCTTCGGCATCCCAATGCTTAATCGAACCGCCAGTACCCCGTATCGTATCTCAAACCCAAGGGATGAGTGCGGCTGAACTCAACAAAATTCGTATTGCGTCTGATAACACCAATGCCGAAATGGGGAAGCAGGCGATTTTCCGTGGCGATGTGGTTTTTAGCCAAGGCGATAGGCACATAGCAGCCGATGAGGCGATTTTAGATCAAGCTACTGAACAGTTTGATGCCAATGGTAATTTAGTCTTTCAAGACAGTAACTTCACCGTTACAGCCGAATCCTTACAAGCTCAAATGCGGACAAACCGTGCCACCCTTAAAGGCGCACAATATTGGATCCATGGCCAACAAGTTCACGGTGATGCCGAAAAACTGCAAATTACTATCAATAACAATTTAATTTTAACGAATACCAACTTCACTACTTGCCCTCCTGACAATGTGTCTTGGCTACTCGAGGCCGAAAAGATCAAGATCAACAGTGAAGAAGAATGGGGCGAAATTTGGAATGCCAAACTAAGAATTGGCGGTGTACCTGTATTCTATATTCCCTACATGACAGTCCCCGTTTCAGACAAACGTAAATCTGGCTTTCTCTACCCTAGTTTTAGCACTAGTACTACTGATGGTGTCGAAATTTCCGCACCCTATTATTGGAATATTGCCCCAGAGTACGATTTAACATTTACACCTAGCTATATGTCAAACCGTGGTTTATTCACTAAAACAGAGTTTGGTTATCTGGCGGGTGAGGCCCAAAATGGCCGAGTCAATTTAGAATATCTAGGCAATGACCAATTGATCGATGGTAGCCCGAATCGCTACTTATATAACTGGCAGCATCAAGGGGCGATCGACAAAAATTGGCGTGTATTAGCGAATTTTACCGATGTATCAGATAACAACTATTTCAATGACTTAAAGTCAGATGTTAACCGTGCAACCGATAACCAGTTATCACGCATAGGTGAAATCAGCTACTTCGAAAGTAACTGGGATCTAAGCACCCGAGTACAAGATATTAAAGTACTGGGTGAGGATGAAAAACCATATCAAGTCATGCCTCAGGTTAACTTTAACTATCGCGCTGCTGATTTTTGGAACAATTTAGATTTTGGTTTCAATTCGGAGCTAACGAATTTTGCCCATCAGGACAACAATGTTAATACGGCGACTCGTTTGTACATGTCACCAAGCGTAACTCTGCCAATACATGGGCCTTCAGGCTCGCTCACCAGTCAAGTTAAGTTGATGCAGACCAATTATTGGCAGCATAACGAAGATCCAGACATAGTTGTTGACGACACAGTGAATCGCACCATCCCGCAGGTACGGATTAATGGTCAAATCAACTTCGAACGTTTTACTGAGCTTTTCGATCAAAACTACCGCCAAACGCTCGAGCCACAATTTCAATATCTTTATGTCGGCTACGAAGATCAACGCAACATAGGCATTTATGATACGGCTCAATTACAGGACGACTACTTTGGTCTATTCCGTGATCGTCGCTTCTCGGGTCTGGATCGAATTTCCGATGCAAATCAAGTCACTCTAGGTGTTACTACACGCCTGTTTGATAGTCACAACCAAGAAGCCACTAAATTCAGTCTAGGACAAATTTTTTATCTGCAAGACAGTAAAGTCGGTTACGAAGACAGTATTTTTGAGTCAAATCAATCAACTTCAGTACTTGCTGCAGAGTTAGATACCCGCTTGTCCCATGATTGGTATATGGGGGCTGCGATTCAGTACGATACCAACACCAGTGACAATAAAAAATCTGAAGTCACCTTAGATTTCAGACCTGAAGCGAATAAATTGCTGCAATTTAGCTATCGCTATGTCCCAGATTTATTGAACTCAAATACCAATGATACAGTGAACATCTCCCAAGCGGGCGTTCGTGGCGCTTGGCCAATCAATGACGACCTCTACTTTGTTGGTAATTGGTATTATGACCTTAACGAAAGCCGCAGTATTGAAACTTACACAGGTATCCAGTACGAATCATGCTGTTACGCAGTAAGACTTAGTTATCATTACCGCATTAAAACCAACTATGACGACAACATAGGTTCTGCCACAATTGATCCTCGTGAGCAGTTTGATAGTGGTATCTACCTGAACTTAATCATTAAGGGACTCGGTGGTTCTGGCCCATTAGGCGTATCCGATATGCTCAATGACGGCCTGTTTAACTACAGAAAACCGCTTTATCTGAGGAATTAGCAAAGAATTGTGATAGATTGCTGAACCTCAACAAGGACTCAGAGTCCAAACAGATTAATGAGTGCTTTACCGTTCACCTTTTGCTAAAGCGAATAAAAGCGGATCTTAAGGTCTAACCTTGCACTCAAATGCGTCGCCAAAAAATTACATTAGGGCAACTCACTGTAATTTCGATATAAATGGTAAAGTTATTTCAATTAAGCCGTCGAACCTGACCTTAGAACGTGCCAAGGATTTTGTGGATGAAACCCAGTAAACATCTGATTTTTGCTTTATTTGCACTCGCGATCAGCCAACCTACATTGGCCGCACCCCAGCCGCTAGACCGCGTTGCAGTCCAAATTAACGACGGCATAGTGCTCGAAAGTGAAATCACTAACATGATTGACACTGTTAAAGCGAATGCCAAAGCAGCAAACCAATCGTTACCTTCTGACAGTGCCCTGCGCACTCAGGTGATTGAGCGTTTAATCTTAACTCGCCTACAATTGCAAATGGCCAGTCGTATAGGGCTGAATATTGGAGACTTACAACTAGACCAAGCGATTGAAAACATCGCACGCGAACAAAAAATGTCTGTCGCACAGATGCAACAAAAAATTGAAAGCGAAGGTTTAAGTTTCAGCCAATACCGAGAACAATTGCGCGAAGAAATCACTCTAGGTGAAATTCAACGTATTCAAGTACAACGCCGCATTCAAGTATCACCACAGGAAATTACTAGCCTAGTCAAACTCATCCAAGAACAAGGGATGAAAGATGTGGAATACCAAATTGGCCATATCCTGATTGACGTGCCTAATAACCCCACCAGTGAACAACTCGAAGCATCAAGCAAACGCGCCAATATCGTATTAGAACGTTTGAAGAGTGGTGAGGATTTCCGTCGTACCGCTATCGCTTCTTCTTCAGGTCCTAAGGCACTCGAAGGCGGTATTTGGGATTATATGAACATCAACGAAATGCCAACTCTGTTCGCCGAAGTGATTAACGGTGCGAAAATGGGTGACATTATCGGCCCGATTAAGAGTGGTGCAGGTTTCCATATTATTAAGATCATGGATGCTCGCGGCCTACAAACCAAAGAAATTGAAGAAGTTAGAGCGCGCCACATTTTGCTCAAGCCATCGCCGATCCTGTCAGAAGACCGCGCTAAAGCCATGCTTGAGCAATTCCTGAAACAAATCCGCTCAGGTGAAGCTAAGTTTGAAGACCTAGCGCGTCAGTACTCAGAAGATCCTGGTTCGGCCACAAAAGGTGGTGAATTAGGTTGGGCAGAACCAAGCATTTACGTACCTGAGTTTGCTCAAACGCTCAATAGTTTGAAAAACGACCAAATTAGTGAGCCATTCCGTACGACTCACGGTTGGCATATCACTCAATTAGAAGAACGCAGAAAAACCGACGCCACAGATCAGTTCAATAGCAACCGTGCGCACCAGTTGATCTTCCGTCGCAAATTTAACGAAGAACTGCAAAACTGGCTAGACGAAATGCGTTCAGACGCATACATTGAAATCTTCCAGCCAGAGACCAATCGAGGTTAATTCTAATTGAGCACTAAACGTATTGCCGTTACCCCAGGCGAACCCGCAGGTATTGGCCCCGATTTAGTCGTACAACTCGCTCAGCAGGCTTGGCCTGCTGAGTTAGTCGTTTGTGCGGATCCAGAATTACTTGCGAGCCGCGCGAAACGACTCGGTTTGCAAGTGACTTTCCGCCCTTACCAGCCAAATCAAGCTCCTAAACCGCAAGAAGCGGGCACATTAACCATAGCGCCCTTTAAGTTAGTGAGCGAATCGATTTGTGGTCAGCTCGATGAGCAAAACAGCACTTATGTAGTTGAAACCTTGCGTTATGCGGGCGAAAAAAACATGAGCGGCGAGTTTGATGCTGTCGTGACAGGCCCCGTGCATAAAGGCATTATCAATCAAGCAGGTATTTCCTTTAGTGGCCATACTGAGTTTTTTGCCCATCAAGCAAATTGCCCCGATGTAGTGATGATGCTGGCAACGCCGGGTTTGCAAGTGGCACTCGTGACCACCCATATTCCTCTGGCCTATGTTGCAAAAGCCATAACACGCCAACGCTTACAGCATATTATCAAGATTCTACATGCCGATCTCATCAGCAAATTTGGCATAGTTTCACCGAAAATTTATGTCTGTGGTCTCAATCCACACGCAGGTGAAGACGGCCATTTAGGGCGTGAAGAAATCGACGTGATTATTCCTGCACTCAACGAGTTGCGAGAAGAGTTCCAGATGAATATTGTCGGCCCATTACCGGCCGATACTCTGTTCCAACCTAAATATTTACAGGACGCCGATGTCGTCTTGGCCATGTACCATGACCAAGGACTTCCCGTTCTCAAGTCACAAGGATTTGGCAAATCGGTAAACATCACCTTAGGTTTACCTTATATTCGTACCTCGGTTGACCACGGTACGGCGCTCGATCTCGCGGGTACAGGCAAGGCCGATATTGGCAGTTTTGTCTGTGCTCTGAATAAAGCCATTGAGTTATCCTCAAAGAACTAAACGATTACATTATTAATGAGCAACAAAGTACATTTAGGCCACACGGCCAGAAAGCGTTTCGGACAAAACTTCCTTACCGACGGCAATGTGATTGACCGCATTGTGGGTGCAATTGCACCCGATAATCACCATGTGATGGTCGAAATCGGCCCTGGCCTTGGTGCCTTAACTGAACCTGTAGCCGATGCTGTGGATAATCTGACTGTCGTCGAACTCGACCGCGATCTGGTTGAACGCTTACATCAACACCCAGTCCTTAAAGATAAACTGACCATCCACCAAGGTGATGCACTGCAGTTTGATTTTGGCCAACTGAGTGTGCCAGGCAAAAAGATGAAAGTGTTCGGTAACTTACCTTACAACATTTCAACGCCGCTGATGTTCCACCTGTTCGAATTTGCCGAACAGATTGAAACGATGCACTTTATGCTACAAAAAGAAGTAGTCCTGCGTCTATCGGCAAGCCCAGGCTGTAAAGCTTATGGCCGTTTAACGGTCATGGCACAATACTTCTGCCAAGTGGTTCCGGTTCTCGAAGTGCCGCCCCACAGCTTTACCCCTGCGCCTAAAGTAGACTCAGCAGTCGTACGCTTATTGCCATACGCCGTAAAGCCGTTCCCTTGTAAAGATGTGACCGTACTACGCCACCTTTGTACTACCGCATTCAACATGCGTCGTAAGACTCTGCGTAATAACTTAAAGCACATGTTATCTGACGATGAGTTCGAGCAGTTAGGGATTGACTCAAGTCAACGCCCAGAACAGATTAGCGTGCAGCAGTATGTTGCTATGGCTAACATGGTTTGCGATAAGAAAGCATAAATATGTCTGGGCACTTAGGTGCCCTTATACCAGAGCCTAGGAACAAGAATGAGCGCATTGGACACCTCCATTCGGGTCGAAGTCAAAACTGAGTATATAGAGCAGCAGTCCTCGCCCGAGGATGAAAAGTACCTCTTCAGTTACACCATCACTATCATCAATTTAGGTGAGCAAGCGGCTAAACTTGAAACTCGTCACTGGATAATCACTGATGCCAATGGCAACACCAGTGAAGTCCAAGGTGCCGGTGTTGTCGGTGAAACGCCAACCATAGCGCCGAATACTGCCTATCAATACACCAGTGGTACTGTGCTCGATACGCCACTTGGCATAATGCACGGCACTTATGGTATGGTCAGCGAATCGGGTGAGCGTTTCCAGGCGACAATCCGTCCCTTCCGTTTAGCGACCCCAGGCTTACTACATTAATATCGTTAGGAAAGGGGTACTGTGGCGCATTATTTTGTTGGTGATATTCAAGGCTGTTTCGCTGAGTTACAAAAATTACTCGCTAAGGTCGATTTTAATCCTTCCCGCGATGAACTCTGGGCTGTAGGTGATCTTGTTGCACGTGGACCTGACTCCTTAGCTACGCTACGTTTTTTTCGCTCCTTAGGTGATTCCGCTAAAACGGTTTTAGGTAACCACGATCTCCATCTAATGGCATTACACGGTAAGCTCAAGCGCGCTAAACCCAGCGATAATCTCACTGAAATTCTAGAATCCCCCGATATCTCAGCCTCAATTGACTGGCTGAGACAACAACCTCTTATGCGTGAATTACCTGAACACCAACTCATTATGAGTCATGCGGGTGTACCACCTCAGTGGTCGCTGGAGGTATTAAGAGAAGAATCCGCACTCGTCAGTCGCGCCCTCAAGCACGATGATTATCTTGAGACATTAATAAGCCAAATGTATTCAGATACCGCAGAGCAATGGGATCCAAGTGCAATTGGCATAGAACGCTTACGTTATTGCATCAATGCATTAACACGCATGCGCTATCTTTATGTCGATGGCCGACTTGATTTTGATTGCAAACAACCTCCTGAAAACTGTACTAATCCACAACTCAAACCTTGGTTTGAGTTTGCTTCGCCGCTGCGCCAGAGTCATACCTTAGTATTTGGCCATTGGGCTGCGTTGATGGGCAAGGTCGACGATACTAAATTAAAGGCTTTAGATACAGGCTGTTGCTGGGGTGAACACTTAACCTTATGGCATCTTGAAAAAGACCAAAAAATTACGCAAAAAAAGTTAAAAAAGAGTTAAACTAAAACAGCTTAAAGTCGATAACAGACTGAGCCGCCTAACCCTGAATATCACCCTGTTTTCATTTGGAAAAATATAATAAAAATCGGAGTATCCTATGAAATTTAATGTAGCCACCAGAGTGATTGGCGGATTTGGTATTGTCACACTTTTACTCGTGTTGCTAGGATTTACATCTTATTTAACCAACAATAGCCTAAAAGCCAGCTCTGCTATGATGCAAGAATTAAGCTTGCCCGCGCTAAAATCGACAAACCACCTTAGTGAAGCATTGAGTGAGCAACAAAGACAAATCCTGATTGCCTATAACACTCCTAGATCGGCAAATATCCCGAATATTCGTAAAGTGTTTGAAGACCACGGGACTCAGTTCAAAAACGAAATTGCCACCCTCACTCAGTTAGTCAAGAGCCAGCAGAATCTATCTTCTTTAATTGCCCAATTAAGCGGCAGCTTTGCTACCTTTGAGCGAGATAGTATTGCCATGATCGCCGAACGTGAGGCCTCATTGAGCAAGCAAGAACAGCTAGTTGAACTAAAGAAAAAGCTCGAAAATGCCGCCGATGATGCCTCATCAGAACTGCTCGATATTGTTGATTTAGAAAGCAGTCAGAATCCCGATGAGCAGAGTCTTGCTGCATCAGCCAGCGCTATTGATACTAGTCTCGGAAATATCATCACTACTATTGCAGATTTAGTAACGAATGACGAAGACAGTAAGCACGAACTGATCTCAAAGGAACTTGACTACATTATCAGCGAAACCAAGAACAAACTTGAATATGTGAATCGTCACGGTCAAGGTATTGTCGAAGCGGATACCTTAAGCTCGGTCACTAAAGATATCGAAAAAGTATTAGCGCTCGTCACCGGTCCGCAATCTATGTTGCTGCTAAAATCGAGTCAGCTCTCCCACTCCAAAGAAGCTGTGATAAAACTAGGCATTATCGAAAATGATGTGAAAGTCATCAATTCCAACATGAATGATGTCAGCGATAACATCGAACTTGTTGCCGCGAACATGAGCAATGACACTATAGCCAAGATTGACTCTGCCAGCATACAAACCATGATTGTCGTGTTAATAGCAATCGTTGTCGCTGTGATTGTGAGTTTTGCTGTGGTGAATCCGTTAAAACGCTCACTCAGCCAAGTGAACAATGCCCTGAACGTCTTAGCCTCAGGCAACCTTACCCATAAACTAGATGACTCTGGACACGATGAATTTGCCGAACTAGCAAAAAACTGTAATCGTCTCGTCGATAGCTTACGCAGTTTAATCATAGGTATTTTAGATAGGTCAAATCAACTTGCCGCGGCAGCCGAACAAACATCAGCAATCACAGCGCAAACCACCTCAGGCATACAAGAACAAAAAAGCCAAGTTGACCAAGTGGCTACTGCGACAACTGAACTTAGCTCTAGTGCTCAGCAGGTGTCTTTAAGTGCCAATCAAGCCCTTGAGCAAATCAAACAGGCTGATCAAGAAACTCAGCATATGCGTGCCATTGCACAAGAGAACAAACTGACTATTTTGGCTTTAGCCGATGAAGTGGCCAAAGCGGGTGTTGTGATTAATAAAGTGCAGTCGGACAGCGCCTCTATTGGCTCAATTTTGGATGTGATCCGTGGTATTGCAGAACAGACTAACCTACTCGCCCTTAACGCCGCTATTGAAGCCGCCCGTGCGGGTGAACA
Organism: Shewanella sp. SM68; assembly: GCF_025653925.1. Classification (NCBI taxonomy): domain Bacteria; kingdom Pseudomonadati; phylum Pseudomonadota; class Gammaproteobacteria; order Alteromonadales; family Shewanellaceae; genus Shewanella; species Shewanella sp. SM68. The sequence goes on from NZ_JAKKRU010000004.1 coordinate 53,262, forward strand.
AGGTCGTGGTTTTGCGGTAGTTGCCGATGAAGTGCGTAGTTTAGCCTCACGCACTCAAGTGTCGACCCGAGAGATCCAACAGATGATCGAAGTGTTGCAGCAAGGTGCAGAGCAAGCCGTTGCCGCCATGGATATGGGGCGTGCTCAAGCCAACGCCTGTGTTGAAAAAACGGAGCAAGCCAACATTGCCCTCGAGACCATTAGCCAATCTGTGCATAAGGCCTATGATTCTGGCACCCATATCGCCCATGCTGCGCAGGAACAGAATTTAGTAAGCCAGCAAGTTTCTGAAAAACTAGAGCATATTGCAGCAATTTCAGAAGAAACCGCTATTGGTGCAGATCAAACGGCTCAGTCTAGCCATCAAGTCGCCAAATTAGCCGAAGAGCTCCAAGCTTCGGTCGGTGAATTTAGAGTCTAATGTTTATCACCACTAAAACCTAGGGTCGCTTAGCGGCCCTTTCTTTTGAGACGAATTCACTTGCCTATCTTACTGACGACTCGAACTGTCCGGCCTTTGCACAAATTAAGGCCATAAAAAATGCCAAACTTAAGTTTGGCATTTTTATCTAGCTTAATGCTAGATACTTGATATTAGACGCTTAATATAACGTAGCAGCAAATAGAGCTAAAGTGCCGCTAAGTTCAAATCCGCATTACTCTTCTTCACCGCCCGCAGCAGCGCCAAGACGCTCTTTCACTGCAGCGGTAATTGGGCTAGCACCATGACCGTTTGCTTCAGCCCAAGCTTGGATAGTCATCCCATCAGCTTCAGCAACACTCAATTCAGTCGCCGACAAACGCTTAGCCACAAACTCACCGGTATCGTTCGCACTCGCACCGTAAGCGGTGCGCAATAGACTTGCACCATCGCAACTGATACCACTGTAAATCTGACGTAACTTAACGCGGCTTTCTTTTAACTTTTTACGTAAGCGGTTTTTGTCGTTAGCTTTTACATAATCACAAAGACTCGCTACGAGTGGATCTTCCCCCGCAACAGCAGAGGTTGGTACAGCAATAGAACTAAATCCAATTAACGCAGCCAAGGCCACAGGCATAAGACGCATCCGATACTCCTTAATACTTTCTTATAGTTTTATTATCAATTCTGTATGGGCTGCATCTATTGTCTAAATGATATTGACCTCTTGGCTTTAGCTCTCGTTCGAAATCTAGGATAACGAAATAGGCTATCTCTTTCCGTGAAAACTAAATGTCCGATATGATGCAATACGTTAGATAAACTGACGCCCCATACACACAGGGTACACAACAGAAGCTGCAATTTAACATTTTTTTACCAAATTGATAAAGCGATATTCCAAACCAGCCGCATTTATACTCGCCAAAGATTCAGTTTCCTTCCAAGTCCCATCGTCCCAGTGGGGGAAAAATGTATCGCCTTCCACCTCAAGATTGATTTGCGTCAAATATAAGATATCGGCGCAGGGCAATAACTCGGCATAAAGCTGGCCACCACCTATAACCACTAACTCTTCACATTCACCAGCAGCTTGTTTGGCTGCATCAAATGAGGTCACACAGGTCACGCCCTCAATCACAAGATCCGTTTGGCGTGAAATCACTATGTTATGTCGACCAGGAAGAGGCCTACCGATTGACTCAAAGGTCTTACGCCCCATCACAACAGGCTTGCCTAGGGTCATCGCTTTAAAGTGACGTAGATCTTCTGGAAGATGCCATGGCATTTTATTATCTTTTCCGATGACTCGATTGTTTGCCATCGCGGCTATCATAGCAATGCGCATGCTCACTCCTGTTTTATAGAAATAGAATTATTGAATGACGGGGCGGGTCCTGAAATACAGCAAACTCGGCATGGCCAAACCCACAGCTAACGCCCCTAGAATAAAGACAGTTTTGAGGCCATTACTAATCACTTGCCCCGTCAGTTCAGGACTGACTTGAGATTGAGCGGTCAATTGCACTAAGGCAATCACAGTATTAAATGCATAAGTGCCTGGGATCATAGGAATAATCGCGGCGACAGCATACATTAAAGGTGGCGCTAAATGGCGCTTACCAAACCCTATGGTAATAATCCCTACTAATGCCGCTGCGGCGAAGGTTGCCCACTCGATTGGCAGACCAAACTGTAACATTAAAGTACGGGAACTATGGCCAATAGCTCCCGCTAAAGCGCAGTAAGGAAGAAATCGTTTAGGAACATTAAATACCATAGCAAATCCTACGGCGGGAATTGCTGAGAAAAAAGCATCGTGCAAAAGAGCTATCAATAATTCCATCATAGGAAAATTCCGCCGATCTGCATCGCAATCGTAATGCCAATCACAGAAGAAACGGTCAGCAAAGTAGCATGACCCCAGCGGGATATACCGACATTCATGTGCCCTTTTACCATGTCGGAAATCGCATTAATCATCGGAAAACCCGGCACTAACATCAGCACACTCGCGGCCATAGCAGCCTTAGGAGTTTCACTTAACTCAAACAAATAACCCGTTTGAGCCAGCATACTGGTGACGAAAGCAGTGATGGCAAAATTGACTAATAAATTAAAATGCCGCTTAGCAATTGCTAAACGAACCGACATACCCACTGCCGCGGCAAAAAAAGTAATCACGCATGCAGTGAGATCGCCATTAAATAAATGACAGAAGCTAGCGCACGACAGGCCAATCATGAATACCACTAAGCTAGGAGGATAGGTTTTAGGTTCAATCCGCGCCAAGCGTTTACGCACTTCATTTGGGCCATACAACCCCTTTTCAGCGAGTAAACAGATACGTTGTAATTCACAGACGACTGTCATGTTAATGCCATGCTCACGAATACGACGAGTAGTTGTGATACAGCGACCATGAACCAAACTGGTTAACACGAGGGAATTAGAGGAAATAGAGAGTTCTACGCTGGCAAGACCTAAAGCCTGACCTAGACGCTGGCTGATTTCTTCAACTAAATCAGATTCCGCGCCGTAGGCCAGTAGCAATTGTGCAGCACGCACAACTTGCCGAGTAATATCATTTTGAGTATCAGCGTACACAGAACTCTCAAAACTCAAAGATTACTATTATCTTTGGTAAATAACTTCTACGTCGTAGTCGTCATCATCAAAGTCGTCGTCATCATCTTCATCAACATAGTCTTCATTCAATGAATCAAGGTTTGCTTGATGATAATTATCCCACTTGAACTCAACTTCACTATCTGGGTCGACTTCATTGTCTTCAGGTGGAAGACTCGCAATGTAATCGAGGAGTTTTAATGCCAACTCACTGGTACCGTCGCGGTTATAGGCGGAGATAGTATAGACATCACCTTCCCAACCCATTTCTTTAACGATACGATCAACCTTCTCTTGCAGCTCTTCTTCAAGCAGCAGATCGGTTTTGTTAAAGACTAACCAACGTGGCTTACTCGCCAACTTTGGAGAGTATTTTTCAAGCTCACCTACGATAGCGCGCGCAGACTCAACCGGATCGGTTCCGTCAATCGGCTCAATATCTATGATGTGCAGCAGAATACGACAACGCTCAAGATGCTTTAAGAAGCGAATACCTAAACCCGCACCATCGGCAGCGCCTTCGATGAGACCAGGAATATCCGCAATCACAAAGCTTTGTCCAGGACGTGGATTAACCACACCTAAGTTAGGCACCAGTGTTGTAAACGGATAATCAGCCACTTTCGGCGTTGCACGGGAAACCGCACGAATGAATGTCGACTTACCCGCGTTAGGCATGCCAAGCAAACCAACGTCAGCCAGCAGTAACAACTCTAATTTAAGGCTACGAACTTCACCGGGTGTGCCTAACGTCTTTTGACGTGGGGCACGGTTAGTACTGCTCTTAAAACGAGTGTTACCTAAACCATGGAAACCACCTTTGGCAACCAATAGCTTTTGACCGTGGGTTGTTAAATCCCCAAGGACTTCTTCAGTATCATGATCGACCGCGCGAGTACCAACAGGAACTTTTAAGATCAGATCTTTACCGCTATGACCAGTACAATCACGGCCACGACCATTTTCGCCACGTTCAGCCATGTGAAAACGTTCAAAACGGAACTCGATCAAAGTGTTGAAGTTTTCGTCAGCTTGCAGGAAAACACTGCCACCGTCGCCACCATCACCACCATCAGGACCACCATCAGGTACATACTTTTCGCGCCTAAAGCTAACACAACCGCTACCGCCGTCGCCTGCTTCGACCCTAATTACTGCCTCATCGACAAACTTCATACTTACTCCTGGCACCACTGAATGAAGCAATTATACCGTCTAACTTCATTGGTCGCCAAAAAACTCGAGATACTTTGCTCCCAATCTTACCTGTCAATGCTCATTCTTGGTAATCATTTACCAACTCAAGCATCTACACGGCGTAAATAGAAGCACAAAAAACAGAAAGCCCCACCAATGGCGGGGCTTTAACAGTATAAGCTAGGTTCGAAAGTTAAGCTTCGATGCTAATAAACTTACGGTTATTAGCGCCTTTAACTTCGAATTTAACTTTACCGTCAGTCAGAGCAAACAGAGTATGGTCACGACCAATACCTACGTTTACACCAGCGTGGAATTTAGTACCACGTTGACGAACAATAATGTTACCAGCTAGAACTGATTCACCGCCAAAGCGCTTAACACCTAGACGTTTACTTTCTGAATCGCGGCCGTTACGAGTAGAACCGCCAGCTTTTTTATGTGCCATGAGTTAGACTCCTATTATGCGTTGATAGCAGTAATTTTAACTTCAGTGAACCACTGACGGTGGCCCATTTTCTTGTCGTGGTGCTTACGACGACGGAACTTAACGATAGTAACTTTATCGCCACGACCGTGACTTACAACTTCAGCAACGACTTTACCGCCAGCCACTAAAGGAGCACCAACATGCACTGTTTCGCCATCAGCGATCAAAAGAACTTGATCGAACTCGATAGTTTCGCCAGTTGCAACTTCTAACTTTTCTAAACGTACTGTGTGGCCTTCAGCTACACGGTGTTGTTTACCACCACTTTGAAAAACAGCGTACATAGCTATTTTACTCCAATTCCTAACACGCGGGCTCATTCTTGGATGAGGCAGGGTGCTACAAAAACTTTATTGACAATGGGCGCGGAGTTTACGCGAAGAATCTAACTCTGGCAAGCCCTAATTAGGAAAGAATAAAAAAAGACCGGATTAACTCTCACATTAGTTGAGCTAGTGCTGTCATATGTCAGAATTTTAGGTAAAATTCATTTCATTATAACACGTGAGCCTAAACAGGGGCCGGGTACGTAATGACCCCACAACCAGAGTCTATTATGGATTTAAACGCTATTCGTCAACTGGCTGACACTGATATGCAAGCAGTCAATCAGCTGATATATAAACAGCTTGAATCAGATGTCGCCCTAATTAATCAATTAGGTTTTTACATTATTAATGGTGGTGGTAAACGTCTTCGTCCTCTGCTGTCGGTTTTAGCCGCACGTGCGGTGAGCTACGAAGGCGAAGCACATCTTAAGCTAGCGGCGATTATTGAGTTTATCCATACAGCCTCATTGCTCCATGATGATGTCGTTGATGAATCGACGTTACGCCGCGGACGAGAAACCGCCAATGCACTGTTTGGCAATAGTGCCAGTGTGCTAGTCGGGGATTTCCTTTATACCCGCTCATTCCAGATGATGACCGAACTTGACAACATGAAAGTGCTCAGAGTGTTAGCTGATACGACTAACGTGTTGGCCGAGGGTGAAGTCTTACAGCTGATGAATTGTAATGACCCAGACACCACTGAAGAAAGCTATATGCGGGTCATTTATTGCAAAACAGCCAAGTTATTTGAAGCCGCTACGCTACTTGCGGGCGTGCTAGCAGGTGCAACGCCTGAGCAAGAAACCGCCTTAGGCAACTATGGTAAATATCTCGGCACCGCCTTTCAGCTCACCGACGACTTACTCGACTATACCGCCGACAGTGACGAGCTAGGTAAGAATATTGGCGATGACCTTGCCGAAGGTAAACCGACTCTGCCACTCATCTATGCCATTGCCCATGGCACAGACGAAGAGAAACAGCTCATACGTCAAGCAATTGAGCAAGGTGATGGTACTCAGGCCATAGATAAAATCGTAGCAGCACTGCACCATTGCGGCGCGTTAAACTACACCCAACAAAAAGCAATTGAAGAATCAGAGAAAGCCATCGCGGCATTATCTGCTTTACCCGATAGCGACTATAAGCAAGCCTTAGTAACGCTAGCTAAGATTTCGGTCGACAGAAACCACTGATTGCTAACTAATGTAATTTCGCCCCAAAAAATAAAGGTCTTACTCAGTAAGACCTTTTTTATTGCTTTAACCGCAATCCTAAAATCAAACCTGCCAAAGGATCGGCGTTTCGCCTCGCTCAAGCAATAATTGATTCACTTGAGAGAAATGCCCACAACCAAAAAAACCGCGATAAGCCGATAAAGGTGAAGGATGTGGTCCTGTGAGCACTTGATGTTGCGGTGCGTTAACGACTTGACCCTTTTTAATGGCATGACTGCCCCAAAGCACGAAAATAATCGGCTGAGTCTGCCGATTTAATAATTCCAGCACCGCAGTCGTAAAGACTTCCCACCCGGCTTTGGCATGGGAATGCGCCTTGCCTTGCTCAACTGTCAGCACAGTATTGAGCATCAGTATCCCCTGCTCCGCCCATGCAGATAAATCACCATGGGATGGCACAACAAAACCTTCAATATCCGTCGCTAATTCTTTGTACATATTGGCTAAAGATGGCGGTGGTTTTATCCCGCGTTTAACCGAAAAACATAAACCATGGGCTTGATCTGGGCCGTGATAGGGATCTTGGCCAATCAAAACCACTCTGACTTGTTCAAGGGGCGTCATACTAAAAGCATTGAAAACATCAACTTCGGGGGGATAAACCACTTTCCCAGCCCTGCGTTCATTATCAACAAATGCGCTTAGTTGCTGAAAATAAGGCAAAGCTCTTTGCTCATCGATAAATGTTTGCCATGTCGCCTGAGTCACTATTTTACTTCCTCAATTCTATAGTCAGGTTAGCTTAAAAGTCCTGTAGTGGTATGGCAAGTTTGCAGACCTTACCTGCCGCTAAGTAATACCACTAAACCTGCTAGGTCTCACGTTAAGACTTTCAATTTAAAACATTCGAAATTAAGTGATATAGTGCGCCCATTCTCGCACACTCTGATACGTAATGATGATCCAACATTCTGATAAATCAATTCAAAGACATCAAACGGGTTTCACCTTAATTGAACTTGTGGTGGTCATCATAGTGCTCGGTATTTTAGCCGTAGTGGCCCTGCCAAAATTTATAAATGTGCAACAAGATGCTCAAATTGCAACCGTTAAAGCGGCAGGCGGAGGCTTTAAATCAGCCATCAATCTGGCACGTTCCGTATGGGCTGTAAAAGTGGGCTCAGGTCCAAAAGAGGATTTACCCGTATTTGGTACGGCACAATCCGAACAAATAGATTTCAACGCCTTCGGTTGGCCAGCCCAACACTATATCCATGGCAATGAGACCTCTCCGGCACTCGATAATGTCGAAGACTGTATATCGGTATGGGAAGTATTATTTCAAAATACCCAGCCGAGTGTCTCGCGCTTGAATATTGATGCGACTGAAACCGACTATAAAGCCAGTTATACTGATCCTGGCCAGTGCACATATTTGTATCGAACAAACGATAAACTGTCGATTAATTATGACTCCCATACAGGAGTCGTCATTACCGACACAGATCCCAATAGTTAATGCCTGACGATTCCTTCTTACACCAATTAAGTTAGAATCGAACTTTAATCTGTTACTTTTTTAGAGTGAACGCCATGACCGACACGAGCAGCACCACCATTTACGAACTTGCCGATCAGTTTATTGCCTTAGCCAATCAGCTAAGCCAACAAGAAGCAGATGTAGGTAAAGTTGGCACAGCACTCCGTTTTGCCGCAGCACGTTTTAATGCCTTCGAAGCCGCGATTAAATCAGCGGATCTCGGTGCAGAAAAAGAGAGCGCATTAGAATGGTTTAGCAGTGAATTCAAAGAAATGCTGAGTGACAACTTAGACGACCACATTGCCAATCCACCCATTATCCAAGAAAGTGTGGCAGAAGAAGCTGATAATTCTGTGCAAATGTTTAAAGGCTAATCACGCCTTGATTTAAATGCATAGCCATAAACAAACACGCCATCGATTGATGGCGTGTTTGTTATTTAAAACCAATGATTTTAGATAGATCGCTAAAGCGTGTACACCACACGGATCGCCAGCAATATTAATACTACGCCGGATAACTTATCAATTACCCCCGCTTTCTCTCTCAATTTAGGCAACACACTCGAGTGGGATAGCAATAAGGCTATCAAGGTGTACCAAAGACCATCGACCACTAACGGTGTAAAAACAATTAATGCTTTAGCCGTCATGCTGTCGGCGACCATCACAAATTGGCTGAATAACGCAAGAAAAAATAGCATTATCTTAGGGTTGAATAAAGAAATAGCGATACCATCACGGGCTGCGGTTAAGGTATCTGTCGCCTCCCCTGCAGCCAATTTAGCTTGCATACCTCCATTAGAACGCAGCGCTTGAACTCCCATCCAAGCAAGGTATAAGGCACCGAGAATCGCAATGCCATTAAAGACTAAGGGCGCCTTTTTAAGAACTACGGCTAAGCCCAGTAACGTCACCAGCGCATAGATCCCAATCCCTATCGAGTGTGCCCAAGCACAGACGATCCCCTTTCCCCGCCCACCACCTAAAGTATGACGTACTACCATAGTCAAACTTGGGCCCGGCGACATAGCCCCCAAACAACAAATAGCCAATAAACCTAACCAAGTACTCCAACTCATTGATGACACCTTTCGCCGAATAAAAAAGCCCACTGCTGGGCCTTAAACTTGCTTGCCATTCTAGCATCGCGCCATCAAGGCGTTAACGCTAATAAATCCATTTTCAATAAATGAACAGTCATTTAAGAGAACCCCAAACGCGATAATCCCATAAATTCACACTGATTTAAGCCGTTAACCGCTAAGATTAGCGCTAACCTAATCTTTATAGCCAAACCTTAATACCTAAGCCTTCATCGCAATCACCACAAAGGCGATTCTCAATCAGGACATTTTATGAACACTATAACGCTGATCAGTATTTTTATTCTTTGCCTATTAATAGGTGCGATCTTATTACTGCTTTGGCAAAGACAAAAAGGTAAAACCATACCGCTGACGGTGATTTTTGTGCTGGGATTTTTCGCCTTAGGACTCAGTGCTATTATTGGATTTGTGCACAAAAGCGAGGATTACCAAGCCTATCAAAAACTACAATGGCACACCTTAGCCCCAGAGAAAATCGCGCCTCTGGTTGCCCAAGGCTATACCGTCTTTGTCGATATTACCTCTGATTGGTGCACCATCTGCCAAACGAATAAAGCGGAAGTCACCCACAGGGAGCAAATTGTAAATGCCTTGATGGCCGACAATATCATCCTGATGCAAGGTAACTGGAGTGAGGCGAATAAAACGATTGAAACCTATATGCGCCATGAAGGAGTGCCCGGCACGCCCTACAATAAAATTTATGGTCCAAGCGCCCCTAATGGGATTCTCTTGCCGTCAAAACTCAGTATGAGTGATGTGTTAAATGGTTTAGTTGCCGCGCAAACGAATCGTAACTAAGCCCTAAACCATATTTAGGACGAGTCAAATACGAATAAAAAAGGCTGCATTGCAGCCTTTTTGCTTACTTCACTTCTATTTATAAAAGCCAAATTTCTTGAAAGGTGGGTTAGAAATCGCTTCTATAAATTGGCTTACTCATTAAAAACGGTAATTCACTCGACCATAGTAGAAACCGCCGTTGTAATCGAATGGCCCACTTTCATAATAAACGCCACCGAGTTCACCCAAGGTCCCTTCTTTCAGCTTTTGCGCTTCTTGATCAAATAGATTATTAGCCCCCACCGCCAGGGTTAAGCCATCAAGTAATTGATAGCTCATTTCAAGATCGACGGTCACTGCAGCATCAGCCATTTCAGAGCCCCAGTCAGAGGTATCATCAGCGTGAGTCGCATAGTACTCACCAAAATAGTTACCACGTAGTGACAGGGTTACCTTGTCCCATGACTGTGCCCAAGTTAAGGTGGCACGGTGCGCTGGGATACCATCTTCTAATCGACGAACTTTACCCGCATCGGTCGTTTTAAGATCAAACTTATCAACGCTGGTATCGGTCCAACCATAGGCAAGACTGAATTTAGCATTACCCGACAGGATTTCTGCATCATAGGAGGCGACGATGTCGATACCTTGAGTCGTAGTATCAAAGTCATTGGTGTAATAGCTCACACCTTGGATTAACTCAGGGAACTCAACCCCAGCGGCACGTAAGGCATCATAATCTTTAGCCTCAACATCAATCTTACTCGACTGTGCAATACGGCCCTCTACGCCAATGTTGTAGTAATCGACCGTTAAGAAGAAGCTTTCGTACTCATATACAGCCCCAATCGCATAACTAATCGACTCTTCTGGCTTTAACACTTCACCACCATAAAATGCCGCAAGCGGATCGGTTGGGGGGGCAATAAAGGTCTGGATCAATTCACCATCGATGATCGATGTCTGCGTGTTGACGACGTTTTCTTGGCCAACCGTTGGAGCACGAAAGCCGGTGCTGTGTGAGGCGCGGAACGACAATTCATCCGTTGCAGAATACTGCAACGTCAATTTGTAATTTAACGTATCACCAAAGGTTGAAAAGTCTTCGTAGCGCAGTGCTAAACCGAGTAACCAGTCATCACTTAAATAAGCTTCTAAATCAGTATAAATACCTATGTTATGACGTGAGTTTTTACCCGCAGATTCTGGGCCAAAGCCTTTAAAACCGTGCGCACCAATGTTGAAACCTTGGCTAGCATAAGGGCCTGCAATCCACGAGGCTTCATCACCTTGAGAAATCTCAAACGACTCATTTCGCCATTCAAAACCAGAAGCAAAACTAATGTCTTCAATGCCTCCTAAGGTTATGAAGCGCGAGAAATCGAGGTTAACGGTAGTTTCAACTTGCTCATAAGCCCCCGTATCGAAATCCGTCGGGGTATCTAATCCCAGTGATGGATTCAACGAATTTTTAAGACCAAAACTGGCTTTGTTACTGCCCGTACCGGCGCTGAAATCGTAATTCCACTCGCCGATATCGCCTTTTACACCAGCGAAGAAGGACATATCTTCAATGGTGCCGGTGAACTGCGGTGTATAACCCCCAGGGAAAATTTGGTTCATGGCAAAGCAATTTGGGTCGGCAACCATCGCCTTGTATGCATCAGTGTCGAGTACGTTGCCGTCACTTCCATCAGCATTTTTAGGGATAGGTACGAGTCCACATGTTGATGGATCACCATTTACTGCGCCCACAAGTAAATTCTGGCCACCATCATTGGAATACACATTGCTACGATTTTGTGGGTAACGATAATAGAAGCCCCCCACGGCATCGCGGGAAGACAGATTACCAAAGGCATAGGCGTGCATGTTGGCATTAATGTCTAAGCCTGAGTTAATGAACACTGAATAGTCATCATTAATTTCAGGATTACCCCACACTTGAGCGGGGTCATTGATCGCGGTATTACCCTGCTCGGCTAAGTTAGCCGCATCAGGACGCTGCACACTACGGTTAGTGGAGTCAGCATTTTTATACTGGAAGCTCAAATTGACGAAGCCATTTTCAGTCACAGGTAAACCGACATCACCTTCGACCGTAGTCGTAGCACCATCACCCTTGTAATATTCTCCTTGGGTCACAGTGATGGAACCACCCTCGGAATTATCTTTTAAAACAAAGTTCATGACTCCTGCAATCGCATCCGATCCATACTGCGCAGCAGCACCGTCGCGCAACACTTCAACTTGCTTTAATGCAGAACCAGGAATAACTGAGATATCAGGACCTTGAGCGCCATCGTTAATACCACCACCTTGGAACGCAATCACAGATGCACGGTGACGACGCTTACCGTTGACTAGCACTAGCGTACTGTCTGATGGCAAACCCCGTAAATTAACGGGACGAACTAAGGTTGCTGCATCACTGATCGGTTGAGCGCGTGAGTTAAACGATGGCACCGAAGTCACTAACATATCAATCATGTCAGTCGAACCATTCTTTTTAAGGTCGTCACTACTAATAATATCAATAGGAACGGGGGAATCGCCGATTGAGCGTGGCGCAGCACGGGACCCTACAACTGCAATTTTTTCAACGTTCTCATTTTTAACAGCCGTCTCATCTTCTTCTGCTATTGCCTGCGGACTGATTAAACTACCAGACAAGGCTAGAGTAATCGCCAAACTCACTGCACTTAATCCAAACTTCTGCTTCTTTGAGGTCATCATATTCATCCCAACTGCTTATTATTTTTAGAATACCTGACCTGCTTTGTGCGATTCTCGTCCCTAAACCTTGCTACCACGGCCAACACAAATTACATTGCACAAACATTTTTATAACATAAATTAAACAATATCCAATGTTAAATCAGACTTTTGAATGAATATTAGTCATTTATCTTTTATATCAATTTCTTAGATGAAAATATTTTTTAGAGTATGGAACCAAGTAAAATGTACTCGAACGGCAAAAAGTGTGAGCAGAAAAATCACCAAAGAAAAAATGCTTAAAGGGCATAATCAAAAACACGATATATCGCGTCACAGTACTTAAGGTATACTCAGAAAATACCGCCAAAACCAGAGTAAGACAGATGACCAATAAGATTTCAGTCAATAATGAAAAATCGATAGATAAGCATTTCTTACCGGAAAACCAGTTACTGCTCAACGCTGTCGGCGAAGGTATTTATGGATTTGATTTAAGCGGTAATGCGGTGTTTATCAATCCGGCAGCCGAACGCATGACGGGTTGGAAGAATGAAGAGCTACTCGGTAAAAACATCCATAACTGTCATCATCACAGCCATGCAGATGGCAGTCATTATCCCCAAGAGGATTGTCCAATTTACAACACCTTAAAGGATGGGATCACCCGAGAAATCACTCACGATGTATTTTGGCGTAAAGATGGCAGTAGCTTCCCCGTTCATTACAGTTCCACCCCTGTTTACCGTGACAATCAACTGATTGGCGTAGTCGCGATATTTCGCGATATTAGTATTCAAAAACAAACAGAGCAGTCATTACGCCAAGCCCTAGCCCAAGTACAAGCGCTCTCGGAGCGACTCGCCTCTGAAAATCATTATCTACAGGCAGAGTTGGCAGACAAAACGGGTGATGTGGATATTTCGGGTGCCAGTACAGTGATCCGCCATATGATCCAGCAATTGCACATGGTGGCCAATACCGACAGTACTGTGCTCATTTGTGGTGAAAATGGCACAGGAAAAGAACTCGTTGCCCGTAACTTACATCAGCTCAGTCGCCGCAAAGATAAACCCATGATCAGTGTCAACTGTGCCGCGTTTTCGGCATCTTTACTAGAAAGTGAACTCTTTGGTCACGAGAAGGGGGCATTTACTGGCGCCACAAGCCGCCGTAAAGGTCGCTTCGAACTTGCTCATCAAGGCACACTGTTCCTCGACGAAGTCGCTGAACTCAGTTTAGAAGCCCAATCAAAACTACTGCGAGTCATCCAAGAACAATCCTTTGAACGTCTCGGTGGCAGCGAAACCATTCAAGTGGATATTCGCTTAGTCGCCGCCAGTCACCACGATTTACTCAAGCGAGTCGAACAGGGATTATTTAGGATGGATCTCTATTACCGTTTGAATGTATTCCCTATTCAAGTACCACCACTGCGCGCAAGAATCGAAGATATTCCCGAACTCGTCAGCCATATTCTGCACAACTTGAATCGTAAGCTAGGTAAAAAAATCCGTGGAGTGAGCCAAAAAGGGCTACAAAAACTCATGGCTTATACTTGGCCGGGCAATGTGCGCGAACTGCAAAATATCCTCGAACGCGAAGCCATTCTATCCCAAGGAGATATTCTGCAGATCCACGCTATGCCGAGCAATAATCCCTTAGCTCAAACCCAAGGGCAAACCTTAGCGGAAGCGGAAGCGCTGCATATAGAACAAACCCTTAAGCGCTTAAACTGGCGCATATCTGGCCCACTCGGCGCAGCGAATGTCCTCGGTGTGCCCGCAAGTACACTGAGATCGCGAATGAAAAAATTGGGGATCCAGCGTCAATCGAGTGAAATCTAATTCAAAACGAGCACACTAAAAACGCGATATATCGCCAATGTGTGATATATCGTGATCCGCATTTAGTTCCAATCACAAAATAATCATAAATATCATGATGTTGAGCCAATTAAAACTTGGCCTAGCGCTTGCTATAGGGAGGCGAATCTTATTTAAGCCGTTAGGACCCTTTATGCCCAAGAGCGAAGTTACCCCAAATTCTCCAAGTGTAAATAAGAGTGTGGGCGCGAAACCTGCCTCAGTAGAGCTACACATTCCGGTTAAAAACCTCTCTACTGAAACCGCAGCAAAGAGTCGTCTCCCCTCTGGCAATATCCATTTCCGTGAGCAAAAAGGTGATTTTCAGCGCCTGCGAACCATGATGAATAGCCTATTGATCGTGATGTTTTTCGCCCTGCCGTTTATCTCTATTGATGGCCGCCAAGCAATACTGTTAGATATCAGCCAACAACAGTTTTTCTTCTTTGGTATCACGCTCTGGCCACAGGACTTTACCTTGCTGGCATGGATTTTTATCGCCGCCGCCTTCGGTCTGTTTTTCATTACCGTATTTTGGGGCCGTGTTTGGTGCGGTTACCTTTGCCCACAAACGGCGTGGACCTTTATCTATGTGTGGATAGAAACGCGCATCGAAGGCAGCAGTAATAAACGTAAGCAGCTCGACAAAGCCCCTTGGACTAGCAGTAAAATCGGTAAAAGAAGTGCAAAGCACTTACTTTGGGGTCTAACAGCTCTGCTCACTGGCTGTGGTTTTATCGGTTATTTTATTCCCGCCCGCGAACTTTATGTGGACATCTTGACGGGTAATGCCAGCTTCTGGGTGACAAGCTGGGTGTGGTTTTTCGCCATTTGTACTTATCTCAATGCGGGCTGGATGCGCGAGCAAATGTGCTTACATTGCTGCCCCTATTCACGTTTCCAAGCTGTGATGTTCGATGCCAACACTAAAACTGTGACCTATGATGCACAGCGCGGTGAAGCCCGTGGCCCTCGCAAACGTAAACAAGAGAACAATCAAGATAACCATACTTTAGGTGACTGTGTTGACTGTAATTTGTGTGTCGAAGTTTGCCCGACAGGGATAGATATTCGTAACGGCTTGCAATATGAGTGCATCAACTGCGGCGCCTGTGTCGATGCCTGTAATGAGACTATGTTGAAGTTCGATTACAAGCAGAATCTTATCGGCTATATGAGTGAAAATGATCTTAAGGGAGTGAATTACTCCTATTGGCGCTCGCCGCGTTTCTTAGGCTACGGTGCAGCGGTCATTATCATGTTTATCGTCATAGGGTTAGACTTAAATAGCCGCAGCGAGATCCAGCTTAACGTGATCCGTGATCGCCAAAGCTTGTACCGTGAAACCTCGGATAATAAAGTTGAAAATACCTATCAGCTGAAGATCCGCAACAAGACACAAGATACTAAGCAGTATCAACTCGCCGTCGACAGTGAAATGCCCTTTAGCTTGATTGCCGATCCTATTATTACCTTGGCAGCGGGTGAACAAGTGGACTATCCCGTCACAGTATTAGCCGATAAGGATGCCATTCCCTCGGGGCGCAAAATGATCCAATTCTCGGTGACGGATGTTAAACAACCAACACAACAAGTGAGCCAAGAAACCGGATTCTTCAGTCCTTAGCACTGGGCTTTTAGCGCTTAATATGAGTTACCGTAACATTGGTCATCATCAAATTAACTACCCAATCGGCGCTTGAGGAATCAACCCAAGCGCCGGTTAAAGGCAGAAATTCATCCCCAAAGACAACCTGATCTTTAACGTCTCATACATCGGAATCAAACCTCAAACACCTACAAAGCTGAAAATTTCCCCGTTAAACGGCGCATAGACAAAGCAAATTGAGCACATTCAATCTTAATCCTTAGAAACATAACGGTTACAAATTTTAAATTATCTTTCCTTCAACTCTTATTTAGGTTTTGTGGTTCATTAGATAACTAAGCTTCTAAGATAACTAAGCTATAGTTAAGCACTCAGCTTTAGAGTAAAAATACTATTTGTTACATAAAGATACCGTTATTGGCATAAAGATGTTTTTCGCGATAAGCATTGACCTCTAGTGCTAACACCCTCTAATCTAAACACCTGTTTAACTCCAAAATAATAACAACTAATAAACATCATCTTTGAGGTAGTTCAGCATGGCATACGATCAAGACTCTCAACTCAAACTAAACTACTCATCACTGGTCGATCTGATCGAGAAAACCAGCCTGCGTTACGGTGATAAACCCGCCTATGCCTGTCTCGGTAAAACCAGCAGTTTTAACGAGATAGAACGCGATTCTCGTTACTTTGCCGCCTATTTACAAAATAAGACCACACTCAAACCGGGCGATCGCATCGCCATTCAATTGCCTAATATCACCCAATTTGTCATCGCGGCCTACGGCGCAATCAGGGCTGGGCTTATCTTAGTTAACACTAATCCCCTATATACCGAGCGTGAGCTCATCCATCAGTTCAATGATTCTGGTGCCAAAGCGATCGTGGTGTTATCCGATCTATTACCGACCTTAGCCAAAGTCATCGACAGCACCAAAATAGAATACGTCATTTCAACCCACCCTTTAGATTTGATCGATCCGCACGTACAGCCTAAGACAGGCCTGAAGAATGTGGAGTTTTGCCAAATTTTAAAACAAGGCGCAGAACTCCCCTTTAGCCGATTTATCTCAAATCTCGACGACCTCTCGGCGTTGCAATATACGGGCGGCACCACTGGATTATCTAAAGGTGCCATGTTGACCCACGGCAATATGCTCGCTAATGCGGCGCAGGTAAAATCCCGCATCGCGAGCGTGATCACCGAAGGGGAAGATATCTTCGTTGCACCGCTACCGATTTACCATATTTATGCGTTTATGGTGAACTTAGTGCTGTATTTCGAGTGTGGCGGCTGCTCGGTATTAATTCCAAATCCACGGGATATTAGCGGCTTAATTAAGACACTTGCCAAATATCCCTTCACTGGATTTGCAGGACTCAATACTCTGTTTGTCGCCCTATGCCATCAACCCGAGTTTAAAGCACTCGACTTTAGCCATTTAAAAATCACCATCTCGGGCGGCACAGCACTGACGGCAGCGGCGGCCAACATTTGGCAACAGACGACAGGCAATATGATCAGCGAAGGTTATGGGCTATCTGAAACTTCGCCGGTGATTTCACTCAATGCACCCGGTTATCAAAAACTAGGCACTATTGGTAAACCTGTGATTGGCACTGAGGTTAAACTCTTAGATGAAAACGACATTGAAGTGCCCTTAGGTACGGCCGGAGAATTAGCCGCACGCGGCCCACAAGTCATGCGGGGATATTGGAATAATCCGCAGGAAACCGCCCATGCTATGACTCAAGATGGCTTCTTCAAAACTGGGGATATTGCCATAGCAACAGCGGAAGGTTTCCACCAAATAGTTGATCGTAAAAAAGATATGATCATAGTTTCAGGTTTTAATGTCTATCCCAACGAAGTGGAAAACGTCCTAGCGAGCCACCCTAATGTGATCGAATGCGCCGTGGTGGGAGTAAAAGATGAGCACTCGGGCGAAGCGGTTAAAGCCTTTATCGTGCTAAAGGATGATAGCCAAGATCATCAACAGGCTAAAGAGGCCATTCTAACCTATTGCCGCGAGCAGTTAACCGCCTATAAATTGCCAAAAGTGATTGAATTTATGGCGCAATTACCTAAAAGTACCGTCGGCAAAATTCTGCGCCGCGAGCTAAAAGATAAAGCTTAAAAACCGCATTTAAAGGCAAAGCTAAGAAACAAAAACACAATAAAAGACCCAGTGAGCTAGACTGAACGTTTCAGCTAGCAACTGGGGTTTATTTTACCTAAATGGTCTCATTCAAGGCGCTGGCATTGGCCTCTTCGGTTAACAATTGCAGACTGGCAAATTCACGATATAACGCATTAGATTGCATCAACTCTTGGTGGCGACCGCTGGCGACAATCTCGCCCTTATCAAACACAAAAATCCTATCGGCATTGATTACTGTCGATAAGCGATGGGCAATTATCAAAGTCGTTTTACCCGCCATCAATACGTCCAGCGCTTGCTTCACTTTCTGCTCGCTCACCGCATCTAAAGCGCTGGTCGCTTCATCGAGTAACAATATCGGTCTGTCGGCTAAAATCGCCCGCGCAATGGCAATACGTTGTTTTTGTCCACCAGAAAGCCGCACACCACGCTCGCCTAAATAGGTTTGATAACCTTCAGTAAACTCGCTAATAAACTCGTGGGCACGTGCTGCAATACAGGCATCTATCACTTCTTGCTCGGTGGCATCGACTCGACCATAACGCACGTTTTCAAGTACGCTAGTCGCAAAAATCACCGAGTCCTGCGGCACTAGAGCAAACTGCGACCGCAACTCCTGTGGCAAAAGATTGGCAATATCAATACCTTCCAGTCGAATACTGCCAGCGCTAGGCACATAAAAGCGTTGCAACAACTGGAACAAGGTACTTTTACCTGCGCCACTTGGCCCCACTAAGGCGACCCGCTCACCCGCAGCAATGCTCATATTGAGCTGTTTTAGCACTAAGGCATCATGCTCTGGATAGGCAAAATTGAGTCCTTCAATCATTAACTCGCCACTGACCTTGGCGGGCAAAGTCACAGGATGAGTTGCAACGGGAATATCCACTTGTGTTTCAGCCAGTTCGATTAAACGTTCGGCGGCGCCAGAAGCCCGCTGAATTTCGCCTATCACTTCGCTAATCGTCGCCACTGCGCCCGCGACCATCACAGCGTAAAACATAAAGGCAGATAACTCACCGCCCGTCATCTTACCCACCATCACATCGTGGGCACCAACCCAAGTCACCATAGCAATCGCGGCGATACTTAAAAACATCACAGTTGAGATCAGCAAGGCACGGTAACGGATCCGGCCACTGGCCGCAGACATGACATCTTCGACGCGGCGATTGAACAAGCTACGGTCTTTATCTTCATGCCCATAGGCTTGCACCGTATGGATTTCATGAAGCGTTTCATCAACATAAGCGCCGAGATCGGCAACCCTATCTTGGCTTTCTCGCGCCAGCGTACGGACTTTACGGCCGAAAAAGATCACCGGCCCTAACACTAAGGGCACAGCCAACAACACCAGCAATGTCATCTTAACGCTAGTGATACCCATCATGACTAAACCACCAAGCACAGTTACGCTAGAGCGCAGCGCCATGGACAGACTCGAACCCACCACAGTTTGTAGCAAAGTAGAATCGGCGGTAAAACGGGAGATCACTTCACCAGTGCGCACCTTAGCGTAAAAGGCGGGAGAGAGTTTAAGCAGTTGATTGTAAACCGTTAGACGAATATCGGCGCTGACCCGCTCGCCAAGCCAAGTCATCAAGTAGAAGCGGCAAAACACAGCTGTGCCACTGACGGCGGTAATTCCGAGCACTAACAGTATGATTTCATTCAGCCGCTGCGCATTATCCCTTACAAAGCCTTCATCGACCATCAAGCGCACACCTTGGCCCAATGATAACCAAGCGAGCGACCCTATCATCAAGCAGATAATCGCCGCGACAACTTTCAGTTTGTAGGGTTTAAGAAAACCCATAATCCAAGGCAATACCGATCTTTGCTGCGCCGAGGTCCATTTAGCCTTTGATGTATCAGCGCTTGTTGTAGACGTGACTGGAATTAACTTTTCGGGCAATGGCTCAGCCCCCGCTTTAATGGGTTCGGAAGATTTGGCGAGTTCAGCTGTAGGCTCGGTCACGGGTGGCATCCTTGAGGTAGGTAAGGCAATTCAAATATAACATCAGCATGAATGGGATCATCTGCAGCCGTTAACCGCGCAGCATTACTTAAAGCATATAAGTGAGATGCTACCTCTTGCAGTGGAATTCAAGGGCTGTGTGGTTTTACTCAAAAGAAAAGCATAAAACAAACCCGCAGCTAGTGCGGGTTTGTTTTATTACAATAGCTTGACGCGGCTTAAGCGACTTGCTTGTTTTCCGGCGTTTTTGGCGTGCCGTGGTGGCCATCGCGCTTCCAATCCACATCTAACAACTCTGCGCCGCTCAGGCTAAATGCTTGGCCAAAACCTTTGACGTAAAGACCCTGATGAGGCGCGAGCTTATATAAGTTAAAATCGGTTAACGCCGCAAGGTTATCGGACATTTCGCCAAAACGTGCCGATAACACACCAACACCTTTGCTGAAGTCGGGCGTATCGCGGGGCACTGCCTCGGCAATCGCATCGAAGGTTAAACGCTTGCGGGCAAAAACCGATTTGGCCGCAGTTTCGTCTTCAACTAACATCACAGAGACCTTAGATGAGTGCTTTAAATTATGACCGTGACGGGCTAAGTCACTCACCAAAATATAAAAACCATCATCTGCCAGTGCGAAGGGCGCATAGCTCGCATTCGGCTGGCCATCTGTACCAATGGTGGCTAGTTGCAAGGTCTCGCGCTGCTGTTTAAAGGCTTCGATTTCGGGTAAGAGTTTGTCTCTTAAACGCTGTTCTTGTTCGGTAATTTCAGGCTTCATTTACTGTTTTCCTTAATACTTTTGTTAATGCTGCAATTCAGAGGTGTGATTGCACCGAGGCAAAGGCTGTCGCGAGCGCTTTAAATTGGCGAACTTGCTCAGGAAACAGTGCTCTTTGTTTATCACGGCCTAAATACACTTTGAACACCACCTCACCTTCACTGCCGAAAAAGTTAATCGAATGGCTCTCGCTGCCTCTAAAAGGTCTGCTGATCAAAGCGATACCACTCATGGCATCTAATTTGAGATGACCATGCAAACCGTCCCCCTTGCTGTAGAGGTTGTAATAACCGTGGGCGTATTTTCCCTCGGGGAAATCTCCTTTAAATTCAAATACGCTGCCAGATAACATCACAATAGTGGTTAACTTTCCCCATTTGGGTAAGGCTTGCAGTAATGTATCGAGCTGAGTTAACGGAACAAACACCACTTGTTCGGGCGGCAGCGCTGCAACCACTTCGAACTCGGCAATGCCTAATTCACTGGCGAGCTGCGCTGGCATTAAATCAGCTTGTTGTTCAAATCGTTGTCGCAATTGCGCCTGTTGCTCACTTAGCTGACGTTGCTCAGAGTTTAAATCTGGCGCGACATTGAGCTCGGTATCGAGTGTCATCTTCATTTTACTGTCTCCAGCGGTAGTGACTATTGAGTGGCTTAGAACATATAGCGCGCCGATAACTTCATATTACGACCCGGTTGATACAAGGTTTGCCACGCTTGTTGATACTTCTCATCACCGATATTTTCGATTGCGAAATCCACTCTCACACCCGCCATCGCGCCCATAGTCGGCTCCCACGCTACATACACATCCCATAGGGTGTAATCGTCGTATTTCGCCACTTTAAAGCCGTCAGGCGTATTCGACTGAGTCGCCACATAAGTGACGCGAGTACCGAGTTTCATGTCGCCTTCCATAATGCCTTGGGATAAATCGACATTGAACTTATTGGCGGGTATATTTTCTATATCATCGCCCGTTTGACGATCTTCGCCATGGGTTTGGCCGTAATTCATCGCTAAACGAGTTTGGCCAATACGGTAACGACCGCTAATTTCAAAACCTGTTAAACGTGCATCTTCAACGTTATTCCATGAGGTCGTTTGCTCGAATCCAGGAATGCCACGCCAAGGATTAGACACTTGCTGCACGATAAAATCGTCCACATCGTTACGGAAAACGTTAAACGTTAGCGCCAGTTCATCATCACCCGCTAACTCACTGAAACGTAAGTCCGCTTTGATTTCTTTATTGCGCGCAGTCTCTGCTTTTAGATCCGAATTCACCGCGAAGGTGTTACATAAACCTTGGGGTAAAAATCCGGGGATTGGCGGGATACAATAATGGGTGCCGCTGGAGAACATTTCCTCTACCGTAGGTGCGCGGAAGGCTTGATCGTAACGTGCGCTTAAGGTCAACCAAGGCTGAGTCTGCCACACCAAGCCAAGCGATGGTGATAACTCATTGTCATCTGAGGATAAGTTGAGATTATGGCTGTCATTTTTAAAGCTGTCATAACGCAGACCCGCATCAAGATTTAACGTCTTAGTCAACTCAATATCTGCCCGCGTAAAAGCGCCCCATACTGTGGTTTCGCCATCGATATTATCTGGACGCTGGCCCACTTGGCCCGAATCATCACGCGTCGTTTCTATGGTATCGCGAAAACCATCGACCCCGTAGGTCAACAGAGTATTGCCTAAACGCGAACTGTTATTAAGGTTAATCCCCACAGTGCGGAACTCAGTACTGTCTTGCTGACCTTTCGTAATACGGTCTTCATCGTAGTCGGTACTGTTCCAATACACTTGCATCTTAGTATCCAGATACGGGTTATTAGCAGGATTGAGACTGTAGTTTAGGGTGAGGTTTTTATCGTCAGTCTTGCGGCGCACCAAAGGCACTGAACTACTCACAGCAGCAGAAGGATTGCTCGGTACTAATTCATTGTTTTTGCTGGCTCTTGCAGATAACTCTAACCGTGATGCCTCGTCGGCTTGCCAACCGAATTTAGCTAAACCACTGCTGCCTTGGGATGCACTGTTGTTTAGAGTTTCGTCATTACCAGTTTTTATATTGTTTGAATCGTAATAGGAACCATTGAGTAACCAATCGATGCTGTCTTGTTGACCATAGATAGCGCCACTGGTTTTAGTGCGGGAGCCATTGGTCTCATAACCTTGTTTGAAATAGCCACCAAAGGTCTCATCTGGCGCTAAAAAATCTTGTGCCGACTTAGTATTCTGCGCTACGACACCACCGAGGGCACCACTGCCCCACAAGCTACTGGCAGGGCCGCGCAGCACTTCGATGGATTTGAGCAACTCAGGGTCCATAAAGTAGGTACCTCTGTGACCAGAGCTGGTATTTTGTCTTGCGCCGTCAATTGTTTGCAACACACGATCGCCACTTAAACCACGGATTTCAACCCCTTGAGATGAAGCTCTTGGGCCATTGGTCAACGTAATATTCGCCTCATTTTTAAGGGCATTGGCAACTGATGATGCTTGGGCGACCGTAAGTTGCTCTTCATCCACCACTGCCACGCTACGGCTGGTTTCGGAGGCTTTTTCACTGATGCGTGTTGCACTCACTAATACTTCATCAAACTCTGTTGTGACCAGTTTTTTATCCGCATCCTGTTGAACAACAGGCTTAACACTTTCCTCTGCCGCTAACGTAAAACTTAGGGCCGTACCACTCAGTGCTATCGCCATGGCGATCACTAACGGCTTTTTTTTCATCTCTTCATCCTCAAGTGATATTCAGCTGTTTCCGTACAATTTATTACTGAGCCTAGACTCTCTTTCCAGACGCCAATCCTTTCGAGATTAAGTCTGTTCCAGATTTGGCTCTTTCGAGATTGAGCCTCTTCCAGATCGAGCCCAAGGCAATCAGTACCCATAAAGTAGGATAAATCGTCGGTTTAGCTGCTTTTTAAAGCGCTCATTCGAGCTATTGCAGGCACTCTACCTGAGACAACAAAATAGATCAAATGCAAATCATTATCATTTGCGATCTTGTTTATATTGAGATATCTTAATTAGGAAAATGGCTTTCATTGGAAAAAGAGGTTGCTGTGACACCAAAACGATATCTTGCCTTTGGCGCGTTAACGGTTGCCATCCAGACGGGTGTTATCGCCTCCCAACCCGCTATGACTATGCAGCCAAGCGCCCAATCATCGAGCGTAAACCAAGCATCGCTCACTCCCAGCGCGAATACTGTCACCCTTAATTTTTCTACCGCGACTAGCGCTGCAAGCAACACGAGTGCAGAGCCCATCAAGCAAACAGACGCCAAAGTAGCCACTGTGAACAGTACAGTGCAAAAAAACAGTACAGCGCAAAAAGTATCAACAGCAGAATCTGTCAATAAGGCGGTTATCCCGAAAACTAAAGCTGATCAACGAATTGACAGCCAACTCGCCAAAAAATCTTCAGCAACAAAACCCACGGCTAACAATCATCCGAATACGGACCCTTTAGCGACGAACGCTTTAGAACCAAGTGCTTTAAATCCAAGCGTTTTAGCACATAAGCGACTCGAACAAATTGAACATCAAACAGAACCCAAAACTGCACAAATGGATTTAATCACTAACGCAGCCGAAGTTGATGCAAAAGCGACCCCAAATGTGGCCAGTGAAACAGCTGACAGTGCCCAAACTAACATAGTGGAATTAGCCAAACCGCTGTTCGCTGCAGCGCCACCGCAACCGACTTATCCAAAGATAGCGCGTAAAAAAGGGCTAGAAGGCACCGCAACCATAGAAGTGATGTTTAACGAACTTGGTGAGCAACTTGCACTGACGTTAGTAAAAAGCTCAGGGTTCAGTCTGTTAGATCAAGCCGCGTTAGATGCAGTTGAAAACTGGCAATTTGCGGCGCCAGCGCAAAGGCTAGCGAGTCATTATAAGGTCAGAGTGCCTATTCGCTTCGCGCTCAACTAACAGGCCCAATGTTGCCACTGAAAAGTTAGCCCGTGGAGAGTTAGCTCGTAGGGAATTAGCCACCGCACAACTAGCCTGATTTTTGTTTTACTAACTTACATATAAAACTACTTTTTTCAATAGATTGGAGAGGCTTAATGCCCGTAACTGATTTTTCAACCCTACAGACTCAGCTTGGCGTGCTGACTTGGCCCTTGTTGTTATGTGCTTTTTTAGCTTTGATGATCTGCCTTGAACGTAGCGCCTTGTTTTTGCATCAAACTTTGCTATCAATCTGGCCCAAAAAACAGGCCTGGGTAAAAGCATTGCGTCAATCAAGCTCAGCGGCAACCACTGAAAACGTCAGCGCGCTGCTAGCGCAAACCAGCGCACAGCAAGATTTACTCGCCCGTGGCGCGACCTTGCTACTCAAACAAGTCCACCAGCCAAAAGTGCTAAGGGAAGAATTACTCAGTCTGTGGCTCAATAAGCAACAACGCGACTTGCAAGCCGGACTCAAGGTTTTACAAGTGATTGGCATCATTAGTCCACTACTCGGTTTGCTCGGCACAGTATTGGGACTCATCGAAATGTTTGCCCAACTCGAGCAATCACAAGGCCCCGTCACTCCAGCACAACTCAGTGCTGGACTGGGCCTTGCGATGAACACCACAGCTGCCGGACTCATGATCGCCGTGCCCGCCATTACCGCCGCCCATCTTTTTGGGATCTGGGCTCAAGGCCAATGCCTGCGTGCTGGGCATGTGCTCAATCAACTCAATCTCTGGTTAGCGGGTATCGAAGATATTTCAATTGATGCCAATCATTACCATGCATTCACCCGAGTCAGTAAAACCAGAGTCGAGCAAAAATTGGCATCCAAGCCCCATTCTCAAATTGAGCCACAGACATGATAAGTGCAGATAAACCATTCTTATCGCAGGCTGGCATTGCTTCGCCTGAGCAACTTCCGAGCCTAGATTTAACCGCGTTAATCGACATTATTTTTATCGTGCTGGTGTTTTTACTGCTGACGGCAAATAGCCAATTATTAAGTTTGCCGGTAGATGTGCCACAAAGCCCAAGCTCGGCCATCACGGCAATCGACAACAAACAAACAATTGCCATCAATATCATGGCAACAGCGCCTTATTGGGCTATTGATGGCAAAGAGTTTGATGACTTAGCCACTTTTACCACTGAATTTACTGCACATTTTCAGACTATGCCGAAGGCGACGGTTGTCATTGCCGCCGACAAAGCCGCGCCAGTGGAACCTTTGATGCAACTGCTTGCACTGTTGCAGACGCAGTCCATCAGTCAGACCCAAATTTTGATGGAGCATTAGCGTATCCGAACCAGCCATTTAAACGAGAAAGCAAAAGTCTGACATCAAAAAACGGCATCTAAGCCTGTCGCGAACAAGTTGTATTAGGAGTTTAACCATGTTGTTTCAAGCAACTAAAATACCAGTAAACAAAGGTTCCATTGCTCAACGTTATCAACATAGACGCACATATAAAGCATTGAAAAAATTTATTTTTTTCACATCAGCACTTACGGCCTTACTATCCTCAAGCGTTTTTAGCGCTGAACTGAGTGCCGAGCCAGAGATAAGACTCGTGAGTGCGGGTACAGGAGTCACAGAGCTCATACTCGCCCTCGACGCAGGCAATGAGCTAGTCGCCATCGACTCCACCAGCTATGTGCCTGAAAGTTTGAGCCATGTGGCTAAGCTTGGTTATCACAGAATGCTCTCCGCCGAAGGCATTATTGCCCTCTCCCCAACGCTGGTTGTCGGTTCAGATGTGATGGGACCAGAAACCACACTAAAGGTATTAAAACAGGCGAATATCCAAGTTGTGCAATTACCCGCAACAAATGATGAACCACAACTGATGAACAATGTGGATACCTTAGGTCACTTACTCAATCGCCAAGAACATGCGGTTAAATTAAAACAAGATTTACATCAACAACTGCAAAGCTTAGCGGGTAAAAAACAACAAGTGCGCGATGCTGGCTCTCAGCCCAAAATTCTCTTCATGCTGTTACAAGAAGGCCGCGGTGCACGTGTTGGCGGTAAAGGCACAGCCGCAGATACTATTATTGAGCTGTCTGGGGCACAAAATATCGCCGAGTTTGATGGCTACAAAAGCATGTCTCAAGAAGGGATTCTATCCTTACAGCCCGACATTATTTTGCTGTCAAAGCGTAGCGATAAACCCACAGATCAAACTAATGCACAAATTGCCCAAGAACTGTTGAAAGAGATGCCACTACTCGCCCATACCCCAGCAGGGGAAAACGGCCATATTCAAACACTAGCACCGCAAGCCCTTCTCGGTGGTTTAGGCATCAGTGCCATAAGCGCCGCGGATACGCTCGCCAGCACATTGCTCAAGCAAAACCATTAACAAACACAGCGATGAGTACAGTTAGCACTAATTAACCCCAGATAAAAATAGAAAGGATATTTGAGATGTTCCTCAACCGCTGGCTCTGGCCGAGTCTAGTCACACTGTTAGCCCTAAGCGGCTTACTCTCGGTCAGCACTGGCCCCGTTAGCATCAGCTTTATCGACGCCCTAAATGCAGTGTTCAATTGGGCTACCCAGCAAAATATCGGCAATATTGCGCCCCACGAGCAACTGGTAATCAACAATGTGCGCTTACCGCGGACATTACTGGCGTTAGCAGTAGGCGCTACGCTCGCACAGTGCGGCGCGGTAATGCAGGGGCTTTTTCGCAATCCCTTAGCGGATCCCGGTATTATCGGAGTGTCATCCGGCGCAGCACTTGGCGCAGCCATCTGTATCGTGCTGCTACCCAACGCGAATCCATTGATGATCCCCATCAGTGCGTTTGCATCGGGATTAGTGACCACCCTTATCGTCTACCGACTCGCCAGCAGCCCAACAGGTACATCGGTCGTATTATTACTTTTATCGGGTGTTGCCATAGCTGCGCTGGCAGGCGCAGGAATAGGTGTTCTCACATATCTTGCCAACGACATGGCGCTACGTGACTTAACCCTATGGCAAATGGGATCGATTGCAGGTGCGCAGTGGCTATATGTCAGTCTGTGTCTTGTGACCTTAGCGCTACTGAGTTGGCGATTTCACCAAGATGCGGCGGCACTCAATGCCTTGCTGCTTGGCGAATCCGAAGCACGCCACTTAGGGATAGATGTCGATAGGCTCAAACTTAGGCTTATTTTGCTTTGCGCCTTAGGGGTTGGCGTAAGTGTAGCTGCAACAGGAATTATCGGCTTTATCGGCCTCGTCGTGCCGCATTTAGTGCGCATGATGTTAGGGCCAGATCATCGCCAACTGCTGCCCATCAGCGCACTTTTAGGTGCAGCCCTATTGGCATTGGCCGATATCGGCGCGCGCGCTTTTTTACCGCCTGCCGAGTTACCCGTTGGACTCGTCACCGCGCTCATCGGTGCGCCTTTCTTCATCTTTTTACTACTGCAACAACGCAGTAAGCTAATCTAAGCGAGTTTTTATGGCTGCAACATCCTTTGCAAATCAACCAACACAATCGACAACTTATTCAGCCAAGGCGCAATTTGATCGCACCCAGCTCAGCATTTGTCAGCTCGATGTCAGCATCGGTCCAAAAACCGTGCTCAGTGATATTAATGTACAGTTTCAATCGGGTGCGGTAACCGCCCTACTCGGCCCAAATGGTGCGGGTAAATCCACCCTGCTTAAAGCCCTTTGCCAAGAAATCAGCACACCAAGGCAAAGTATACGACTAGGCCATAGCCAGCTGGCGGATTGGCCTAGGAGCGAGCTGGCAAAATCCTTAGCTGTACTGCCGCAACACGCCAGCCTCACCTTTCCTTTCACTGTGTCAGAAGTCGTAGCAATGGGCTTATATCCCTTAACCATCAGTAAGATAGAAGGTGATGCGTTAGTTACCGAGCAACTGGCGCAAGTGGGCTTAACCCATCTGGCTAAGCGCAGCTATCCAACCCTCTCTGGCGGCGAGAAACAGCGAGTCCAACTCGCCAGAGTCTTAACTCAACTCAGGCAATCGCCGTTTCCGCCCGTACTATTACTGGATGAACCAACATCGGCGTTAGATCTTGCCCAGCAGCACAGAGTACTTGAATTAGCCCAAAACTTAGCTCACCAACAAGGCTACACTGTAATAGTGGTACTGCATGACTTAAACCAAGCCGCGCGCTATAGCGATCAATTAATTGTGTTAAAACAAGGGCGAATCGTCAGTGAAGGCACGCCATCCGATGCTTTGTCGGTTGATACCATTAGGGAAGTATGGGACTACGAGCCTGTATATATCCCCGCCCCACAGGGTGGACATCCACTGATTTTTTAATGGAAAGAAGATATTCATCTTACGTTTTTGAGGTCTAATGTGGGTATAATCGCTGCGTTTATACTTTAGCTATCACCTTTTAGCCACAGCCGCATTAATTTAGGCAGAGCCCAGATGAAACCCACTATCTCGACAGAAACTCAACAAGAAGCACTGGTCGCAGCCAAAGCCACCCAAAAGCCGGGCCAAACCAAAGAGCAAACTAAACTCATTGCCCAAGGGATAGAAAAAGGCATAGCTGAATATAAAAAGCTGCAAAAAGCCAAAGCTCGCGAACGGGATAAAGCACGTAAACAACAGTTGAGAGCAAAATCTCGCACAGTTAATGACACTGATGAACTAGAGGATTCAGACGCATTATTCGAATCTCAACGTCAGTTCACCACCGCGACTTGGATTGCCATAACGCTTTTACTATTAAGTTGGGTAGGGTTTGCCGCATATATCTTTGCAGATTAAAGGCTATGATTTATATATAAAAATTAAAAAATCCATATATCACTTGTTAGGCAATATCCTCTAATACCTTACACACATCATTAATTGAAAAAATATTACCGTTAAGGCTTGCTCGGTCTTTTGATATATTCAGAACGAGCCTAAATACATTGTTCGCATCAGGATAACGGGCAAGCTTTAAAATGATGTCATCACCACTTTCTTCTGCAGACCGAAAATCCCAGCCCTTCCCTGATAAATCAAAAAGCACTTCCGCCGTTTCAGTATTGATTAACACTGGCGCATAAACCCAATGCGACATTCGCATCTCACTGGGGTTGATATCCAGTGTTAACTTACCATTTTGAAAAAACAACTTAGTGTCCATAAACAGTCCCTGAGTAACAAGTATCACAAGCGATAGGCCGATAGCTTGTATATTGAACCCCATATCCATTTATTGTCCATACCACATCACTTCTAACACGAACCGTTTACGCTCATTACATCAGGCAAAACCGTTAAATACTTAAGCGAAAAAAAGACAAAAAAAAGCCTGCTCAATGAGCAGGCAAAGACATATTTCAAGCGTCCCTTTCGGGGAAGTACATTACCGCGCTAGCGGGAAAAACCTAGCATATCCATGCAAAAACATCAATATGCTACTTGAGTCTAAACACGCCAAAAAAGGCGATACAAAGGTTGATGGATGATGGAAACTAAAACTTTAAGGAGGGTTAGGCCTTAAAGCTCATGGCGAATAAACCGCCACGCAAAACATCAGTGTTAAACCAAGTGTTTTGCCAATAAATATGGTTGTTGCCTGTATAAGACATAGTCAATACTCCTAAATTAGTTGTGATTAAGTACTCTAGTGAAGCTTGGCTCGGTTCCTTGGAACTAGAGATTCTCATATCCGTTGAGACGACTTGTCACTCAGGTCCTTGGAGAAAAATATCCATCCTGGATAGACTAGAGAGGAAAGGCGTAGTGCCTAATCCACGAAAGTAATTATATGGATTTGTAGTTTTATTACAACCTTTATTTGTATTTTTTTTGATTAAGGCTTTTTAATGTAATTAAATTACACAATTATAGTGAGGTTAATGGCGATCTGTTTCACAGAAAAACAGAAATAACCCTGTAAATATCTAATAAATAAGATATTACAGAATTATTTCTATTTGTTACCACAAATCGTTAGCGATTGATCAGATATTGATACAAGCCCACCAGCGGACTCGCTGTGGGTTTGCCGTAGAGCGGATCACCTTCTGTTGCACTTCCTGCAATATCTAAGTGTGTGTAAGCCAAGGGAATAGGGGCATTAACCCCATGATCAAATAGTCCAGAGGCTTTCAGTAAAAACGCCGCGGGATATTGATGTCCACGGGCGGTAATCGATGATGGTGCATTATTGGAAGATAATATTTCAGCAGCGCCTGACACATCGCGGATCTTAGCGAAGTCTTCAGGGCGTAATGTAGACACTTCAAAGGGTTCACCCCATTGAGTCGCCTGCTGTTGTAAAGTGACAGCGCATTGCTGTGAACTCGCCACTGAGTTTTCAACCGCCGCAGGATAACTGCCATAACAACGTACGACATGACCTGTGAGTGTTGCTACCGAAAACATCTCAGGCTTCACCGCCGACACGGCTTTGATACGTAAATGGCTCAGTAAATCCGCCAGCACTAAGCGCCCTTCAGCATCCGTATTACCAATTCGTACCCGCACACCCGCATGGCTCGTAATAATTTCATCGGTCACGAAGGCTTCGCTGCCTATGCTGTTACGCACTAAACCTAACTCGGCAATGACTCGAATACCTTTAGGCTTTAGCATTGACAGAGTTTTAAATAAACCCGCCACGGCAGAAGCGCCGCCTTTATCACGACTCATACCCGCCATAGCGCCGCCGACTTTCAGATCGGCGCCGCCGGTATCGTAAATCACGCCCTTACCCGCAAACAGGAAAGTGCGAGTCACTTGACCCTCCGGCAGATACTCTAGTTTCACCACGCGAGGCTGATGACGACCGACGGCAAAAGAAGAACGCGCCACAGCACTGAGTAGCGGATAATCACGCTCTAAAATATCTCTGTCTTCTACCACTGCGGTTTTGATCACGCTGCCCGCTAAGGATTGCAGACAATAATCGGCAAAGGCTTTAGCCGACATGCGCTCAGGTTCAGTACCACACAAATCCCGCGCTAATACGCGGCCCGCTTCTAAGGCATTGAGCAAATTGCTGTTATGGGTTGATGAAGATAATAACCCTATGGCCTCAAATGCAGGTGTTAAGCCTGTCGCTTCACGCAGCTCTAAGGTTTGCCACAGTTCTTGACCGCAGGCTAATGCTGCAACTTCAGAGGCAAAACTAAAACGTGAGTCCTTCGATGGCACTACATATAACAACGGACGTTTTGCGCCTGCGTCTTTTGCAATGGCAATCGCCGCCCTTGCAGCATTGGCATAGACTCGCACGTCCACATACTCGTCATTCACTTGGGTGACAGGGGCAATGATCAAACGCCCTCCCGCAAGCCCTGGGGCAAACAGTAATGTCGGGCTCTTACCCACGCGCTTATCCACGTGGGCACCGTGCTGAGCCAATAAACCTATCTCATCAAAACCGATAGAATCCAGATCGGGCGTCACCACCACAACCGCATCCCAGCCTTCACCATCAAAAATGGCATTTTCTGCTTTTACATCAACGAAGTTAACTTGAAACATGACCCATCCTTTTTCATTATTGTGCCTGCATTATTCCCGCTCTATCGCTTAATTACCAATCTAAAAGTGCTACCGACACTCCCAGAAAAAATCGAATTGGAAACTTTGGCTGCCAGCTCACCAAAAGCCTGTGATGCTGAGATTATTTGGCTGCACAGAATGTGGTAGAATGGCCGCAAATTTGCCCTATACCCACAAGACCTTATGAGGGACACTCAAGTGACAGCCTTAAGTCAGTTATACCCGCAGCCATTATGGCAATGGTTCGAACAAATTTGCGCGATTCCCCATCCATCTAAGCATGAGCAAGCATTAAGCCAGCACATTCAAGCGTGGGCTAAAAGCAAACAACTTGCCGTCGTTGAGGATGCCGTTGGCAACTTGATCATCCGTAAACCTGCGACGCCGGGTATGGAAGATCGTAAAATCGTGGTTATTCAAGCCCATATCGATATGGTGCCACAAAAAAATGCCGATAAAGTGCATGATTTTACTAAAGATCCTATCGAAGCTTATGTCGATGGCGATTGGGTTAAAGCCAAGGGTACAACCTTAGGTTCAGATAACGGTATTGGCATGGCATCGGCTTTAGCCATTTTAGGCTCTGATGATATCAAGCACGGCCCATTAGAAGTGCTGCTGACGATAGATGAAGAAGCGGGCATGACAGGCGCCTTCGGTTTACAGGCTGGCATGTTAGACGCAGACATTCTGATCAATACCGACTCAGAGCAAGAAGGTGAAATCTACATGGGCTGCGCCGGTGGTGTCGATGCTCAAATCACCCTGCCTATGGTGTGGCAAGCGTCTGAGCAAAGTTACTCAGCCTTTAGCCTGCACTTATCAGGCTTAAAAGGGGGTCACTCTGGGGTGAATATTCACTTAGGTCGTGGTAATGCCAACAAGCTATTAGCGCGTTTCCTCTTTGAAAACGCAGATGATTTAGCATTGGAGTTGACCCAATTTAGCGGCGGTTCACTGCGTAATGCGATCCCACGGGAAGCCAACATCAGCTTTATGTTGCCAGAAGAAAACGTCAGCGCCTTAAACGAAAAAGTCGCTGAGTTTGAAGCGCTTATCCGCACCGAACTCGCCATTGCCGATCCCGATATGCGTTTAGTGTTAAACACTATCCCAACGCCAAAACGTGTGATGAGCGAAAACAGCCAAAATACCCTGATCGATTTGCTGCATGTGTGCCCGAACGGCGTGATCCGCATGAGTGATGAAGTCGAAGGTGTGACTGAAACCTCGCTCAACGTTGGCGTTATCAGCACTAACGATGAAGAAGTCACTATCCTGTGCCTTATCCGCTCGCTGATCGATTCTGGCCGTACTCAAGTCGAAGGCATGTTAACTGCGCTGACCAACTTAGCCGGAGCCGATATCGATTTAAGCGGTGCTTACCCAGGCTGGAAGCCAGATAACAGCTCACCTGTAATGGCAATAGTGCGCGAAACCTATCAAGACATTTACCACAAAGAGCCAGTGATCATGGTGATCCATGCGGGTCTCGAGTGCGGCCTATTCAAGAAACCCTATCCAGACATGGACATGGTCTCGATTGGTCCCACCATTCGCTATCCACACGGTCCAGACGAAATGGTAAACATCACCACAGTCGGCCAATATTGGACATTATTATTAGCCGTACTCGAGCGCATTCCAGTCAAGGCTTAATGTTCTAACCTTACCCAAGCTCACTCAATTCAAGGCCACATCTGCTCAAGTCAGATGTGGCCTTATTTTTTACCGCGGATTCTATTTGTGTAGAAATGCCATCGATAAAATTTTTATGAAAGAACTGAATAACTTGAATTTTCTACTATAGTTGTTCTGTCTGACCCTAACGTATTTTTGCTTATCGCGCTTTTAGAGATAACCGCTTTCCCCTTCAATACTGTGACCTTAAGGAATAGAGATCATGAAATTTGGTAAAATCTTGTCAGCCGCCGCACTACTGCTCAGCAGTAACCTCAGTTTCGCCGAAGAAGTCCCCAAAGCCGTTATCGACCTAGCCGATTCACTGATGCCATTAGGCAGAGAAGTGGTACTGGTGAATGCCGTTAAAGCGCAAAACGCCCAAGGCAAAAGCTTAGATTCAATCAAAACATTAGATGAAAAATGGATTGCCACCGCAGGTATTGATGACTTTATGTCATCCCTGATGAACAACGAAGCGGCCAAGTATCTCACGACCTTCGAAGCCAGCAAACCTTACTACCAAGAAATTTTCCTCATGGACAATCAAGGCGCGAACGTCGCCATGATCAGTAAAACTTCAGATTATTGGCAGGGTGATGAAGATAAATGGCAAAAATCCTTCGCCAATGGCAAAGGTGATAAACACATAGGTCCGGTCAAATTTGACGAGAGCTCCCAAGCCTATCTAGTACAAATTTCTATTCCAGTGATGGATGGCGATGCTGCAATTGGTGCTATCACGATTGGGATCAACCTAGATCAATTTGGACTCTAATTACCAGAGAACGCCAGTGATGGGCTGCACTCTTACCACAGAGGTTATTGCGGCTCTCACCTTTTCAGTGTATCAATCAAGGAGGGCGTGACTATGGAATGGTATAAAGATCTATCCGTTAATCAGAAACTGACTTATCCAAGTCTGCTACTCGCTGGCGTAGTCATCTTCGCCTCTTCAACTGGCATTTTAGGACTCAAAGCCTTAAATCACAGCGCGAATACACTCGCGCTTGAATACTTACCTAGCCAATCTGAACTACTACAAGCCGATAAAGAGCTTTATCAAGCTCAAGTGGCCGAGCGCAGCCTGATGTTTGTTAACGTGGGCACAGACTCTTACAACGACCTTTTAAAGCAGCACACTAATAGTATCTCTCTCGTTAAAGAACATATTGATAAGTTTGCCGATGTGACCACAAGTCCCCTCGCTAAAGATAAGCTCAATGAATTGAATCACAGTTTCGATATTTGGCGAGCGACAACCACAGAAATCAGTAATCAACGCACCCAAAATGGCCGTAACGGTAGAACAACGGCGATTGATCTTAGTTTCGGTCAAGCAGCAACGCAATTCGAGCAACTACACCAGAACATTAATCATTTAATCAATGATTTAAACAGTAATACTACCGCAGCGATAGCCCAAGTAGATGATGATGCCAATCATGGACAACAGATGCAGTTAATTGCCTTAGCCATCAGTCTCTTGATCTGCATACTCTTTATCGTTGCACTGCCTAAACTCATCAGCAAACCGCTGGCGGTTTTACTCGCAAAAATCCACGACATTACCGATGGTGATGGCGATTTGACCGAACGAGTCCACTTAACCTCTAAAGACGAGCTTGGTGATCTCGCCAAGGCATTCAATCATTTTCTCGATAACTTACACGGTATTATCTCGCAATTTAAACAGTCTACATCAGAGCTCAACACCGCTGCCGAAGGTCTAGCCAAAACCAGCGCATCAGCAAAACATAACTTGATGGATCAACAAGCTGCCACCCACAGAATCGCCGATGCCAGCGATCATATTGCCGCCTCAGTACAAGAAGTATCAGTCAGTGCCAGTCATGCCGCCGATGCCGCTAAACAAGCCGACGTATTTACCGCCGACGGTCAGGCAAGAGTGAAAAAAACCATCAATGTGATTCGTGAACTTGCGGGAGATGTAGGCACGGCAGAAATGCAGATCAATAAACTCGAACAGGAAGGCCAACATATTGGCCGCGTGCTTGAGGTGATTCAAGCCATTGCCGAACAGACGAATCTATTAGCCCTTAATGCTGCAATTGAAGCGGCGCGCGCGGGCGAACAAGGACGCGGCTTTGCAGTGGTTGCCGATGAAGTGCGATCCCTTGCCTCTAAGACTCACCAATCCACCGAAGAAATTAAATTAATGATCGCCAATGTGCAAAATGGCACTCAAAGCGCTGTGGCGGCGATTAATATCGGTAATGAAAAGGCTATCTCAAGCGTAGAAGCCGCCAGTAATGCCGGTGAAGCCTTAGCGCATATTGCAGAAATGGTCAGCCAAATTAGTGAGATGAATAATCAAATCGCCCTAGCAGCTAAAGCGCAAACCACTATGGCCAACGAGAGTCATCAAAATATTCAACACATTGCCGAACAGTCGGAGGAGAGTCTACGAACCACTGATGAAATCTACGCAGCAAGCGTACAACTCTCGTCAATGGCGAGTAATCTCACTGCGCTGGTCAGCCGCTTTAAACTGTAATTTGTTGAGGGTGAAAGCTTTTATATAAGTTACCTTTTGTAAATCAGTGATGTTTGAAAAGTCCCCTCTAACGAATAAGGGAGCATAAACCTGTCGCAGTGATTATCTGAATTCAGGTGCTCCCTTATATTTAAACAGCAAAGCTAGCACTGATTAGCAGCGCTTAACCACTAAGCCTCTTGCCGCGCGCAGGTTGACTAACATAGGTAACATCAACGCAAGGATCACTATCAGCATCCCTACCAACTGAATTTCCGTCACCGCCTGCCCCATGGCTAACGCCGTTAATGCTGCAAAAACGGGCACGAGATTAAAAAAGATCGATGCCTTAGCGGGGCCAAGCGCTTTAACGCCGTTAATCCAAAACAGATAACCGAGCACAGTGGCGAACAAACCTATGTAGAGCACGCTAGAAAAAGCCGTTGCCGACACTTCCATCAACTCCAGCCAAGGGTGAAACTCACCTCGGCCAAGCCCAACCACGGACATAGACACACTGGCAGCTATCATACTCAGCAAGGTAAATGGCAACACAGGCAACCAATGGCCGACCCGTTGCGAACAAATGGTATAACCACTCCACGCCAACATGCCGGCGGCAATCATCACATCACCTTGGTTAAAACTAAAGTTGAGCAACTGCTGCACACTACCGTTGGTGATCACTAGCAGTACGCCCGCCAAACCGCCCACTAAGCTGAACACTTGTTGTCTGCTGAGCCATTCACGCTGTAATAGCGCATTGACGATTGAAGTCACCAGCGGGCTGAGCGCCATAATCAAGGCACCATTGGCAGCAGAGGTATGCTGCAGGCCATTAAATAACGCCAGATTTAAGCCGCCTACACCAATCACACCCACTAACGCTATGACAATATATTGCACCAAACTCAATTTGGGCCAAGCCTGACGAGTAAAAACGATATATAACGCTAGAGTCACAGCCGCAATGGTAAAACGCCAGAAGACGAGGGACTCTCCTGACATCTCCTCCAGCACTCGCTTAGCAATCGGAAACACACTGCCCCAGCTAAAAACGCAAATCAGTAGACAAACGAATGTCATGTAAGGTGTATGGGATTTCATATCGGCCTCTAGGGAGGTAATTGGGATTGAGCTTAGTTTATAAGTTTCATATATTATTAAAACCAACAAGATTGAGAGCTTAAATTCCAAATATGAAACTTAATTATTCCTTAGACGATATGCGCTTATTTTGGGTGGTGGCACAGCAAGGGAGTTTTAAGCTCGCGGCGCAGCACTTAGGCATTCCACCTTCAACCTTAAGCCGTCGAATCAATCTGTTAGAACAATCCTTAGGTCTGCGTTTACTGCACAGAGACGCCCATAGAGTCAACCTTACCGCCACAGGTCAGCGGTATCTCGAACGCTGCGGCCCGCTATTTATCGAGTTAAACCAGGTATCTGGTGAGTTGCATGCGGATAAACATCAAGCGGTTGGCAAATTGCGGATCTCGGCGCCCATCAATACAACCTATCGCTGGCTGGGTGAATCACTCAACGCCTTCCAACGGCATTATCCCAATATTGATATCGATTTAAGTCTGTCGAACATGAATATCGATGTCAGTGAAAACGCCATCGATATCGCCTTTCGAGTGGGCGAACCTAAAGATCCCGATTGGATTGCAAGGCCACTTACCACAATTAGCTTTGTACTTTGCGCCAGCACATCGGCAACGCAGTGGCATGCGCTGCAATCCATTGAAGCGCTGGATCAGCATCCGGTTATCATCGCCAAGCCCACAAAAACGTGGCGTTTACAGCACAATAGCACAGGGCAAAATGTCGAGTTTGAACCAAGGGGGAATATCAAACTAGCCGTCGATGATATGGCGATTGCCTGTCAGGCCGTGGTGGCGGGGCTTGGGATTGGACTCATACCCATCAGCATGGCGAGTGAACAGATACGAAGTGGCAAACTCATTCAAATACTGCCCGAGTGGCAAGGTATTCCGCGCACCGCCTACTTGATGTATCGCGATCGGGACAACCTGCCCTTACGGGTCAGACTGTTAATTGATTTTATGCTGGCAAATCCACCCGAGGCTTATTGAGCCAATATAGGCTATTGTGCTCCACCCACTAGAGAGCTAAATCCAGCTGAGTCTGGCCGTTTAAGCTTGTGGCGACGACAAGAGTAGAATCGGCGAGGCCGACCGAAATACCCAATAGACGAATGCCACGGCCTTCTTGCCTTTCCATAGCCTGTGCGAGTAGCTCATAGAACATTACAATCGAGACTTCATCGCTGCGGTGCTCAATTGTAGTCTGCTTGAAATCGTTAAACTTAAGTTTGACCACCTGTTTATGTATTTTGCGTTCCTTAGCACTGCGACTTAAACGCAACGACAGTTCTTGGATCAAACTCGGCATCACCTGCTGGCACTGCTCTAAGCTATAAATATCCTTTGCTAACGTGGTTTCAACACCCACTGATTTGCGCTCTCTGTCGGCAGAAATACCCCGTTCATCTATGCCTTGGGAACGCTCAATCAACACGCCACCAAACTTACCGAATCGCGCTAAGAGCTCAGGTTTAGAATAAGCTTGCACATCACCACAGGTATTGAGCCCGAGCGAAGAGAGCTTTTCTGCGGTGACTTTACCAACACCGGGAATTTTACGCAGCGATAAGGTCTTAACAAACTCAGAAAGCGTCTCTGGCGTAATGATATATTGGCCGTTTGGCTTGTTCAGATCCGAGGCGATCTTAGCTAAAAATTTTACTGGCGCGATACCCGCCGATGCGGTTAAACCCGTTTCGGCTAAGATATCGCGACGAATCGCTTGGGCAATCAAGGTCGCTGAGCCCTTATATTGCTGGCACTCACTCACATCCAAATAAGCTTCATCTAAGGAAAGCGGCTCAATTAATTGGGTATAGCGAGAAAATATTTCACGAATTTGTAGCGACACTTCTTTGTAAACCTGCATCCGGCCTGGTACTAAAATCAGCTCAGGGCACAACTTAAAGGCATAAGCCGTTGCCATTGCTGAACGTACACCGAATTTACGTGCCTCGTAACTGCAAGTACTGATAACACCGCGACGGTCGCTACTCCCCCCCACGGCTAAAGGCTTGCCACGGTACTCAGGAAAGTCGCGCATTTCCACTGCAGCAAAATAGCAGTCCATATCGATATGAATAATTTTTCGCACGTTGAATTCCTCCAATGCCAAAATACTGTATATAAAAACAGTAATCAAGTATTCCTGATAGATTTGGGCCAATAAGATGTGGCCTAGCGCTGGAAAAGAGAACAAGACAAGTGTGAGGAACAACAGACATGCTTAATAACTGAGTTTCCTAGGCCATTACACTCAGTGGCCTAGGTATTTACTCAACCTAACAATCTAAGGCTCACATCTTAGTTTGCAGGTAGTTTTGCAATCCAACACGGTCAATAAGCCCAAGTTGTTTTTCGAGCCAATACATATGGTCAGACTCTGTATCGTCGAGTAATACTTCGAGGATTTCGCGGGTCTGGTAATCTTGCTTCTGCTCACACAGTGCAATCACTTTGCGCAAATCGTCCGCGACCTTGTATTCATAGGCAAGATCATTACGTAGCATCTCTTCTACATCTTTACCTATGTTCAATGCCTCACGGATTGGGTGTACCTTCGAGGAATAAAATGCGCTGCACTAATTTGGCTGCATGGGCTTTCTCATCATCTGACTCATGGGCGATACGCTCATAGAGTTCATTCAGGCCCCAATCTTCATACATATGGGCATGGACAAAATACTGATCCATTGCCGAGAGTTCTCCCGTTAGGAGTCGATTTAACGCATCGATGACGTCTTTATCGCCTTTCATATCTTGCTCCTATTGGTCGCTAATTTGCGATTGTAGATAATTTTGAATACCGGTTAGCGTAATGAG
The DNA here is from genome assembly GCF_025653925.1 of Shewanella sp. SM68. NCBI lineage: Bacteria > Pseudomonadati > Pseudomonadota > Gammaproteobacteria > Alteromonadales > Shewanellaceae > Shewanella > Shewanella sp. SM68. The sequence goes on from NZ_JAKKRU010000004.1 coordinate 93,641, forward strand.
CTCTTGCTGCGACTCAAGCCAATCTAAGTGCTCTTCTTCGTCTTCGAGAATATCTTCCAGCAGATCGCGGCTCACATAGTCCTGTTCAGCTTCACACAAGCTGATCGCATCACGCAGCAATGTAAGCTGCTCTTGCACCATGGCCAGATCGCAATCGAGCATCTCTTGGCTATGTTCACCAATGCGAAGTTTTTCGAGTTGTTGCAGATTAGGCAGACCTTCCAAAAACAGCACTCGCTCGATGAGCTTATCGGCGTGCTTCATATCTTGGATGGATTTTTTGTATTCGACGTGGTTTAACTTCTCTAAGCCCCAATGTTTAAACATGCGGGCATGGAGGAAATATTGATTGATGGCGGTCAACTCACAGGTAAGCACCCGATTCAGTTGCCCAACCACTTTAGGATGACCTTTCATAAGTTACTATCCTTGGTAAGCGTGAAAAGATTGATCTAAATCAAGCTTCTAGCCTAGTACAATTTATCGACCAACTCAAATTATCTTTATATTTCACTCACTTAATGATGAAAAGCATTCTCATTCCTGCTTAGATTAACTTGCTATCCCACTCTAATCCCAAGGATAAATCTCAAATGATTAACCCGTGTAAGAAAATACGAGGCAAAAAAATAGCCCCCTAAATCGGAGGCTATGATCGAATCAAGACTATTTAGATAATGCGGTCTTTCGTTAACTTTTCACGACGCGCTTCTTCAGCGGCCATACGACGTTTACGTTTGTCACAAGGGTCATCACAATCACACGCTTTCTCAATCCCTAGAACACCTAAACCGCCACAACTTCCTTCAACGGCTTTGCGCTTGATGAGATAACCAATCGACATGAGCAAAAAGAAGACTAACAAGATCACAAATGCCGCAATAAAAGAGGTCATGGTTTACTCCAAAAACTAAATAAGGAAAGGCTTGAAGGCGTCGCTGTAATAGACCTTAAATCCGTCGCCTTGCTTTTCGATTAGCATTATCGCCAAGTGTTCCTTCTTGGCAAGCTCCAATGATGCTTCTGTGCCCAAAACCATCATGGCCGTCGCAAAACCGTCGGCCGTCATACAATTTTGATGCAATACCGTCACGGATGCTAACTTATGATTTATCGGCAAACCAGTACGCGGATCGATTATATGCGTAAAACGTTGGCCGTCTTCTTCATAATAATTACGATAGTCACCAGAAGTCGCCATCGCCATAGTACCAGGTGCAATAACCTGCTGTACGGCTTCAGAGCCATCATTGGTCGGTTGCTCTATAGCAACACGCCAAGAGCTTCCATCACCTTTGGCACCTTTGATACTCAGTTCGCCACCAATTTCAACTAAATACCCAGTCGCATGGTATTTATCAAGAATAGAAGCGATCTTATCAACCCCAAATCCCTTCGCGATTGATGATAAATCTACATATAAATGGGTGTTGTGCTTACTTAGACGATTGCCTTCAATGGAAAGTTCACTAATCCCTGTTTTGGCTTTAGCCGCATCAATATCAGCCTGTGTCGGAACTTTCGTTGGACGCTTATCAGGTCCAAAACCCCACAGATTAACTAAAGGACCTAAGGTAATATCAAGTGCCTTATCCGTCACTTGATATAAACGTATTCCCTCTTGCACCACTTTTATGGTATCCGGTGAGACTTCAACGCTTTGCTCCAATGGCAATTGGTTGAAACGGGATAATTCTGAATTAGGCCGATAGGTCGACATCTGGTCATTGACTAGCTCAAGGGCTAAATCAATTTCCGCTTGAAGTAACTGCGCCGTTGGCATCTGCTCATTCGGGACGACTTTAATGTGATAAGTCGTGCCCATAGTGCTACCGGCCAACGAAATGACTTCGTTTTGCTTAGAACAGGCTGAAACAAAAAAGGCCAGTCCCACGAGGACTAGCCAGTTAAATGAATACTTTAACGCTGAGGTATTGATCTTTAAGGTCTGAAACATAGTGACCTACTACTCTTATTTGGGCCCTTAAATGCAAAAGTTGCAGATGAAAGGTTAACCTCAACATCTGCAACTTTTCTATCTAGGACTAATGAACATTAGCCGCCGAAGTCATCCAACAGGATGTTTTCGTCTTCGACACCAAGATTTTTCAACATACCAATGACGGCAGCGTTCATCATTGGAGGTCCACACATGTAGAACTCACAATCTTCTGGAGCATCATGGTTTTTCAGATAGTTTTCATACAATACGTTATGAATAAAACCTGTGTAACCATCCCAGTTATCCTCTGGTTGAGGATCTGAAAGTGCCACATGCCATACGAAGTTATCATTCTCAGCCGCTAGGCCGTCGAAATCTTCTACGTAGAACATTTCACGCTTAGAACGTGCACCGTACCAGAAGCTCATCTTACGTTTAGACTGAAGACGCTTCAGTTGGTCGAAGATATGTGAACGCATTGGCGCCATACCCGCACCACCGCCGATAAACACCATTTCTGCATCGGTATCTTTCGCGAAGAATTCACCGAATGGGCCAGAAATTGTCACTTTATCGCCAGCTTTTAAGCTCCAAATGTAAGATGACATCTTACCGCAAGGCAGTGTCAAGTTACGTGGTGGAGGCGTAGCAATACGCACGTTCAGCATAATAATGCCGAACTCTTCTGGGTAGTTAGCCATTGAGTATGCACGGATAGTTTCTTCATCAACCTTAGATTCAAGATTGAAGAAACCGAAGTGTTCCCAGTCGCCACGGTATTGTGCAGGTACATCAAAATCTGCATATTTAATATGATGAGCTGGTGCTTCGATTTGAATATAACCGCCAGCACGGAATGGTACAGACTCGCCATCAGGAATTTGCAGCTTCAGTTCTTTAATGAAAGTGGCTTTGTTATCGTTAGAGATAACTTCACATTCCCATTTCTTGATACCAAAGATTTCTTCGTCAAGCTCGATTTCCATATCGTTCTTAACGTTAACCTGACAAGAAAGACGACAACCTTTACGGGCATCACCTTTGCTGATGTGGTCAAGTTCCGTTGGCAGAATATCGCCGCCGCCAGACTTAATCACCACGCGACATTGGCCACATGAGCCACCGCCACCACACGCACTTGATACGAAGATACCGCTGTTAGCCAAAACGCCTAACAACTTACCGCCCGCACCGGTTGTAATCGCTTTTTCAGGATCGTCATTAATGCCGATCGTGATGTCACCACTAGCCACTAACTTAGACTTAGCGAATAAAATCACTAATACTAAGATGAGGACGATAGCAGTAAACATACTCACACCGAGGTAAACCTCGAGCGGAGTAGATTTAAAAATACCAAGAATATCCATTAACTTATCCTTAGAAGGTCCAATTCAAGAAGCCGTTATGTGTCTCTTACAGAGACACACCTGAAAACGACATGAAACCTAAGGCCATCAAACCAGCGGTGATAAAGGTAATCCCTAAACCACGTAGGCCGTTAGGCACGTCGGCATACTTCAGCTTCTCACGGATACCGGCCATCAATACGATAGCTAATGCCCAACCCACTCCTGAGCCGAAACCAAACACCACACTCTCGCCTAGCTTGTAGTCACGCTCAACCATGAATGATACCGCACCGAAAATCGCGCAGTTCACTGTGATCAAAGGTAAGAAAATACCTAATGCGTTGTACAAAGGTGGAAAGTACTTGTCCAGTGCCATTTCCAGAATTTGAACCAAAGCCGCAATCACACCGATAAAGGTAATGAATTTCAAGAAGCTTAAGTCAGCTTCAGGTGCGCCAGCCCAAGCAAGTGCACCAGGAGCTAGCAGCCCTTGATAGATAACTTGGTTTGCTGGGACAGAGATAGTTAACACTACAACTACCGCAATCCCTAGGCCCATGGCTGTAGTGACTTTCTTAGACACAGCCAAGAAAGTACACATACCAAGGAAGAAGGCCAGTGCCATGTTTTCAATGAAAACAGAGCGAATTAACAGGCTAATATAATGTTCCATCGCACTTACCCTTTTGCTTCAACTTGCTCTGGCTTATAGGTACGAATAATCCAAATCAAAACACCGATCAGGAAGAACGCACTCGGAGGCAGTAGTAGCAGACCGTTTGGTTGGTACCAGCCGCCATCAGAGATCTTGTGCAGGATTTCAACACCGAACAGAGAACCGTTACCAAACAGTTCACGTACGAAGCCAACAGCTAACAGAATCGCACCGTAACCTAAACCGTTACCGATACCATCCATAAAGCTCATCATTGGCGGTGTTTTCATCGCGTAAGCTTCGGCACGACCCATTACGATACAGTTCGTAATAATCAGACCGACGAATACCGACAGCTGCTTAGAGATCTGATAAGCATAAGCCTGCAGCAATTGGTCAACCACGATTACCAAAGAGGCAATAATGGTCATCTGTACGATAATACGCACACTGCTTGGAATATGATTACGGATCATTGAGATAAACAGGTTCGAGAACGCAGTTACCGCAGTTAACGCCAACGCCATTACCAGTGCAGTTTCGAGCTTGCTCGTTACCGCTAATGCACTACATACACCAAGTACTTGTAAAGCAATCGGGTTGTTGTTGACTATAGGTCCGGTCAGAACCTGTTTCAGTTCTTTAGCGTCAGACATTAGTTGAGACCTCCATTGCGTGCTTTTTCAATGAAACTCGCAAAACCTTCTTTACCCAACCAGAATGTCAGTGAATGTTGTACACCGTTACTCGTTAAGGTTGCGCCAGATAATGCATCTACACCGTACTCAGTGCTAGCAACAGTTGGGTTTTTCGTTACGCTGATAGCGAGTTTACCTTGCTCATCAAATAACTTTTTGCCATGCCATTTCGCTTTCCACTGAGCATTTTGCACTTCGCCACCTAAGCCCGGCGTTTCGCCGTGCTCGTAGTAGACTAAGCTTTGCACTGTGTTTAGATCAGCATCCATAGCAAGGAAGGCATACATAGTAGACCATAGGCCATAACCATGGATTGGCAGAATGACACTGGTTAATTTACCTTGGCCGTCACGAACGAGGTAAACCACAGCCTTATCAGCAACACGTTTCACTGAAGCGATGTCATTCTCAGGTACAAATGAGGTTTTCACATCACGAGACGCTTTACGTTGATCATAAGTGTCAGCATCAACACCCTCAACCCAAGCACCCGTTTTTAAATCGACCAGTTTAGCTTCGATGTGTTTGCCGTATGTATCCAGAATTTGCGCTTTGGTCACTTTGCCAGCTTTAGTATCGATAAGACCAGCGGCTTCCAGAATGTACTTTTGCTTATCAAGCAGTTTATTTTCTGCTTGAGTCGGTCTCAGTAACACTGCTGCAGTAGACACAAATATCGCACAAATTAGACACAGGCCAACGACGATAAATAAGGTTCTGCCGAACGAATCTTTATTACTAGCCACGGGCAATCCTCCGCTTGATATTTGCCTGAACCACGAAGTGGTCGAACAATGGCGCGAACAAGTTAGCAAACAAAATTGCCAACATCATGCCTTCAGGGAATGCAGGGTTAATCACGCGGATAAACACAGCCATTGCACCGATCAAGATACCGTATGCCCATTTAGCTTGGTTAGTAAATGACGCTGACACTGGGTCTGTCGCCATAAACATCATGCCAAACGCAAAACCACCTAACACTAAGTGCCAGTACCAAGGCATTGCAAACATTGGATTAGTGTCGCTACCGACAACGTTAAGCAGCGTAGAAATGGCAATCATGCCCACCATTACACCGCCAACGATGCGCCATGAAGCGATACGCGTGTAGATGATGACCAAACCACCTAACAGAATCGCTAATGTAGACACTTCACCCACTGAACCTGGAATGAAACCGAAGAACGCATCCCACCAGTTTTGGTTAATTGCGTAATCTAAAGTGCCAGACGCCGCTTGGCTCAGTGCAGTTGCACCTGAGTAACCGTCAGCCACAACCCATGAGGTATCACCTGACATGTTCAACGGATAAGCGAAGAACAAGAAGGCACGACCCGCTAGTGCTGGGTTTAAGAAGTTACGCCCTGTACCACCGAACACTTCTTTCGCCACGACCACACCGAAGGTGATACCCAGCGCCACCATCCATAATGGGATAGTTGCTGGCAGCGTTAAAGCGAACAGGATAGAGGTAACGAAGAAACCTTCGTTGACTTCATGACCACGGATAGAGGCAAACAGCACTTCCCAGATACCACCGACGGCAAAGGTCACCGCGTAGATAGGTAGGAAGAAACAGGCGCCATACCACATCAGCGCAGGCCAGCCAGAGTTTGCCGTCAGTTCGGTACCGAACATGCTGAACAAACTCACTTGCCATACGTCAGGGGTAGCAAAACCAGCAACTAAAGCTAATTGAGCTTGTAAACCTACGTTGTACATACCCACGAACATCGCAGGGAAAGCACAAGCCCAAACCGTAATCATCATACGTTTTAGGTCGAGGTTATCGCGAACGTGGGTTTTGCCCTTGTTCACTTTACCTGGGGTATAAAAAATCGTGTATGCCGCTTCGAATAGGGCATAAAACTTTTCGTATTTACCGCCTTTTTCAAAGTCGGGTTCAATACGTTCGAAAAAATCTTTCAAGCTCATTAGCCTTCCCTCTCGATCGTATCTAGACAGTCACGCAGATATGAACCGTAGTCATACTTGCCTGGACATACGAACGTACACAGTGCGAGATCTTCTTCATCTAACTCTAACGCGCCTAACGTAGCAGCACCGTCAAAGTCACCTGAAATCAAGTCACGCAACAACATAGTAGGAAGAATGTCCAATGGCATTACACGCTCATAGTTACCAATTGGCACCATAGCGCGGTCTGAACCACCTGTACTGGTCGTCATGCTGAACAGACGAGAAGGAGCAAGATGTCCTAAGAATGCACGAGTGATAGAATATTTGTCTGAGCCTGGTAATACCCAGCCTAAAAATTCTTTCTCTGTACCTTCTTCTAACAGACTTACTTGAACATGGTAACGACCTAAATACCCTTGTGGGCCAACGGCTGTACGACCATTCAGAACAGAGCCTGAAATCAGACGAACATTGCCATCTAAGGCTTCACCTGCGGTTAATTCAGTCATGCTCGCGCCCACAACAGTGCGTACGAGTCTTGGCTTAGCCGCTTTAGGGCCTGCGATCGCAATAACACGTTCGGTATTGAGTTCACCCGTCGTAAATAGCTGACCAATTGCTATTACATCTTGGTAACCAATATGCCAAACGGTACGTTTTGCAGAGGCAGACAATAAGAAGTGAATGTGAGTACCGACTAATCCTGCAGGGTGCACACCGGCAAATTCTTCAACTTGGGCGTTTGCGGCAGGAATATCAGCGCCAGGCGCTTTACAAAGGTAAACTTTACCGTCAGTAAGTCTTGCTAAGACCTTAAGACCATTAGCAAAATCTTCTTTATGCTCACGGATCACCACAACGGGATCAGCGGCAAGAGGTTGAGTATCTATTGCGGTTACAAAAATACCAGCAGCAGAAGAGTCTACAGCAGGAACTTTGCTAAAAGGACGAGTACGCAAAGCAGTCCATAAACCTGATTCAATCAGATTGTCACGGACTAACTGCGAGTCGAGCGTATCAAGTGCAGTGGCATCATATTTAGCAAAGGCAACGCTGTCGTTTCCTTCCACTTCAATGACAACAGACTGCAGAACACGCTGGGCGCCCCGGTTAATGTCTAATATAGTACCACTGGCTAAAGCCGTATATTTAACGCCTAAATTCTTCTTATCTTCAAAAAGAACTTGGCCTTTTTGTACTTTATCGCCCACTTTGATCTTCATCGTTGGACGTAAGCCAATATACTCTTCACCCAAAGTAGCTACATGTTTAATGGCTGGGCCATTATGGATAACTTGCTCTGGTCCGCCTGCTATAGGCAGTTCCAATCCTTTCTTAATTGTAATCATATCCACAAGCACTACGTTTGAAGGAAAGACAATGCGCCGCGTTCCTGCTAAATACTTAGGTTTTAAACAAAACCTACTGCATTGAGCTAGCGCAGATTTATCACAGAAATGCGATCGCAATCACGCTGGTCGCGCGCATTTTACCCCAATTGACTTGGCATCGCCACGAAAATTATAGGTGATTTCAAACCTAAAATACGGATTGAAAAGAATTATGCGCTACGGCGTTCACCTTCCGACCTAGTGACTGATCAGAAAGAGAGAATATTACGGCCACTGGGTACTATAGCATTAATAATTAAAGATTTAATTTAGCAAAAAGTCGAAACGTCCACTAAACGCAGCCGAAATCGATCTTATTTGTTTCAATTGATTTAAATTCAAACAAAATAAAACTCAATTTAAAAGCGCCATTGATAACCTAAATAGCTAATACGTCCATTTTCCGATCGAATTCCGCTATTTGATGCTGTCGTAACTAATGACTCATCTAAGAGATTTTCTACCCTGAAATAAATCTCATGTTGGCGATCAAAATGATAATTCGCCGCTAAATCTACCCGCCATTGTACTGCGATAGGCTGTAATTCAGCGCCAAATTGGCCCATTTCCCGCTCGGATTGATAAAAGACATTTGCATTCAATTCATATTCGGCATATTTCATTCCAGCACTAAAATGCAATTGCTGCTCAGGTAACCAAGCCACTCTATCACCAGCCACAACGCAACCTTGGATTTCGTTACAGCTATTGGTTTGATATTCCGAATTCGAATATTGATAATTTAAGACTAATGGTAACTGTACACTACCGATATCCCACTGGTAGCCAAGATTCAGCTCAACTCCTTTGGTCAGCACATCCACGACATTGCCTTGAACCCACAAACGACTGTCGGCACATTGCGTATACCCATCACAATTCACATGAAGATTATCAAAATCTTGGACATAAGTTTTGATGCCTCCAGTAAAACGCTCACTGGCATATTGGGCACTGACTTGATATTGCAATGATACTTGCGCCTCTTTCTCAAGATTCCCCGCACTTGCGGCGGTCCATGAGCGGCGAATATCCGTACTAAAGCGCCAATCTCCAGCATCATATAAAACACCGAGTTGTGGCATCCAATCGCTGTCGGAGAAATCAGCCGCATCCAGTCCTACATAAGCTAAATCGACCTTGCGATTGACGCTCACTTGTTCATAGGCAAGCGCGAGCTTTATCTGTAATTCGTCCCAATTAAACAAAGAATCGATTGCCGAAGTAAATGCTGTTGCATCGTCGGTATAGGCCAATAATGCATTTTGTGCATCACTCACTAAACTCAAGTCCTGCTGCCATAGACTCTGTTGATCGCCAAGGCGCATCTCGGCTTTATCCGTATGATAACGGGCGCTATAGATAATTTGATGGGCACCATACTGATTCACTGATTCAGTTTGTGCCCCAAAGGAGCTGAAATCATTGTCTTGTTGTAAAGAAGCCAGTGAGACGCCATCGACTGTCGGCTGACGTTCAAATGCGGCCAACGCAGCAAGACTCTGGGCATCGAGCATCTGCGCATCAAATTGATTGAGTTGGTTTAATTGCTGCGAATAAGACTGGTAGTAAAAGTCTGTGGTGACCTTATGCCCACCATTGAGCGTAACTTGGTGAGACAGTTGGTACTTATGATGTCGCCCCTGATGTTTATCCGCCGCAGTGGCCGAATACAAACTCATAGGATCTTGTTGCCAATCGGCCTGTGTTAACCCAAGCTGAGAGCGATAACTATCATCATCGAGGAACTGGTAAGTAAACTCAGTCACCTGTGGACTTCTGGCGCCGAGTAAACTCGCGGCGTTGATTTTAAATAAGATGTCTGTCGTTTGATGGTCTGTGTCTTGACCATTGAGCAAGTGATCGGCGCCGCTATTATCTGCATAATTAACCGCGAGTATCATGCCATACTCTTTTTGCTTCACCCCCCAATTCATATCGACACTGTATTCTGAATCGGTATTGCCCTCGAGAGTCGCCTTACTATTCTCGGTCTGCTCAGCAACAGGTAAGGTTTGATAACTCACCACCCCAAACGCACCTTGCCCACCGACAGCCATATTTGCCATCGGGGTGGCAGTAACACTCTGTTGTTGTAGCAGATTAGGTAAGAGTTGTAATTGCGGTGCCGAATACGGCGCAGGAGAGAAATACACTCTATCTTGTAATACTGCAATACCTTGAGTCGCGCTGCGCATACTGATGCTCGCGGGATTTCCACTCAGATCCGCAGGCAAAACCGTCAAAGCCGTCAATTGACCTAACGCTAAACTATTAGACGTTGAATGAAATGTGTCATTGAGCTTGTTCAATTCAAGCATTTGACTGTGAAGATCATCGGCGAACGTTGTGCTAGAACAGGCAAGAGATACAGAAATTGCACAAAGTGATACAGTGAAGTAACGACTAGGCATACCAAGCTCCCAAAAACTTTGTTAGCGTACGGTGTTTTTGTTATTAACTTGTAAAATAGCTGAATTTGAATGAAAAAAAAAGCGACTCTCGTCGCTTTCTCTTATTAACTTCAGGAAACTGAATTTACTAAAGAAGCACTCTCATACTATAAGAGTGCGAACAATTACAGGTTACCTAGAATTTCATCGCTTAATTTTAGATCGTCATTACGATTAACACTTACGCCTGCCGCAATAATATTACGGGCGATATCTTGTGCTTGCTCTAATGAATGCATCTCATACGTACCACATTGGTATTCATTCAGCTCAGGGATTTCAGACTGCTCAACCACTTTAAGCACATCTTCCATCGCGGCTAACCACGCATCGGCCACTTGGCGCTCTGTGGGTTCACCAATCAAACTCATATAAAAACCGGTACGACATCCCATTGGCGAAATATCAATGATCTCAACATCGCTGCCATTTAAATGGTCACGCATAAAACCCGCGAACAAATGCTCTAGAGTATGAATACCACGCTCACTGAGGATCTCTTTATTCGGTGCGCAAAAACGTAAATCAAATACAGTAATGGCATCGCCCTTTGGCGTGCTCATATGCTTAGCGATACGAACCGCAGGGGCATTCATCCGAGTATGGTCGACGGTAAAGCTATCAAGTAATGGCATAGGGATCTCCAAATTCTCAGGGCGACATCAACGCCACTGTAACTGTCTATTTATGGCTTGCAAGCATAACACCAAATGAATTACGCCGATAACAAGATAATCTAAGATGAAATCATCTCATATAAATCAGATGCTAATGTGACAGTTTGCAGTAAAGAAACCATCATTTAGTGTTGACGCTGTTGACTGTAAGCATCCTCAGATATTTTATGGTACTGGCGCACACCTTGCTCATACGCGTGATAGGCATCGTACACCTTTCGCATTAAGGGATCTTGATTCGCTTGATCTTCAATCACTTGTTTGGAGATTTTCTCAAGCTCCAACAACACGTTCGGTGGAAACGCTTTAAGCTCCACACCTTCGTCCTTCACTAACGTTTCAAGGGCGGTCACGTTACGGGTCGTGTATTCATCGAGCATATCTTGGTTAATGGCTCTAGCAGCAACTCTGACTATGGCCTGTAAATCCTCAGGTAAACTCTCAAAGGCAGCGGTATTAATCAAGAATTCCATATTTGAACCTGGCTCATGCCAACCAGGGTAATAGTAATACTTAGCCACTTTATGTAAACCGAAGGCAAGATCATTCACTGGCCCTACCCACTCTGCGGCATCAATCGCCCCCGTTTGCAGTGCACCATAAAGTTCACGCCCCGCCATGTTTACAGGTACAGCACCAACGCGTTTCAACACTTCACCACCTAAGCCCGGCATGCGGACCTTCAATCCCTTAAAATCCGCAATGGTATTGATGGGTTTATTAAACCAGCCACCCATTTGCATCCCAGTATTGCCACCCGCGAGGGGAATAATACCAAAGGGTTGATACACTTCAGTCCACAGCTCCATACCACCACCATAGTGAAGCCAGCCATTTATTTCCTGCGCGGTCATACCAAAGGGGATCGATGAAAAAAACTGCGCTGCGGGCGCTTTTCCTCTCCAGTAGAAAGAAGCGGAGTGGGCCATTTGAATTTTACCCTGACTCACACCATCAAATACGGCAAAAGCGGGCATCAACTCACCCGCACCATAAACGCTAATCTTTAACCGACCGTTAGACATTTCATCGACTAAATGCGCAAAACGCTCAGGAGCCATGCCTAAACCGGGGAAGTTTTTCGGCCAAGAGGTTGCAAGACGCCATTCAATAGCAGGTAAAGCGTGGGGAACATCAGTTGCGGCATGGGAGGCAGCTACGCTTTGCGCATCACTGGAGACGGGGTTACAACCGCTCAGTCCCATCAGCAGCACTGAGATAAACAAACTCCCTAACTTACGCATTTTTAATAGTCTCCCTGATGTCAAACGAGCACATGGATCCAACTGACATGGAAATACACTCAGGATGGGTATCGACAATCACATCGCCCAACCTCTTAAAATAAAACATATTGTTAACACAGAAACGAAGGTAGGGAAACTCAAAAATAGTCTTAAGTTGGTCTAAAACAAAAAGCCACTCTATGAAGAGTGGCCTTGAAATCTAAGCTAAACAGTATTGCTGAGCGATTAATTAACCGCGACAATTTGGCGTATTAGGTACTTGTGCATTCGCATCCCACTCATTTTGAGTGAAAGTATGAATAGACAAAGCATGCACGCCATTGGCTAACTCATAGGCTAAGTGAGTGTTGACCAATCGATGACGGGCTAATAAACGTAAGCCATCAAACTGCTCGCTTACCAGCACAACTTTAAAGTGGGTTTCTGAATTCGGTGGTACATGGTGACGATTACTTTCGTTAATCACTTCTAAATGGGTCGGCGAGAAGCATTCGGTTAATTTCTGCGAAATAGTGTTAGCCACAGTGCCCTGCACATGAGTATTGGACATATTCGAGTCTCAGAATGGGAAAATCCAGTTGCCGCAGAGTACTGCTTCAAATTGAAAAGATCAAATTCACGCTTTCAATTTGTTGATGACCCACCACTTTATATCAGCCATATTTCGCAGTGCTTCACCATAGACAGTTAGCGGGAGGCAATTAACCATGGAAATTAACGATGAGTTGTCTAAAGGTATAGTTCCAACGCGGCTCTTTTACTTTCAAACGTTTAGGTAAACTGTGTAACCAATCACTTTGCATAGGCCAGTGCATGATCAGTAGATCGCCACTGTGCAGATTTATGCTGTACTTGGTTTGACTGCGCTTATGCTTAAGCACAAAATCCCGCGTGGCGCCTAAGGTAATAGAAGCAATATGACTCCCTTGAGCTATTTCAGGTTCATCATCACTGTGGGCGCCCATACAATCTTTACCATCGGCGTAGCGATTCACTAATACCCCATTGCTCTCCAAACCATAATCCCGCGCTAACTTATCCCTCAACTTGTGAGCATATTTAGGCCAAGGTAAGGCGCGGATAAACAGTCCTGAATATAAATAGTCGCAGCCCAAATCGCCAAACCACACTTGCTGGCGAGGAATCGCGTGAAGCTGACCAAAGACTTGGATTTCAGGGCGACTTAAGGGATAGGTCAGCGCTTCTTTCATTAGCGCCGCTTGCTGCTCAGCATTAAGATAACCCCGCACTAAGGTGATGGGCGGTTTAATTTGAGCCTCACCCTCTGTATCAAACCCTAACTTACCTTGCTGCATTGACGTCCTCCATGCGAGCCGTCGCACTGCGCCATGAAATCTGCGATAATCTGCGCCTTAAATTTATTGGCGCAGTGTGGCACATGACAACACAATTTTCAGTAGCGGGTGTTGAACTCGAACTCTTACGGTATCCAGCTCAGCAGGAATCTAATCTTCAAGCTTGGGATGCCGCCGATGAACACTTACTCAAAAGCCTTATTGAGTCAGAGCAAGCCGCCGTGCCAACCGCCATTATCAACGACAGTTTCGGCGCTTTAAGCTGCGGTTTATCTAAATTGAATCCATGTTGGCCACTGCGTGTTGAAACCGATGCCAGAACCAGCTTTTTAGGCACAGAACAAAACCATGGCCGCAATCAGTTGCCAATGGATAATCTGCAGTGGTTTACCAGCCGCGATACCTTGCCGGAAAACTTAGCCTTAGTATTGATGAAGTTGCCTAAGAACTTAAGCTACTTTGCCCACCAGCTAACGCGCTTGTCGCAAGTGTTACCCGCAGGCACTCGTGTATTAGTAGCCGCCAAATCCAAATCGATTAATGGCGCCTTACTCGACATCTTTGCTAAGCATTTAGGCCCCGCAAGCGCCAGTTTAGCGTGGAAAAACACGCGAGTGATCACCTGTGTCAGTGATGGCAAACCAAGACCATTAGCCAAAGAAGTGACTTGGGACGTACCCGAATATCAACTTGAGATCAGCAATTTAAGTAATGTGTTTGCCGCCAACAAACTCGATATTGGCGCACGCATCATGCTAGAGAATCTGCCCAAAGGGGATTTTAAGTCGATTGTTGATCTCGGCTGTGGCAATGGCGTGCTGGGGTTACGCACCGCCCAGTTATTCCCAGAGGCTGACATTCACTTTATCGACGATTCTGAAATGGCGGTCGCATCAGCCAAGGCAAACTGGGCTCGTAATCAATTACCGACAGATAAAGGCCACTTCTATTGGGACGACTGCATGACGCATCTGCCCGATGATGTTCAACCGGATCTGGTGCTGTGTAATCCGCCGTTTCATCAAGGTGAAGCCATAACCGATCATATCGCTTGGCAGATGTTTTTAGACGCTCGCCGCCGCTTAAAAGAGGGGGGGATCTTACATATCGTCGGCAACCGTCATCTGGCTTACCATGTAAAATTACAGCGCTTATTTAAGAACTGCACCACAGTCGCCTCCAACGGTAAATTTGTGATCCTGCAGGCACAGAAAAAATAACCTCATCGAAATTGACACGTTAAATGAGAGCCAGCAATGTTTGGCTCTTTTTTATACAGGGCTCTTTTTATGCTGAGCAATGACATGTTGGAAAAGCAGCAGTCGGAGATTTCCTAAAAATCAACAACAACTAGCCGAAAAATACACATACAAGTACACTTCTTGCCGACAAAGGTTTATGAGTTAAGCACTTAAACACTTAGGAATGAGATATGCCGTTAAAGGATGACGTTGCCCAACTAAAAGCTGAGCTGGCACAGTTACAATCGCTGCATTTATCGCAGCAATCTTCGCTCAGTCGTCAATTAGCAGAATTCTCCACTAAGCTCGATACGTTAAGTCAGCAAATTGCGGCTGAAGACACGCTCCCATTAACCTATGCGGCACAAACACCAACCCTTGAGCCAGCTTCCGTAGAACCAGCCCCAGCAGAACCCAACCCATGGCAGCAAGGCCCTATACCAAGTGAACCTCGGCAAGAAGACCCTTGGCAAAGAAAAACGAAAAATACCTCGACGGAACAAGCCGCTAAAACCGAACACCTTATTCAAGCACAAAATCAACAGCTGAGTGATGAAGTCAAATTACAGGCAAGCGTGCAAGCGGCGAGTCAATTTGATGAGTTGTTATCCCAAGGACTCGCGGCCGTCATGGCACCCTTTGCGGCAGTCAACGAGCAAGTCAAATCTTTCTACCATCATTATCAGGCTAAGGGATTAGGACCTGTCTTTTTGATGACTGTCGCAGGCATTATTACCCTGACCTTAGGCTTTGGTTATTTACTGCAATATTCAATCAACCATTGGTTTTCAGAACTTGGCAAAGCACTACTCGGGTTTGCCAGCGCGAACACTATCATAGTGGGCGGGATTTTTATTCGCCAAAAACGCGCGGGCATGGCGGATTTTGGCTCAGGTATTGTCGGACTCGGACTCATACTGAATTATCTCTGCGCGTACTTTATTGGGCCGTATTTTGAGTTAATACCTAATAGCGCGAGTTTTATCTTACTGTTATTGATCACTTTGGCAGGTTATGGCCTGTCGATGCGCTTAGATGCCAAAGTGATCGCCGTGATCGCCTTAGTCGGTGGTTCGACCGCACCTATGATGCTGTTATCCCAAAGCTATGCGCCGCTATTGTATCTGCCTTATTTACTGCTTATTGGTGCCGGCGCCCTTGCCCAGAGTCGCAAACTTAAGTGGCCGCTGCTACTGGAAATCACCGCCCTGTTGCACATAGGCTGCATCGAAGCTTTTAGCCATTTCATTGATTTGCCACTCAGCGACGTTGGCGGCGTCAGTCTGCTCGCGCTTATCAGTATTAATGTGTTCTTTTATCTCTACGGCATCACAGGCCTACTATTTACCAAGCAGTTTACCCATCAGGATGAAAAACATAATGCACTAAGCCATCGCATACTCGCCCTACCGATAGCATTGCTCGCCTTTGTGTTATTAGAGTTGACGCAATTTACTGAGTTCGCAGGGGAAATCTTTGCGGCCAACGCACTGATTTGCGCAGCCCTCTATTGGAAGCGCACAGGCAACCTAGAAAAAGCCTGCAACGGCTTATTGTTAGTCTTTGCAGGGAGTTTTGCGGGATTTGCCGCACTGTATTTACTCAGCCACGATTTCCTTGGATTAGTATTACTGCTCGAAGCCTTATTACTGTTGTGGATTGGTACCAAAGAAGAACTAATTTCCGTTCGCGCCGAAGCCTATGTATTGCTGCTGATGGGATTAGGGCTCAATGCGTCTAGTGTACTGACGGGCATGAGCCTTTTAGAATCAAGCTTTATCGATGGGGCGCCAATTTCTCCCTTGTCAGCTTTTGGCTTTCCACTGTTAGCACAGGCCTTAAGTTGCGCCGCCTTAGTCTTAGTGATTCGGCTATTAACACTCCATCATGCATTGCTTTCGACCCTAGAAAGTCAGCTAAACAGAGTGTTAAAAGAGCTATTAAGCGGTTTTTATGTGGCGACAATTATCCTCGCGGCTTACCTTTTGAGCAGCGATTACTACCTCGCCATCTTGCCACTCGTCAGCCTATTACTGCTGTATTTGAGCGCAAAGGACAGACTCGTTATCAGCGAGTTTGCTGCTTGGCTCTTACTATTGCCGCTGCTGTTTAAGGTTGTTGAAGGCATAACGCTCACAGGCAGTTTTAGCTTTAGTGCCCAACCGCTTATGGCAAAACTGGCACGGTTTGAGTTATTTACCGCCCTACTCTTGGCCCATTATTGGTATCGTCGCCACTATAAAGATGCCTTATTTGCCAAAGCCGCTTATACGATGCAAATCTTCTGCTATTTGCTGCTGCCGCTTATTCTGCTGCCCAAAGTCATCCGCAACCATTGGGAATATACCACTATTGCACTCTGGCTGAGCACCTTTATGAGCCTAGGTTTAGCCTACTTTGTTAAACATAAGAGTTTGAATATAGAAGCCAAAATTCTCACTTGGCTAGCGGTTCTGATGACAGCCTCGCTATGCCTTATTCACGCTTGGCAAGGACTCGCGGCGCTAGCCGTTGGCGCCCTCTTTATGGGCTTCACACTGCTCCGCTATCGCCAATTACCCGAGCATTGGCGCCCCTTGCTGCAACTACAATGGCAATTGAGCCCTTATTACTTTGCACTGGTATTGGCCGTGATCGTTTATGGTTTTAATCATTCTGAGCTAGTAGGAATAGCCATGACAGCATTAGCCTTAAGTGGTTATTTTGCATTGCTAATCCAAAGAGGTTTAAGCCTGAGAGGTGTAAGTCAGGCATCTGTAGGCCAAACCTCATATAGCGCAAAATTCCCCCTCGCAGCCGAAATCCAAGCCGCAATAAAGGAAAGCTATCATCTCGCCTATGGCCTAACGTTAGGCTTAGCCCTGCTGCCCATCATGTTGCATTTTGAGCTAACACTCGGGCTTAATCGTGATAATGCCTCGTTTGTGTTAATCGAGTTTTTATCACTGGCACTCCTAGCAAGGCTTATCTTGCAGCACGGTGCAGCAATACGCTTGCATAGACGCATCTTACCTTTACAAGGACTTAAGTGGGGTTGGCATCTGTTACTCGCCTTAAGTTACTTCATGTGGAGTTATAGCTTCGATAACATGATTGCCGCACCGCTCAGCGCGATTTTATTGGTTATCCATGGCAGTGTGTTGATGTTTATCAGCTTAAAACCACAAAATGCCAATATGATCCGCCTCGCTGCTGGGCTATTTACCTTATCGACGCTCAAGGTGCTATTACTGGATATGGCGTCCTTCGAGCTAGTGCAAAAGGTGATTGCCTTTATGCTGATCGGGGTCATTTTGCTGACTGTTTCTTACTTCTATCAGAAGGCGAGAAATCGACTGCAGTAAGATTAACATCGTTTTTAAAGCACTAAAAAAGCCGCTATCGAATTGAATCGATGGCGGCTTTTTACTGTTAACGATTTAATAAAGCGATGAGGTATCGGCTATTTAATATGGACTATTCGATACGAGCTATTTGCTCACCAGTGCCTTATCGAGCGCCTGCGCCACATCGTTAATGATGTCGTCGATATGCTCAATCCCAACCGAGATACGGATAAGATCCTCAGACACGCCCGCCCTTGCCAGTTCATCGGCATCGAGCTGTCTGTGCGTAGTGCTCGCAGGGTGGCAGGCCAAGGATTTCGCATCCCCAATGTTCACTAAACGCAGGATCATCTGCAGTGCATCGATAAAACGTCCGCCAGCAAGCTTACCTTCTTCTGCTGTGGCCGCTTTAATCCCAAAGCTGATGATCCCAGAAGCTTTTCCGCCAGTGATCTTGTGGCAATTATCCTGATAAGGACTGCTCGGCAAGGCGCCGTAGTTCACCCAACCGACCGCCGGATGCAACACCAGATATTCAGCTAATGCCAAGGCATTCGAGCAATGGCGCTCCATTCTAAGGCTTAAGGTTTCAAGGCCTTGCAACAGTAAAAATGCACTGTGCGGTGACAGTGCAGCGCCGGTATTACGCAGCGGTACCACACGGCAACGACCAATAAATGCAGCAGGACCAAAGGCTTCTGTGTAAACCACGCCGTGGTAGGAAGGATCGGCTTGATTGAGTAAGGCAAATCTTTCCTTATTCGCCACCCAATCGAACTTGCCTGAATCGATAATCACGCCGCCAATCGTCGTGCCATGGCCACCAATGTATTTAGTTAAAGAATGAATAACAATATCGGCGCCATGCTCAAAGGGGCGACATAACACTGGAGTCGCGACCGTATTATCGACAATTAAAGGCACGCCATGCTTATGGGCAATCTCGGCTAAACGTTGTAAATCGACAATATTGCCCGCTGGATTACCAATCGATTCGCAGAACAAGGCCTTAGTTTTATCATCGATCAGCTCATCGAGGCCTTCAAAATCATCGAAGGCCGCCATGCGCACTTCAACGCCTTGGCGCGGCAGCGTATGGGCAAACAGATTGTAAGTGCCGCCATAGAGCTGACTGGTGCTGACGATGTTATCGCCAACTTGAGTCAGGGCTTGGATCGCATAGGTAATCGCCGCCATACCCGATGCCACGGCCAGCGCACCTATGCCACCTTCAATGGCCGCCAGACGTTGCTCTAGCACGCTAGTAGTAGGATTCATTATCCGAGTATAAATATTGCCAGCGACTTTTAAGTCAAATAAATCAGCACCATGCTGGGTATCATCGAAGGTATAAGAGGTCGTTTGATAGATAGGTACTGCGGCCGCCTTCGTGGTCGCTTCTGACTCATAACCGTGGTGTAATGCCAGTGACTCTAATTTCATTTTCCCTTCCTTATCCGTAGCAGCCCAGTATTCAATCGACATTGAGAATTGCACAAGATTTGTGCATGTTCAACAAGCTAACAGATAGACATCTAGAAGTCTAAAATTTTTTAGCCACAGCCTTTAACTTCGGCGCAAATTGTTGCGGATAAGTTCGGCCAGCACCGCGACCGCTGAGACTATCTCTGGCGAGCACTCGTATGAGGCATTCAAACGCATAAAATGGCGGAATTCGACCTGATTACTAAACAGGTTTCCGGGTGCAATACTGATCCCACGCTCAATCGCCTGATAATAAATTTGTGTAGCGTCCATGTGTAATGGCAGCGCTAACCAGAGAAAATAGCCGCCCTGCGCGAAGTTGACCCCCACAGATTCGGGCAGATGCGCGCACAATAATTGATACATGGCCAATTTACGGCTGGCTAACTTTTTACGTAACTGTTTCAAATGCCGTTCATATTGCGCCGACTGAATAAAATCGGCGATGGCGAGCTGCATCGGCGCACTGGTCGATAACGTCGACATGACTTGTAAGCGTTGTAACTGCGGTGCATGGCATCCCGCCGCAACCCAGCCGACACGATAACCAGCAATCAAAGACTTAGAAAATGAGCCGCAGTGCAACACCCGTCCTTCGGTATCGAAGGCTTTTACTGGCCTTGGCGCGCTGGAATCAACATAGAGTTCTTGATAAACATCATCCTCAATCAGACTGACCTTATGCTCGTTTAGTAACTGATAAAGCGCCTGTTTTTTAGCATCCGATAAGCTGCAACCTAAGGGATTTTGATGTTGGCTCATCAACCAGCAGGCTTTCACTGGATAGGTATTTAACACTTCAGCCAGCGCCTCAAGATCAATCCCCTGTTGTGGATCGGTCGCGACCGCAATGGCCTTAAGCTTAAGCCGCTCAATCGCTTGCATCGCACCATAAAAAGTCGGTGATTCAATGACAACCCAATCTCCCACTTGAGTCAGGGTCGCTAAACTCAAGTTGAGCGCCTCCATGGCACCCGAGGTAATGATGATTTCGTCGGGCGAAATGCTCATGCCTAATTTGGCATAACGTTGGGAGATCGCCTTACGCAGTCCCGCATTTCCTGGCGGTAAATTATCGGCGGCAAAAGAAGGTGACATGTGCCGAGTGACCTTAACTAAAGATCGCGCCAGTGCTTGTTGCGGGAATAAACTAGGATCGGGAAATCCTGAGCCAAAGGGTACTATGTCCGCCTGCTTTGAAGCCTGCAGCACATTGAATACAAACTCATTAATATCCACACTATCGGAAAGATAAATCGGCTTTTGTCGCTCGGGATAACGAAAGGCTTCTCCCTGCCGCGCGATTAATTCCGGCTTTGGCGCCACTAAATAGCCAGACTTAGCCTGCGCCGAGATCACGCCTTGGCTTTCCAATAACTGATAGGCATTGAGCACTGTCATCAGACTCAAGCCCGAATCGGCCACAGTTTGGCGCAGCGACGGCAACTTGTCCCCCGCCTGCCAGACACCTTGGGCTATTCGTGTCTTTAATTCCTGCGCTAACTGCTCGTACTTCGTCATCTGTTATAGCCAAGTCAAGATATTCTGTGTCTGTTATAGCCAGCATATCCCATGGTCTAATAGCACACAAGCTTTCACCGTCAAGCCAATTTAGGGTTCAGTGAACGCGACTAGAACAATGCCTTTGTAACGAGAAATGCCTATCGCTCGAGGAAATTATGTTTGATTTTGATGCCACAGTACTCGCTAGGATCCAATTTGCTTTTACCATCTCTTTTCACATTATTTTCCCTGCCATCACTATCGGCCTCGCCACCTATCTAGCAGTATTAGAAGGTTTATGGCTGAAAACAGCGAATGAGGTTTACCAACAACTCTATCAATTTTGGTCGAAGATTTTTGCCATAAACTTTGGCATGGGCGTGGTCTCAGGCATAGTGATGGCCTATCAATTTGGTACCCATTGGAGTGCTTTTTCCGCCTTCGCGGGCAGCGTAACAGGGCCGCTACTCACCTATGAAGTCCTCACCGCCTTCTTCCTCGAAGCGGGTTTTCTGGGGGTCATGCTATTTGGTCAGCAGAAGGTAGGCAAAAACCTGCATTTCTTCGCCACTTGTATGGTCGCCACGGGCACTATTATCTCAACCTTTTGGATCTTAGCTTCAAACAGCTGGATGCAGACGCCCCAAGGTTTTGAAATCGTGAACAATCGCGTTATTCCAGTGGATTGGTTTCAGATAGTGTTTAACCCTTCATTTCCCTATCGTTTAGCCCATATGACAGTGGCGGCCTTTATTTCATCGGCTTTCTTTGTGGGCGCATCGGCGGCTTGGCACTTACTCAAAGGTAACGACACGCCCGCTATCCGCAAGATGTTGTCTATGGCGATGTGGATGGCGTTAATTGTCGCGCCGCTGCAAGCTCTAATTGGTGATTTTCATGGTTTAAATACCCTTGAATATCAACCAGTAAAAGTCGCGGCAATGGAAGGCCATTGGCGTAATGAGGGTGACAAACCCACACCGCTTATCTTGTTTGCGATTCCCGATATGGACGCAGAGAAAAACCACTTCAGTCTCGAAATCCCAGGGCTGGCGAGCCTGATCTTAAAACATGATTTAAGCAAACAAGTGCCAGCCTTGACTGAGTATCCCGCCGAGGACAGACCCAATGTGCTGTTAGTGTTTTGGAGTTTTAGGCTCATGGTCGGCTTAGGCTTATTGATGATTTTTGCTGGACTGTGGAGTGCTTATCTCAGGCGCAAAGGCAGCCTCTACAGCAACAAACACTTTCTGCGATTTGTATTGGTGCTCGGCCCCGCCGGATTGCTCGCCACACTGGCAGGCTGGTTCACTACCGAACTTGGCCGTCAACCTTGGGTGATCCAAGGATTGATGCGCACGCAGGATGCCGTGTCTTCCCACAGCGTAACCCACTTGAGTATCAGCCTAGGGATTTTCATCGTCAGTTACTGCGGCATCTTCGGCGTGGGTTATCGCTATATGATGCGACTCATCCGCAAAGGGCCAGATATCGCGGCAACAAGCCATTAATTTTAAAGTAAATGAATCTAATTTTACTTATTCAATCTAAAACATATTTAAGGGCTCACCATGGAATTCGATCTACCCTTGATTTGGTTCGGGATCATCATTTTTGCCACCTTAATGTATATCGTGATGGATGGCTTCGATCTCGGCATCGGCATACTGTTTCCCTTCATTCACGATGAGGACGACAGGGATATTATGGTCAATACCGTCGCCCCCGTTTGGGATGGTAATGAAACCTGGTTAGTGCTCGGCGGCGCCAGCCTGCTCGGTGCATTTCCCCTCGCCTATGCCATAGTGCTCGAAGCGCTAACCATACCGCTGCTCATCATGCTGCTGGCATTGATTTTTCGCGGCGTGGCATTTGAGTTTAGATTTAAGTCGGGTGCAGAAGCTAAACCATTCTGGGATAAAGCGTTTATGTTTGGCTCTATCACGGCCACCTTTTCACAGGGCGTAGTGCTGGGGGCGTTTATCTCCGGCATTTCGGTGAGTAACCAACAATTTAGCGGCAGTAGTTTCGATTGGTTAACGCCCTTCTCACTTTTCTGTGGATTTGGCCTTATGCTGGCCTATGCTCTGCTCGGCGCGACTTGGTTAGTAAAAAAATGCCAAGGCGAGCTTAAAACGACCATGCAACAACTCGGCAAAGCACTGACATTATGCCTGTTGATGACCATAGGTTTAGTCAGTTTATGGACCCCCTTCGTGCAACCCAATATTGCCCTGCGCTGGTTTAGTTTACCGAATTTATTCTACTTCGCCCCAGTGCCAATACTGGTATTAGCCTGCAGTTGGGCCTTGATAAAATCCCTAAATCGTGATGATAACTATCAGCCATTCCTACTCACTCTAGGGCTGATTTTCTTAGGATTTAGTGGCTTAGGGATCAGCATCTGGCCACACATTATTCCACCCAACATCAGCCTTTGGCAGGCAGCAGCCCCCGACAGCAGCCTGAGCTTTATGCTCGTCGGCGCCCTGATGATCATCCCGCTGATTTTGGTTTATACCTTTTGGAGCTACTACGTGTTCCGCGGCAAAGTGACCAAGGATGCAGGCTATCACTAGCCATGACTCAGATAAAAGAAGAGGCTTCCCAAAACGCGACCTAAGCTAACTTGGCTTAGGTCGCTGATTCACCTTAGATGACTTTACATATGCAGGAGATCAACATGACGACCCAAACGAAATCCCTCGCCTATCGACTCGGCTGGTTAGTGCTGATTTGGTGTACGAGCGTAAGCTGTCTGTTCCTCGTCTCTATGTGTATCAAAATACTTTTAAAAGGTGCGGGCTTAACAACCTAAGTAAATATTGACTTTAGAAGCTTATATTAAGGCTTAATTCAGTTAGTGCCCATAGCATCTAGCAACAATGCACTAGAATATTCAATGGTTGAATTAATTTGCGCCAAATTAACAAGTGCTCAGTTTACTTTACGAGTGCTAGCATTAAATTGACGAAGACTAACCCCCAATGTGGCAAAGTTAAAACAATGTTAAATCCAACTTTACTGTTATCAGTATATTCAGCAAGATTAGCTTAGTTAGGCTTGCTTTATATTTTTACTTGACCTATGGTATCAGCCAAGCAATTACTTATTTAGTTAATGGCAAGATTTAGTTAATGGCAAGACCGATATACTAAATCGATATACAAAAAAATAAATAATCAATCGAATATCAACTTTTGACTGGAGATGTAACACTATGTTTAGCACTGCATTTTCATCACTATTTTCCCATGTGTTAGCTAACACATCTAGTTCAGTAAGCTCAATCCGCCTCTCGCTCAAATTCCCAGTCTAAGCCGAGCGTCACTCGCGCTCGGCAGAATTATAACTTCTTGTGAAATAAGCACAGAGTAATACTCATTTTAATTTCTATGCTTATATTTTAACTTTGTTATTTCAGAGGCGGCAATGGCATATTCTTTTTTTAGTGGTCTTTTCCAGAATTTTATTCTAAAAACTGAAACCTATTATTTACAAAACAGTTTTAATGCCTCTCTACGCCCAACGGCTTTGGCAGGCGTGATTAGTAAGCTTGAGCAGCTAAAGCATGATACGACGAGTGATAAAGTGACTGTGGGACGAGAAATTCACTTAGTTAATCTGCAGGATCAGCAAGAGTACCAAATTGAACTCGTGTATCCACCAAGGCATAAACCCAGTGCAGGACGTTTCTCTGTCATATCAGATTTAGGCGTCAGCTTACTTGGGTTATCAAAGGGCGAACTGGCAGAGGTGAGCATTTTAGGCAAACCAGTTCTGTTTATGATTAAAGATGTCAGTTTAACGAAAAAACAACCTAAAAAGTCTGTATAGAAAAAATCATTTGGGCATACTTTTTGTAAATAGCTATTGAGTATTGCTACTTGACAACATTTCAGAAATTTTAAAAAATATGATTATTAGGCTGTAAGCATTTTAAAATAAAGCATGTTCAATTCAGTGGCAACATGCTTTGAACTCGCTATTAGCGGCGGCTTATAGCGGCATTTTCAACATAATATCATTAGAGGGAATGTTATTTTGAAGTCATTAACTGGCCGCGATATTTATTAAAGAGACACTTTAGATAAGTTTAACACTACAATTAACGACTCTTTGCAACTATTTACGTATAAGTCATGGCAGCGCTTTAGAGTAAACAGCAAAGGGGTTAAGAGGTTTAGCACGGCGCCTCAATCGTTAAATTTATTTTTATACTCTTTATAAATAAACCGTCTCAATTAAAGCCTGAAATAAAAAATTGAGCCCAACTATCGAAACCGATTTGCGGCGCGGGTTCGGATAGTAACCTTCACTTTGGAGTTTATATCTATGAGTAAAGAAAAAAACAAAAAACCGCCAATGAAAACCTTAAAAGAGAAGCGTCAAGATAAACGGAACCGCCAAAAGGCTTCCGACTAACTTATCTAACTCTGTAAAAAACCTTAAATCCTCTCTTTAAATAGGCCGAAAATAGGGTGTTAATACTTTAGCACCCTATCTTATTTCACAGTTTCCCCCAATATTTTTAGTGCATCATCTAGCGCGACTTTCGCATAGGATCTCATTATCTCGCCTTTATTAAGCCTTGCTCCATCAGCCACTCAATCACAATCGGCGGCGATACTGCTCAGGTGAGCACTGAGCATATTTTTTAAACATCACGATATAAGGCGAAGTTTGGTTATAGCCGAGCGTCAATGCCACTTCTTTGATCGCAAGTCCCTGACGTAATAGATGTAATGAATAGATAAACTTATGCCTTTGTCTTAGCTCAGTAAAACTCATCCCCAGAACCTCTTGGCAGCGACGAGCTAAGGTACGCTCTGTGGTATGTAATTCACTGGCCCAAGATTTAAAGGTTTTCGAACTCGCAGGGTCGGCTTCAAGTGCCTGCAACAACGGCTGTAACAGTTTATCTGAAACGGTGGGCAGAAATTGCGGTAGAGCTTTACCCAAGGTCAGCTGATCGAGCAAAACCTCAACCAGTCGCTTATCCGCCGCAGTTTCTGCCACAGTGACTTGCCGTTCCCGCAGATCGTTAACGATCGATTGGGCAATGGATGTCACGGCTAAAAGACAGGTCTCTATGGGAAAAGCCGCAGCCCGCTCGGCAACTATATTCATCGAGCAATAATGAATACTGCGCCGAGTGTAACTTTCATGTTCTATCCCCGCAGGAACCCAAATCGCATATTGTGACGGCGATAAAAACCGTTGCCCTGCAGCATGTAACTCCATAATTCCACCGCTGATTAACTGCAGTTGCCCCCAAACATGTTGATGTTTTGGCGTTACCGTATTTGGCAGGAAAGCTTCATAGTTGAAGAAGATATCTGCAGCAGGCTCTTGCTCTGCCGTGAGCGGATGGTAAACCGTGCGCATTTTGATGCCCTCAAAGCTATGGTGGTCCAAAAAACTCAAACGAAATCGCTAACCCAGATTACGCTTGTCCGTAGAGGAACTGACCTTGTCTGATAAGCGATATTTATATCATAACCGACCATGGATAATAGCCACTAATCTATTATCTGGATGCTTAAGTGATAAGCCATAAACTATGGCCAGTCACTTTAGCCAGTACCTAAAGGCAAGACCATGCTGTATTTGTTCCCCCTGTTGGCCGTATTAATTTGGGCAGGCAATTCGATAGTCAACAAGCTCTCATTTGGGATTATCGATCCTGAAGCCATAGCATTTTACCGTTGGTTTTTCGCTATGTTATTGTTAACCCCCTTTGTCGCAAGTCGCGTCTGGCAAAAACGCCAAGTGATACTACCTTTGTTACCTAAGTTTGCTACTTTGGCTTTGTTAGGTATGGTGCTAAACCAGAGTTTGGCCTATTTTGCGGCGGCTACCACCACGGCAACAAATATGGCATTAATCACCTCTCTCGTGCCTATGATCAGTCTGTTTTTAGCCGTGCCATTACTCAAGCAAAAATTATCACCGTTAGCCTTTGGTGGCACCTTAATCTCGCTATTTGGATTGATTTTTATGCTCAGTCACGGCGATATGATGAACCTTGCCATCGGCGTGACTCAAGGTGATTTACTGTTGCTCTTTAGCGCCTTTGTGTATGCGCTCTATGGCGTATTACTGAAACGCTGGCAACTGCCACTACCGACTTGGGAATCGGTTTATATTCAAGGACTCATAGCCGTATTCATGCTGACGCCACTGCTGTTTACGAGTCCCAGCATAGCGATCAGTGCCCAATCGGCACCACTGATACTTTACGCTGCTATCGCTGCCTCACTTTTAGCGCCGTGGGCTTGGATCAATGGCATAAGCAAACTCGGCGCCGATCGCACCAGCGTATTCTTTAATTTAATGCCTATTATTGCGGCGATACTGGCGGCCATCATCCTAGATGAAACCTTAGCCATTTATCATTATATTGGCGGTTCTATGGTCATTATTGGCGTCATGCTAGTGCAGATAAAACCTAAGCCTAAAGTCATCCCTACCCTAGCTTGTCCTGAATAATCCAAAGTAATGCGTCAACGCCTTGGTAATAGTGACCAAGGCGGTTTCGCTTATTTCAATGCGTACAAAATCCCATCGCAATCTGCTGCACGCAAAGGCAATTCTATAAATAACGGCTAAGCTATTTATTAAGTTATTAATGGAGATCGTCCTATGTTTAACAGTATTCGCGTTAAGTTTTCACTGATGTTTGCCATTATGGCGACAGCCCTCATTGTCATGGCAGTCACCGATGCTATGCAAAGCCGTGCTACTGTGAAACAGATGCAGGAATTTAGTCAGTTATTTAATCCCGCAATTTCGGCAATTCTCAATGCAGATCGCGACCTTTATCAAGCGCAGCTAAGTGAAGAAGTGTTATTGAGGGAAGAATTATCTGCCGATAATCGCAAGAGTGAGATTGATAACTGGCAAGAGAATGTCGATCAAGCCCGTGACAGAATGGGCGAATTTAAAAAAATCCTTACAGATCACCTGCAAGTACTGCAATCAACTAATGGCTTTGAGGCGCAGTTTTCTCTCTGGTATCAAGCCTCATCAGAGGTCATTAATGCCGTCAAAAGTAATGATTTTGAACGCGCGAAACAACTCCACGAAACCAAATCCAAGCAAGAATTTAAGGCATTAAGAGATATCTACAATGCCGCGGGCGAAGCCGCCGATAACAGAGTAAAAGAGCTAGATTTACAAGCAACGGAACAGGCAACCACCCAAACCCAAATATCCTTAACGATAGCAAGCTTAGTCGCCATTGTGGCGCTGTTGATTGCCTACTTCGGCCCTAAAATCATAGTCAATGCAATTGAAGATATCACTAGCAGGATCAATGACATTGTCGATGGTGACGGTAACTTAACCCAAAGGATCCCTATCACACGTCAGGATGAAATCGGCGAGCTCGCCCATGCATTTAACTTATTTGTAGAGCAGCTACAGCAAATGGTCATCTCGATTATTGGTCAAACTAAAGATGTGAGCCAAACCGTTGAAAGCCTTGCAACTAAGTCAGCTACCACAATCAACATCAGCCATGAACAAGAGCAGTTTGTCGATACTATTGTCACAGCAGTAAATGAAATGAGTGCAGCCGTAAGAGAAGTCGCCAGTAACGCTCTTCATACTGCCACCGAAATCACTAAGGTGAATGACCAAACAGTAGAGGGTAAGAATATCCTCGCCCAGTCCGTTAATCATATTCAGCAACTGTCTGAATCAGTTAAAAATGCAGTGACAGTTATTGAAAAACTTTCAGTCAATTCTGCCAATATTGCCTCAGTGCTTGATGTGATCCGCTCAATCGCTGAGCAAACTAACCTCCTTGCCCTTAACGCGGCCATTGAAGCGGCGCGCGCTGGCGAACAGGGCCGTGGCTTTGCCGTAGTTGCCGATGAAGTACGTACACTGGCGAGTCGTACCGAAACCTCAACCCAAGATATTCAGCGCATGATTGAAGAGTTGCAACGCGGAGTAAATGATGCGGTTAAAAGCATTGAATCGGGAGCTAGCCTGACCACATCAACCGTGACCCTCGCCAGCCAGACCCAAGATGCATTAGATGAAATTCTAAACTCCACCTCTAAGGTCAGTGAGATGTCCACTCAAACGGCGACTGCGACCGAAGAGCAAACCCATGTGACCGAAGAAATTAATCGTAACTTGACCGAATTATCCGATAAAACAAGATACTGCAACTTAGTCATTCAAGAGACTCAGCAAATAGTCGTCAACACTAAAGCCATTTGCAGCAACCTACAAAAAGAAGTTGCGCGATTTAAAGTCGCTTAAGATAAATGACTAACGACACATAGTTAGCGATAAGCTATTGAAACGAAAAGAGTGCCCAATGTAGGCACTCTTTTTAATGGAAATAATACCAAGCAAAGCTTGAAGACAATAAAAGCCCACAACCGTATGCAAGTTGCAAATAACGGTAACGAAACCCAAGTTGTATCGATTCACCCGTTAAAGTGCGAATAACAGTACTAACTGCTTAACGTTAACTCACAGTAATGATTGAATTTCTAATTCAATCATCTGCAAAAGCTGTAAAACAACCAAAAGATACATCAATCAAAACTGACTAATTGCCCACCCAAGTGAGCAATTTTTTCAGCGGCCAAGTCGGGATTAAGATAGCCAGCGACTTTCGTTAACGCATCGGCGCGCCAAGCAAAAGAGGCTCTCACACTAACAATACGCTCGCTTTCAGCATCGATGTTCGTATCGGCAACATTGCCAGTTGGCAGTAATAGTGCAGGGTAATCATGACTTAAGGTTTGTGAGACCCTTGAGCTGGCGAGCGCCATATTGCTAACGCAAAGCTTTTGGCTCGCTCCTAATGGACCGCGGCACACTACATTTAAAGATGCACTGCCAAAAACTTTTAAATCGCCACCCGCATTGACCCAACCTCCGCTCACGCCAGCGCGACGCAGCTCACTCACTGCCATATCAACCGCATAACCTTTAGCTATACCATCTAAGGTTAAAATTAGCGGTCTAGCTAATCGCGCTTGATTACCTTTTATTTCAATATCTTGCCAGTCACCTTGCAATAACAATGGCATACCAAGGTAAGCAGGCAAAGCGCCGCGAGACATCATTTCGCCGCCAACGGTACAATTGAATAAGTTGTTGCTCGCCTTACCCAGCCCCTTAGCCAACTTGAGCACTCGTAAACTATCTTGGCTTAACGTTACCCAAATTCCCGGCTGCCGATTTAACTGATTTAACTCGCTGTCCTGTTGATGGAAGCTCAGCAACCGCCCAATATGGGTCACACGCGAAAAAGCCGCGCTAATAGCCGCTTCCAATGCTTTATCTTTAAGTAGTACCTCACCGCTTTGATTTGGCAGTGACTCGGCAGCGATTTCCACCAGCGTTCCGAGTAATGGCTTAGCGCGACGTATCATGATAATACCCACTGTAGTAGGAAGATCTGAGGGATCAGCAATAAACGCTTCATCCAGTTAAATTTAAACAAAGCACTAAGAGCAATTAACATAATTTGTGCGGATTCTATTAAAGTCTCTACTTCAATACAAATTGTTGCCATTAGTTTTTATGGGGATTTTAGATGCTTGAAACTGTTTTATATTTAAAAACAATAGATTGCTTATTAAGGTTTTATTAAAGTTATTTGACTTATCATTGCTATCACAACGCTGCACAAGCGAACTAAGTCAATACGTCCCCAAATGAGCCCTATTGATTAATGCCACTCATCATTTACGCTATTTATGCTGGCTTACCCACCAACAACTCAAACTAAATGGAGCAATAAATAGCCGGCTTACTCCATCACACCAGTCATCTGCTTAAATTTTACGCTATTCCGTTCAGTTGAAATACACGCTAAATCAGATATAAACCCTCTAACTCAATCTAAATGAAAACAGGTAAATTATTGATTAGTAATTAAAATAAAGACTAATTTTCATCTTATACAACCTATTAATAACCTAGCGATCACAACGGAAGTAAAAACATCTAGACGTCTAAATTGACAGGTTATCAGGGATCAAATATGCTTTGCCTCAAGTTGCTAGGATACGATGCCGAGGCAACACTGAATTTAAGCGAGTTTGACTGCCAAGGATCCTGCGGAAAAACCCTAAGCGAAAGAGAGATAACATTTGAGCAATCCAACAGCAGCACAGCACAGCCCGGCATCTTTTATTGCCCTGTTGCCATTATTTGTTTTCCTTGGTCTTTTCATTGGCGCGGGTGTGTATTTCCAAAGCCAAGGTGTCGACTTTGCCTTCTATCAATTACCCAGCGTTATCGCTATTTTACCTGCAATCATTCTGGCGTTGATTTTATCAAAACAGAAATTAAATCAATCGATTGATACCTTTATTGGCGGTATTGGTCACAGCAATATTATTGCTATGTGTTTAATTTACTTACTTGCAGGCGCCTTCGCTGCAGTCGCTAAAGCCACTGGCGGCGTCGATGCTACTGTTGCTCTTGGTTTATCGTTAATACCATCGAACCTGTTACTACCTGGTTTCTTCGTGATTGCCGCTTTTATCGCAACGGCCATGGGAACCTCTATGGGGACAATCGCGGCTGTCGCTCCCATCGCCCTAGGCGTAGCCGACCAAGCGCAAATCGACTATGCACTGATGGCGGGAGCCGTGATGTCTGGCGCCCTATTTGGTGACAACTTGTCGATTATTTCCGATACCACAATTGCAGCTACGCGCACCCAAGGCTGTGATATGAAAGATAAATTTCGTGAAAATTTGATTTTCGCTATCCCCGCATCACTGCTAACCTTAATCGCCTTTGTATTTGCCGGACAAGGCCAAGCAGAATTAGCAACGCAGAATATCGATCTTATTAAGGTCATTCCTTATCTGACCATTTTGATCTTAGCCGTGGCGGGTCTGAACGTATTTGTGGTCTTGACCTTAGGTATCTTATTAGCGGGCGCAACCGGCCTGTTTACTATGGATTACGGCGTGATCCAATTCGGTAAAGATATTTATGCTGGCTTTAGCAATATGCAGGAGATTTTCATTCTGTCTATGCTAGTGGGTGGTTTAGCCGCACTCATGCAGCAGCAAGGTGGTCTTGCCTTTGTGAGTAAACAGATTGAAAAGCTGATCACTCGTTTCTCTAAGGCGCAAGGTGAAGCTTCATGCCGTGCAGCTGAGCTAGGTATGGCAGGTATAGTCGCAGTGACTAACTCTTGTGTGGCTAACAACACGGTTTCTATCGTGGTGACGGGTGATATTGCAAAAGACTTAGCAGAGAAGCATGGCGTGAGTCCAAAACGTGCCGCCAGCATACTCGATATTTTCGCCTGTATTATCCAAGGTTTGATCCCGTATGGTGCACAGGCACTCTTGATTGCTTCGACCTTTAGCATCACGCCATTAGCAGCGGTATCACACGCTTGGTACTGTATGATTTTAGCCGTAGTGGCTGTTGCGATTGTAATTTTCCGCAAACGACACTAAATGATATTTGAGTCGCATGAGTAAAATCTAACGTTTATGACAAGGAACGCACTAGGCGTTCCTTGTCATTTTAAAGCCCTCTTTTGACGAAAAAGCATCAACTCGCTTGCCTTCATTAAACAATTCAGGCAAGTTACCGCATTCAATGTGGTCATATCCCATCAGCATATTTTTAGTCTCCATGAATCCTCTTTATCACCAAGAACCAAGTTATTACGATCTACATCGTCTTATTACATGGTTGATTGTAGGCGCAGCCTTTATTAGTGCTTCTGGAGTTTTAATTGCTATTTATGCTGAATATCAAAACATTGGAGTTCAAGTCTTACAAATACGAGCTGATTTTTTAGGTAACTATATCAACTCACCCCTCGCTTATGTGTTTAATTTAAGCTTATTGGCTGCAGGACTCTGCATACTCATTTCAATGACCGGGCTCTACTTACTAAAACTGGATACGTTCAGCCAATGCATAGCACTTACAGGTGCTTGGGTAGGAGTCTCTGTGATTTTGATGGGAATATTCCCCATTAATTTTTTGAGCATACACAGAATAGTTTCAACGAGTTATCTATTAAGCACCCTTATCTTACACAGCCTTGTGATTATAGCGGGGATAGTGCCTCGGTTTATTTGCCCAAAGCCACTGTTCTATTTGAGCCTGATCAGCTTTTGTAGTGCAGTGAGTTTAACCCTGCAATTAGATTGGACAATATTGGATTTCCCTCCCTGTGTGCCCCAAACACACTTTTGTACTGTTTCAGCCAATATGTGGCTCCAAACTAACTTGAGTATCATTTGGTGTTTAAGCCTAGCCTTTGCAATGCGGCGCCTATCAAAAATACTGTATCATCGCGCCCAAGAACGCCAAATACTTTAGGGTAATCCATGCGCTTAGCAAAATACCTCGCCCAGTGTGGCATAGGCTCACGCCGTGAAGCCTGCCGTTTGATTGAGGCCGGGCGCATCACACTCAATGGCGGTATCGCCCGCCACACAGATCCCATCTGTTTAGACGAGTCATTACACTGCCTCGACAGTATTGAGTTTGATGGCAAACCTATCACTAAAGCCGAAACATTCGCCTATTGGGTATTTAACAAAGCTGTGGGCACAGATTGCCGTCTGCTTGAGCAGGATGAAACGAGCCTCATACACCTACTTCCCAAAGCACCAAGACTCTACCCCGTCGGCAGACTCGATAAGGACTCCCGCGGCCTACTGCTGTTAACTAACGATGGTGAGCTGACCCATAAACTGATGCACCCCAGTTTTGCCCACAGCAAAACCTACCATGTGCGCCTCGATAGGCCATTCGCAGATGATTTTATTGAACAAATGGCCAGTGGAGTGCGTTATAAAGACCTGCAAACCCTGCCCTGCCAAGTCCGCCGCCTCAGTTCGGACAGCTTTGAAATCGTGCTGACTCAGGGATTAAATCGACAAATTCGTAGGATGTCCAAGGCACTCGGATATCGCGTTATCGATCTTGAGCGCATTGCCATAATGGCGCTGAATTTACGCGAATTAGCATCTGCTGAATTACAAGAAGGGCAAATGCGGCCACTAACACCACAGGAAACCACAGCGCTTAAAACGGCACTGGTTACAGCGTAAACTAAAAAACCGAAGATAATTACGGATGGAATATCTACATTAGACCTTCTGATTTCTGCCAATAGCAGCCATCTGCAGTTAACTCTCTTATGCCCCAAAGCAAGACAGTTGAGCTACGCGCATTACACATTAATTGACATTGCTTCCCCAGTGACACGCCGTGAATATATCCATATAGGCTCGACGGCGACATCCATGTCGCCAACGGTCACTGGTGCAACAATGCCAATCTTAACTAACCCCCTCGCTACTCGTTTAGCTAAAAAGATATTGCCCCGAAATGAGTTAACGTTGTTGCTCAATCGAGGTATATTCATTTTGGTTTGCCATAGATTCTCTCATTTCACATGTTTTGCAATAACAAATCTAGAACGGTGGCCAATAAACTTAGCCACAAAAAAGACAGATAAACTGCTAATAAGTTCGCTGTAGATTCAGAAAGCTAATTTCTCTTAAGTCGTCAAACTGCTTACACAAGGCTTATGACCACCTGCAAGGATAGTTATGCTAACTAATTGTTTTTCTTTGACATATAATAAGTGCGTGATAATCTATCACCATACAGTTGTATAGATAGTAAATAGGGAACTTTAATGTCTACAGTCTACTCGTTACGAATTAACTATGACACAAGTGCCGATTGCCCAGAGAGAATATTTAAGGCTATGGCACTTTATGTTGAAGGGTTTAATGAGCTTCAGGCTGCATTTCTTCATGGCTACAGTAGTGAATTGAAAATCTCATCTACTTTAAATGAAACTCGCAGTGGATCACTCATTGC
Source organism: Shewanella sp. SM68 (assembly GCF_025653925.1). Classification (NCBI taxonomy): domain Bacteria; kingdom Pseudomonadati; phylum Pseudomonadota; class Gammaproteobacteria; order Alteromonadales; family Shewanellaceae; genus Shewanella; species Shewanella sp. SM68. The sequence continues at coordinate 128,707 of NZ_JAKKRU010000004.1, forward strand.
TGATATTGGAAAAACTGTCAGCAAGTGTGTTAACGGAGTTAGCACTGGTAAACTTTTTGATCTAATAGCTAATGGAATCGAAAGAAAAATCTCCTGTGTTGGCAAAGTTGATTCTGAAAGTGATGTTAGACAGTTCGCTGATGAAGTTTACTCTATTGCAGCTAATGATCCTGAAATGCTTAAAATTATCTGTAAAAATGACGGTAACCTTTACCATATTGCTGATGCACTTCATAAGTTAGACAAGGCTCAGAAAAACCTTCATGAAAACGATAAGGTCGAAGTTGGACGGTTTGAAAATATGGTACCTTTAAGTCCAACTTTCTCTTGTCCACGTGATGCTGAAGCAATATTTGAAAACTGTGAAGTTATGCATATAAACAGCGAAATTTTGACTTTAAGACGACCAGCCTATCAAGATGAACTTAACTGGGAATTTGAAAGAAAATCGCATAACGGCCGTAAGATTACAGCGAAAATGTCATGTGTAAAGTGGTTAGACGACTTTAAAAAACGAAGGGTTCAGATATGGCCAGGTGATGGACTAGAGGTTAAGGCAAAATACACCCAAACCAATAAACCTGGTAAAAATAAAAAATCATATACCTATGAGATCATAGAAGTGATTAGAGTAGTTCCCGAAGAAGAAATATTAACGCAAGGTGATTTAGGCTTAGCCGATGACCAATAGAAATTATGAACCAGCCAAAAAGGAGGTGATGTTCATCGTGCTGCCACTGCTGATATTATTTATCATAAAGTGGATTGGTGGTGATCTTCTTAGCTTCATAAAACTGACCGACTTTTCACTTGCTACTTCAATAATGTATGGTCAACTAGTAGCAAAATCATTCAACGTGCCAGATAGCAGTAAGAAAAGAGATGAATTTAGTACCTATCAAGTAAAAATATTTAGTTTATGCTTACTTTCCTTGACGATGTACACATCACTTAACTTAATAAAAAGTGTCTCGGATACAGTCTATTGGGTACAGGGAGTGTTATGTGTTACTTAATTAATATATTACGTTCCAGCAGCCACTGTAATCAATGAAATGAGCAGGGAATAGTGAAAAACTTCAGCTTCATCTACGAAAATAGTTCTTTCTAGTTGACTGAACAGAAAAGCCAAGTCACTTATAAACCAGCGCCTACCTAATAGGTTGCTTTTATAAAACCACTGCGAGTAACGCATGTGATGGTCAATGGAATGAGGGCATCAGTTAGATTCCTTCACTAGCCCTACAAAATCTAATAAGTATTACTATCGACTAGTACAATAACTCTATCAAGCTTCTGTCCAAAAACGAGTCACATCTCTGCTTTAAAACAAACAGGCGACACCGATGCTAAGCGGGCGTTCCATGGTGATTAGCGAGACGACCGTCCGCCCCATGGACGGGGCGGTCGAGCATCCAGGGAGGGACTTGCTGCGTGTCGGTGAGCAAGCACCATGGCAAGCCTGCGTTAGTGGATATCAGCCAACGAATATGCGGGGTCAGTGTAAACTAATCTGGTTACCATAACTTTGCTAATGCTATTACTCACCTTTAGTGCATTAAATCTAACGCATTTATGTCCCAAAGCGTGCAGCGTAAGGCCGTTAAATCCACAGGTTACACCAATAATAAAAAGGTGAGTAATGCCCTGGTGCACCTATCAAAACTGCTATATCAACAGCTATCAGCAGCCATTACTTTCACACAATAAAAAAGCGATAAACCCAGTGAGTTTATCGCTTTTTTATTATCTTGTTATGGCTGCATTCAAAGAGCACTAAATCGCACTTGAATGCTGATAATCCAAATTCACTGCCATTATAGGCCGCACCATTGCTGATGCGGCAATGGATTACTTAACGATTTCCATCTCGGCTAATAGGTTGTCGGCATGATCTAAATACTTCATTACCCACAGCATATAACGGCTGTCGACATGAATAGAACGGTTAATTTCATTATCAAATGCCCAACCGCCGATAATGCTTTCATACACACCGTCGAACAATAGGCCGACGAGTTCAGCGCGGCCGTTTAAGGTCGGTGAGCCAGAATTTCCGCCAGTAGTATCTAAAGTTGATAAAAAGTTTACTGGTACAGAATCTATTGATTTCATATAGAAATCACCATATTGCTTCTGCTTAATCAGCTCTAACTCTTTCTTCGGTGCATCGAATGGGTCAACACCCGTGTCCTTTTGCACTATGCCTTCAAGGCGAGTGAATGGCACGGCCACTAAACCGTCTTTTGGCGAATAGCCTTTCACATGGCCAACTGTGACACGTAAGCTTGAGTTAGCATCGGCATACACAGGCTTACCCTGCTCTAGGTTATAAGCAATAATGGCATCCATATATTGCGGACGCACCTTCATTAGTTCACCCGCTAATTCTTTTTCTTTCTTTTCTTCAGCCATATCTGTGTCATACATAGCGACAGCGAATTGAATGAAAGGATCTTTAGAGGCTTTAAAATCGGCAACGGATTTATCCATCCACGCCAGACGAACATCTTTCTTACCTAACTCAGTTTTGGCGTACATTTTATCTAAGGTTTTCGAAAGCTTAGCTTCACTAAACTTTTTATCGATACCAAAGGCTTTATCCAATGCGGGTAGGCGCTGATCTTCTGGCAGTGCGGCGTAGCGTTTTAGCATGTCGAGCAATACCGCTTTATCAACGCTTGGCGCATAACGACGGTCGATACGCTCCATGCTGGCTTTTAGACGTGTCATATCACGATCTTGGAAGCCAGGTTCACGCTGCATATCTGGCAGTTGTTTCTCGTTCGCGAGGCGATATAAGCTGCGCGCCGTCGGCAACATAGTCGTACTGCCTATATAGCTTAAGATCATGTCACGCTCTTGATGCGTTTTGCCTTTGGCAATCAAGGCATCTAATTCCGCTAAGGTTTTACCGTATTTCGCTTCACGACTGCTGTCTTTGGCTATCCACGCCGCAAGCTTAGCTTCGAGGGCTTTACGGTCGGCCAACATGGTTGATTTACCGTAAAACTCGATCATAGAAGTGAAGTTTTTCGCGTAATTTGCAAGGCCAGCAATTTGACTCTCGTACTTAATACGCTCGTCGCTGCCCTCTGGCGCGGTTTCTTTAATGATTTCAATAAAGCGTTCACGCAGCATTTTGCCTTCGGGATAAGCCCACTCAAACTCATTTTGAACTTCAGTGGCTGTGCGATATCTGTTGGTGCGACCTGGGTAGCCTGCCACCATCACAAAATCACCTTCGCTCACACCTTTAGCCGATACTTTTAAGAAACTTTTTGGCTCATAAGGCACGTTGTCAGCACTAAACTCTGCGGGTTTACCCGCTTTAGAGACATAAGCACGGTAGAAAGAAAAATCGCCTGTGTGACGTGGCCACATCCAGTTGTCTACGTCGCCGCCGTATTTACCCACGCTCGCGGCTGGGTTATAGACTAAACGCACATCACGGATTTCCAGTTGTTTAACCAGATAATATTCGAGACCACCGTGAAAGCTATACACTTGGCAACGGTAACCATCTTCTTTTTCACATTCAGCAACTAAGGCTTTCTCTTGGCTTTCAACGCCTTGATAGAAGGCGCTGCCCACTTTACCTTCAAGCCCGTTTTTAACTCGCTCAGTGACATTAGTGACATCTTCAGTCACATAGACACGTGAGCCAGGGGTCGCAGGTAACTCATCGGCGAAGGTCTTAGCTAAAAAACCATCCTGCAGCAGATTTTTCTCAGGAGTGGAGTTGTATTGAATCGCTCCATAGGCACAGTGATGGTTAGTCACGACTAGGCCCTTTGGCGATACAAATGATGCAGTGCAACCGCCAAGGCTTATCACTGCATTCATCGGGAATTCGGTGAGTTTAGAAATCGATTTTGCATCAATTTCAAGGCCTTTTGCTTTCAGCTCATCAGCCATAGCAGGCAGTTGATGGGGCTGCCACATACCTTCGTCAGCCTGTGCGCCAAAACTAGCGGCCACGGCAACTGTGAGTAACCATTTTTTCATTGTGTTAAGTCCGTTTTATGTGAATGAAGCCACGCGCAAGCTGGGCCATTTTCTCGTTTTAATAGCGTTGTTTTAATTTTAAATAACTGTGCTAAAACCCAGCATCACTTGCTTTAAAACCTAAAAAGCAAAAAGTCAGGCCGAGGCCTGACTTTATCACATGCGACACTCTCTATAACAGACTCTGAAAAACTCGCTTACAAAGCAAATACATTTAATCAAAGTTACTCAGCCGCGTTCGCTAAAAAAAACCACCTATTGCAATGAATTAGATCCCAACAAATAGCTGAGCACCCACAATCACGGCACCTAACAAGCCAGCAATGACTAACGCAAAAGATCCGCCAGACACTTGATAACCCCCAAGCTGCGACTGACGTTGACGCAGTGCCATAACAATTGGCAAGAAGATGATCATCACGACCAATGGTACGGCCGCAAATCCCAGTACCGCCACAAAGCCTTCAGGCAAATACAAGGCACACAAAACAGGCGGAATAAAGGTCAGTAACCAAGTTTGAATACGGCCGGCAAACGTTTCTTTGGCGCGAGTTAATTCGGCGATAAAGTCATATAAACTTAAGGTCACACCGAGGAATGAGGTCACTAAGGCTAAATCAGCGAATAATGAAATACATTTGCTGATCCAAGGCGTATGAGCAATATCCTGTAATGCCGTGACGAGTGAAGGTAGTGAACCTTCAAAACTATTCACCTCATATCCGCCTACTGTGCCTAAAGTCACCAATAACCACAGAACATAACAAGCAAGTGGGATAGTCGAGCCGATTAACAACACCTTACGCAGTGATACCGCATCGCCATCAAGATAACGCACTAAGGTGGCGATACAGACGTGGAAACCAAACGAAGTAAACACCACGGGAATTGCCGCCATCCAATTGCTGGTCATCGACTCGGCAATCGCACCCGTTGCCATGCTAGCAATACTGACTTCGGGCAATAAAAATAATACCACCACCACGAGCAATAGAATCATTAACGAAAATAGGAAACGTGAAACTTTATCGACCCAAGCAACACCTAGCGCCGCAAAGCCACCGAGCACGAGTGTAAATAACAACACTGCGACTTGATTATCGAGCACGATATCGAACATGTTCTTCGCTTTAAGCACTAATAACGAAGAGCCGCCGGTGAGATAAGCCGCGGTCAAGGCAAATAATAAACTCAGGAAAGAAGCACCTTGAATTATTTGACCTTTTTTACCCAGTAACTTACCCGTAATAGCATGCACGTTATCCCCCACGCCAGTGCGTAAGTTAATTTCGAGCATAAGTAATGAGGTATAGGCGGACACGCCCCAAATAACGACGAGTAACACTAAAGCAGGGATAATACCTAAAGCCGCTGTGGCTAAAGGTAACGCTAACATACCTGCGCCAATGGCCGTCCCGGCAACGATGGCGATCGAGCCTAACATTTTTGAATTCACACAATAGTCCTGTTCAATAATTAATTATTATTTTATTTGAGTAAGATTTGAACCGATAAAGCCTTGCGTCTTAAATCGAAATAAGCGACACATCACTTAAAGCATCCAATCAGATCTCGACCTAGCAGATCAATTGGCCCCAATAGCTTTTGAATGTTTCAACCCAGTAGCCATTGAGGCTAACTAAATCGATTATTGAAAAATGGCATGACTTTCAATTGTGATAGCCCAAATTAATGTACCGATATAAGCATCGATTAAATAGATAGTTTGGGACATTAACAGAGCCAAACCCAGTGGGCAAGCCAGTTGTGAACAAAGAAGGGTAGCAAACGGTAAGGTAACAACTTAATAGCGCTGTGATAAACGAAAATAAACAAGCCAACAAAATCGCTACCTTTGTTGAGAATACCTGTAATCTTGTATTAGGCTCGAATCAAAATAAAGCCAGTCTTTTTCCATCCGATGCAGACAAAAAGGGCTTAAACACACGGATATGTTTAAGCCCAATGACACCTTTTTGAAGCTAGGTTAGCTCAAAAAGTTAATTTACAGCTCAGTCCACGCCATAGCCCAAGAAGCGCCAACACCTGGCTCAAATCCTGTGGCAGAAGCCGACCACTGCACGCAATAGCCGCTATAAGGGAATGGCTTACATTGATACACTTTGCCATTTTTAGGCTGTAACACTGTAGTACCTGCAACGTAATCTTTCACGCCTGCTGGGAATACAAAATCAGCTTCTGGTGCAGGAGCTTGATCCTTTAAGAAGAGAGCAAAGTTCTGCTGAATAACATCACCTTGTTTAGGCTCAGCTTTTACCTGCAAATGATAATGCCCAGCTTTAGGCTCAACGACGTCTAACACTAAGCTCGCGCTGGTATTGTTAACAGTTTGGCTCACAAAACCTGACGCGGTGCCATCATGGCTAAACAAATACGCTGACACTAGCATCTCAGCGTTACTGGTTACATCAAAGCTGACCTTCGCCGCACCATCGATAATTTGATAATCGTCAGCAAGTGAAGTGACTTCTAAGCTGTTGCCCGGAGCAGGAGCTAAATCAAATCCGACTTCGACACGCTCAATACCTGAGTTTTTCGCTGTAAAAATGTCATTTTTGCCATACACAGGCTCAATCACACCCGATGCATTTTTTTGTCCCGCTTTTAACTGGGACTGCTGAGCATTAATCGCACTTGCTAATAGGAAAGGCCAATTTTGTTTATCACCTTGAGTCGCATCGCTAATGGTAATGACTGTTTGCTTAGCCGTTTGCTCACCATTGGCGTCAAACACCCGGGTCATCACTTTATCGCCTGCTTTTAGATTGAGTGACGGATTGATATCCCCCACATCTTGCCATTCACTCGGCACAACAGGACCCGAGCCCAAGTTCACATCGATAGCATTGTAGAAACTATTCGTCGTATCTCCCACTTCCCACACGGCCAAGATCACTTGATAACCACTGCGACCTTCTGGCACGTAGCAGTCATGGGTCACTAACTTAGGCGGCTGTTCCATACCACCATCAACTACGCAAAAGGGTGCTAAGTCAAAGCTCGCTCGGCTCAAAGCTTGGTTTGGGTTCCAATCTTGGCGAGTTAAATAGTAACGCCAATTACGGGTGACATGATTTGCTGTGAACTGCCAACTGAACTTATTCCAGCCCGCTTTAATATCCGTCTTTGCCCAACGGCTCGGACTTTGTTCATCCAAAGGTGAAAAAGCACCATTGCCAGCACTCGCCAATTTGCCATCAGCAGGACCTGATTCAGGAAAACCCGATGGCCCCTCAACACTTTGTGGCTCCCATTGCACCGCACCACAATTGGCATTTTTACCTGTTTTACAGGCATATGAACGCGATTCAGGTGCCACAACATAACCGTGCGCCTGCGCAGAGATACTCACAAACGCATTCGTCGCCATTACTGCCGCGGCCAATAAACTCAATTTAGAAATAGGGGAAAAAACAGTAGGATTTGCCACTTTAATGCACTCCATTGATTGCCTATCATCCTAAACATAATGATAGGCTTAGATATAAAAGTGGTATTTGGGCAAACAACAGCATTAAACAGCAGTCGTTTATCTTTCACAGAAATCGAATTCTGCGGCAACTCCGCTATCTTAGTTCACTAAAAAATCCATTTACAACCTTAGACCGGAAGCTTTGCGTCCTAACTTTTCAATTAGTTTGCCAAATACAGTCGTTATCATTGAGTCACTACGAGTTAACAGTATGTAACCAAGTAGAAATGACTTGGCTAAATTAGCAACAAAAGACAACGTTGTCAAAAAATAATTCATTTATATTCATTAAGTTACAGAATGTGGATCGGTATTTTTCTGACACCCGTCAAACATTTATCAGCACCTACTGTTATAAACTCGTGCTTGAAACTAAATCTTACCTAGGTATAATGCCCACCTCGCTTCGGGGGAGTAGCTAACTGGATTTCGAGCCATCGTCATCTAGGGTGAACATCAACATACTTGGCAACATGCCATGGTGTTCACAGCAAATCATAGATTTGCCCAGCAAGACCTGAGCACAATGACCGCACCTAGGGGTGGACGGTTTATTGTGCTTATGTCATAACCACCCCTAAAGGATCACACTTGGAAGCCCTACTTGCCTCAACCTTTACGGTTGCTATCGCCGAAATTGGTGATAAAACTCAATTGCTTGCACTAATCCTCGCCGCAAGATTTAAAAATAAAACTGCCATTATTTTAGGTATTTTGCTGTCGACATTATTTAACCATTTTGCCGCAGCTTGGATTGGTCAATGGGCCATTAACTGGGTAAGCCCAGATCTTGCACGTTATTTAGTGGCTGCGTCCTTCTTCGCGATCGCTCTTTGGGTGTTAATCCCCGATAAAGTCGATGCAGAAGAGAGCCGTTTCTATAAAATGGGCCCCTTTCTCGCCACCTTTATCCTGTTTTTTATCGCCGAAATGGGGGATAAAACACAAATCGCAACTGTGGTATTAGCCGCAAAATACGATTCATTAACTATGGTGGTTGCAGGCACAACCTTAGGCATGCTGCTTGCTAACGTACCCGTAGTGATCGCAGGCCACTTCAGCGCCGAAAAATTACCTATGTTGTGGATACACCGTGGCTGCGCCGTATTGTTCGCACTCTTAGGCGTAGCAACACTGTTCTTCTAAGAATCGAGGCAGGGGTTTTGCTGCAGAATAAAATTTCTTCACGCAATATTTCATTCTTTTAAACCTAACCGTTTTGCAAGTCGGTGCAAATTACCTGTATCGATTTGCAATATTCTTGCACACGCAGCCCAATTTTGTTGATTCGCGGCTAAAACTTGGCGAATAAGTTGACGCTGATATCTCTCAGTCGCAGCCTTAAGCCCCAGCATAACACTGGAATTATCTTGCGATTGTCCCTCACGACAGGCCGACTCAGACCTAAATGCTAATTCACTGGCTGGCGTTGCGGCATCTGATGGTCTATCTTCGTCAACTGTTCTGTGTGCTTGATTCATCAAAGAATCGAGCTGAAAATGTTTATTACTTAAGCTGATGTAAGCCGTTTTTAGCTCGGCTTTCGCCAACACCGCAGCCCTGTGTATCGAATGCTCTAGCTCACGCACATTACCCGGCCACGTGTATTGCTCTAATAACTGCTGCGCTGCGGGTGTGATATTGATATGGGTGAGTCCTAACTTCGCTTTACAACGTTCAAGAAAAAAACCTGTCAGCATAACAATATCTTGCCCACGCTCTCTTAATGGTGCTACGTGGATAGGAAATACGCTCAACCTATGGTAAAGATCGAAACGAAAGCGCCCTTCCGTTGCCTCTTGGTGCAAAATTCGATTAGTGGCGGCAATAATCCGAGTATTAACTTTTAGGCTCTTATCACTGCCCACTCGCTGTAATTCACCGTATTGTAAAACCCTCAATAACTTAGCTTGCAGCCCCAAGGGAAGCTCCCCTATTTCATCTAAAAACAAGGTCCCCTTGTCAGCGAGTTCAAACTTGCCTTGCCTATGACTGATTGCCCCCGTAAATGCCCCTTTTACATGCCCAAATAACTCGCTTTCGGCGACGGACTCAGGCAGTGCTGCGCAGTTCAAATAGATAAGTGATTTATCGGCTCTGGTCGATTGATTATGTATCGCCGCGGCCACTAACTCCTTACCCACGCCAGTTTCGCCGGTAATTAATACCGATAAATCAGTGCCTGCCACGGCACTTATCTGCTGCTTTAGCGATTGGATCTGTGTGGATTGCCCTATGATCTCCTGCTGACTAGCAGGACGATTGAGCACCTCAGTTCCATTGGAAACTTCAACAACTTGGGATTCTAGCTGTTGCATCAATAACGCAGTATTAAGACTGGCTGCGGCCAGTGCGCTGATCACACGCAACTCGCTATCACTAAAATCATCAAACTGATGAGGGTTGAAACCATCAATGGTGAGCGCCCCAATTAAGCGATCGTTCGCGATTAGTGGTAAACCAATGCAAGCATGTACATGTAAGTTCGCACTATGATGTGGAATTAAACCATCATACGGATCAGGAAGTTCACTGTCGGCCGGGAAACGAACCACATCGCCAGCACGGGCGATAGCCTCTAATCTCGGATGTTCACTAATTTGAAAGCGCCGCCCTAACACTTCGGCAAAGAGCCCATCTATCGCCAAGGGGACAAATTGCTGCTCCCGAAATGCCAATAATGCCGCAGCATCACAATTGACACGCCGCCTGACCACTGCCAACAAACGCTCAAATCTGTCTTGCGTCGACACGCCGACAGTTAAATCTAAGGCTAACTGAGTTAAATCAGCATGGGCACTCATAGCACATCCACAGTCAAATAAAGTCATATTGACAACAGTGTAATGTCAATTTGACTAATATCAAATTGTCATTATGACATCAGCAAGTGATTTAAAATGTTGAAATACGCTAATACCAATAAAAATCAAAACCTTAAAATATTGGCATGGTGAGTGCAATAAGAGATTTAACTAAATAAGCAAGATTTACGTAGCGCATTCATTATTAATTATCACAGGTGTATTTATGACTATTCATGTAAAAAACAATATCCACTGGGTGGGTCAACGCGATTGGGAAGTGCAAGATTTTCATGGTACTGAGTACAAGATAACTAAAGGCACAAGCTACAATAGCTACCTTATCCGTGAAGAAAAAACCGTGTTAATTGATACAGTTGATCATCGGTTTAGCCAGCAATTCTTACAAAATCTTGAAGCTGAAATTAATTTAACCGACATAGACTATATTGTGATGAACCATGCAGAGGAAGACCACTCAGGCGCCCTGACTGCATTAATGGCCAAAATTCCTAACACACCAATTTACTGCAGTGAAAATGCGGTCGACTCCATTGTAGGACATCACCACCACCCAGAATGGAATTTCATTACCGTAAAGACAGGTGATAGTTTAGCAATAGGCAATGGTAAGCAACTGATATTTATCGAAGCACCTATGTTGCATTGGCCAGATAGCATGATGACATACCTCACCGAAGATGCGGTTTTATTCAGTAACGATGCCTTTGGCCAGCACTATTGCGATGAACATTTATTCAATGATGAGGTTGATCAAAATGAATTAATGGAGCAATGCCTACGGTACTACTCAAACATTTTAACGCCCTTTAGCAGCCTAGTAACGGCTAAAATTCACGAAGTATTAAGCTTTAATTTACCTGTAGATATGATCGCAACTTCACACGGCATTGTGTGGCGTGATAATCCTGCCCAAATTATTCACAAATATTTAGCTTGGGCCGACGCTTATCAAGAAGACCGCATCACGATTTTCTACGACTCTATGTCCAATAATACTCGCATGATGGCCGACGGTATTGCTCAAGGTATTCATGATGTTGACCCCAATGTAGCAGTAAAAGTGTATAACGTCGCACGTCATGATAAAAACGAAATCCTTGCACAGGCATTTAGGTCAAAAGGTATTTTAGTCGGCTCATCCACCATGAATAATGTGATGATGCCTAAAATTGCCGCCATGCTTGAAGAAATTACGGGCCTGCGTTTTCGCAATAAAAAGGCGGCAGCTTTTGGTAGTTATGGCTGGAATGGCGGCGCAGTCGATAGAATTCACACTCGTTTGATGGATGCTGGTTTTGAAACCTCGGTGGGATTAAAAGTCAAATGGCGTCCCGATCGAGATGCGATGCAAGAATGCCGTCAGCACGGCCAGCGAATCGCGCGAGAATGGGCATTGCGTCCCCTCGATAGCGCGAATAGTCGCTCTATCATTAATCAAGTCATGTCAAAACCTAGCCAAGCCACCACAGCCAGTCAAATAGCTGAAAATACTGCTACTAATAACGTCCCTATGACTGCACCTATTGCAACAAAAGCGTGCGAATTAAATGATACACAATCAATGATTTGCACCGTTTGCCAATGGGTTTACGACCCTGAAAAAGGAGAACCTAATCAAGATGTCATTGCTGGCACACCTTGGACTCAAGTGGCCGAAGACTTCCTCTGTCCCGAATGTGGCCTAGGTAAAAGCGTTTTCGCTGTCATAAAAAATGAGGTGACTAATGTCTAAACCTATCGTCATTATCGGCAGTGGATTCGCGGCATATCAGCTAGTCAAAACACTGCGACGTTTAAACCGCGAACAACCGATTACAGTCATCACAGCCGACTCTGGTGACGAATACCATAAACCAGATTTAAGCCATGTGTTTAGCCTTAAAAAAATGGCGTCAGACCTCATAAAATTGACCGCGACTGAATTTGCACATGAACAACAAATTGACGTGATAAATCACTGTGAAGTCATAAAAATAGATAAAGTTCGTCAGGTAGTCTGTTGCCATCAAGGACGCGAAATTGCGTACGAAAAATTAGTGCTTGCCACAGGTGCACGACCCTTTATTCCGCCTATAGAGGGGGATGGCGTCGATATCATCCACACAGTTAACAGCTTAATGGAGTATCAGGCCTGCGAAGCAGACATCCATGGCGCGAGGAGAGTACTAGTTATCGGTGCGGGTTTGGTCGGAGTTGAACTGGCAATGGACTTAGCAACTGCGGGTAAGCAAGTGTTTTTGGTCGATCCACAAGCGAGCTTAATGCCGAATATGCTACCCGAAATGTTAAGCCACAAACTGACCGCTGTACTAACGCAGCATAACATCACAGTGCAATTGCAAACCCGAGTCAGCCAACTGCAGCACCAAGATGGCAGTATCTCTGTGTGCCTAGATAATGACCAGCGGTTTATTTGTGATGCGGTTATCTGTGCAGCCGGACTGATCCCTAACAGTCAACTTGCCCAGCATGCGGGGCTAGAAGTCAATAAAGGTATCGTCGTTAACGAATGCTTACAAACCAACGATGCCCATATTTATGCGCTAGGTGATTGCGCCCAAATCAACGGCCAAAATAGGGCCTATTTGCAACCTGCGTTACTGAGCGCCAATGCGCTGGCGAACACATTACTGAACCAACCGACAGCAGTGAATTTTCCCGCCATGCTCATTAAAGTGAAAACGCCACTGTTACCTATCCAGCTCAGCGGTATAACAGTCAATGGCGTCCATCGCTGGCAAGTCGATATTGATGCTCAAGGAAGCTGTATTAAAGCATTCGACGTGGATGAAAAATTTATAGGATTTATCGTAACCGAGGATAAAATGCAGCAAGCGTTTGGATTGTTAAAGCAGCTAAATAGCCCTAACGCGGCACTCATCGCGGCCTAAGAGCACATTAACGAGAATGTTAATATTGTTGTCGCTGATAATAAAAACTGAGTAGAGGCTTTCTACTCAGTTTTATCGTTTCTACTATTTATTCAAATATTCGCAACAGCAACAGTTTAAAGACCTAATGCCAGTTTAATACGTTGTCCATAATCCGCATCGGCTTGAGTAAAATGCGCCACCATACGTTGCTGCACATCTAAACTCGCTTGACTTAATGAACCCGAAATTGTTGCCACTAGGCGCGCTTTCTCAGCTTCAGAGAAGATGCAATACAAATTACCCGCTTGGGTATAATCGTCTTGGTTATAACGACTGTAACGCGCCGCTTCACCTTCTAAACGCAATGGTGGTTCGCTAAAGTTTACTGGCTCAACCAAGGCATCAGCAGTGCTGTTCGGGCCATAGTTTGCCGAAGCGTCGCCACCAGTTTGACTGCCATGGTAAGGGCATTGTGTGCCCGCCATCGCACCTGCACGTTGATGGTGATTTGCCTTAGCGGCATGCGGGCAGTTTACTGGCAATTGGTTGTAGTTAGCACCAATGCGGTAACGCTGCGCATCGGCGTAGGCAAATAAACGCGCTTGTAACATCTTGTCTGGTGAAGCCCCGACGCCTGGGACCAAATTACTAGGTGCCAATGCCACTTGCTCAACTTCAGCAAAGTAGTTTTGTGGCAGACGATTCAGCTCTAATACACCAATCTCAAGTAATGGATAGTCGCTATGCGGCCAAACCTTAGTTAAATCAAATGGATTGATATGGTAAGTATTGGCATCCGCCTCAGGCATAATCTGCACATTAACCGTCCAACGCGGGAAGTTACCATCAGTAATAGCAACCACCATATCGCGCTGCGATGAATCGGGATCAATCCCTTTTAATTTATCAGCCTGTTCATTAGTTAAGTTGACCACGCCTTGCTGCGATTTAAAGTGGAACTTTACCCAGAAACGCTCGCCCTTGGCATTCCACAGCGAGAAAGTGTGTGAACCATAACCGTGCATTTGACGGTAGTTCGCCGGAATACCACGATCCGACATCAAAATGGTCACTTGATGCATAGCTTCAGGATTCAATGACCAAAAGTCCCACATAGCCTGCGGATCTTTTAAGTTTGTCTTAGGATTACGCTTTTGCGTATGGATAAAGTCTGGAAACTTAATCCCATCTCGTAAGAAAAAGGTCGGCGTATTGTTACCCACGATATCGTGATTACCACGGGTAGTATAAAAACGTAAACCAAAGCCGCGTGGATCGCGCTCTGCGTCGGCAGAACCCATTTCTCCACCTACGGTTGAGAAACGAATAAAGGTTTCGGTTTGCTTACCAACACCATTGAAATGGTCAGCAATGGTGTAATCGCTTAAATCTTTAGTCAGCGTAAATGTGCCGTAAACCCCAGTACCTTTAGCATGCACGATACGCTCAGGAATACGCTCACGGTTGAAATGGGCTAACTTTTCAATTAAATGCCAATCTTGCAATAGCAGAGGACCACGCTCACCCGCCGACAGTGAGTTTTGATCGTCGGCCACTGGGGCGCCGTTTTGGCTCGTTAAGTACTGACTTGTTTGATGTTGTTTACTCATGCCCTGCTCCTTAGTCTTGATTGCTGGTTAACCAGGTTTCAATTAAATCGTAAATGGTGGCCATGGTTTATCTCCTTGGCTGGCGACGTGTTGTCGATAGAGCAAGAATAGAGAATTACCACTTGAGAATAAAACAATTAAACTAGATTCATACAATCTAGAAAAAAGATTAAAGATAAGTTTGGCAAGACAGTTAATGAATTACACGGACTCACAGCCAATGGTCCGCTCACATCACTTAAGATGCTGTTGAAAAACCAAATAGCTGCTCAGGACAATGGAGCGAAGTGCGGTGCGAGAAAGCGGAGTTAAGCTAATACACTGCCATTAACTGCTGGATAAGTCGGCTTCACGATAAAGCTTAACCAAATAATAAGTGTCAATCAGCACGATAAAAAAGTTAACTAAGGCAACAGGATAAGCCCCAATTGCCACACCGTAGGCCACAAATAAAGCCGCACCAATGAGATTCCACCAGCGCAGTTTCTTAATGTTTGACATCATCAGTGATATTGCAACGACCACTGAAGCTAAATAACCAACCCATTCCCAAATTGTAGCGTTATCCATATCCAATCCTTATCTATATATTATTTAAATCAAACGATTGATACGCCAATCACACCACAGGTAATAAGCTGGCTCATTGCATTTAGCGTTTAACGACAGCCGCCGTCATCCGTGAAATACAAGTCAGTTCACCCGCGCTGTTGTGGATTAAAACCTCCCATACAGAGCTGCGCTTCCCTAAGTGGATAGGCTTAGCCGTGGCGGTTAATACCCCATTACGGGAAGCCCGTAAGTGGTTAGCGTTAATTTCTTGACCGACACAATAGTACTGCTCAAAATCCACCGCGAAATTTGCCGCATAGCTGGCAACGGTTTCAGCAAGCGCGACATTCGCGCCACCATGCACTATGCCCAAAGGGTTATGCACCGCCGGACTGGCTGGCATAGTGGCCTTCATGTAATCGTCGCCAATCTCACTGATCTCAATTCCTAAAGTCTGCATCAAGGTGCCTTTGCCACCCATACCGGCATCTAAACGCGCGCAATCCTCTAACGTTACAGCTCTAAACCAAATACTCATTGCAACTTCCTAGTCAATAAAACCAATCAGCAGTTTACTGTGAAGTGGATGAAGTTCAACTAGTTTACTCTCAGCTGGTCACATCAATATCAGCAAAAATAAGGCTCAAACTAACCAAGATTTAACGGTACTTAGCTGACTAAACCAGACAAGAAATAATCCCCACACCACGACTACACTTGGCATAATTAACGCGTCAGCTCCTAGCACCACAGCCGCTTGCTGAATGCAAAATACATAGGTCATTTGCAACAAAATAGCGATAAGCGAGGCGACCAACACTTTATAAGCAATTAATTTTCTGAATAACAATAATAGGCATCCTAGAACCCCTGAAACCACGGCAAAGCCAAACACAGCATCAACCCAAATTGGCGTCGTTTCATAGAGTTTAATTTGATCTGGGCTCATCTGTGCGAGTGCATCTGGCGTCATAGTCATTTGCATCACAAAAGCCATCAGCCCCATGATATTCCACAACAAACTGAGCGTTGCGACAAAGTAAAACCACAGTGGTGCCTTGATATTCATGGTTTTCAGCGGATTTGAGGTGGTATCCATACTCACTCCTAATAAAAACTGAAAAAAAGAGATAAAAAAGGGATGGTTAACCATCCCTTTGTTTCAGTCTAGCTCACAAATTGCACTTGTGAGTTAACCCCATATACAGGTTAACGGCGACGACGCTGCAAACCAAACAAGGACATCAGTGCTAAACCTAAATAACCTAAAGCACCGCCATCATCTTTAGGCTTTGGCTCAGGTTTTGGCGGGACTACTGGCGCAGGATAACTTAAAGCAACAATCACAGGATCATGATCCGATGCAGAAAAAGCATTTTCAGATTTAACCAGATCACCAGAGAACTTCTTACCGTATTCAAACAAGCTAGATTCCACTGAGTTGATATGCCAATCTTCAATATCCACTAAACGTTTGGCTAAGCTAGCATTGGCTAAAGCATGATCTAAGTTACCTAACTCGCCGTTATAGCTATAAGAGAAAGTGCTTGCACCGTGGGCTTTCGTGTTCAAGTTGATAAAGCCATAACCTTTTTCAATCTTGCTGCCTTGGCGCTCAAACACTTTGCCGTCGAGCGTCGTCCATGAAGCGGTCAGGATGTCACGATCTGACTTGCTCGCATCGAAGTCGGTTAGTACACGGATAGGATCCTCCATACCATAGGCATTCATATCACCGATGATCAGTAAGTCGCCTTTCACGTCTTTTAGCGTTTCACCCAAGACTTTGGCCGCAGATACGCGGAAAGCATTACACTTGCCCTGTTGATCGGCAGGATCAACTGACTCTTCGAAGTTAGCCCAATCTTCTAAACAGCCTGAGCCTTTAGATTTCAAATGGTTAACGACTACGGTCAGAGACTCATCATGGATTTTAAAGGTTTGCGCTAAGCTGTGACGTTGATAAGCATCATTACCAGGGTTAGTCTCAGTTTTGCCATCTTTAGTACGAGTCACGCTGCCAGCACTGGCGTGCTGTTCTGGAGTACCGATAACTTGTGCGGCCCCCGCTAAAGTCACTTTACCACCACGGTATAACATGCCGACAGTGATCGCATCTGTGCCAAAGTACTTGCCGTCATACTTATCAGCATCGGTGATTTCAACAAAGCTATAGGCGTTTTCAGGCGTCTGCTTGTCATTTAGTGCATCGACTAAATCCTTAATAGCACTCTTCTCACCAAAACCGTTGTTAGCAATTTCCATCAAACCCACAATATCGGCGTTCATAGCGGTAATAGCGCTAACGATTTTAGTACGTTGCAGCACCATTTCTTCCAGCGTTAGGGCGCCACGGTTACTGCCTGATGGATTGGTATCGCCACCATCAACATCGTTAAAGAAGTTCAGCACGTTAAAGCTAGCCACGCGCAGATCACCCTTAGTTGCAACACTTGGGGCTTCAGTTCTATCGTCACCACGGATAAAATCACCCGCTGTAATAGTATTAGTCGCCACTAAACGATAAGCGCCGTAGCTGTAACCAATCACACCTTGCAGGTTAGTCAGTTGATCGCCAACACGGATGTAACCCGTTTCCACATTGAAATCAGGGAAGTATGGAATAACACCATTGGCAGGCTTGTAATCGGATTCGATAAAGAGTTGGTTTTCGCGGTTAGATTTAACTAATGCCGTTGCTTCAGCAGAAAGCGCTGGATACAGCTGTGTAGGCTTCATCAAAGGTGCTTGATATGACACTAGCATGTTATTGCGACTACCCGCATAGTCGAAGCTGAAGGTGCGGCTGATTTTAAGATCACTGCCCGCATCTAAGGCCACATTCATGCCTTCATAGCGCTCTAATGCTTGCGCTAAGGTTTCGCCATCGGCCACATAGAAAGGTGCGGCAATAGGGACTTCACCCTTAGCGCCAACATCAAATTTCTTATCGGCTTTAATATCGATTTGAGTTAGGCCAAAGTATTCTTTCACTTTACCCTGCACACACACTTCAACCCCTGGTTGAATCGCTTCAGGTGCAGCTTCACCTAAGAATACAAATACACCATCAGAGGTATACGGTGAGTTATCACCCTTAACTTCTTGTAAGTAAAAACCTTTAAACAAACTTTCACCACGGGCAGTCACTACGCCACGCACAGTCACTTCGGCTTCAGATTCGAATGCCCCTGCTGGTACAAATGGGCTCGACTCGCCCGCACCTTGTACTTGATAAATAGGCACAATTTTAGCGCCAGTACAGCTAAAGAGCGGCACTTCTGGCTCAGCAGGCGTTTCTAGAGAACCTAAACCAGAGAAGGTATCTTTAGGTAATTGTTCCCACTGGGCGGCATTAAATACTGTATTCGCCACTAACGCATCTAATTTACGTTTTAAGGTAACGTCTAATCCCCAACCCGTTGGCGTCGGCACATCACCAATAATATCGATGACTGCATCATCTTTCATTAAGGCAACCGCATCACCGCCATTAAAACTTAAACTACCAGAGTAACTATCAACCCCTTGAGCAACAGTAATAGTACCGCTAGTATTTAAAATAACTTTTGTCGATTTTGCCGCAATAGTTTGACCACCTAAAGCCACCATATCCGACGCAACAGTAGCACCATCTTTATAACGAACCAGTTTATAACCCGCGAGATCAATTGCCGTATCGCCGCTGTTATACAGTTCAATCGCTTTATTATTTGAGCTACCTTCAACATATTCGGTGATCATCACATCTGCGCTTGCCATCATAGGCAAAGCCGCTGCAACAGCTAAAGAAATAGCCGTTAATTTATTAACATTATCCATATCATCAACCCCATTATTATAATATTGCCGCTAACTTCTATTAACGTGCGAGCGGATTATTTCAGAGTTGAATGCGTAAAAAAAGAGGGCAAGATCGCACATTGCCAATGTAACACATTGATGAGTAACTAATTATAGACACCTCACTGTTCACCTAACAGAACAGGATGGTAAATCAAAAGTATTAGCCATGTAAAAACAAACAGTAAGAGCAATACACATAAGCTCAAAGCATCTAGTGTCCAGCTCAAATAATAATCAATATTTTAATGTGATATTTTGATGATATTATTCGGTATGCAATACCCAATAATATATAAGGAACACGGGTCCTTAAAAGGTAATGGATATAATTAAAACTTAATTTAGCATTCATTATTTTGAAATAAACATAACAGTCAAACTGCTAAAGTGGATGATTTATACCCTTGGTTATTGCAGCAGATTAATGTTGATGATGGGTATAAAAATGAAACATAAAGCCAGTCTGAGAACCAACGACTGTAAGATAGTGAGCTCAATATTAAAACAATAATGCGAATTTTACAGACAAAAAAATACCGCTCATTTAGGAGCGGTATTTTCAATTGCGGCGTATTACACGTCGCAGCTAATCAATTACTTTTTAGCAGGTTCAGCTACTGGCGCCGCAGAAGCTTTCTCGATTGATTTCAACTCAACTTCGAAAATCAACGTAGAGTTTGGTGGAATAGTACCAGTATCACGTACGCCATAGGCTAATTCCGATGGGATCACAAACTTGAACTTAGCGCCAACAGGCATTAATTGCACGCCTTCAGTCCAACCTGGAATAACGCGATTCAAAGGGAACTTAGCCGCTTCGCCGCGTTTATAAGAACTATCAAACTCAGTACCGTCAAGTAAAGTACCGACATAATCCACTTCTACAGTGTCTTCTGCGGCAGGCTTTTCACCCGTGCCTGGAGTTAATACTTCATATTGTAAGCCAGACTCAGTTGTCACTACACCAGGCTTAACCTTGTTTTCTTCAAGGAATTTTTTACCATCTTCGATATTTTTCGCAGAAATCGCTGTTGCTTGTTCCTGACGTTTATCGTTTAACTTTTTATCTAGACCTTGAAGAATGGTTTGCATTTCTTCTTCGGTTAAACTTAATTGGTCATTCAGACCATTAGTGAAACCAGTGACGATCAGAGTGCGATCAACTGGCAGGCCTAATTCTTCTTGCTCTTTGATATGGCCAGACATATAACGACCGATTGAAGCGCCTACACTGTAAGCTTCTTTTTGAGCTTCAGTCGTTAATTCAACATTTGTACTCGTAGCTGCTTTTTCTTCTTGATTACAAGCAGATAGGCCAATAATAGCCAATGCAACTAACGATAATTTATAAATCGATTTCATTAAAGCTTCCTCAGCATCCTCAAGCGGTTACAATAACCTAAGCGTGACAACTTTATACTAGTTATCTCGGTTATACCAACTAGATTCTTTATGGGTTAACAGTGATTAATGTCACTTGATCAAGTCTAAAGACAACAACTTAGGGAGCAAGTTCATGAAGAAAAATCTACTGCTGGTAATTTGCACAGTTTTTCTAATCGCTTGCCACCCCAAAGCAGAAGATATCAGTGTTCTCACGACAGAACCCAGCTATAGCGCGAGCCTATCAAGTAATGGGCAATTCGCCTTAGTTGCCACTCAAAGTAGTGGAGTTCAATGCTGGGATCTCAGCACCCATACCCTCAAATACCAATGGATACATGGCGATATTAATACTGGCGTCACAGGTACGGCGATTTCTCCCAACGGGATATTTGCCGCATCGTTAAGCCGAGATTCAGTTGCTATGTGGAAAATAGCCGACGGTAAGCCTTTGGGCTGGTGGTCCTTACCTTCATCCGGTGAAAGTGTCGCGGTAGCCGATAATGGCGCACTACTTATTGGTTTAAATGATGGTTCAGTCATGTCGCTTAATGCCGAAAAATCTGCCTTAATCAAGTTTCTTGGACATAAAGAGCGCGTCAATAGTGTAGCCCTATCTGCTGATGGCCGATTAGCATTAACGGGGTCAAATGATATGCAGGCGATTCTCTGGCAGGCACAAACTGGCCAACCGCTTCATACGTGGACACTCGGCAGCCGTATAACCAAAGTGGCACTCAACGACAGTGGTAGTTTAAGTTTTACCAATGGCAGCACAGATGAAGCAAAGATCTGGGATAACACAAGCGGTAAGCTATTAAACAAGCTGGATATTACCCGTCGTCAAATGAACTTTTCAGCGGTGAGGTTTATCAAACAAGACAGCCAGATATTAACAGGTACGCCAGCGCGGGAAGTTATACTCTGGCAACGTGACTCGGGTAAACAAATTGAAAAATGGCAGGTTGCACTCACTAAAAACAGCCAAAATCGAGGAGCCGTTGTATACTCTGTGGCAATTCGAGATACCAATAAAGTCGTTAGTATCAGTAGCCAAGGCTTAGTTGAAACTTGGCAGAAATAGAGGTTAGCCATGCAAGGCGTACAAGCACAGATTGAAGATCTAGAAACCAAATTGGCTTTTCAAGAGCTCACAGTCGAAGAATTAAACCAAGAGGTCATCAAATTAAATCGACTGGTGGCTCACCAGCAACACCAAATTCACATGTTAATTGGTAAGTTGCAGGACATGGAACCGAGTAATATGGCGACTCAGGCTGAAGAAACGCCACCACCACATTATTAACACTGACGCTTTAGATGTTAACTTTGATTAAAAAAACAGTTACTGCAAAATATCCAGGGAATGCGATGTTTAAACATTTAATGCCAAAAGAAACCCCAACTCTATTACCCATAGCGTTAGTGGGTGAACCCATTCTAAGGCAGACTGCAATCACAGTGAACCATTTCGATGCCGAGCTCGTGCATCTTGCCGAGCAAATGTCTGCCAGCATGGACGCTGCCAATGGCGTTGGTATCGCAGCCTCCCAAGTTCACAGCCCTTTAGCCTTATTTATTATGGCTTCTCGCCCTAATGAGCGTTATCCCGACGCGCCCAATATGGCGCCTGTGGTCGTGGTTAATCCGCAAATCATTAATGCATCAAGCGAGTTGGTCAGCGGAGAAGAAGGCTGCTTATCTGTACCGGGGCAAAGATTTACGATACAAAGACATCAAGCCATTGAAGTACGCTATCAAAATTTACAAGGCGAGTGGCAACAAACCGGATTAACGGGCTTTATTGCACGGATTTTTCAACATGAATTTGATCACCTTCAAGGGATCACATTACTCGAGCGTTCACTTATGCCAGAACAGACTCAGGCGATTTCAGCCCAATCCATCAAAAAAGGTGAAGCGCAATAATGAAACTGTCCTTCGTTACATCTTTTTCTCGCGCATTTATTGCACCAACCTTGGCAATGGGATTGATTTTAAACTTATCTGGCTGCGCTTATAACAGTATTTTCATTAATTATCCTGCGCAGATTGAACCACTCAAACAAGAGCTTAATAGTGCGACTCCCATGGCCGATATCGACAAACTTGCCAGCAATATCAATGGCAATGACGGCTTACTCTATGCCCAAGAAGCGGGACGAATTGCTCAAGTCGCCGGCGATTTTGCTGCCAGTAAAAAATATTATCAGCAAGCAGTAGATGCTTATACCGCCTTTGATGATAAGGCCAAAGTCAGCGTTAGTGACATTGGCGCAACAGCCAGCAGCTTAGTGTTAAACGACAATGCGATTCCGTACCGAGGCCCAGGGTATGAACGCATCATGCTGCACCAATACCAAGCTCTTAACTATTTGTTTAGTGGAGACTATCAGGGGGCTCTAGTCGAAGTTCGTCGCAGTAACGAACTACAGAGCAGCGAGCAAGAACGCTATCAAAAATCACAAAAGTCAGTTCAAGCCATGGCAAACGGCACCATAGATGCCGAGGTTAACAAACTAGGACAAGCCGCGGGCACAGTCACCAGTTCTTTCTTAAACGCTTACAGTTATTACACGACTGGTGTACTGCACGAAGTGCTGGGTGAGCCGAACGATGCCTATATCGATTATCGTAAAGCAGCACAAATCACTCCAGATAACACCTATTTACAGCAAGATCTGGTCCGTCTCGCCAAGCAGCTCGGCATGCCACAATATGATGAGTTTAAGCGCCGTTGGGGCGATGCTAAGTTGCCCAATCCCAAAGATGGTCAAGTAATTTTGATGGTCGAGCGCGGCTTTGTGCCAGCAAAACAAGCTCTCACTGTACCTTTTACTATCCATGGTAACTGGCAGACAGTGTCACTCGCTACCTACATGCCAAACAATACTTTTGTGCCAGAGACGCAAGTGCAAGGTTTAGGTACAGTGCTGAAAACTGAACCTATTGCCAATATCGATGCCTTAGCCATCACAGCACTCAAGGAAGATCTGCCCGCGACGCTAGTCCGTCAAGTCGCTAGAGTCTATGCTAAATCTGAGATGGCCTATCAGATTGAGAAGAGTGGCAAACCGGGTAACAATGCGGCCGATATTGGCAGCATAGCGATGCAGATTTTTAACGTAGTAACAGAACAAGCGGATCGTCGTAGTTGGCTGACGCTCCCTAAACAAGCACAGATCGGGCGGCGTTATTTGAGTGCAGGTGAATACACTTTGCAGTTAGATAAAGCGCCACCGGCTAAAATTGATGTTGCAGCAGGCAAAACCACCTTAGTCTGGGCAATTGATACTGGTAATTACACCCGAATTTATTCAATAATCATTTAGCCTAGCGGTTGTGGTATTTGAATAAGACGTGTGTCATTAAGTTTATACAATCACAAAATGGAACTGACTATGAAACAATTTAAACTGATTTTTGTACTGGCTGCCGTTATGGGTCTAGCTGCATGTCAATCTAAAGTCGAATATGGCGATGCCACAGAAGTTGAAACCGTCAATGAGAACTTTGGCTCGACGGATCTACAAGCTATTGCAGCCAAGATGGTGGATAGCATGATGACTTTCCCTCCTATCGTGGCAATAACAGCCAATGACCGCCCGATTTTATTTGTTGATAGCATCAAAAACAAAACCTCAGAACATATCGACACTGAGTCTGTCACTGACTCTATCAGTAACAAATTATTGCGCTCAGGCAAGTTCCGTTTTATCGACATGACTAAAGTAGATTCAGTCCGTAAACAACTAGATTACCAAAACAACACTGGCATGGTTGACCCATCAACCGCCATCAAGTTTGGTCGTCAAATTGGCGCTCAATACATGTTATATGGCAATTTATCGAGCATAGTGAAGCAAGACGGTAGCACTAAAGATGTCTACTATAAGATGACAATGCGTTTAATGGATTTAGAAACAGGCCTTATCGAATGGTCTGATGAAAAAGAAATCCGTAAGATGAAGTCTAAGTCTTTCTTAGGCATGTAATTGTCCTATTGGCACTTAATTCTGCCAAACAGTAATCTCAAGAAGCCAGCGTTAACGCTGGCTTTTTTTTACATTTTTAACATTGGTAATCCAAGGTAAATAAGGTAGTGTACTCGGCCAAAAATACACTGCGATGATGATGCTCAAAATTGGCGCTGGCGCGAGGGATAATTTGCCACAAAGGCAAACCTACACACACGATATTGAATGCAAACATCCAAGCAGAAAACAAAACAAATCGTTGAAGGATTTAAGTTGTGAACTTGTTTAAAGCCAGTCTCGTTGCCCTTACCTGCGGCACATTAATGTCGTGTGCAACCCAAAGTACACTCAATACGGGTCCACGTGATGCTAGCGCTTATATTAGCCAATATCAGGCTGCGCTTCGCTCGCAGGTCATCTCCGATATTCACTATGACTTGGATTTTCAGCTCACAGGGGACGCCGAGTTTTCCGCCACCTCCAAAGTGACATTTCAATTAAGTGAAGTGCCAAAACAACTGAGCTTAGATTTAAACAAGGCGCAGATAAAACGCTTTATCATCAACGGTACCGCCGTATACCCCAATTACAATGGCGCTTACATCAGCTTAAATACGCGTTTGCTCACCTCAGGTGAAAATACCATAGAAGTGCAATTTAGCCGTGCCCACAGCACCAATGGTGAAGGTTTACACCGTTTTAAAGATCCAATCGATGGCAAGGTCTACCTCTACTCTCATTTTGAACCCGCTGCAGCTCAGCAAATGTTCGCAGTGTTCGACCAACCGGATCTCAAGGCTAACTATCAAATTACGGTAACAGCGCCCAAAGACTGGCAAGTCATTAGCTCGATGCGTGAAAGCCAAATCACCCCAGCGGGTGCTTACAATCGTTGGACTTTCCCACAAACACCTAAGCTAAGCCCATATAACTTTTCGATGCACGCGGGCCCTTATCACATGTGGCAAGACAACTCAGGCCGCTATCCTATGCGCCTGTTCGCCCGTCAATCCGTTGCTAACCAAGTCACGGAGCAAGATTGGTTTACCTATACAAAACAAGGATTAACTTTTTTCGATAATTACTTTGGTATTCCTTATCCCTTTAAGAAATACGATCAAATTCTAGTGCCAGACTTCCTTTATGGCGCAATGGAAAACGCGGGCGCAGTGACCTTTTCCGAAGATCTCTTCCTTCATAAAGCGGCTATGACAGCGGATCAGAAGCAAAATCTTGCGGGCGTGATCATGCACGAAATGGCGCACCAGTGGTTTGGCGATCTCGTCACCATGAAATGGTGGAACGGCTTGTGGTTAAATGAAAGTTTTGCTTCATTTATGGGCACACTTGCGACTCAAGAAGCCACAGAATTCACCAATGCTTGGCGTACCTTCTACGCTAAAGGCAAGCAAAAAGCCTACGAGCAAGACAGCTTAGTCACCACGCACCCCATTGAAGTACCCGTAGCAACGACTCAGAACGCCTTCGACAATATCGATGCTATCACTTACCAAAAAGGCGCATCAACGCTGAAACAATTACGCCATTTACTCGGGGACATGGTGTTTCGTCGTGGCGTCAGTAACTATTTAAAACAATATAGTTATCAAAATGCTGAGTTAGACGATTTTATCAATAGCCTAGGGAAAGCCGCTGGCCGCGATTTAAGTGCATGGACTCAAGAATGGCTCTACAGCGCGGGCGTTAACACCATCAAGGCGGAATATCGTTGTGAAGGCAACCGAATCAGCGAATTTAGCCTACGACAGCTCCCTGCAAGCGCAGAGCTACCCACATTACGTGAACAAAAAGTCCAAGTGGCTTTATTTACCCAAGGTCGCTTTGATCTGCGAAATGACATTACAGTGCCAGTGACTTACAAAGGCGAGCGTACTGAAGTTAAACAACTGATTGGTGAGCGCTGCCCAGACCTAGTCTATCCAAACTTTGATGATTGGGGCTTTGTGAAAGTCGAGCTTGATGACAAGTCATTTAATACCGCAAAACAACAACTGAGTAATATTTCCGATCCACTACTGAGATCTATGCTATGGCAAAGTCTGTGGGACAGCGTCCGCGAAGGTAAATTGAGCTTAGATCAATACCTAAGCACAGTGTTTGTTAACGCGCCTGCTGAGACGGACTACACGATTGTTGGTCAGATCATCGATAGCATGTTGCGCTCGAAGGAATATCTCGCGCAGATCGCCCCTATTCAGCAAAACTACGCTGAAAATGCAATTAAAGGCTTAAGCCAAATGAGTCTGAGAAAAGCAATGGAAAATAAAGGCGATAATGATTTCCAACGGATCTGGTTCAATGCCTATGTCAGTTTAGCAAGCGACAGAGATTCACTGCGTCATTTAGCACAACTCATTGATGGTGAAACAAAAATTAAGGGGTTAACTTTAGATCAAGATTTACGATGGGCAATCATAACCCAGCTTAATCGCTATGATTTTCCTAACGCGCTGCAGCGCTTAACCAAAGAAGCTGCCAAGGATAATTCAGACTCTGGTGAAAAAGCGGCACTTGCGGCACAAGTGATCCGCCCTGAAGCGGCCGCAAAACGTCGTTGGTTAAGTAAAGTACATCTAGACAGCCTACCTTTCTCCAAACAGCGGATTATTATGCAAAATCTTTATCCTGCTGAGCAAAAACTATTAAGCGCAGCTACAGCGGAAGAGCGTCTGGCGAGCTTAATGGATATGGACAAAAAAGGGCCTGTATTTATGCGTAATTATAGCCATTTCCTCATCCCAACCGATTGTAATTACACTAGCATAGCGGCATTGGACAAAGTACTTGATCGCCAAACTGGGCTATCTAACCTTACCCGCCGTAATCTACTGGAAACCCGTCAAATAGAGCAGCGTTGTGTGCTGATCAAAAATAAGATGACCCACTAATATTTAGGTCATTTTAAAATTAAAAAGGGGCTCCTAGGAGTCCCTTTTTTATGTTCTGTTACAGATGAGTCTTAAACTTGAACCAGCACACAAGATGTTACCCGCGCGAAATTAAGCTCACTAACCTTTGATATAAACAAGCCAGCATTCTGAATAATGAATTAATCACACTCACAACCAATGACATATTTAATTAAATTGTTAGCTTGAGCTTATGTATTTTAACGGCTTACTGACGATAACTAATGTTATTTATCACCTGTAAAATATTATTCATCTCTTCAGTTTAGTCTGCTAAGTTCCATCAGCTCATCAAATAAACAACCGCTGACGCAATCGTTATTGATATAAAAATCATGTAATTATTAAATTCATAAATTATGGGCGTCACTTCTAAATTTATTACTATAATTCTTCAATGATTTAATGTTTTGCCCCGTACTGCCGCTATACTAAAACAATGTTAGAGAGCTAACGGAATATAAAGGATATAGATTATGCGATCGACACTCAAAACGCGGCTGCTGTTTAGCAGTCTTTCCGCTGTACTGATCACTATTGCTGTACTCGTGAGTATCTCTAGTTATTTCATTAGAAATAATGCGTTAGAAAACACCCAACATGAAATTGACCAACTGGCGAAGACTTTTTCATCCGGCATAGGTCAGTGGATACAAGACAGAAAAATGGCCATTACTAGCCTAAAGCAAACCATTGAAGCCAATCCTAGTACCAACGTTACCCCTCATTTGTTGCAAGCGCATACTGCGGTTGACTTTGCCCTCACTTACTATGGTGACGAGCAAGGCAACATGTATCGCCAAGATCCGTCGCTGAATACCGCAAATTATGATCCCCGCGTTCGCCCTTGGTATATGGATGCTAAAACGGCGGGTAAAATGATCATGACGGCGCCCTACGTCAGCGCCACATTGAAAAAACAAGTCGTAACTATAGCAGAACCTGTGATGAGCTCAGGCCAGCTCATAGGCGTAGCGGCTGCAAACTTAACCATAGATCAGTTAACAGATGCAGTGCAGCGCCTCCAAGTACCAGGCAAAGGTTACACTCTGATGGTCGATAATGCAGGGCTCATTATTAGTCATCCCAATAGCCAGCTAAATACTCAACAACTCACTAAAATCGATAGTAATTTTAGTAATAACTGGTTATCACAGCGCACTAATGCCAATACGATGGAAGAGCGAAACCTCGATGGTGCCACTAAGTTAGTCTATGTTGCGGCAATACCCTCAACAGACTGGGCGCTGATTTTCGTAATGGATAAGCAAGAAATCATGTCACAGGCAACCGATCTTGCTTGGTGGATGTCAGCCGTAGGTGTTGCACTATTGGTGCTGTTTGGTTTAATTTTAATCGCCATCTTTAAAATTCAATTCAAAGATCTCGAACGCGTTGCCCAAGCACTCAATGATATTGCCGAAGGCGATGGCGATCTCACTGTGCGCATTCATACTGCCAACAGTCACGATGAAATTGGTATGTTAGCTTCGGGGTTTAACCGCTTTGTAGAACGTCTACACGGTATGATTTCCCGCATGCACAAGATTGCGGGCCAATTGGAATATCAAGCCAAAGGAAGTAGTGCGTCGGCAACGGATAACAGTCAGCGCATTGAAGTACAGCAAGATGAAGTGACTATGGTTGCCACTGCGGTGACCGAAATGGCCAGCGCCACCGAGGAAATTGCCAGTAATGCTGAGCATACAGCGCAGACCGCTCAAAATGCGGTCGGACTTTCAAACCATGGCCATAAACAGGTAATGCAAAGCCAGCAATCTATCCGTAATTTAGCCAGTGAAGTAGAAACTGCAGGGCGAATTATCGGTGAACTGAACGAGCACTCACAAAAGATCAACAGCATTTTGTTGACCATTAGTGGCATCGCAGAGCAAACCAACTTACTTGCACTCAATGCAGCCATTGAGGCGGCACGTGCAGGAGAACAAGGTCGTGGCTTCGCTGTAGTTGCTGATGAGGTGCGTGTACTGTCACAACGTACGCATTCATCGACACAAGAAATTCAAGCGATGATCGAAACCCTACAACAAACCGCAGGCAAAGCCGTTAAGTCTATGACTCAAAGTCATGAAATGGCAGAAACCAGTGTGGCCGATGCTAATTCAGCCAGCGAAAGTCTGTTGCAAATCAGCAAAGCCATTAATGATATTTCAGATATGGCGAGCCAAATTGCCACTGCAGCCGAGGAGCAAACCTCAGTCACCAGCGAAATCAACCGTAATACAGAGTCGATTCGTGAAGTGTCAGAGAATCTCTCGATTGAGGCACAAACGTCTATGGTCCAAGCTCAAGAGCTCGCCCATTTAGCCGCATCATTGCAGCAGGAAGTTAATCGCTTCAAACTGTAATCAAAAGCCTTATTTTATATAAAGATTACATCAACAGTTCCATACAATAATGCCCGCAAGTGTCAGTGACATTTGCGGGCATTTCTTTACATATTATTTCTTCAAAGACTTACAATGGCTCGCCTAAAGCGAGCTTAAATGATCTTCATCGCTTTATTTTCAGGAATATTGGCCTCAGGCCGAAGCTCAGCATGTAAGTTTCTTAATCCTTGATAACCCATTTCAATTCGATTTCCGCCATTCTTTTTAGCTTTATACATAGCAGTATCGGCACAGGAAATAAGCTGTTTCTCATCTTCACCGTGCTCTGGATACAGAGCAATACCGATACTCGGCAGAATATGGATCTGCTGTTCGGCAAGCTCGAAGGGTTGCTCGAATACTTGCAATATTTTTTGCGCAGCCAGCAGGGTATTATGTGCTGAATCGACTCGTTCAAGTAAGATGACAAACTCATCCCCCCCAAAACGCGCAACGGTATCTGAGCCCCTCACACAACTGACTATTCGCTGCGCTGTCACTTGTAGTAATAAATCGCCCACGCTATGACCAAAAGTATCGTTAACCCACTTAAATCTATCTAAGTCTAAATAAAGCAAAGAGAAATAACTTGATTCCCTATGGGCTCGAGATAGCGCCTTTTGAAATCTATCGTAAAAAAGCTCACGATTAGGTAACAAGGTTAACTGATCATAAAGTGCAATATGCTCTAATCGCGCGAGCATTTGTCGACGCTCAATCGCAAAGGCTATTTGTGTAGAAACAAACTCCAATAACTCACGGTCTTGGTGTGTATATGAAGCCGAAGTGGGCAAGCTATGCATAATCAAAGCGCCGATAACGCCTTTCTGTAGCTTCAGCGGCACACCCAGCCAACTTAAACTGCCATTACCCAAATCTTCACGAATCGCTTGGGGATAATCAGTTAAGGTCACGGGACACAGGAGTAAAGACTCAGCACTGCGGATCACTTGATCAGTGAACACACTGAAACTTGCAATATCGATAAGTGAATCCTTGCCAGTAGCGGCTTTATAAGGAAAACTTAATTCATTTAAATCTTGATCGTACAATGCAATAGCAAAGTTTGCTGCAGGCAATAATTTAGCAATAATTTCATGAATTCGACGATATAGGGCTAGCAAGTCCTCAGCGACATGCACAGCCTCTGAAATCTCATATAAGGCTGCTTGTCTACGTTCGGCATTTTTGCTCTTAGAAATATCTCTAGCGACTGCGACACGTTGTTGATAAGCATCGGACCAACGTGCAGACCAAAGAATATCGACGATAACACCATCTTTACGCACATAACGGTTTTCAAAATCGACTTTAAAGCGACCAGCCATAATTTCATTGGCCGTTGCGAGAGTGCGTTCCCTATCCTCTGGAATGACAAGATCTAGCATCTGCATACCCATCATTTCTTCTGGGGTATAGCCAAAAATACGTTCTGCCCCAGCACTGACAAATTCAAACCTCCCCGCTTTATCGACGACACAAATAGCATCCAAGAGAAGGTCGATAAAATTGCTTAAGGAAGTGTAGCCATCATTATTCACGTAATTCTCCAATAAACGTCCGTCTTTGGCTAAGTCCTAAGTTTGATCATAAGCATAAAAATAATAATAACGCACTATTAGAGTAGGTTAATTTTCAATGTCATTCCAGAGTTGGCTAAGTTAAGTCCGACTTTTACAGAGTTAAATTCAAACAAAATCAAACACAATACTTAAGGCCATCGGTGGCACTATTTGAATCTGGACGACAGATATCGGCACAATGCCCTAAAGTGTTGGTCAACATCAGGGCGCAGCTTTGGTACGCGCAAATCGCATTAAAGGAATTTATTTTTGGACCAATTGTGCTCTCCGTTACATCAACCCAACCATTTTCGCCTTGGGCTTGCCATGTGGTCGCACTCGAATTGGCAAGAAAGTGTGTATGGTCACGGAACTAAACAAGCGGAGCGACTCGCCCGTTACGCGACAATATTCAATACTGTCGAAGGGAACACCAGCTTCTACGCAACGCCTGCACAGCAAACGGTAATGAATTGGCACAGTGCCACGCCCGATAGCTTTCGTTTTACCTTCAAACTACCGCAAACCATCACTCACCAAAGATTATTGCAACACTGCGGCCAAGAATTGAAAGATTTTTTCCAGATAATGACACCATTAATCGATAAAACAGGGAGCTGGAAAATTCAACTGCCCGCCCATTTCGGCCCAGAAAACTTGCCTGCGTTAGCGCAATTTCTAGATCAAATCCCCCAAGGGTTAACCTATGGCGTCGAAGTCAG
Source organism: Shewanella sp. SM68 (assembly GCF_025653925.1). NCBI lineage: Bacteria > Pseudomonadati > Pseudomonadota > Gammaproteobacteria > Alteromonadales > Shewanellaceae > Shewanella > Shewanella sp. SM68. The sequence goes on from NZ_JAKKRU010000004.1 coordinate 160,881, forward strand.
GCATGCTGCGTTTTTTGCTAAGGGAGATGCCGAGCGTGCGCTTAATCGATTACTCATCGATAAAAAAGTGAATCGCATCATCATGGACAGCAGGCCCTTGTTTGCACTGCCGCCCTGCAATGTCGCGATTATCGACGCTCACAAGAAAAAACCTCGAGTGCCAGTGCATGCGATTGCCACCGCCAATAATCCAGTGGTGCGCTTTATCGGCCAACCAGACGATGCCGTAACACAACTCGCACAGCAAGGCGTTACTGCTTTACCTAAGGATAACGATGCCTTTTTTGATAATTGGCTCACCCAACTCCCGCTGTGGCTCGCAGAAGGTCGAGAACCCTATCTGTTTATCCATACTCCCGACAATGAAGCCGCGCCTGAACTAGCCATCCGTCTCTATCAAAAATTGCGCAGCCAAATTGCAGCGCACATTCAACTCGCCGAGCTAAGACTACTTGATAAGAAACCTGAGGAGACAAGCACGCAGATGGGACTTTCTTGGTAAAACGGGCGCTAAGTAAAATGGACGTAAGAAGAAACCCACGGCAAACTCGCCGTGGGTATATACCCAAACAACCTGAAGATGCAGGATTCAGCGGGAATTTAACGCACTTTAGGCAAGGCCATTTATTGCTCCTGCATAAATGGCATTCACGCCATCCATGGCGATTGCGGTTATTTGCAGGCCTAGCGGGCTAAGTTAAAAATAACCAACGCAGCATAAAGTGCGTTAAAACCCGCCGGGACGGAGCGCCCAGGGCACTCCACTTCCGTGTTGCATCAATTCAAAAGGTGGCCGACATTCTGTCATTAATGCGCCTTGAATTGAAGCACCCTGGGCGCTCTGAAACTCGTATCTTCAGGTAGCTTGGGTATAGATGAAAAACAGCTTTAACTCGGGATAAATAAGTTATTCATTTGCTCAAAACCAAGGGAAATGGCTTTAGGTATTGAATCCTTATCAACGGCAATAACCGCATCTTTTGACTCTCGCTGAAACGGTTTTGCCTTAATTGAATTTAACAAAATTGGATTAAGCAAAGTGCTATAGGCCTGTAAAAATGAAGCTGGGCCAGTGGAAAAACGCTGCACACCTGCGGCAAATAACTCGCCGATATCCATCTGCTCATTCAATGGCATAAAATTCAGTGGCATATCCACAGCGGCAGACAAGCGCTTAGCGGTCTCGACCTGATTCGCGCCAGGGATAAAGCCACCATCAGCACCCGCAGCCTGATATTGAGTTAACCTATCGATAGTCATAACAACAGCGGCCTCACCACTGGCTAAACCAAGTAAATACACATCAGTTCGCGCATTAATAAATAATCCTTGGCAACGAGGATGAGCACGAATAGCTTTAATTTTGGCCACCATCTCAGCAACACCTGCACTGCAATCCTCAATATTAATTCCTGCTACGCCAAGCTCAGCGAGCTTCGCAACAAAAGCAGCAACCTCATCGGGATCTTGGCTATAACCAGATTCAATATCTATCGTCACGGGCACTTGGCTCAGCCGTAGAATATTGTTCACTACGTCCAATAAAGCCGCTTTAGGTAGCGCTTGGCCATCGGGATAACCGAGCGACCAAGCCAATGCCGCGCTACTGGTCGCAATCGCACGGGCGCCCGATGCTTGGATGATGGCCGCACTGGCGGCATCCCAAGCGTTAGTTAATATCAGCGGCTCTGATTGTTGATGTAGTGCTTTGAAAAGTGTTCTAGATTGCTCAGCCATCTTATGTCCTTGTTGGTGTTGGAGGCTCAACTCTAACAAGATGGCTTAGGTAATTATCGCGGGAAACGGCACTGAACCGAAAAACCAAGCCCTCAAGGCTTGGCTATGTGAGCATTCAACTTGAGTATTCTTGGCTAACCCCAAAGTGCATTGGCAAGGATAAACACACTCGCGGAGAGCAACATAGTAATAGGTAGTGTCAGCAGCCAAGCAAGCATGATCTGCTTAATGGTTTGGATCTGAAGCCCCGAACGATTAGCCACCATAGTACCCGCTACAGCGGAAGACAAAATATGAGTCGTCGATACCGGCATCCCCGTCATACTGGCAATCCCAATAGAGACGGCAGCGGTGACCTGCGCAGCAATGCCCTGGCTGTAAGTCATACTCGATGAACCAATTTTTTCCCCCACGGTATATACAATCCGCCGCCACCCCACCAACGTGCCGCAGCCCAGCGCAGTCGCAATGGCAATAATCACCCAAATGGGCGCATACTCAGTAGTTCTAGTGAGATCTTTTCGCCATTTAGCCAATGAACTCAAATCCTTAGCAGGAAGATCCAATTTAGCCACTTGGCGAGCAGTATCATCGATGCACAACAATAAACGTCGCACCTCGCGTCGCTCTTCTACATCCATATCTTTGTAAGTCGAGACTTTTGCTAAGCGACGGTCAAGTAACGACATCGCCGGTAATACATTGGCAGATGAGCAATGGGCCAGCATATATTCGGGAACGTTGACTAAGGCTTTAAAGTCGATAACATCCGCGATAACGGCTTGGTTACGGTCATAAATCGCCATAATGCGACGATTAGCATCTTGAGTTCTTTCTAAATCATAGGGTTGACTGCCCATGTCCAAGGCAAAATAAGCCGGTGCCATACAAATCAGCACTAGCATCACTAAACCTATCCCCTTCTGTCCATCGTTAGAACCATGGGCGAAACTCACCCCCATAGCAGAGATAATTAAACTCGCCCTTGCCCAAAATGGAGGGTGTTTTTTACCATTAATCTGCATCTGCTCATCTGGGGTACGGTGAATTTTATGTTTCTGCCAAACGTATTTCATGATGAGCAAAAAAATCCCTGCCATCACAAACCCTAAGGTCGGCGAAATAATCAAGGACAGCATGATCTGCGTTGCTTTAGAGACATTAATGCCCTGCAAGATAGGCTGATGATTTATCCAAGCGAACGCGCCACCCACGCCCATTATCGAACCAATCAAGGTATGGGAACTCGATGCCGGAATACCAAAATACCAAGTACCTAAGTTCCAGATAATTGCCGAAAATAGCAGGGAAAACACCATCAGCAAGCCTTGGATTGAGTCCATACCGAGCAAGGAGTCTACGGGTAATAAATGCACTATCGCATAGGCCACCCCTAACCCCCCTAACAGCACACCCGCAAAATTAAATAGTGCGGAGGTAACGACCGCCAGATTTGCCGGCATTGCCTTGGTATAGATCACCGTCGCCACCGCATTTGCTGTGTCGTGGAAGCCATTAATAAATTCGTATGCCAGTACAAAAAGTACGGCAAGGACTAAACCCACCGACCACGCAAAGCCTAACGTTGTGAACATTTCAAACATAAAATACTTACCCATGGCGAGAACGCCCACAGGTTACGCCCAAGTTTGGGGTCTTTTACAGTGAAAAATTGTTTAGATTGTCAAAAAGTGAATTAGCCCCCAATAACTCAGTAGCATGCTTGCAATTAACACTGGCTTGATTTTATTCGGCCAAATGAATATTTGTGCCGCGAAAAGGTGCAATATATTGATTCAATATTAAATAAGCCAACTAAAAATAGTGTTCATAACCATACGCCGTAACAGGGTTATATCCCATGATCGCCTAACCGAAATCGCTGTGGCGTCATCCCAAAACGCTCCTTGAAGGCTTTGATATAGGATGAATCATTTTGATAACCAATTTGGTGGGCCACATTCTGTATTGATAGGTCAGTGGCCAATAACGACAGCGAATAGATCAGCCGCAAATGTTGACGCCATAATACGAATGAAGAACCAAACTCCCTCACAAATAGCCTCGACAATGTTCGTTCCGATGCCCCAACCATCTCACCCCATTTCACTAAAGAGAAATCTAAAGCTGGCGTTTGGGTTAAATGCTCAAAAATCAATTTTAGGCGCCTATCTTGCGGTATCAGTAACTTGAAAGTCTGTCCTTCCGCACTATTAATTTGATCATATAACACCTCAAGCAAACGCAGTATTGGCGCCTGAACCATTGGCTCAACATTCGTTGGGGTATTAAAAGCACATTGTTTTCTGAGCGTTAACACTAACTCCCTTATAAAAGCACTCATAGCGACAGGCTTAACCATGGCACCATAATCTCGACCATACATAGGATTCAAATAGACACCAATAAAGCAGGTATCTGTAATCGCAACAGACTCATGCATGACACCTGCAGGCACAAAAAGCGCTGTGGTATGGGGAACCAAAAAAAGTGCCTCATTTGCCTCTGTCTGTAACAGGCCTTGAAGCGGAAAAATAAGCTGATGCCAACAGTGCTGGTGTAAAACATCCACATAACCCTTCTGCATCTCAATCGTTTTGACAAAAGAAGGCATATTAGGCGCTTGCTCAATAATGGCGTTAATCGAATCGAGTTGGCGACTTAGCATTATTACTTGTCCATATGACGTTATTCAGCCAAATAAAAAGGATTGTAGCATAGCGTTATCCCATAAAAGACACAGGAAAACTCGATGCGCATTCATTGCATTATCCATGAAAGCTATGAAGGTCCAGGCTATTTTAGCGATTGGGCTGCAAGCAAAAACTACAGTATGAGCTTTAGCAGAATCTATCTAGATGAAGCTTTACCCGACAATAGTGATGGTTTTGATCTATTAATTATCCTCGGTGGCCCTCAGTCTCCCGCGACATGCAAAAACGATTGTCCATATTTTGATAGCCAAGCAGAACAAAGGTTTATCAGACAAGCTATCCAAAAAAATAAAGCCGTTGTGGGGGTTTGTCTTGGGGCACAGTTAATCGGTGAGTCATTAGGTGCCCGTTATCAAAAGAGTCCACATGCCGAGATTGGTTACTTTCCTATTGAACTGACTGCGGCAGGAAAAAGTGATATTAACCTTAAGACATTTTCGACCACTGAAGTGGTCGGCCACTGGCATAACGACATGCCTGGCCTCACTCCCGATTGCGAAGTGCTCGCCACAAGTGCAGCCTGCCCGCGGCAAATTGTACGTTACACAAATTTAGTTTTTGGATTTCAATGCCATCTTGAATTTATTAGTAGCCAATTAGCGCCATTAATTGCTCAAGAAAATGCTTTTTCTAGCATACAGAAAATGCCATATATTCAAAGCCCTGAATTCATACTGGGGCAATCAACGGCTAGGATGAATCAGTTACTGGGGCATTTTTTAGATAATCTAGTCCTAACCTATCAAGCCGTATAAAGTAAAAAGTGGCTCAAGCCAAAACAAAAACGCCAGCTAAGTTAGCTGGCGTTTTAGATTAATGAATCACGAATCGCTTATTGCAGATGACCTGCATTGTGCAATTCACGATCATCCTTTGCAGGCGGATTCCACTGATACATCCAAGTCTCAGACAATGGCTGACCATCGACCTCCAAATAGACTCTCAGGTTAATCGGCTCAGTACCGTCTCCAGGTGGCACTACGTCAAACATAGCGCGGTAACCATTAATCGAGGCTAAAGGACGGGCTGATTCAATTTCCACTTTGCCTTCAGATGCTGTGATCACGGCTTTAACTTGGGTGTCTTTACCTATCATAGGTAAAGTTCCGCCCGCGAAATCAACCACAAAACGCTTACTGTAGTATTTGCGTTTCTGGCCAACTACGCCGCCAATCCCGGTGAAGGTATCGACAACCCGAGCACGGGGTGATTGAACCGGTGGAATGCCACCCCAGTACATGTTGTAGCTGTACAGCAGCTCTTGACCAGGAACAATCGGCTCAGCAGGATTCCAGAAAGCCACTATGTTATCAAAGGTTTCATCCAGTGTTGGAATTTCAACCAACTGCACTGAACCTTTACCCCAACTGCTGGTTGGTTCAATCCATAGGCTTGGGCGTTTATCATAAAACACGCCGTCGTCCTGATAATGATCGAAGTTACGATCACGTTGCAGTAAACCAAAACCTTTTGGATTTTCATCGCTATAGGCGTTGAATCGCAGGTTTTCAGGGTTACCTAGCGGACGCCAAATCCATTCACCATTGCCCGTGTGCATGGCTAGACCATCGGTGTCATGGATTTCTGGACGCCAGTCATAACCGGTGCGGCGATCGTTCTCACCCACCATAAACATACTGGTCAGTGGCGCAACGCCTAAACGTTCAATCGCTTTACGTGGATAAACAGCCACATCCACCTTCATTTTTAAACGTTCACCCGGTTCGATATCAAAACGATAAGCACCCGTGACACTCGGAGAGTCTAGCAAGGCATACACAGTGGTGATATTCGATCCTGGTTTAGGTTTTTCTAACCAGAAATTGGTGAACATTGGAAACTCTTCGGGTTTTGGCAGTGCAGTATCAACCGCTAAGCCGCGAGCCGACAAACCGTACTGCATTTCTTGACCCACTGCGCGGAAATAACTAGCGCCAAGGAAGGCAACAATGTCACGCTGCCAATCGGTATTAAATTGCATACGGAAACCAGCAAAACCAAGATCCTTAGGCAACTGACTACCTTTGACCTTTGACTTGCCGTAATCGAACATTGAAGGTGAATATTCGATTAACTTAGCCTTACCCTCATTTAGCTCATAAATATGAATAGGGGTATCAAAAAACAGCCCAAGATGGAACAGTTCGGCACGAAACTCCGAATCTTGATCACGCCATAGTGCGGCTTTCTTCTTGAAGTGGAATTGTTGGTAATCATCCCAACTCATGCCCTGAAGGCTTTTAGGTAATTCGCCTTTATGACTCTCATAGGGTTGTGCAGCCATAGTACGGGCGTAACCCTTAAGCCAAGCGTAACTAAACTCTTCACCTTCTTGTGGTGACGCCTGCTTACCTGCCGCACATGCTGAAAGACTCAGCAATACGCTACAGGTTAACAATACGCCGCCAACCATACGCTGCAAACGGCCGCGACGAGAGGAAAATTGGGCTTCAATCGAGGGTAGTGTCGCCCTCGATTCTTGATAAACGTTTCTTTGTTCGGGAAATAAATTGGGTTGCATAAGCAGACTCTGAATTGGTGTAACTTCCTGACACTTCCCTGCAAATCTGAATCAATTGCAGCGATGGCCCTGTGGAGAACTGTTGATGACAGAGGTAACAATACAGCGATCAGCAACAATTCGCCAGAATCTAGCATACTTTCTGTCGAATGGAATATGGCATGCTAGCTATTTTCAATCTTGAGGCCTATTTATGAAAATATGATTAAAAAATTCCGTTATTTACTGAATTCACGCCCATAAAAACTTCACTGCCAGCAAGAAGGCCGTCGACTTAATATCTGAAGATAAAGTGCACCTTCGGCATAGGTTAATTATCTGCTCAGCGTGTTAACTCGAAGAGATAATATCGCCAGCCCGCAAAATCGGTTTATGGCCTTAAAATCATACAAGTCGCCGTAGCAGTGGCGAGCAGTTTTCCATCTTGCGTTTTTAGCGTACCTTCCGAAATACCTAAAGACTTAGATAAATTGATCACCTTCCCCTCAGCCACTAACACTTGATGTTTAGGCACAGGTCGAATCATTTTAATATTCAAGTCGATAGTGCCGTAACCGACACCCGCTTCAAGCAATGTATGCACGGCGCAACCTGTAACAGAATCCAATACAGTCGCGGCAAAACCACCATGAACGCCGCCCAATGGGTTGAGGTGCTTATCATCGGCAGTCGCATGGAATGTCACCGTTCCTTCGTCGGCTTGAACCAGCGACATTGGCATAGTGAGAGAGATAGAAGGTGCGGGTAATTCACCCCTTGCCATCGCCTGTAAAATGGCTAAACCCGACATTTGCTGAATATTCATATTCCACCTAAATTGATGAGCGTCAAAGCACATGAATAAAAATGACCGCTTAACCACTTTGGATTAGGCGATCATTTAACTGAAAATCAACTTAAACGCTCAGTCTGCATTAACCCCATCGGCGTCTAAATTGGATCCATCTACTACTAAAAAGACTAATAAATATAAGCTCAGCGAAGATCGAATCTATCTAAGTTCATCACCTTAGTCCAAGCGTCGATAAAATCATCGACAAATCGTAGCTGTGCATCACTGCTCGCGTACACTTCTGCGAGTGCACGCAGCTGCGAATTAGAGCCAAAGATCAAATCAACACGACTTGCAGTCCACTTTTGCTGGCCGCTGACACGATCAACACCCACAAACATATCCTCCGCTTTAGAAGTGGGTTTCCACGTCGTCCCCATATCGAGCAAGTTAACAAAAAAGTCATTGGTCAAAAACTCAGGACGCGCAGTCAAGACACCCGTTTTTGACTGATCAGAGTTCGTATCTAACACCCGCAGACCGCCAATAAGCACTGTCATTTCCGGCGCAGTTAAGGTCAGCAATTGTGCCCTATCGACCAATAACTCCTCCGCCGAAACAGAAAACGGAGTGGGATGATAATTTCTAAAGCCATCTGCGACAGGTTCAAGTACCGCAAAAGATTCCACATCAGTTTGTGCTTGCGTGGCATCCATACGACCCGGCGTAAATGGAATCGTTACTTCAACCCCCGCATTTCTAGCCGCTTGGTCAATACCGACACAGCCTGCCAGCACAATCAAGTCAGCAAGGGAGATTGTCTTACCTCCTTGATTGAACTCAGACTGAATACTCTCAAGCACTTTGAGCACCTTAGCCAGTTGCTCAGGCTGATTCACTGGCCAATCTTTTTGCGGCGCGAGTCGAATTCGCGCACCGTTCGCACCACCGCGCATATCGGAACCCCGGAAGGTTGACGCCGAGGCCCAAGCGGTTGATACGACTTCTGAAATCGTTAATCCAGAACCAATAATCTTCAATTTGAGATCAGTAACATCCTGCTCATTAACCAGAGGATGATCAACCGCTGGAATTGGGTCTTGCCAAAGAAACGTTTCTGCAGGCACTTCAGGACCCAAATAGCGCGTGCATGGCCCCATATCTCTGTGTGTCAGCTTGTACCAAGCTTTTGCAAATACATCGGCAAACTCATCGGGATTTTCAAAGAATCGACGTGATATTTTCTCGTAATCAGGATCGAAGATCAGTGCAAGGTCGGTAGTCAACATGGTTGGCACATGACGTTTTGAAGCATCGTGCGCATCGGGGATCACCCCTTTACCCGCGCCATTTTTAGGTATCCACTGATGGGCACCCGCAGGGCTCTTAGTCAGTTCCCATTCATATCCGAATAGATTTTCAAAAAAATTGTTACTCCATTGGGTTGGTGTTGAGGTCCAAGTCACTTCGAGGCCACTGGAAATAGTATCGCCACCTTTACCGCTTTTATAGCGACTCTGCCAACCTAGCCCTTGCTGCTCAATACCTGCGGCTTCTGGCTCAGGTCCGACTAATGCTGCATCACCTGCACCATGGGTTTTACCAAAAGTATGACCACCTGCAATTAAGGCTACGGTTTCTTCATCATTCATCGCCATGCGGGCAAAGGTTTCGCGGATATCTACGGCGGCAGCGAAAGGATCTGGGTCGCCATTGGGTCCCTCAGGGTTAACATAAATCAACCCCATTTGGACTGCGGCGAGGGGATCTTCAAGATCTCGCTCTCCCGAGTAACGCTTATCGTCTAACCATTTATTTTCCGCCCCCCAGTAAATATCAGCTTCGGGTTCCCAAATATCGACTCGCCCACCAGCGAAACCTAAGGTTTTGAATCCCATAGATTCCAGCGCGACATTACCCGTGAGGATCATCAAATCGGCCCAAGAGATTTTATTGCCATATTTTTGTTTAATCGGCCAAAGGAGCCGGCGTGCTTTATCGAGGTTTACGTTATCTGGCCAGCTGTTTAACGGTGCAAAACGTTGATTACCGCTCCCCGCTCCGCCACGTCCATCACCGGTACGATAGGTGCCAGCACTGTGCCATGCCATACGAATAAATAGCGGCCCATAGTGGCCAAAATCTGCTGGCCACCAGTCCTGTGAATCCGTCATTAATGCGAGGAGATCTTGCTTTACAGCAGCTAAATTGAGGGATTTAAAGGCTTCAGCATAATTGAAGTCATCACCCAAAGGATTAGATAAGGAAGAGTGTTGGTGCAGAATATCGAGCCGGAGCTGTTTAGGCCACCAATCTCGATTCGAGGTGCCACCAGCAGAATGGTGCATAGGACATTTGTTCTCAGACATAACGTGCTCTCCTTCTGTTCGCAAAAAATATTCAAGTAAATAAAATCTAAATGACTTTTGCCGCAAGTTTGTACTGCTTAACGCTCTCTACCACAGACTAATCGTTTCAATAGAGAAATAAAAACCAGTCTAACGACCTTACCTTACCTCTAGATGAAACGCGATGAATCCGCTCATTAAAAAATATTCAGCAAAAATTACCCTTTCTAAAATAAGCTATTAAAGGATAGTAGAATCATACCAATCATAAAAAACAAGGGCTGCAAAATGCAGCCCTTGTTTTTTATTGGGTAAAACTATGGGATAACTAACTATTTAGCTTCTGCCACAGGTTTGCGTCTATTGTGCGCAATGATCAGGGCAACTAAACAGATAACCCCGACAGCGATACCCACTGGCTGGCTCAAAGGTTGCGGTAAACCTAGGCCAATACCCGCAGTCATAATATAAGACACAGTAACGCTGGTACCGCCAATTGCTGGTAAGCTAACAATCCAATGGAAGGTCCCGCGATCGAACAAATACTTAGTCGCTAACCACAACACACTGGTTGATAGCAGCATATTTGAGAAGGCAAAGTAACGCCAAATCAAAGAGAAATCGATCTTCGTCATAAAGTACGCAATGGTCAGAATAGGCACAGCAACCAATAAACGATTACGCATACTTTGCGGAATATGGAAGGCATCGATAATAGTCAAACGCAGCGAACGAAATGCGGTATCGCCAGAGGTAATAGGGAAGATAGCCACGGCCACAATCGCCATAATACCGCCCGCAACACCTAAATACGTAGTTGCCACTTGGTTAACCACTAAACCTGGGCCACCTTGGTCGAGCAAACTCTTAAGCTCAACATAACCGCCAGGGAAAGCTGCAATACCCGCCGTTGCCCATACACAAGCAACGATACCTTCAGCAACCATAGCGCCATAATACACAGGGCGAACATACTTCTCATTCGTCAAGCAACGAGCCATGATGGGCGCTTGAGTTGAATGGAAACCGCTAATCGCACCACAGGTAATAGTCACAAATAACAGTGGCCAAACAGGTAGTCCATCTGGATTTGGTTCGAGTAACTCATTGTTGTAATGGCTGTGGTCGAAATAGGCAAACACATCACCCATTTCAGGTAACTGCGGCGCATTGATCATTAGAGCAACGGCGATAGAAACTGTCATGACTATCATCAACAAACCAAATGCGGGATATAATTTAGTGATGATTTTATCAATCGGCAGCATAGTCGCTAAAAAGTAATAAACTAAAATCACTAACACCCAGAAGGTATTATTGCCAAAGATGGTGTCTTTAAAATAATCGAGATTACTCAGCAAACCTGCGGGGCTCATGATGAAGACCACGCCCACAAAAAACAGCAGCATAGCCGTAAACAGCAACATCACGCCTTTAAAGTAAATATTAAAGTAGTGGCCCGCAATCTCTGGCAGACTCTTACCGTCTTCTTTAATACTGAGCACGCCAGAAAAATAATCATGTACTGCACCGCCAATAATATTCCCCAGTACAATCCACACTAAGGCTATTGGGCCGTAAAGTGCACCGAGGATCGGGCCAAATATCGGCCCCACACCCGCGACATTGAGGAACTGGATCAGAAACGCTTTAGCCGGATGAACCGGAACGTAATCGACGCCATCTTCGAATCTCGCCTGTGGTGTTATCGCTTTAGGATCTATACCCGCTTGCCGCTCAACAAAGGGACTATAGAACTTGTATGCAAGCACTAAGAGTGCGATACAAATAAAGAAAATTAACATTATTTAATTATCCATACTTTAGTAGGAGGTGATTTAATGGAGAGTTTCATTGAGTTAGCGACTGAGGTCAAGCAACACACTATTAGACTAATGTCGGGTTGATTATCTGAAACAGCCGTACGAGTGGGTATAGATGAACAAACGCGTTTAAAAATAATCCCTATGAAGTATTCAATTTATCTGCAACAGTACTTATCATACTAAAACTGAGTTCCTCTCATCGTCCTTATTCCATTCCACGATTTAGTAGTACTAAGCTAGTCAGTCAACACCTACTAAGTTAACCATGGACATACAAATAACCTTAAGTAGAATACTTAAATCATTGCTGATTTAAAACTTCTTTATAAATTGAGCTAAATATCAGACCACTTAACCCCTACCCAAGTAATAAACCTAATCCATTCTATAACTTCATATTGCAATAGAGTCTAATTTAGTTAATCAGCAACATAAAAAACTACCTTAAGCGCTAGCGACTTATTACTTAATCATTTTACAATTTATAAAAACCGTAAAACTGCAAGAAAAAATCAAAGACCAAAAATAAAATATTCACTAACCTTTAAAAATAACATCAAACAAAGAAAACTACTATTTGACATCACAAAATTTAAAATAAATCATTAGTAAACCAATAAAACTTAAGTTATATTTAGCAAAAATAAAAACACCATTAATCTGCCTTTTAATGATTTAATAATAACTTATTTTTGGCCGAGTGCTCTTGCGCAAAAATGGTAATAGCTGACTTTACCAACATGACATTCCATACATTCTGCCCATGTTATGGCGTTCATGTTGAATGTTCAAACGATCCCAAAGGAGATAACACATTTAAAAACTTTAAAAGTTCAATAAATTAAAGCGTTATAAATAAAGATAAATTTATCTAAATAACAAAAGCTTGTATTTTTACAATCAAAATAAGACACTTATTTAAGGACAAATCATGTTAAAAAAACTTCTAACGCCTATGCTGGCTATTTTCCTTCTACTCTCAGGTTGTGCCACAGTACCAATGGCTTCACAAGAGGAAGATGCAAAGCTTAAGACATTCCAGAAGCCAGCTGACAATAAAACAGGGATTTATATATACCGCAATAGTTTTGCGGGTCAGGCTCTAAAGAAAAATATCTATATTAATGGTGAGATGATTGGCGAATCTGCTAATAAAGTCTACTTCTACAAGGAAGTCGAACCAGGTGAGCAAACACTTTCTACCGAATCAGAATTCAGTGAAAATAATTTAAAACTATCGACAGAAGGTGGTAAAAACTACTTTATCGAGCAATATATAAAAATAGGTGTTTTTGTTGGCGGTGCGGGGTTGCAGTCAGTAACTGACGGTGAAGGCATGAAGAATGTTAAAGAATGTAAACTTGCCAAATAGTTTATAGCTAATTTTTGCTTTTATAAAAATTCAGCTGTAACAACATAGCTTATCCAGTTGTATCTTTAATAATCACACCTTTTAAAAAGTTCTAGAAAACAAAAAACCAGCCAAATGGCTGGTTTTTATGGTGCATTTTATCACTATGATTGTCAGCTAATGAGTAAACCTTTTACTGTTTAGCCAATTCCCACTCATTCATCGTCGATAAAATGACTAACCGAAATACCTTGTTCGACTGCATTACGCCTGTGGGCGCATGGCAGGGAACAGGATCACGTCACGGATAGTATGAGTGTTAGTGAACAACATCACTAAACGGTCGATACCAATACCTTGACCTGCCGTTGGTGGCAAACCGTGTTCCAGTGCAGTGATATAGTCTGCATCGTAGAACATAGCTTCATCGTCACCTGCATCTTTCGCGTCAACCTGTGCTTTAAAGCGGTTGTCTTGATCTTCAGCATCGTTCAGCTCACTAAAGCCGTTAGCCACTTCGCGGCCACCGATGAAGAATTCGAAACGGTCAGTGATGAAATGGTTGTCATCATTACGACGTGCCAATGGTGAAATATCCGCTGGGTAGCCAGTGATGAACGTCGGTTGCATCAATTGCCATTCAGCAGTTTCACCGAAGATTTCTTCAAGCAGCTGACCACAAGTCCAGAACTTCTCAATCTTCATGCCTAAGCTTTTCGCTAAATCACGCATGAATTCAACATCTTTCACTTGCTCATAGGTCATAGCTTGGATAGTGGCGTTATCAGGATTGTACTTCTGAATCGCTTCTAACATGCTTAAACGTGCGTATGGGCCGCCGAAATCAACTGTGTGCTCACCGTATGGCATTTGCGCACTGCCAAGCAGTTCGATAGCAATCGAGCTGAGCATTTCTTCGGTAAGGTCCATCAGATCTTTGTAGTCAGCATAAGCCATATAGAATTCCATCATAGTGAATTCTGGGTTATGACGTGGCGACAGACCTTCGTTACGGAAGTTACGGTTGATTTCGAACACACGCTCAAAACCACCTACCACTAAACGCTTCAAATATAATTCTGGCGCGATACGCAGGTACATTGGCATGTCTAAGGCGTTGTGATGAGTGATGAAAGGACGGGCCGAAGCACCACCTGGGATCACGTGCATCATAGGGGTTTCAACTTCCATGAACTCTTTTTTGATCATGAAGTTACGAATTGCAGAAACCACTTTAGAACGCATGATGAAGGCATTGCGTGAATCTTCGTTAACGATGAGATCCACGTAACGTTGACGGTAGCGCATTTCTTGATCGGCTAGACCATAATAGTCCGCAGGCAATGGACGCAGCGCCTTGGTCAGTAGCTCGTACTGTTCCATGTTGACGTATAAGTCGCCTTTGCCAGACAAATGCAGCTGACCGGTTACACCTATGATGTCACCGATATCCAGACCTTGAAAACGCTCTTTCAAATCAGCTTGTACGCTTTTTTCAGCGTAAGCTTGAATACGGCCAGACACGTCTTGGATCACTAAGAAAGGACCACGCTTTGCCATGATGCGGCCAGCGATGCTGGTCTTAAAACCTAAGGCTTCGAGTTCTTCTTTAGTGTTTTGACCATACTGTGCTTGTAATTCAGCCGCTTTATGGGTGCGACGGAAGGTATTTGGATGGGCATTAGCACTACAGTTTGGGCGAATGCTTTCTAGCTTGGCACGGCGCTCGGCGATCAGTTTGTTCTCATCAATTACTTGTTCAGTCATCTTATTTCTCGTCTATACCTTGAATTAATTACAGCCCAGATTTCAAACTGGCTTCGATAAACTTATCCAGATCGCCATCGAGTACCGCTTGAGTATTGCGGGTTTCAACGCCTGTGCGTAAGTCTTTAATGCGGGCATCGTCTAATACATAAGAGCGAATTTGACTGCCCCAGCCGATATCAGACTTAGCGTCTTCTGCGGCCTGTTTGTCGGCATTTTGCTTGAGCATTTCTAACTCAAACAGTTTTGCTTTCAGCTGCTTCATCGCAGCATCTTTATTTTTATGCTGTGAACGGTCGTTCTGGCACTGCACGACGGTATTCGTCGGTAAGTGGGTAATACGAATCGCCGATTCCGTTTTGTTAACGTGCTGACCACCCGCGCCAGATGCGCGATAAGTGTCAATACGCAGATCCGATGGGTTGATATCAATCGTGATATCGTCATCGATTTCTGGATAAACGAACACAGAGCAGAATGACGTATGACGACGACCCGATGAATCAAATGGCGACTTACGTACTAAACGGTGCACGCCAGTCTCAGTGCGTAACCAACCGAACGCATATTCGCCAGTAAACTTAATGGTCGCGCCTTTAATACCAGCCACGTCACCATCGGTCACTTCCATCAACTCAGGGCTAAAGCCATGGGCTTCGCCCCAACGTAGGTACATACGCAGCACCATGTTGGCCCAATCTTGGGCTTCGGTACCACCACTACCAGACTGAATGTCTAAATAACAGTTTGACGCATCTTGCGGGCCGGAGAACATACGACGGAATTCAAGATCGGCAAGGCGGCTTTCGAGATAATCCAGCTCTTTACTGGTTTCATTGAAGGTATCTTCGTCTTCCTCTTCAATAGCCAGCTCGAGTAAGCCTTCAACATCTTCAAGACCTGAGTCCATATCGTCTATGGTTTTGACCACAGCTTCTAGGCTGGCGCGCTCTTTGCCTAAGGCTTGGGCGCGCTCTGGGTCGTTCCACACTTCTGAACTTTCAAGCTCACGGGTAACTTCTTCTAGACGCTCATTTTTGGCATCGTAGTCAAAGATACCCCCTAAGAAGCTCCGTGCGCTCGGCAAGCTCCTTAATTTTGAATTTTACTGGATTAACTTCAAACATGAGTTTTCAACTTTCTTTATTTGGCCGCTTTAATTGATCTTCCACTAAAAGGGGCGGTGATTAACAGTATTTGCAACCGCGCATTTTAACCTAACCAGACTGGTAAACCTAGGGGTGCACTGTTCATTAAATGGGATAACAAGGATTATTTTCCAAGCTAAAAGACCACAGCACTAAAGCCGAGACTAACAAAAAGCAATGAGTTAAGACTGTGATCTTACTTAAATTTAGCCAAGATAGTGCTATGCGCGAGGCCAATGGCTGACACACA
Organism: Shewanella sp. SM68; assembly: GCF_025653925.1. Taxonomy (NCBI): domain Bacteria; kingdom Pseudomonadati; phylum Pseudomonadota; class Gammaproteobacteria; order Alteromonadales; family Shewanellaceae; genus Shewanella; species Shewanella sp. SM68. The sequence continues at coordinate 177,315 of NZ_JAKKRU010000004.1, forward strand.
AGCGCTCTCCTGCCTAAAAAATCCCCATAATATCAAAGGAAACACAACTAAAAAGGCCTGATAACGCCAACCCCATCACGACTAAACTAGAACAAACATTCATCAGCGCACAGTCTGAGCGGGTTTGTGATTCAAGCTGCAATTTTGCAACAAACTTCACTCGCCCATAAGCGTCTTCTAAAGCTGTCTAGGTATACTCGAAACAACCTAAGCCTGCAGCCCCGCGCTATAGCAGCTAAGCACCCTACATATAAAAAGGCCATGGGATGATAGAACTTCGAATTGATGACCAAGTGTTGTCGGTTAATCCGACCGATAACCTACTGCAAGTGGCGCATGCTGCTGGCATAGCAATACCCAGCTTATGTGATCCCAGCGCAGCCTCGCAGCAATTAGGCATTCACGAACATGCAAACAAGCAAGCCTGCAATTTGTGTGTCGTCCAAATTGAGAATTCCGACGCGAGTTTGCGCTGCGTACGCGCCTGTGAAACATCCGCCACCGTCGGCATGCGAGTCATAACTCAGTCTGAATTCTTAAGCCAAAAACGCAAACAAGCGCTGACCGAAATCTTGAGCGATCATTTTGCCGATTGCGAAGCCCCCTGCCAACAAGCATGCCCTGCGGGCGTCGATGTGCAGAGTTACCTGTATCACATCGCCCAAGGCAACCATACTGAAGCCGTTAAAGTCATTAAACAAACTTTGCCGCTGCCACTCTCCATTGGCCGTGTCTGCCCTGCTTTTTGTGAAGCACAATGTCGCCGCGGGCTGGTCGATGAGCCCATTGCCATACGCCAATTAAAACGTCACGCCGCCGATCTCGACTTAGCTGATAGCGAAAATGGGGGCATGAGTTATGTGCCGTCACGCCAAGCCGACACGGGCAAAAAAGTCGCCATTATCGGTGCGGGTCCAGCAGGATTAAGTGCCGGATATTACTTATCAAACCAAGGCCATAGCGTTGAGATATTCGAATCTATGCCACAGGCGGGTGGCTGGCTGCGCTATGGCATTCCTGAATATCGCTTACCCAAGGTGATACTCGATAAAGAAATCGAACTCTTGTGCCATAACGGGTTAACCATCCACACAGAAACACGTCTCGGTCACGAGATACATTTAAATCAATTAGTTGAAGATTTTGATGCCGTCTGTCTCGCCATTGGCGCCCAAAAAGCTGTGCCTATGGATTATCCCGGCAGCACACTCGCGGGTTGCTACTTAGGTGTCGATTACTTAAAAGATCATTGTCTCGAAAAGACACTTGTTTTAGGTAAGAAAGTCGCCGTCATTGGCGGTGGCAATACCGCTATTGATTGCGCCCGCACAGCAGTGCGTGAAGGTTGCGATGTAACCCTAATTTACCGTCGTACCCGCGCAGAAATGCCCGCCGAAGCTTACGAGGTACATGAGGCCGAAGTCGAAGGGGTGAAGTTTCATTTTTTAACCAATCCGCTTGAAAACCATAGCGATGCGCAAGGTAGAGTCCATTCAGTCACCTTCGCTAAGATGGCACTCGGCGAAGCCGATGCCTCTGGCAGACGTGCTCCCGTTGATACCGGCGAAACCTTTACTCAAGATTTCGACACTGTGATAGCCGCAGTATCACAAACTCCCGACATGAGTTTTATGCAAGATCCCGCGAGCCACTTAAGCAATGGTGAACTCGCTCTCAGCCGCTGGAATACCTTTATTGGCTGCGAGCACACTATGTCGTCCGGGGTTGAAAAACTCTTTGTGGTAGGGGATGCACGCCGCGGCCCTGCTACCGCAGTCGCTGCGATAGGCGATGGCCATAAAGCCGCAATTGCCATAGATAAATTGCTCAAACAAGGCCTAAGCTGTGAGCTGCATGCCACTGAATTTAATTCATCAAAAGCAGTCGGTAACACAATAAAACAAGGCTTGCCAACTACCGAGCTCTACCCCTCTGTCGCACGTAAAGCCCGTTTAACCATGCCCGAATTGAACGCGGTGCAACGTTTACTCAATTACGGCGAAGTCGAGCTAGGCTTTGCTCCCGATGCCGCCATGCAAGAAGCTGCGCGCTGCCTCGAATGCGCCTGCCAAGCCAATACGGATTGTAAATTAAGGGACTATGCGACCGACTACCATGTCGAACCTAAGTCACTCAGCACTCAAAGCGTGCGTAAGTTTTCGGTCGATAAATCGAGTCCGTTCATTCAATTTGATGCAAATCGTTGTATTAGCTGCGGTAAGTGCGTCGATGTGTGCCAGTTGCAGAGTGGCCATTGTGCGATTCAATTTGCCCATGATTCCTATCAAGCACTGCCGCAAGACATAAGCGAAACCGCCACGCGCCGCGCACCGAGAGTCGGCTTTAGCGCTAGCATGGCCGACAGCAAATGTGTGCAATGCGGCAACTGTGTGCAGGTTTGCCCAACGGGTGCACTCGTCGATGCGCGGGATAAACGCCAAGGCGATGAAACGCCACTCAAAACCGCCTCAACAATTTGTACCTATTGCGGCGTAGGCTGTCGGCTTGACCTTAAAATCGATACCAGCACGAATCAGATCCGTCATATCGAGGGCAATAAAGAGTCTGTGGTAAACCAAGGCATGTTGTGTGTGAAAGGCCGGTTTGGTTTCGATTTTATTCACAGTGAAAAACGCCTCACCACGCCACTCATTCGTAAAAATGGCCAGCTCACGCCAAGTAGTTGGCCTGAAGCCATCGCCTATGTGGCCGAAAATTTACAGCGAATAAAACAGCAACATGGCAGCAATGCACTGGCAAGCTTGGCCTCGGCAAAAGCCACCAATGAAGAAAACTTCCTCCTACAAAAATTTGTCAGAAGCATACTCGGCACCAATAACATCGACCATTGTGCCCGTCTGTGTCATTCATCTACAGTCACTGGGCTACAGCAAAGTATCGGCAGTGGCGCCATGACCAATGACATTCCGAGCATTCAAGCATCGGATGTGATTTTTATCATAGGCTCAGACACCAGCAGTGCTCACCCGATCATCGCCTCGAAAATTAAGCAAGCCGTGGCTTTGCATGGCGCAAGATTAATGGTGGCCGATCCTAAACGTGTCGCCATTGCCGACAGTGCACAGCTTTATGTCGCCCACAGACCCGGCACTGACGTCATGCTACTCAATGCGATTATGGCGGAAATTATCCGCAACGACTGGCAGGATAAAAGCTACATTGCCGCGCGCACCGAAGGCGTGGATGCTCTCTATGCTGAACTCAAAAAAGTAGATTACAGCCTAGAAAACGCAGCCTTGATAACAGGTGTTAAAGCCGAAGATATCGCCCGCATCGCCCAAACCATAGGCACTGCCGACAAAACCGCAGTCTACTATGCCATGGGCATTACCCAGCACACGACGGGACACGACAATGTTACCGCCATATCTAATCTACAACTTCTGTGCGGCAATATTGGGGTTGAAGGAGCGGGGATTAATCCACTGCGGGGACAAAGTAATGTGCAAGGTGCCTGTGACATGGGCGCACTGCCTAACTTCTTCAGTGGTTACCAAAAAGTCACCGACATTCATGCCAGAATGCGTTTCGAGGCACATTGGCAAACGCCGTTATCGGGAGAAATTGGCGTGACCGCAACCCATATGATGCATGATATTTCCAAAGGGAAAATCAAGGCTTTATATGTAATGGGCGAAAACCCCGTATTAAGCGACCCAGATCAAGCCCATGTGCTTAGGGCGCTTAATGCAATCGACTTTTTAGTGGTGCAGGACATCTTCCTCACCGAAACCGCCGAGCTTGCCGATGTGGTTCTGCCCGCCGCAGCCTTTGTCGAAAAACGCGGTCATTTCACTAATACTGAACGACGAGTGCAGCGACTCGAACAGGCCCTGCTACCGCCAGGTGAAGCCCTTCCCGATTGGCAAATTGTCCAAGCCATTGCCAATGCGATGGGTGCCGCTTGGGATTACCCTAATGAAGAAGCGATTTGGCAGGAAATCAATGAGCTGACACCACAATATCGCGGCATTACTTGGCAGCGATTAAGCACTGGAGTTGACGGTAAAATTCCCCAAGGCATTCAATGGCCATGTCCAGATGAAACCCATCCGGGAACGCCCATCATGCACCAAGGTCAATTCACCCGCGGCTTAGGCAAGTTCACACCAGTAAGTTATCGCTTACCCGCAGAAATGCCCTGCAGTGAGTACCCGCTCACTCTGTCGACCGGACGTTTACTGGAACAGTTCCACACAGGCACCTTAACCCGTAAAACGGCTGGACTCGACTTACTCGGCTCGCCTAAAGTAATGATTTCAGTCTACGATGCCGAGCAACTCGGCATAGGCAATGGCGATAAAATCAAACTCACAACCCGTCGCGGTGAAATTGAAATCGACGCCTTTGTGACGAAAAGAGCCCAAGCTGGCGTACTATTCCTGCCTTTCCACTTTGTGGAAGCTGCGGCGAATAAACTCACCATCAATGCACTCGATCCTGTCGCTTTTATCCCAGAATATAAGGTCTGCTCGGTAAGGGTTGAGCGGGTTGCCGAGAAAATTGATTAGAATGAACTGACTAGGCTGGATTGACTAAAGTAGATGGATTAAGTGCTCTTCAAAAAGGTAAATAAGCCAAATAAAAACGGGAGACTTTAAGTCTCCCGTTTTAATCAAGATTGCTGCAATTAAATCTTAAACTGTCCCACTAAATCTTAAACTGGCCCACTAACTTGCCCAAGTTAATGCCTTCTTCCGAGACTGTCATACTGATCCTAGCGGCATCTTCGCTGGAATGAAGTAACTCGTTTACAATCTCTTGGATGGCATACACGTTACGGTTAATTTCTTCGGTTACTGAGCTTTGCTCTGTCGCCGCGGCCGCAATTTGGGTACTCATATCATTAATCGCCGTTACCGCTGAAGTGACTGAACCTAAACTATCGGAAATCGTGCGAGAAGAATCCACCGAACGTACACAGCTTTGCTGACTCTCTTCCATGGCTTTCACGGCTTGGGTCACTAGCTTATGCAGTGCCGATAACATCTCGTTGATTTCTAACGTGCTGGCTTGAGTTCGACTGGCTAAATTACGCACCTCGTCGGCGACCACAGCAAATCCACGACCCTGTTCACCAGCTCGGGCCGCTTCGATGGCGGCGTTTAATGCCAATAGGTTAGTTTGCTCGGCAATACCGCCAATGACAGAAAGCACGCTGTTGATCTTCTGTGATTGCTCGCTGAGTGACTTTATACTGCCCGCCGCATTATTGATTTGCGACATTAAAGACGCAATCTCCTCAAGCGAAGCATCAACACAGCGCTGGGCATTCGCCACATCACCAGTAGCAGCGTGAGTCGCTTCGGCTACTTGAGTAGTATTCTTAGCCACTTCGTTCGCAGTGGAGGACATCTCAGTGATTGCAGTCACCACCTGATCGGTTTCATTGTTATGACTCACCAACTGGCTCGACATGACTTTAGTTTGATCATGAATCGCATTGGCAGCCGTTTTTACTTTAGCCGTCGCAGTCGCAACATCGCCGATAATATGCTGAAGTTTATCGACAAAGAGGTTAAAGGAGCGCCCAAGTTGGGCAATTTCGTCTTCACCTTTTACGGTAAGTCGTTTGGTTAAATCCCCTTCGCCCTTAGCAATATCATTTAAGTTATCGGCCATATTCTTGATTGGCACGACCATACGGTGGGCGGCAATCATAATGATAAAGCCAGTAATACCCGTAAGGAAAAGCGCTATCAGCAAAATCGCGAAGGATTTTTCTGCCATTTGCTCAGTCACTGTCTCGCGATAATCTTCAACAACAGCTTCAATATCATCGATATATGCCCCAGTACCTAACATCCAGTCAGTACCAGGGATCATCATGGCGTAACTGATTTTTTCAATCTGTTCATTAGTATTAGGTTTTTGATAGTAATAGGAAAAACTACCATCGCCACGTTTAGCGGCATCGAGCAGACCGACGATAATTTTAGTGCCGCGAGGATCTGTCATATCCATTTTATTTTGCCCTTCTAAACTCGGTATGAGGGCATGAAAAATATTTTTCCCTTGAGAGTCATACATGAAGAAATAACCCGCACTGCCAAAACGTATGTCTCTTAGCGCTTGATTCACATTCCCTTGTTCTTTTAACGATAATTGGTAATTCACTATACCAGCGGCAATTTCGGTAGCTTCTTTGATTTGTTGTTTACGTTCACCGACGAGCTTAGATCTAAAGGTAACCACCTCATCGGCAAGCGCATCTTGCTCAACATAATAAGAAACCGACATCAACACCAATAATGCGAGGATCAAAGGAAACAGCGACAGCAATAATAATTTATTGCGCAAACTCAACTTAGACATACTTGAATGCTCCAAAGGATTACAACTTGTATCTTCGGAGTATAGCTAAGATTGTTGTATTTCTATGCGCTTAAAGTAACAAAATCTTAATCTTGCTCAATAAACATTCGATTAATAACGACTCAGTTCAAAGCATATTAAGCAGCACACCATATACACTAAAGCCTAATACCAGTTGTAGCATAGGTGGTTTAAATAACTTTAATGCACCAAAACCGAGCAATACCAAGGCCATATCTTTACCTGAGAATACCGCCTGAGAAAACACGGGTTGATAAAGTGCTGCGGCAAGTAAGCCAACAACACAGGCATTCACTCCCGCTATCGCGCCAGCAATTTTTGGTCTTGCGGCAATCGCATGCCAACTTTTCAACCCCACCAGCATGAGTAAAAAACCGGGTAAGAAAATGGCTGCGGTTGCGATGCAAGCTCCCATGAAGGGCTTATCTAACATCACTTCAGCGCCTAAAAAGGTCGCAAAGGTAAACATAGGTCCTGGCACTGCTTGGGCAAAGGCATAACCTGTCAGAAAACGATCGCCACCTATGGTATCACCCACCGCAGTTTCCAACAGAGGTAGCACAACATGACCACCACCAAATACTAAGCTCCCTACGCGATAAAACTCACCGAAGATCCAAGCTTCAGATCCTAAATCCACGATAAAAAAACTGCCGATGAGCAACACGAAAAAGAGCAACAAATAGAAGTAATTCAATCGAATCGGTGCCAGCGCTACTGTGTCATCTTGGCTCGCACTCAATTTATAGATGCCGATAGTGGCGGCGCCGAGTAACAAGAGGATTTGCGTCAACATAGATGGCGCAATCAAAATTGCCGCAGCACTGACTAACATTAATAGGCGTGCGGATTTGCGTTGGCAGAACTGTTTAAACATGGCGAGAACGGCATCGGCAACCACAACGACGGCCATTAACTTAAGCCCATAAATCATCCCTTGAACATAATGATTGGCGAGCCAGGCCGACGTTGTTACCGCCAGTAAGTACATCAAAATAAAGGAAGGTAGTGTAAAACCGGCAAAAGCAGCAAGCGCGCCAACAAGCCCGCCTCTTTGATAACCAATGGCAAAGCCCACTTGGCTCGACCCTGGCCCCGGCATAAATTGGCTTAAGGCAACCAGACTGGCGTAACGCTTATCATCGAGCCAACCGAGTTCATTTACGAAGGTCTGGCGAAAATAACCAATGTGCGCCGCAGGTCCGCCAAAACTCATCAAGCCCAAGGTAAAAAAGCGTAGGAAAATCTGTAGCATAAATCGCCGCCCATCAATGCATAAAGTGCTGAAGATTATGCCACTAAAAAGACACTTTGATGAAGTTTCACGCGAGCAGCACAGATAAAAGTATTGCAAAGACTCCACATGGTAGAGTCCTTATGATTGTTTGAGCGGACTTCAAGAGTCGTAAAGCGAGTGAACACAAATGCTTAGTGATAAATTGATGAGCTAAAAAATTAATCCTTCACCAACATGACTAGTACTTCGAAGTGATCCGTGTGGGGGAATAAATCAAATAGCTGCACTTTGGTTAAGTGATAGCCTTGAATATGTTCGAGATCTTTCGCTAAGGTTTGCGGATTACAGCTTGAATAGAGAATGGCCTTAGGGGCAAACTCGCTTAAAGACTGACATAGCGCCTCGCCAATACCGCGCCTCGGCGGATTAACTATGATCAAATCCGGCTTATCGGCAGCGCTTTTACCCTTAGCAAAGTCGGTGGAATCGAGCGCCATAAATTGTACGTTTTCGAGCCCCATCATTTGCGCTGACATTTGCGCGCAGGCAATCGCTTCAGCTTCAATTTCAATCCCTGTGAGGGTAATATCTTTAGATGCACAGTGCAGTCCGAAACCGCCTACACCACAGAAGAGATCCCATAACGAATGAGGTGAAAACTCGGCAACCCATTCACGGGCCGTTTGATATAACTGCGCCGCAACGTGTGGATTGGTTTGGAAAAAGCTCTTAGGCCGAATAAACAAAGGCACATGATTAAAACGTTCTTCAAGCCTAGTATTCTCAGTTAAGAAAATCTCTTCATCACCCTCAAGTATTGCCATATGAACCGGTTGGATATTGACTGACACCACTTTTATTTGCGGATATTCAGCTAATAATGCAGGTAATTCACGTTCGATACGTTCGATACTATTGGTGGACCGCAGTACAAACCGCAGTAGATATTCACCACGCACTTGACTGCGGGTCAGCAGAATAAATTTAAGTTCACCCTTGGCTCTATCTACCCGATAAGGAGGAAGTCCAGCCTGCTGCACAAAGCGTGTTAAGCGATGTAATAAATCTTGCATATCAGATGGATATAAAAGGCAGTCGCAAAGATCTACCGCCTCGCCACTTGGGCCCACAATCCCCAACACAGGCGCATGGGCGGCGCCTAAGGCCACCATTTTAGCTTTATTACGAAAGCCGCTGTCCTCGCCAATTACCGGCGGCTGAAAAATATCGGGCAAATTAGCTGGGATAAAAGGCGCGAGTAGTTGCTGTAAAGTTTGAGTCTTAACCGCCACTTGCTGCACCATAGGCTGTTGTATATGCCGGCAAGAAAGGCACTGACCTTGGTTAAAATAACCACATTGCTTGACGGTATTTACAATAGCAGCATTCACGGCAGATCCTAGATATCAGTAAAAAAGCGCCACACTGTAGCGGTTTTACAGGTAAAAATCACCTTGAAGCATATTCAAATCAGCATCAAGTGCATAATTCACGGCGCACTCAAGATAGGGTGAGTTTATCAACATCAGCAATAGACTGCCGCTTACCTATGGCCTTTTCAATCCATTCAAGCACTTCGGCTGAGGTACTGCGAAACGTCGTTAACTTACCGCCATATAAACTGAGTATTCGCGGATGGGAAATCGATGTTTGCATTAAGGTATCTCGCGGTCGCTCAAAGGCTTGGCTATTTTGCTTAGGCAAGACCCGAATACCACAGAAAGTTTTGGTTATTAGCGCCTTGAGCTCATCAATATCCGGCGTTAGTGGGAAATAATGTTTGTAGATCCCCAGCAGATAATTAATTTCAGATTCGGTCGCCTCAGGCGGCTTATCTAAAGAAGTTAATTCAGTTTCTGTGGTGCCGACTAAGGTTTGACCATACCAAGGCATCACAAATATTACCCGTTTATCGAAGCATGACTCTAAGTACAAGATGCCATCGGGCGCAGGAATATCCAGTAACACATGGGCGCCTTGTACCCAATCGAGTTCAACACCCGCAAGTGGGGGCAAGACTTTGCTTAAAACAGCATTTACCCAAGGACCTGCAGCATTAATCACAAGCTTCGCTTCGGCTTTATGGATTTCGCCCCTGTGGCTAAAACTCAGCTCACAGGTCTCGCGCTTGTGTTCCAACTCAAGAAATTCAGCCTCGGCATAGACTTCAGCGCCCAGTGCCTGCGCGCTGCGCGCCACCGCTTGAGTGAGCAATTTATCGTCGGTCTGCGCATCCCAGTACTGAAATACGGCTTTTAATCCAGAGAGTTTTAATCCCTTGAAACGATGCCAATGCACAGCAGGTACTGACACAAATTGGCCTAAAGGATCAAATTCACTCAGCAGTGCATACATACTCAGTCCAGCGCGAATGGTCCAAGGACTGCGCTGACTGTTGTCGTACACGGGAATATAAAAGGGCACAGCTTTAACAAGTGATGGCGCAAGATTGAGTAAATGTCGCCTTTCAAGCAATGATTTGCGGACTAAATTAATTTGTCCGGTTTCTAAATAGCGTAAACCACCGTGGATAAGCTTGCTGGAATTCGCTGAGGTTTGGCCGCCAATTTCGCCCTTTTCAATCAGCAAGGTGGAATAGCCCGCTGCTGCTGCATATTGGGCAATGCCGACACCGCTGATCCCACCGCCAATAATGGCTACATCGAAACAGGCCATAACTTACTCTCGCACCTTCAATAGACGACTGACCCGCTGAGCCTCAAGCATACAACCCATTACACTCAGTCGAACCGCTAATAAGCGTTAATATGTCAATAAGTTAATCTTAGATCAAATCTCGACGATAAGAGTTTAATCAAGACTGGCATGTAATTGCTTAAGTGCTTGATCGCACATAGTCTTTAAGGCTTTTAGTTCGCTCGCCTCGCCGCCGACTTTGCAACGCATCAAATGGGGAATTTCACTTGCCTGTGTTTTGAGGGCAAGCCCCGCTGGCGTTAAGGCCAGCACTCTCACGCGTTCATCCTGTTCGCTACGCCCGCGAGTCACTAATCCTTTAGATTCTAGCCGCTTCAGCAATGGCGTTAACGTGCCTGAATCGAGGAAAAGTTTATCACCTAAGGTTTTGACACTAATCCCCTGCTCTTCCCATAGCACTAGCATGACTAAGTACTGCGGGTAGGTTAGATCTAATTTGTCCAACAAAGGGCGATAGGCACGCACCATAGCATTTGCAGCACTATAAAGTGAGAAGCACACTTGATTCTCAAGACATAAGGTATTCTCTGTGCTGGTATTTTCGGCCATATCGACAGTATTAACACGGGTGTTGGGTTGAGTTGTTGCCATAGGAAGATCCGACAAATTAAATATATTGCGCACAATATACTTGCATTCACGCCAAAGATCGAATTATAGTTTATCGCAATTGAATTGCGCACAATTTAAGTCAATTTACTTAATCCTTAATCTTAAAAGGTCTAATACTATGAAAACACTTTATGAAACACGTGCCACAGCAAAAGCGGGTCGTCAAGGTCAAGTCAGCACTGATGATGGTTTACTGGATGTCGCTTTAGCCTATCCAAAAGCCATGGGCGGTAGCGGTCTTGCCACGAATCCTGAACAACTGTTTGCCGCAGGTTATGCCGCCTGTTTCTCAAACGCCGTTCTGCACGTCGCAAAAATCGGCAAAGTGGATATTACCGAAGCGCCAGTCAGTGCAGTTGTTGGCATAGGTGCTAATGACGCCGGTGGTTTTGCATTAGCGGTTGCCTTAGAAGTCAGCTTAGATTTACCGCAAGAAGCCGCAGAAGCCCTCGTGCGTCACGCACATCAAGTTTGTCCATACTCGAACGCCACGCGCAATAATATCGACGTGAAACTTAGCGTAAATGGCGTAACGCTAGGCTAACCATAACCCATCATCGACAACTGTTGATAACGTCAGAAATAGAGCACCCTCGGGTGCTTTATTCTTTATTAGCCAATAACAGCTCAAGCTGAGAGTGAGTGTGCATCACACCATTTCACAAGGAGATAAACTGGTTTCAGTTCCCAAAAAATTATTATTCGCGAGTTAACTAACACTTCTTAATATCTAATTTAATCAAAATGATTGATTTAAGTAGAGTAAGAGATAATCGAACCGTTTGACGATACTTAAACCCACTCTCTGTGGGAGGCGCTATGACAAAATATCTATCGAAATTATCTCTCTTTTGCTCGCTATTATTCCTCTTTGCCTTTTCTATCCCGAGCTGGGCCGAGACAACACCCTCAAGCTCAGCGGATCGAACGTGGCATTATGTGAATGATCAGGGTGAGCTCAAAATTAAGCTGTATTTCTTTTGGTCAAAAACCTGTCCGCACTGTGCAGAGGCCCATCCCTTCATTGATTCATTACCGCAAAAATACCCTTGGATAGAACTCGAATCCCATAGGGTGTCAGATCCCGGCGTGCAGGATATTTGGCAAAATATCGCCGAAAAAACAAGTACAGAGGCGCGTTCTGTGCCCTATATGGCCAGTTGCGAAAAGGCCATTGTGGGATATTCAAGTGAAGCAGTCACGGGTGAGTTTTTAGTTAATCGACTGAAGAATTGTTATTTATCCCTTGGCGGTAAACTGAGCGACGCTGACCTCCCCACCAAAGGAGCCACCAGCACAACCACAAGCGCTCAAACAGATGCACCGCTCTTTGGCACTTGTGGCACGGATACTGGTGAAGGCACCTGTGATGCCACCAGCTTAAGCGAGCCCGTTGCAGAGCCAGAAGTTCAACCCGTTGAATTACCTTTAGTGGGAGTAGTGACACCTGAGACTATGTCTCTGCCGTTACTCACCTTAGTGCTCGCAGGTGTCGATGCTTTTAACCCTTGTGCCTTCTTTGTGTTGCTATTTTTACTGTCGATAATGGTTAATGCCAAGAGTCGCAGCCGCATGTTACTCGTCGGCGGGATTTTCGTATTCTTCTCCGGCTTTATCTATTTCCTGTTTATGACAGCATGGCTAAACATCTTCCAACTGCTGGGGGCAGGCAGTGATGGCGGTATGATCATTTTAGCGGCGGGTTGTTTAGCTTTGATTGCTGGAGTCATCAATATCAAAGATTACTTCTTTACTAAGGGAGAAGTGACACTATCGATGTCGGCAGAAAATCGTACGAGTCTAATAAAACGCATGGGGAAACTATCCAATTCCAGTAACTTAGGCGCGTTACTCATAGGTTCTACTGTATTAGCTATCCTCGCCAACGCCTATGAATTACTTTGCACCGCAGGCTTCCCAATGATCTACACCAGTGTGCTATCTATGCACAATCTGCCAGACATTGAACGTTATATGTATCTGGTTTTATACAATATTGTATATGTGATCCCGCTAGCTATTATTGTTATCGTTTTCAGTGCGACCTTAGGCAAACGTAAGTTAACCGAAAAAGAAGGCCAAACCCTGAAACTTATGTCAGGCGTGATGATGTTAGGTATGGGTATCGCACTGGTTATTGACCCAACAGCACTGCAAAATGTGAGCCTGGCACTCGGATTGATTTTAGGCTCGCTAGGCGTTACAGCAATAATTGTTATCGGCCGCAAACTGCTCACGGCCAAGGCAAAATAATTGCAAATTGGCAAATTCATGTGTAACGACTAAAGTTAACCGTGGGTTTGCCGATAAAGGGATCCAGCTTACAATTGAGGTTAGTTATGTCAATTTCACTGAATACACAAGCTATCGCACCGAATCTAGAAAATGGTGCAATTGGCGTTAAGGTTGCTCAGTTAGCCAAAGAGCAGCAAAAAGCCGAAGGTCAAATCGCGGTAGATTTAATTGCAGCTGCGGCGCCAAAACCCGTAGGCAATGCAGGCCACAACATCAACACCACGGCCTAATTGTTAGCAATACAAAATCAAAAAAAGCGCTCTGATTATCAGGGCGCTTTTTTTTGTTATTTTCTCTAAAACGTCAGGCTAATTTAAGAAAAAGCGTTACCATTCACGTGCATAATAGTGAATGTCCACACCACAAATGCCAGTGGGATATGCACTAAGGCATAGAAACACTGATCGAGTCGCCCCATTCCTTTTGCAAACAAAATCAAATATAAGTGTAATCCAATCACCAAGGGAAATAGCGCTAACAGCGGATAGAGTGCGACAGGATTTGCATCGGAAAATAAGCTGTGACTGAATAAAGCCCACGCCACCATAAAGGCGGTCGTCAACGGCGGCGTTGCAATGCGATATTGCTCTGGATAGGGAAACATCCTACGACCTCTGAGTCTCAATCAATAAATTTACGTTGTAGGTTTTCGCGCAATCAACTGGGCTTTATAACTGCTTTGAGTGGACTGCGGATCACATAATCGACCTTCAAAGTAATGTAAAGATTGCCAGTTAGCAAACACTGATTTGAGTTCATTTTCAGTAAGTAAGAAATCTGGGTTGCGTGGCCGACCTATCTGCGCCTGTTGCGTTGTAAAGGTTTCATAGACAATAAGGCCTGTGCTCTTAACCGCCTTAGCAATTTGTGGCAGTAATGGGCGATGCAGATAATTAAATACTAAGACAATATCGTACTCTTCAACCGGCAATAATGGTCCTGCCTCTGCTTCTAAATCCCTTTGTAATTTGTAAGCATTAGCCTGATCAATGTGTGACATGGCTGACAAATCTCGATCGATAAAAGTCACTTCAGCCCCTTGCGCTAAAAACCACAAACCATTACGCCCAGAACCGCAAGCGAGATCGAGCACCTTAAGTCCATCGAAGCAACTCAAGTCTAAGTTAGACACAGATGGATTAGGCCAAGCGAACTCTGTGATTAACGCAGCAGGCGTTAAAGTTGACGTATGGGTTACAGACATATCAATTAGCCCTTAATTTCTTTTTTCGAGTCAATTTGCCGACGATGCACAATAGAATAATGCCTGAGCCCTGCAGGGCCATGGGACACGATCACTGACAAAAAAAGTATCACGATTAACAGCTCAGGTTTGTAATGAGCCAGCGGCACAAACAGGCCAAGCAAGCCTATTTTTACTAAAGTTAACACTCCCTTAAGCTGGATCAGCCAGCGCCAATCCCGTGCGATTTCCCACAACATTAATATGCTGCCCGTCGTCATCGCGAGATACCAATAACTCAACCATTGCACTTTATTGACATCTAATAAAATACCACCACCGACACCAACGATCCCTAAAATATGTAATGCCCTTAAACTGGTTTTACTCAAACGTTGAAACCAAAAACGTTTTTCTGATATGCCTTGTTTGTGCATTACAACCCCTTAAGAATCAATTGCGTAACATTTAATTAAAATGATAATATAATTTTATACAATAAAGGCTTTTGAAATAACATTATTTATAGAATATATAAAAATAAGTAAGCCATCTCCTCAATATACAAGATTAAATTATAATATCTATAAAATACAAATAGATAAAACACACCACCAAAGCCATAATTTATGCCTTTTTTATTTTATAAAGTTAAAATCAATCCATTCAATATGTTAACTCACGCATGTTATACCGTATTGAAGCAGTGATTAGTCTCAACTTCATTAATATTTCCCATCCGATTGCACATTTTAAATATGTTATTTTCGCTGTAACAAAGGTTATGTGATCTGAACATACATATACCTCTTTAGATAGTGCTAAATTTGCAAATGGAGAATGCTCTAACAGTGCGTGAGCTGCGTAAAAAATAAATATCACGCCACGATGAATAACCCTTATTAAGTAGATGAATGTACGGCGGAGGAACTATCATGTTCACAAGAAAGATTCAAAAAACAGCACTAGCCATGCTGATCTCTGGCGCTATGGCAGGTACTGCCTATGCAGCACCAGAAGTGCTAGCCGATTTTCACGGTGAAATGGGTAGCTGCGACAGCTGCCACGTATCAGACAAAGGTGGCGTCACCAACGACAACCTTACCCATGAAAATGCTCAGTGTGTTAGCTGCCACGGTGATTTAAAAGAACTGGCCGCCGCTGCACCTAAAGATAAAGTATCACCCCATAAATCTCACCTAATTGGCGAAATTGCTTGTACTAGCTGCCATAAAGGTCATGAAAAATCAGTCACCTATTGCGATGCTTGTCACAGCTTCGGCTTCGATATGCCTTACGGTGGCAAGTGGGAACGTAAGTTTGTGCCTGTTGATGCAGACAAAGCTGCTCAAGATAAAGCCATTGCCGCTGGCGCAAAAGAAACCACTGATGTCGTGATCATAGGTTCAGGTGGTGCAGGTCTTGCTGCAGCCGTTTCAGCCCGTGATGCAGGCGCTAAAGTTATCCTGCTTGAAAAAGAACCTATCCCAGGCGGAAACACTAAACTTGCTGCTGGCGGTATGAACGCTGCAGAAACTAAGCCACAGGCTAAACTAGGTATCGCAGACAAGAAACAAATCATGATCGACGACACCATGAAAGGTGGTCGCAATATTAACGATCCTGAATTAGTCAAAACCTTAGCCAACAACTCATCAGACTCTATCGATTGGTTAACCTCTATGGGTGCCGATATGACTGACGTAGGTCGTATGGGTGGCGCAAGTGTTAACCGTAGTCACCGTCCAACAGGCGGCGCTGGCGTGGGTGCACACGTAGCACAAGTTCTATGGGACAATGCAGTGAAACGTGGTACTGACATCCGCTTAAACAGCCGTGTAGTACGTATTCTTGAAGATGCGAGCGGTAAAATTACCGGCGTATTAGTGAAGGGTGAATACACAGGTTATTACGTGGTCAAAGCTGACGCTGTCGTTATCGCAGCGGGTGGTTTTGCGAAAAATAACGATCGTGTAGCTAAGTATGATCCTAAGTTAAAAGGCTTTAAAGCGACTAACCACCCAGGTGCTACAGGTGATGGCTTAGACGTGGCATTGCAAGCGGGCGCGGCAACTCGCGACTTAGAGTTTATTCAAGCTCACCCTACTTATTCACCTGCTGGTGGTGTGATGATCACCGAAGCGGTACGTGGTAACGGTGCGATCGTGGTTAACCGTGAAGGTAACCGCTTTATGAACGAAATCACCACCCGTGACAAAGCGTCTGCCGCGATTCTGCAACAAAAAGGCGAAAGTGCTTATTTGGTATTCGATGACTCTATCCGTAAGAGCTTAAAAGCCATCGAAGGCTATGTGCACCTGAACATTGTTAAAGAAGGCAAAACGATTGAAGATTTGGCTAAACAGTTAGATATTCCAGCGGCTGAACTCGCTAAAACAGTGAAAGCTTATAATGGCTTTGTTAAATCAGGTAAAGATGCTCAATTTGAACGTCCTGATTTACCACGTGAATTAGTTGTTGCACCTTTCTACGCTCTCGAAATCGCGCCAGCAGTTCACCACACTATGGGTGGTGTTGTGATCGATACTAAAGCCGAAGTGAAGAGTGAAAAAACGGGCAAACCTATTGATGGTTTATATGCAGCAGGTGAAGTCACAGGTGGCGTTCACGGTGCTAACCGCTTAGGTGGTAATGCTATTTCCGATATCGTTACTTATGGCCGTATCGCGGGTGCATCTGCAGCTAAATACGCTAAAGACAAAAAGTAAAATGCAATAACGGAGGGTTAAAGGACTAACCCTCAGCTCATATAGTACGACTTTCAATATGAGAGCCCTAGCTTGAACACTTCAAGTAAAAGCAGTCAATCAATAAGCGAGCCGTCAGGGGCTCGCTTTTTTATTCCCAATTGATGATAAAGCTCACTCTTTTAAAGGGGAATTTTCTAAGGCTAAGGACAAAAAGCCCTAACTCACTTACACTCTTTGCCAGATAATGACATCAGCAAACCCGTTAGGTGACTGAAATGAGAATTGGATTTTTTAGCGCGAAACATTACGACATGCAGCACTTTAACCGCACAAATGCTGCGTTTGGTGCACAAATTGAGTACTTCGATTATCGCCTCTGCATGCAAACAGTGAAGCTTGCCGAAGGTTTTGAAATTGTCTGCGCCTTCGTCAACGATTCACTCTGTGAAGAAGTTCTGGTCGAACTCGCTAAGGGTGGCACAAAAATTATCGCCATGCGCTGCGCTGGATTTAACAACGTCGATTTAGTTGCCGCTAAACGCTTAGGCATGCAAGTCGTTAACGTACCAGCTTATTCTCCTGAATCCGTGGCCGAACATACAGTCGCACTGATGTTGACACTGAATCGAAAAATCCACAAAGCTTACCAACGCACCCGCGATGCCAACTTCTCCCTCGAAGGCTTAGTCGGCTTTAACATGTTCGGCAAAACCGTCGGCGTGATTGGTACAGGTAAAATCGGCGTAGCAACCATCAAGGTATTGCTCGGTTTTGGCTGTAAAGTCATTGCCTTCGATCCCTTTATCAATCCGGCTGTCATCGCGCTGAATGTTGAATATCAAGATCTCGACTCTATTTATGCCAACAGCGATATCATCAGCTTGCATTGTCCGTTGACCGCGGATAACCGTCACTTACTAAACCAAGCCAGCTTCGCCAAGATGAAACCCGGTGTCATGGTGATCAACACCAGCCGCGGTGGTTTACTCAATGCTTTCGACGCAATGGAAGCATTAAAACTGGGACAAATCGGCTCGCTTGGGCTCGATGTATATGAAAACGAAAAAGGCCTGTTCTTCGAAGACAAATCGAATGAAATTATTCAAGACGATGTATTCCGTCGTTTATCAGCCTGCCATAACGTGATTTTCACGGGTCACCAAGCCTTCCTCACCGAAGAAGCCCTAGGCGCCATTGCCAAAACGACCTTAAGCAATATAAAAGCACTATGTGCCGGTGAACTCTCAGGTAACGAATTGTTTTAACTGACAGATAAAATCCTGACTGCTAAAGTGAGGCTTCAACGTTTGAAGCCTCATAGAGGAATATAAATATGTTAGTGACTCAGGAAATTCAGGATATCTCCACGCCTTCAGGGCTAATGCGCACCTATATCTATCGCCCAGAAGCACAGGGAATATTCCCAAGTATCATCTTTTATTCCGAGATATTTCAGCAAACTGCGCCCATCGCCCGCACCGCGACTATTCTTGCTGGCCACGGTTTTGTGGTGTTAGTACCCGAAGTGTTCCATGAACTGAATCCTTTAGGCACAGTGCTGGCCTATGATGAATCAGGTAAAGATAAAGGTAACGCCGATAAATTTGCCAAACCCCTAGAACACCACGATAGCGATACCCAAGCACTGATCGATTTTGCCACTCAACAAACTTACTGCAATGGCAAAGTTGGCTCTATGGGCGTGTGTATCGGCGGCCACTTAGCCTACCGCGCCGCACTCAACCCCGCTATTTTAGGTGCATTTTGTCTTTATCCTACCGACATTCATTCCAACACCCTACCCTGCGCTTACGGCAATGACTCATTGAGCCGCAGCGGTGATATTCAAGGGGAATTAGTGTTAGTGTTCGGCAAGCAAGATCCCCACGTATCCGCGGAAGGCCGTGTTCTAATCCACCAGCAATTAATGGCGCTGAACCGTAACTTCACTTGGCTTGAAGTCAACGCCCAACACGCCTTTATGCGTGATGAAGGCGAACGCTATGATCCCGCACTCGCACTGCAAATGTACCTGCAAGCGACGGCTTTTTTTCAAAGAGTGCTTCGATAATTGCCTTTGAAGAATCCTACCGCCACAAGTTAGAAGCCTTTATTGCATAATTCAAATAATACAGCAGGTTATCCAAAACACACTTAACTAGCAAAATTCACGCTTAATGAAACAGACTAAAACCTTAACTCGCGTTAAGGTTTTAGTGATTCATCATCTTTTTATTCAATGAAACTAAGCGCCTAGTAAAGGTAGATGTTTGATACTTTTGTATTTCAACGATAATTCAATACATTGGGAAATCGCAGATTCTGGTAGGGGATCATGGATATTCAACACTATGGCTCGATTCCCTTCAAACTGCAGCACGTCGGAATGCAGCTCTCGAAATGTATCAATCAGCTTAGTTTTACAATTAAAGAATAGGTAATATTGTTCGGGATATTTAGGCTTCCAGTCAAACCTTACTGTGCTCCCATTTTTAACGGAATAACTCGGCTCGCCCCATTTTAAGCTCTCTTCCACCGCGCCTAAATTTTGCGCTTCGGCAATCGAAAAAATCAAAATTCGGATCCGTAATAGCAAGGGAGTTATATGCTCAGGGTAGCCTTCAAACTTGTTCTGTACTTCCGCTTGCATGCTCTCATCCTCCAATTTATGCAATGCCGAATCATCATATCTGTAAAACAAAAAACTATGCAGCGGGCCCACATGGTTGAACTTCCAAACCCTTAGTCATCGGTGATTTATCACTTAGTGGAAATATAGAGATAGTGGAAATAAGTAGAAACAAGCGTAATTTTATTTTTCCATATCAAAAGTGTCGATTATATCAGCACTTTATTATAAACCGCGTATTAGGAGTGTGACACAGTGTCGCAGGTAGTTGAGTTTTTATTGAGATATCAGCTTAATCCTTTATAAAACATATTTTTATTTAAACAAACCTTTCATAGGCTTATTATGTCCAGCTCTGCAGTAATGACTTCAATTGCAATATCCCTAACAAGTATGGCCACTTTTTCAGGGATAGCGGCCGAAGCCGAAACTGAAGTAATGTTTCCAGCATCTGCAATTAAACCTCAATTATCGACTCCCACTGCTATCGAAAGGATTGCCATTACAGGAAGCCGAATTCAAAGGGAAGAGATGGCTTCCACCGCGCCGATGACCGTTTTTACCGCGCAAGATATCGAGAAAACTGGTGCCACCTCAGTTGAGGTATTGCTGCAAAGAATGACGGCCTCTGCGGGGTTTGCGGGTAATCAAACGAATGCTTATTGGACAGAGGGCGGCTATGGTTCAACCCAAGTTAACCTACGCGGATTAGGGGTAAATCGCACACTCGTACTGCTCAATGGTCGACGTATGGTGAACAGTGGCACAGGGGCGAACTCCTCTGTAGATCTTAATACTATTCCCGTTAGCGTGGTTGAACGAATCGAGGTATTAAAAGATGGTGCATCCGCCATTTATGGTGCCGATGCGGTTGCTGGCGTGGTCAATATTATCACTCGGCAACAAATCGAAGGGGTTGAGTTTCAAGCGCGAACTGGCATAACCGAGCAAAATGATGGTGAACAGTACAAGCTCGACCTTGCCATCGGTCATATCGGTGAGCATGGCAGTGCATATGTGGCGATGAGTTACGATAAAACCCAAGCCGTCGATATGTTGAGTCGCGCGCCTTGTCCGCTTGAGGAAGTTAATGGTGAGCTAGTGTGTGGCGGTAGTTCGGCGCTGTCGGGGGGAAAAGGCTATTTCATTGATGCAAATGGCAATCAAATCGGCAATGAATTAATGCTATTGCCAACAGGAAGTGCCCCTTACACCAGTAGCCATAAAGATAATACTTATCAGTATTTTAATGCGGTTCAACCTAACGAGCGAGTCAATCTGTTTGCCTACGGTGAATATGACTTAACGGCGAGCAGCCAAATGTTTGCAGAGGCTATGTACACTCACCGTCGCTCACAATTACCCGCTACTCCGCAATCGGTGTCAGGTATCGTGATCCCTGCTTGGCATGAATCAAATCCGACCGATGAAGACTTCCTTCTACAGAGTCGCAGACTGGCAGAAGCGCCCCGACAATTTAATATTCAAGCGGATACATGGCGCTTAGTGACAGGTTTTAAAGGGGATTTAGATAACGGTTGGCAATGGGATGCTGCCGTTAACTTCGGCAGTAATCGTGGTTCCTATGAAGTGACCAATGTCATTAATAAGGTTCGTCTTGCCGACGCGACAGACTATAGCAACTGTAATCTTGATCCTAATGTCCCTTGCGCAGACTTTTGGGGAGCTGGCTCACTCACACCTGAAATGCTGGACTATTTTCTGTTTAACATGCGAGATAACGGCGGTAATGAGCAGTTTAGTCTCACGATGAATGTCACAGGCGATCTATGGCAGTTACCCGCGGGCATGATGAGTTTTGCCGTAGGACTAGAGCACAGAAACGAGAAAGGATGGAATGATCCTGACCCACTTAAAATCAGTGGTGAAGCAAACACTGCCCAGCAAGAACCGATTGATGGTAGTTACACTGCTGACGAAATCTATCTTGAAACCTTATTACCTATTTTAAGCGGCCTGCCCTTTGCCAAGTCGGTCGAATTAACTGCGGCGTTGCGATATTCCTATTTTGATACCTTCGGTGGCGATACCAATTATAAAATGGGGCTACTGTGGGTCATCAATGACGCAGTGACGCTGCGAGCCACACAATCCACGGCATTCAGAGTACCGAATATTCCTGAGTTGTTTGGCGGTATCGATCAAGGTTCCATGAATACCACAGATCCTTGTAGCGAGTGGGCTAAGCTCGATCCTAGCTCGAATCGATACGCTAATTGTATGGCATCAAACGTGCCAACGAATTATAAGCAAGAAGGCACTATTTTAACCGACCGTGGCGGCAATGCCGAGCTAGAACCAGAAGAGGCCAATACCTTTACTGCCGGTATTGTTTGGGATCTGGGATTTATTGAAGGGCTCAACATCACGCTCGATTACTACAAAATAGAGATTAATAACGCCATTAACTCAGTCAATGGTTCGAGCAAATTAGCCGCCTGTTACGACAGTAAAGGGATGACGCATCCTTTCTGTAGCGACGAGCACTTTGTGCGAGACGCGATGACAGGCAACATCACCTACTTACAGACACAACTGGGCAACGCCGCCAACGAAGTGGTTTCAGGTGTTGATATGGCGATGTTTTACCCAAAAGAGATGGGCAGCGTTGTGACTAATACGACTTGGGAGCTGAGCTATTTAGATCAATACGATCTACAAACCTACGCTGGCGCCCCCGTTGAATCACGATCTGGCACCATTGGTTATGATGGTAGCTACACCAAATGGCGCTCAAACCTCTATTTTGATATCACGAATGACAATTGGCGCTTTAGCTACAACATTCAATATATCGGCGCGGCGGATGATCAATATGCCAATGCCGGAGATATAGGTGACGCCGTTGATGCGGTCACTTACCATAACGCACAGGTTCATTATCAAATGGACAGCAATATAGCCTTAACGGCAGGTATCGATAACCTGTTCGATAAACAAGCGCCATATCATCAAAGCTATACCGACGGTAATACCAACACTATGACGTACGACCTAATGGGACGTCGTTACTATGTCGGAATGAAATGGGCTCTGTAATGCTTTGGGCTTAAGGGGGCAATCCCCTTAAGCAAGCAGGCTAAATTAGTTCATAAAATAAAAGGTGAGTCATCAACTTGAAGCGGGTTAACACACTAAAACGAGTCTCATCGGCGCACTTTCTGCACCGATGGTTGATGCTATTGCTGGTACTGCCGATTGGGATCTGGTCAGTCACCGGCAGCTATTTTGTATTAATGGATCTTGGGTTTATCCGTGGCGATCATATTAAAGTGCAAGACACCCAGCATATCGATCCCAGCCAGATCCAGTACCCAATCGCAGCGGTTTATGCGCGTTTCCCCAAGGCTCAAGCAATCGCGTTAACCTCAATCACTGATACCCTCTATTACCAGATTAAACTGAGCGATAAGTCCATTCTCGTGGACGCAGATTCGGGTGAGTTATTGCCTTCGATAACGGAGAAACAAGCCCGAATGATAGCTTCAAACTATCAGCATAACGGGTCTTTACCCGTAGAGGCTAAGCTTGTTAGTGCAACTCTGCTCACCGATACCGCCCCAGCTGAACTAGCGCCGCAATACCTACCAGTTTGGAGAATGGATTTTAACGATAGTGCAGCCACAAGCCTTTATCTGTCAGCGACAACAGGTGAGTTAGTCACGCGCAGACATGACTATTGGCGTTTATTCGATCTCTTTTGGAAATGGCACATTATGGATTACGACGAGGGTGAAGCCATCGACAATCTTCTGCTGCTGAGCACGGCTCTAATCTCTATTGTGGCTGTATTAGCTGGCTTCGTCTTACTTTGGCAGCGCAGAAGGAAGTATCTG
This sequence comes from Shewanella sp. SM68, assembly GCF_025653925.1. Taxonomy (NCBI): domain Bacteria; kingdom Pseudomonadati; phylum Pseudomonadota; class Gammaproteobacteria; order Alteromonadales; family Shewanellaceae; genus Shewanella; species Shewanella sp. SM68. The sequence continues at coordinate 200,914 of NZ_JAKKRU010000004.1, forward strand.
AAATGATGCCGAAACTTAAACCTAAGCTCCAAAGTAAACACTTCAAACGCTGGGTCAAAATCGCCCACTATTGGCTCGGTGCCATAGTAAGCATTCAACTGCTACTTTGGCTTGTTACTGGGGTCTATTTCAATTTAACGCCCCATGATGAACTCAAGGGAATGGAGTACCAGCTTAGCCATAGTCCTACACCGCAAAGGCAAGAGTTTGATCCACAAAAGCTCGTGGATATCGCTCCCTTACTGGCTAAGCATACTCAGGTAGAAAGCCTGACATTAATGGCGCTCGCGGGTAAGCCCGTTTATGTACTCGATGCAAAGGTGCAGCGTTATGCACACCAGTGCCAGCAGCAAACCTTGATTGATGCCTACACAGGCAATGCCTTACTTATTGATAAACAAAGCGCGCAACAACTGGCGCTTGAAAGTTACACCGGCCCAGGCAAGATTACCCAAGTTAAGCAAATCTCAGCCCCCATTAGCGAATGGCCAACCCAGTGCAATTCACTGTGGCAAATAGGTATGGATGATAACCTGTCGACGCGGATTTACATCAATGCGGTTAATGGCGAATTAGTTGGCCATAAAAATGACCACACAGACATCGCCGACTTGATGTTTAAATTGCACTTTATGGATTACCTCAATCAAGGCAGCTTCAACAACCCCTTTAGCTGGCTGTTTGGCATACTGACCTTGTTGTTATCCCTATCAGGCCTGTATTGGGTTGTTGAGAATCTTGTACTCAAGCGCTATCGATTAAGCCTGAGTTGAGTCTTAGTCAGGTGTTAGTTAAGTGCTATTTAAGCGTTAGTTAAGTGGCTAGAACGGCAAAAGCGATTTCATCTCATCGTGCACCGCTATTGGTTAGTCAGCCGCTATTTGTTCATCAAGAGTATGTAAGCAAGCACACCTAATGACACGATAATTGGACTAAGCGCCCGCGAGCACTCAGCGCAGTTCGATAATCAATACACAGCTGCGTCGTTATATTCACTACTCAGGATCAAACTTCTTTTTGCCTTCGAGTAACGCCTGACGTTCGGCTAAGGGGGTTTGATCGGCCAGCTTTAACACTGCCTTTTGCAGCATGAGGTTATTAGGATAAGTGATGGTATCGCCGTTATCGCGATGAATCAGCACATGGAATAACGCGATTTCGATGATCACGCCGCTAATATCTTCATCCTTATCGACCACCCGAATGCGCTCGCCGATACGGTAAGGAAACACGAAAAAGATCAGCACGCCAGCGGTTAAATTACTCAATATCGACCATTGAGCAACCAATGCTACGCCCATTACTGCAAAGGCGGATGACACAAATAGCGACACATCCTGATAGCCTAGTCCAAGCGAGACCGCCATCAATGACAGAGTAATAAAAAACATCACATAGGAAATAAAACGGGTCACTAAACTGGTCCGTGCAACACTCACTTGCTTCATTTGCGCGAGTTTTCTAACCCAATGGGTTAAGGCGCGCTGTAAAAAGATAAACACTGCAAGATAAATACAGGCAAGCAGGATTTGATTTGTCATAATAGCGGCTCAATTAACTAAAACTGTCTGAATTCTAACTTTTTTGCGCGAGCAGTTATAGCCCGTGCAAATAAGCCAAACAGCTAAACCGAGTAATTAATCCAATATGGCCGATTCGACCCTCTTACATGAAACCCAAGACGCACTAGGCCCGATTCGCGTAATCGATTATGACGACTCACGGATCTTGTCCTTTGGGGATAACGATGAGCAGAGTAAGATCCTCAAGGCGGCGCCCCATATTCCCCAGCACACTTATGTGCAAGCCATGTTGTTGGTTTTACTGTTTTGTAAGCCCAAGAGCGCTATTGTTTTAGGTTTAGGCGGCGGCTCAATTATTCACTCACTGCGCAATTTTGACGCGGCAATAAAGTTAACAGCGGTGGAATTACGCCCCGCGGTGATTGAGTTAGCTAAGCGCTATTTTCAGCTGCCGATAGGTAAAAAGCTCAATCTTATCAATGATGATGCAATTGCTTTTTTAGCTGCTGGCGATCATAAAAAAGTGGATGTAATTTTTGCCGATATTTATACAGCCAAAGGCGTTGAAACAGGGCAGCTTTCGCCAATATTCCTTGAGCAGTGCACTAACCTCATCAAACCCAACGGTTATTTAGTACTGAACTGCTGGAAAGAACATAGCCAAAACCGCGAGTTGTTAGCCGACTTACAACAGCACTTTGCCCATGTGAATGCTTGTCTCACTGGTGGCGGTAATTGGGTGATTTTTGCGAGCCAATCGCCACAGCTTTTAGGCACCTCGGCCCTTAAAAGTAGTGCTCAATCTTTATCGCAACAATTGGGTTTTGCCCTTGATCGATCATTGACACGCTTTGGGCCTTGGATTTAATACTAATATCAGCAAAATAGCGTAAATTAGTTAACCCTAAGGCTGAGCTTTGATATTCTTCTCACACTTCCATGATATGAGCTGTCACCATGAAAAATAATAATAAATTGATGTTAAGCGTTATGGCTCTGGCGTGCCTTAACTCTCTCAATGCTAACGCCGAAAGTTTTAGTTTTGACACTCGTAGCTCACTGAATTCAGATACATTAGTGCTATTCCAAAGTGCTGACTCCACTACCTATGGGATCGACTTTTTACCTCAGTCGACCCAAGATCAATTAAACCTAGCAACGGCGGATAATATTTTTTCCGGCAAACGGGGAGAAATCCTCGAGATTTTGGTACCCAGCGAAATTGATGCTAAACGGGTCTTACTGGTCGGCATTGGCGATGCAAAAAACTTAACGCCCGGCGACATTAATACCATCGGCGGCAATGTTGCGGCCAAACTCGATACGGTTCCCCAAGCCACAGTGCGTGTACTCACCCAAGGCTTAACTGCCGCGCCGCTATTTGCCTCTGAGCTTGCCCACGGAATTGAACTACGCAGTTATCGTTATACTCAGTTCAAAGCGAGCCCCCGTGCCGAGAAGAATTACCAAATCGCTGTCGATGATTTAAGTCGCAACCAAAAACACCATAAAAATCTGCAAGCGGTTGAAGCAGGTGTGTTTTTAGCGCGCGATCTGACAAACGCACCTGCAGACATTATGTATCCCGACAGCTTTGCTAACGAAGCCAGAAAACTCAAATCCCTCGGCGTTAAAGTCACGGTATTAGAAGCCAAAGATATCGAACGTCTACAACTGGGCGCCTTAGCTGCTGTAGGTAAAGGCAGCGAGCGCCCACCTAAGTTAGTGGTCGCCCATTGGCCTGGTAGCAAAGACGCGCCAATCGCACTGGTCGGTAAAGGCATCACCTTCGACTCGGGTGGTTACAATATTAAGGCGACAGGTACTTCAATCGCGCGGATGAAGTCAGATATGGCAGGTGCAGCCACAGTGCTTGGCACTATAAAAGCTATGGCGATTCAAAAAGCGCCTGTCAACGTAGTGGCGATTATGCCAATGGCGGAGAACATGGTATCGGGTCATGCAATGATCCCAGGTGATGTGATTAAAACCGCCCAAGGTCTCACCGTTGAAGTGCTCAACACCGATGCCGAAGGTCGCCTAGTGCTGGCCGATGGCCTCTGGTATGCCAGAGAAAATTATAAGCCATCAGTGATTATCGATGTTGCGACACTGACAGGCTCAAAAGTGAATGCGTTAGGCAATGTTTACGCAGGCTTGTTTACCGATTCTGAGCCTTTAGTGCAGCAGCTAACTTATGCAGGTCAACAGGTTGGCGAAAAGGTCTGGCGCTTACCGTTAGATCAAGCCTATGCGGATGAGCTTAAATCCACTATCGCGGATCTCACAAACACAGGTAAAGAAGGCAGCGCGGGTGCTTCCTCTGCGGCCATGTTCTTAAAACGCTTTGCGGGCGAACAGCCTTGGGCACATATCGATATCGCGGGCAATGCCTTAACCGCCACCGATACCGCTGTTGTGCCTGCGGGGGCAACAGGTTACGGCGTGCGCTTACTCAGCACTTGGTTAACTCAACCCAAAGCACAGAACTAGAACCTAGAACCTAGAACCTAGAACCTCACTATCTTGTTTTAATTGTATTTACACTTTAAGGGATATCATTGGTATCCCTTTTTTATGCTCGAAATTTATCTTATCTCAATCAACAAAAACCAGCCGGCTAAATCCAAACTACACCCAATCACGCCAAACCCGCAGCAGTCGCAGAAAAACCGATTGAGTCCGACCTAATCGCATCATCATTCTACTAAACCGATTAAGATAATAGTTTTTATCCGTTATCTTAATTTTAATCGAGTCGGTAATATGCTTCACATCGACAGGACGCAAGCAAATGTCCTCGTTATGAACTTAAGCCATCATCAACTAAATGGAAGCATAAAATGACTCAATCAATTATCAACAGCACAATCAAACCATTCAAAGCCACTGCATTCCACAATGGTGAGTTCGTTCCAGTAACTGAACAAGACCTGTTAGGTAAATGGTCTGTTGTCTTCTTCTACCCAGCAGATTTTACCTTTGTTTGCCCAACTGAATTAGGCGACATGGCTGATCACTACGAAAAACTGCAAGGAATGGGTGTTGAAGTTTACTCAGTATCAACTGACACTCACTTCACTCACAAAGCATGGCATGACACGTCAGACACCATCAAGAAGATCAACTTCCCAATGCTGGCTGACCCAACAGGCACTATCAGCCGTAACTTCGGCGTGATGATTGAAGAAGACGGTTTAGCACTACGTGGTACTTTCGTGATTAACCCAGAAGGCCAAATCAAGGTCAGCGAAGTTCACGATTTAGGCATCGGCCGTAGCGCTCAAGAGCTAGTTCGTAAAATTCAAGCTGCTCAATATGTTGCTACTCACGATGGCGAAGTTTGCCCAGCTAAATGGCAACCAGGTGACGAAACATTAGCACCGTCTTTAGACCTCGTTGGCAAAATCTAATTTAGCCTGCAAAGCCTCAACCCCGCCAGTCTAGCATCCCAAGCTGATTGGCGTTACAGCCAACACAGTTGTAGCGCCACGCAGCAAAGGATTAAGCCCGCCCCTGCAAGGGCCTAGACTGGCCCCCTTACTTCTCCCTTTTAAGCGATTTTGGAGTCATCACATGTTAGATGCGAATTTAAAAAATCAACTGCAAACCTATCTGCAAAACCTCAAGAGACCAGTTGAACTTGTCGTGTCTGCAGATGAAAGTAGAAAGTCTCAAGAATTAAAAAGCTTAGCGCAAGACATTGTCAGCCTATCTTCTCTGGTGAGCCTGAAAGAAGTTCAGGGCGAACGCATCCCGGCGATGACAGTGATTAACCCAGAGCTTAATACGCAAATCAGCTTTGCTGGTCTGCCTATGGGTCACGAATTTACCTCACTCGTGCTGGCATTACTGCACACGGGTGGACACCCAATCAAACTCAGCGATGATATTATTGAGCAGATCCGCAATCTGCCAGGCAAATATGCCTTTGAAACTTACGTCTCACTGACCTGCCAAAACTGCCCAGACGTAGTACAGGCACTGAACATGATGGCGGCCATTAACCCGAATATCACCAACGTGATGATCGACGGTGCCCTGTTCCAAGAAGAAGTGACCAGCAAAAACATTATGGCTGTGCCTTCTGTCTACTTAAATGGCGAAGTGTTTGCAGCCGGCCGTATCAGCATTGGCGAGATCCTCAATAAACTGGATACCAATGCCGCAAGCCGTAAGGCCGATAAAATTAATGAAAAAGCGCCATTCGAAGTCTTAGTCGTTGGCGGCGGCCCAGCCGGCGCAGCGGCAGCTATTTATGCAGCACGTAAAGGACTTCGCACCGGTATTGTTGCCGACAAGTTTGGCGGACAAGTGGCTGAAACCGTCGGTATCGAGAACTTTATTTCGGTCAAAGCGACCGAAGGTCCAAAACTAGTGGCAAACCTTGAAGCCCATGTACGAGACTACGAAGTTGACATCATGGACAACCAAAAAGCGGTGTCATTGACGACTGACGGTTTGTTCGAGCTTGAACTGGCAAGCGGCGCTAAATTACGTAGCCGTACCGTATTGTTAGCCACAGGTGCCCGCTGGCGTGAAATGAACGTCCCCGGCGAGAAAGAATACCGCGGCAAAGGCGTCGCATACTGCCCACATTGTGATGGCCCGTTATTTAAGGGCAAGCGTGTGGCGGTGATCGGCGGCGGTAACTCAGGTATCGAAGCGGCTATCGATCTTGCGAACATAGTAGAACATGTGACTGTGCTGGAATTTGATAAAACCCTGCGCGCCGACGATGTACTGCAACGTAAAGCGGCTTCTATGGGTAACATTAAAATCATTACCCAAGCCATGACCACTGAAGTGACTGGCGATGGTACTCGGGTTAATGGCCTGAACTACACAGACAGAGCCACTGGCGAGAGTCACCATGTCGCACTTGCAGGTATCTTCGTGCAGATTGGGCTAGTACCGAATGCGGAATGGTTAAAGGGCACTATCGATTTAACCCCAAGGGGCGAGATCATAGTCGATGAGCGCGGACAAACCTCAGTCCCAGGTATTTTTGCCGCAGGTGATGTCACTAACTCACCTTTCAAGCAAATTATCATTGCCATGGGCAGCGGCGCGACCGCATCACTGGGCGCATTTGATTACTTAATTCGCCACAGCGATGAAGAAACCGCCGCGACCAAAGCCGCTTAAGGCTTAACTCGTCAACAGACATCAAAGCTAACGCAAAAAAATAGCCAGCATTTGCTAGCTATTTTTTTGATGTTAACTAAGCCATTGATAAGGCTTAGCAGGCCTAATTTGCATTAGCATTTCAGGGGTGTCGACCGCTTTAAATCCAAACTGCGCGTAGAGTCCATGGGCATCGCGGGTGGCTAACATTATCCGTCTTAAACCTTGTAATTCAGGATGTTCCATAATTGATGTCATCATCAACTTACTTAAGCCTAAGCCACGGTGCGACTCAAGTACAAACACATCGGCAAGATAGGCAAAAGTGGCTTTATCTGTGATTAAGCGGCCAAAAGCCACTTGTTGATTGTCCTTATCAAATACCCCAAAACACAGGCTATTGGCTAACGCTTTTTGTAGCAGCGCCTTTGGCATGCCCTGCGCCCAATAGCTATTACTAATAAAGCCATGGATAACCTCAAGATTCATTTCAGCTTGATCTGTACTGACTCTGTATCCTGTTTCCTGCTGCATTTTCCTTTCTCCGAAATTTTTCGTTAACGTCAGTTCAGGTGTTATTGGCACTCATGAATATCATAAATGCCATCGCTAATAACACCACTTTAGCTAACGAATACAAAGCCCCCGCTAAAGTGCCACCGCCATGATAACTAAAGGCTAAGTGGCGATTGATTTCATACTTAAAGGATTTAGCTAAATAACGGTAAGCGAGAAAGTAAAACAAGGAGGCTGCGGGCCAAATCCCCATAAGTAGCATTTGCCCCTGAGCCTTAGTGGTGAGTAAAGTTGAGATAAACGGTATGCTTAAGCAGACAACATATATCCAAGCAAAACGCTTAAGTAGCTGGCGGATTTTTTTATCGGATAATGATTTCAACTTCACTCCTTGTCATCTTACATAGCTTCGATTTGCTCAACCATAAGTTGCAGCGAAAAATTGCCGCGATACTCATTCACATCGAGTTTATACACAACACGGGCATGATTAATCGTCGCATCTGGCCAAGTGTGCAAATCCACATTAAAGGCAATGGCATCGAGCATCACAGTGCCGCATTGGGTTTCGAGTACGAGCTTAAGGTGGCGCTCACCGACAAGACGTTGTTGCACTATCGTAAAGTAACCATCGAATAACGGCTCTTCGAAAGCTTGTCCCCAAGGCCCCGCATTACGCAGTAACTGAGCCATTTCAAGATTCAACTCTGCGGGAGTGAGTTCGCCATCGGACCAAAGCTCGCCCGTTAACAACTCAGGTTTAAGCTGCTCACGCACCGCATCATCATAGGCTTTAGCAAATGTCGCAAAACTGCCCGCTTTGAGCGATAAACCCGCTGCCATTGCATGACCACCAAATTTGATAATCAGTCCCGGATGGCGAGTGTTCACTAACTCCAATAAGTCGCGCATATGCAAGCCTTTGATCGAACGCGCCGAGCCTTTAATTTCACCATTGCCCGCATCGGCAAAGGCAATCACGGGTCTATGGTATTTGTCTTTAATGCGCGAGGCCAAAATCCCGATCACGCCTTGATGCCAATCCTCTTGAAATAAGGCGATCCCCCAAGGTAACTCGGCTTCGTTAAGCTTTAAGTGCTCTAGGCTTTTTAAGGCTTCCTGCTGCATGCCGACTTCCAGCTCACGGCGTTCTTGATTCAATCCGTCAAGCTCTGCCGCCATGCGCCGCGCATACATCATGTCTTCGCAGAGTAAGGTTTCAACCCCAAGTGCCATTTCATCTAGTCGCCCTGCGGCATTCAGTCTAGGGCCCACGGCAAAACCAAAGTCAGATGCGACAATGCGCGCCGGATTTCGCTTCGCCACTTCAAGCAACGCAGTAATCCCTACACGGCAACGCCCGGCTCGCACGCGCTGTAAACCTGCTTCAACCAAAATACGATTATTGGCATCGAGTGACACCACATCGGCAACAGTGCCAAGGGCAACGATATCGAGCAGTGTGCCTAAATTAGGCTCAGCAATACCATGGGTTTGATACCAGTTTTGCGTTCGCAGTTCAGCCCTTAATGCTGTCATCAAATAAAAGGCCACGCCGACACCCGCTATCGATTTGCTGGCAAATGGACAGCCCGGTTGGTTAGGGTTCACTATCGCATCGGCTGCGGGTAACTCATGGCCGGGTAAATGATGGTCGGTAATCACCACTTGCATACCAAAGGCTTTGGCCGCCGCAACACCGTCAATTGATGAAATACCATTATCAACTGTGATGAGTAGCTCAGCCTGTTTGGAAGCCGCAACTGCAACAATTTCAGGGCTTAAGCCGTAGCCGTAATCGAAGCGATTGGGGATCAAATAATCCACTTTCACCGCGCCCATCATCCGCAGCGCCAACATACACACACTGGTCGATGTGGCGCCGTCGGCGTCAAAGTCACCCACGATCAAAATCGACTTATTCGCCTGCATGGCATCGGCAATAAGCGCCGCAGCTTCAGGCAGGCCCTTCATGGTTTCAGGTCTTAATAGACCCTTAAGGACAAGTTCGCATTCGTGGGTGAGCGCACCACGGCGAGCGTAAAGCTGCTTCAATAGCGGCGAAAGATGAGCAGGTAAATGGCTATCATCAACGGTTGGGCGACGGACTATCTTATGGATCAAGGGACTCAAACTCTCATGAAATCGTGGCAATAAGATAACAAAAAGGTGAGCCTTAAGCTCACCTTTCGTGGGATAAATTTTACATTTTAGGCTGTTACTGACGTGCCTCTAAGGTGCGTAATAAGTCTTCAGGCGGTTGATAACCAGGGATCATATTGCCATCTTCTAATACGATTGCAGGCGTACCATTAACACCAAAGGTTGTGCCTAACGCATATTGCTCAGCAATTTTAGCATCACATGTTGCCGCGGCAACTTTGCTGCCCGCTTTAGCATCAGTCATGGCTTTTAATGGATCTTTAGCACACCAGATAGCTTGCATCTCGTCGGCATTAGCTGACGGCACACCCGCGCGCGGGAAGGCTAAGTAACGCACTGTAATACCAAGTTTATTGTAGTCAGACATTTGGCTATGCAGTTTACGGCAATAACCACAGCTAACATCGGTAAATACAGTGACCACATGTTTTTCGTTTTTCGCTTTATATACAAGCATATTCTCTTCAAGCGGCTTCATCATTTCTAAACGCGGACCCGCTAATGCGGCTTCGGTTAAGTTTTTCATGCCCTTATCGATATCATACACACTACCGTGGAATAGTTTTGAACCATCACGGCTAATATAGAGCACGCCGCGGTTGGTCATGGCTTGATACAAGCCCTCAATTGGTGAGTCCTGCATAGAAATGACTTCAACATCTAACATCTCACCGAGTTTTTGCTTAATCGCAGCGGTATCGGGAGACGTCGCAGTTGCAGCGCTGGCAAGTGGTGCAACTAGGAGGGCAAAAACTAAGGATAATGCTGGGGTCAACTTCATGGGACATCCTATAAATTGTGTCACTACAACGAGATATTGGGGCCGTTCTAACTCGAGATATTCAATAGACCCTGTATAGGGGCAAAAAGTTACAGACAAGCCGCGCGGAAAGCAAATTTATGCTGTAACTAAATCCTTTTTTAGCCTCTAGGATGATGCTGTTGATGCAATTCCTGCAATCTTGCCCGTGCGACATGGGTATAAATCTGCGTGGTCGACAAGTCGCTGTGACCTAATAACAGTTGGACAACCCGCAGATCGGCACCGTGATTGAGCAAATGAGTGGCAAAAGCATGGCGTAAAGTGTGCGGTGATAATGCAGTTTCAATCCCCGCACGCAGAGCATAAAGTTTAATCCGATGCCAAAAAGTTTGCCGTGTCATCATCTGCCCGCGTTTCGACGGAAATACCACATCGGATTGTTTATTACCGAGCAACTCTTGGCGAGCAAATTTCATGTAGCCCTCCACTTCGGTAATAGCCAATTCCCCCAGCGGCACAAGACGCTCTTTGCCACCCTTGCCCACAATACGTACTAAGCCTTGGCGCAAACTCATTTGTTCCATGGTCAAGCCGACAAGTTCACTCACCCTGAGGCCAGTTGCATACAAAAGCTCTAGCATTGCCTTGTCACGGCATTCGACAGCATCATCTACATTGGGCTCAGACAGTAAACGGTCAACCTGCGACTCACTCAGAGAATCCGGCAAATGGCGCGTTAACTTAGGTGACTCTACTAAGGCCATAGGATCGGCTGAAATCTGCTTGGTCTGCACCAGATAAGTATAGAAACGCCGTAAGCTGCTGAGCAACCGAGCGCTACTGGTACGCGCAAAATCCTGCTCAACTCTAAAGGCCAGATATGCCCTAACATCGGTCTGAGAAACCGCGAGTAACGTCACGCCTTGCTGACCTTGATAACGATCAAAATGGCGTAGATCGGTACGATAGGCCGATAGCGTGTTATCACTCAGTCCTTTGCTTGACCAAAGATCATCAAGAAAAGCATCGATAAGTGGATCTGGCATATAGGTTTTAGGCACAAATACTCCATAAAAAAACGGCGTAATCAAATGATACGCCGTTGATATTAATTTAAATATGTCTAAGCCTGCATAAGCTTAACTGAGTTAAGCATAAAGACGAGAACTAGAATGCAAAGCCTAGGCTGCAGCCGTTTGACCACGGCCACGACCGAATACTAAACACAGTGCAATCGTCGCAATGGTCGGCAATAACCAAGCCATACCTTCTTCATAGAGTGGCAGCTTAGATAACACTGGAGACATAACATTCACTATATGGATAAAAACCTGTGCTAAGCCATTCATGGCTTGACCATCAGCGTCAGTCAAACTTTTCGCTGCCACTTTAAGACCATCGAAGATGCCGAAAAACAGTGCCACGCTCAGTACTGCACGATGTGCAAACTGTGGATTCGCAAAATAAGCGGTCAGGAAAGTCACAACCACAAGAGCAATAGCCACAGGATAAATCGTCATTAATACGGGAATACTAATAGCAATCAACTGACTTAGGCCCACGTTCGCAATCACAGCGCATATCAAGCTTAAAAAGATCACGAGGAAACGGTAAGACAGTTTAGGCATTAGCTCATTAAAGAACTCAGAACACGCACTCACCAGTCCAACCGCAGTGGTCAAACAAGCTAAAGTCACGACTGATGACAACAAGACTGAGCCTAGCTCCCCAAACTCGCGGGTCACGTAATTTGTTAATATTTCGCCGCCATTTTTAGTGCCGATAGCGATGTCGCCGGCGGTTGCACCTAAAAAGAACAAGGACACATACACAAAAGTTAAACCAGCGGCGGCGATAAAGGCTGCACGGATTAGATACTTAGTTTGATCACTGGGTTGGTCAATGCCCTTTTTACGCAGGATATCAATAATCAACATACCAAACATCAAGGATGCTAACGTATCCATAGTGTTATAGCCTTCCAAAATACCTTTGGTCAGCGGATGCTGTTGGTAATCCCCCACAGCTTGGCCTACTTCGGATGCAGGTAAAAACAGCACTGAAACGGCTAATCCGACCAATAAAATCAATAAAATAGGCGTTAATACTTTACCTACGCTATCGAGCAACTTACCAGGGAAAAGCGCCAGCAACATAGTGACAGCGAAGAAACCTAATGTGTATAGCAGTTGCGTCAGGTTTAATTCTAAACTGCCCAGCAAAAACGTTGCCGTGGTGTCATCGATAAATGGCTTAGCGCCAATCTCGTAAGCCACTAATCCCGTACGCGGCGCAGCAAAAGCAGGGCCGATAATAATGTAAATCGCGACTGCCAATGTCGTTGCTGCAAATACTGGCAGCATAGCCATAACCTTACCTTGAGCCTTAGCGACGGCAATCAGTCCAACTAAAGGTAAACCTACGGCGGTAATCAAAAAACCCAACATGGCGAGGGGCATATTTTCGCCCGCTAACATACCCGCGAATGGTGGAAAAATTAGGTTTCCCGCACCTAAAAAGAACGCAAAGGTCATAAAACCTAAGCCTAATGTATCTCCGATACTCATCTGATTGTCTTGCACTGGAAGCCCCATCTTGTCTTATTGTTTTTTTACAAACTTAAGTGATTATGTGTCGATTAGCCATAGCTAAAACAAAGCCCATCCGGAGTGCAAATCTATGTTTACACAATTCTGTGGTAAATATGTTCGATATCTGCCGAGTTTATAAACGATGGCGAACGTTTATGTAGCCTAACTGACGACTAATTCACCAACAAACTCGTTTACCTATCCGTTAATCTTAAAAGTGATTAAAAATGGGGGCGAAACTAATACCAGACTTAAAGCATCAATACAAGACAACAAGTCCGTTCAGGCAAAAAAAACGAAATAATGCTAATTAACTGCTAATAAAAGGTTTCTAAGGCAATAAATTAAAGCGTTAATTAAGTGAAATCAGTATCACCACGTAAAATAGTAAATGATTTGGCGACACAAATTCATACAGCTAGGACAGATGCGACTGTTTAAAAACATTAGCTAAAAATGAGGGCTAGAATTAGAATATTGCGCGCCCAATATTGGGCCTAAATCACTTTAGAACGGCAAAATTAACTCCCCATGGCATTCACTTTTAAACAATTTCATATCGATGACATGAATTGCGGCATGGCCGTAGGCACAGACAGCGTCGTCCTTGGGGCATGGGCACAACTGACCACCGCGAAATCAATCTTAGATATAGGCGCAGGCAGCGGCTTACTCAGTTTAATGGCCGCTCAGCGCAGTCAAGCACATATCACCAGTGTCGAATTAGACACCAATGCCGCCCATGCTTGCCAACATAACTTCCACAATAGTCCTTGGGCTAATCGACTGACCTTAGTTAATTGCAGCATCCAAGACTTTTGCCAACAAACTGAGTATCAAGGGTATTTTGAACACATAATTTGTAATCCCCCCTATTTTGAGCAAGGCACGCAAGCGATACAATCCCAGCGCGCTATGGCCCGTCACACAGATAGCTTAAGCTTTACCGCACTACTCGATGCCATTCATGTGTGCCTAGCACCACAAGGAAAAGCAAGTCTCATATTACCAATGCAGAGTATGGCCCGTTTCGACGAAATCTTAGCGCACTCTCAGCTCAATTTGATTGAAATAACCAACCTTATCAGCATTGTAGGAAAAAGCGCTAATCGAGTACTCTGCGTACTCGCCCACAAGACTCATCCACAAATGGCTCCAAAGCTCAGTGATATCACTATTCGTGAACGTTCAGGCCAATACACACAAACCATGGTGCAATTGGTTCGAGATTTTTACCTTAAATACTGATATCGAGTCCAATCCTGACACATTAAGTAAAGCTAGCTAAGTTTGGCAAATTTAACGAAAGGTCCAATTTCCCACAAATTAAATGCTAATACATTGACCTAAAAGTAATTAACTTATGCCAATTACCATAAAACTTTACTGACTCAGAAGATAAACACAGGAGATCTAGATAAGTTATTTAAGTTAACCGCCATAACCTTTATAATGCTTCGCTATTATCCGTCGAGACGCTGCGCATGCAATTTGAAGATTTCCAGCTTGACCCTAGCTTATTAGAGTCGCTTAATGCCATGGGGCATCATTCACCCACTACGATTCAGCAAGAAACGATTCCTTACGCCCTAGAGCAAAGAGATATTCTTGCGCGCGCCCCGACAGGAACAGGTAAAACAGCGAGCTTTTTACTGCCATCGCTACAACATTTGATCGATTTTCCCCGTCGTTTTGCTGGACAAGCAAGGGTGCTAATCCTCACGCCAACCCGTGAGTTAGCCAGCCAAATCCACCGTTATGCGAGTCACCTAGCCACAGGCCAAGGTTTAGATATTGCTATCGTTACTGGTGGCGTTCCTTATGGACCACAGGAAGAAGCCTTAGCAGGCAACGTCGATATTCTGGTCGCGACCCCAGGCCGCCTGATGGAATATTTAGACAAAGGCAATTTCAACGCCCAAGAAGTCGATATCTTAATTATCGACGAAGCCGATCGCATGTTAGACATGGGCTTCTCTTCTGTGGTGCAAGCCATTGCTATTGAGGCCCAAGGCCGCAAACAGAACATGCTGTTTTCTGCCACCTTAGAAGGCGGCGGTGTACAACGTTTTGCCCGTGAAGTGTTAAACGACCCGATTGAAATCGATGTTGAAGCCCCACGCAGTGAAAAAGCCAAGATCCACCAATGGATCCACTTAGCCGATGATAAAGAGCATAAATTTGCGCTGTTGTGTCATCTGCTACGCCAAGAAGATGTCAAACGGACTATCGTATTTGTGAAAACCCGCGACATCGTTTCTAGCCTAGAAGGCCAGTTACTTAAAGTCGGTATTCCCTGCGCCTTTATGCGTGGCGATATGGAACAGAAGAAACGCTTCCAAGCCTTGAGTCGCTTTACTAAAGGTGAAGTCAATGTCCTGTTGGCGACCGATGTGGCTGCACGCGGTATCGATATCGACGATATCACTCATGTGATCAACTTCGATATGCCACGTTCTGCCGACACTTATATCCACCGCATTGGCCGTACTGGCCGCGCTGGCGCAAAAGGTACCGCGATTTCGCTTGCCGAAGCCCACGACATGCGTATCGTTGGTAAAATCGAGCGTTATATAGAGCAACCGTTGAAACGCCGCGTGATCGAAGAGCTGCGTCCAAAGAATAAAGAAGCGCGCACACCGGGTAAGAAAAAAGCCAAAGTGAAAGCGAAAGAAGCTGCGAAGAAAACGAGCAAGAAAGAAGCGGCAAAGAAAGCGAGTAAAATCGCCCGTAAGAAAAAGTAACACCCGCTTAAATTCACCAAACTAAAGCCGCTATATGCGGCTTTTTTATTACCAAAATATAACTTACATGGGTGATTTTACTAAAAATATCCTGCTATGTTTAATTATATAGAATGAAATGCGGCGGATTTAGAGCCGTTAACCCCAATACGTATTCATTCTTATTTCAATATATTCCAATTACCTAACTGAACCTTTCATCACCTTTCTGCTCTAATTTTCGCCCAAATATCGATGCATGATGAGCATATCTGTCGCGGCATCACTTTTAGAAACATTTAATTTACAAAAATAAATTTATTGGCGTGGCCGACTCTGCTACTTTAACCCCATTACGCGATTAGCATGGATTTAACCATTATATGATGAAGACCCTACTGAGGAGACTGTCTCCTTTTCTTATTCTGCTGCTGTTTGTCTTTGGCGCAGCCTTATTAATGCAAACGAAGGAGGCGCCAGAACAAAAACCTGAAGAGATGCCCATTCCTATCGTTGATGTCACGCAAGTGACTCAGCAAACAGTATCGCTAAACTTACCTTCCTACGGCGTGGTTACCCCAAAGTATAAAACACAACTCGTGACCGAAGTTCAAGGCAGAATGCTCACTATCTCCCCTCATTTTGTTGCAGGTGGCATAGTCAAGAAAGGCGACCAATTAGCGCAAATCGAGCCCTCAGATTACGAGGCTGACTTAATGCAAGCCGAAGCGACGCTGGCCCAAGCCACCGCCGCACTGAACGAAGAAATAGCCCGTGGTGAAGTCGCTAAAATCGAATTCAAAGGCTATGACAAGGGCTTGCCCCCTGAGTTAGGTCTACGTATCCCGCAACTCAAAAAAGAACAAGCTAACGTAAAATATGCGCAGGCAGCACTGGCGCGAGCCCAACGTAACCTTGAGCGCACGGTTATTCGCGCGCCCTTTGATGGCATAATCAAAGTTAGAAATGTCGATTTAGGTCAATACGTTAGCTTAGGCACTAATCTAGGTGAGCTCTATGACACTCGCGTTGCCGAAATCCGCTTACCCATTTCTAATGATGATTTAGCCTATTTAGAGTCTGTCGATAATCCCGATACCCAAGTCACGCTTAGCGCCTCTTTGGCGGGCAAAGAAAATACTTGGGAAGGCAATATTATCCGCAGTGAAGGTGTTATCGATGCCGAAAATCGCATGGTGTATTTAGTCGCAGAAATCAAAGATCCCTATCTGCGCGCGAATAAAGTGCCAGGTAGCTTACCACTTAAATACGGCAGCTTCGTCAATGCAGTCATCAAGGGCCGCACTGTCGATGGCATAGTTAAATTACCCCGCCATGTGGTTCGTAACGACCAAGTCGCCCTAGTCAGCGACAAAAATATCATTGAAATGCGCCAAGTAAATGTGGTTCGTAGTGATTTAGAAAATGTGTTCATCAAAGACAGTCTAAAAACGGGCGAACGCGTCGCTACGACCCACTTTAACAGTATGGCAAATGGGCAAATGGTCAAAATCTTAGGTGAAGCGGCATTGCCCACTGAGACACCAAAAGAAAATACTCCTGAATCGAGTCTTGCGGCCGCTGGAGTCAAATAATGGACACTCAAAAAGGGATCTTAGCTTGGTTCGCCCGCAACAGTGTGGCCGCGAACTTATTAATGTGTGTTCTGCTCATCGGCGGCCTGTTCAGCAGTATTTTGATTAATAAAGAAGTTTTTCCTTCTTTCGAACTCAATTTATTAAATATTTCCGTCGCCTATCCAGGTGCGGCGCCACAGGAAATCGAAGAAGGCATCAATATCAAGATTGAAGAAGCCATCCAAGATATCAACGGCATCAAGAAAGTGACTTCTGTGGCTAGCGAAGGCGTTGGCTCGATTACCGTTGAAGTTGAAGATGGTTACGAAGTGCAGACCATTCTCGATGAAGCCAAACTGCGGTTAGATGCAATTTCAACCTTCCCAGTGAACATCGAAAAACCGAATATCTCTCAAATCAAACCTGAGAATAACGTCATTTGGGTGTCTGTTTATGGCGATATGACACTCCACGATATGAAAGAATTGGCTAAGTCGGTGCGTGACGATTTAACCCAACTCCCCGCTGTAACCCGTGCGAAAGTCACAGGGGTGCGCGATTATGAAATCGGTATTGAAGTTTCTGAGAATAAGTTAAGAGAATACGGTTTGACCTTCTCGCAGGTCGCATTAGCAGTGCAAAACTCCTCCTTAGACTTACCAGGTGGCTCTATTCGTGCTCAAGATGGCGATATCCTATTGCGCACCAAAGGCCAAGCCTACACGGGCGATGACTTTGCCAATATAGTCGTCACAACTCGCGCCGACGGTAGCCGCGTGATGCTGCCACAAGTGGCGACCATCAAAGATGATTTTGAAGAACGTTTGGAATATACCCGCTTTAACGGCAAACCCGCTGCGATTATTGAAGTCACCAGCATTGATGATCAAAACGCCTTAGACATTGCAGACCAAGTTAAACAGTACGTCGAGCAGCGCCGCGCCACACTGCCAGCTAACGCTCAACTCGATACTTGGGGTGATATGACCCACTATCTCCAGGGCCGCTTAGACATGATGATGTCAAACATGTTTTACGGTGCCTTGTTGGTGTTTATCATCTTAGCCATGTTCCTCGATCTGAAGTTAGCATTTTGGGTCATGATGGGAATACCTGTTTGTTTCCTCGGCACTATGTTGGTCATGCCGCTCGAACCTTTCTCCATGACGATCAACATGTTGACCCTATTCGCCTTTATCTTAGTGCTCGGAATAGTGGTGGATGATGCCATTGTCATCGGCGAGAGTGCCTACACTGAGGTCGAACGACACGGTCACTCGGTTGAGAACGTGATCCGCGGTGCACAAAAAGTGGCTATGCCCGCCACATTCGGCGTATTAACCACAATTGCAGCCTTTATTCCCATGTTGATGGTTTCTGGCCCTATGGGGATTATCTGGAAATCCATCGGTATGGTGGTCATCCTCTGTTTAGCCTTCTCACTGGTAGAGTCTAAGTTCATTCTGCCAGCGCATTTAGCGCACATGAAGTTTAAAAAACCTGGTGCACCAAAGGGATTCTTTGGCCACCTAAAAGCCAATTTTAACGACAGAGTGCAATACTTTATTCACCACAGTTATCGCAACTTCCTCGAGCGCTGTATCAAACACAGATACAACGTGGTCGCGGCCTTTATCGGTGTATTGATTCTGTCGATTGCCTTAGTCGCCAGTGGCAAAGTGCGCTGGGTATTTTTCCCAGACATTCCCTCAGACTTTATTCAAGTTGAACTTGAAATGGATGAAGGCAGCTCCGAAGGTAACACCTTAAAAGTGGTACAGAGCATAGAAGAAGCCCTGTACAAGATGAACGAAAAAATGGAGAAAGATAACGGTTATCAAGTGGTGAAGCACAGCTTTATCAATATGAGCTCCCGTACCTCGGCCTTCATTTTTGCCGAACTGACGAAAGGTGAAGACCGGGAAGTCGATGGCGTGACGATTGCTGCCGCGTGGCGTGAACAATTGCCCGAGCTTTTGTCGGTTAAAAAACTCAGCTTTAACGCGAGCACCAACGATGCTGGTGGCGATATTTCCTTCAGACTGACCTCGAGTGACCTCGATGAGCTGTCCGCAGCCTCTAAAGAGTTGAAGCAAAAACTCGCCAGCTATGAAGGCGTGTACGATATTGCCGACAACTTTTCATCGGGCAGCCATGAAATTCGCCTCAAGATACGCCCAGAAGCAGAAGCCCTTGGCCTCACGCTTTCCGATTTAGCTCGCCAAGTACGTTATGGTTTCTACGGTTACGAAGCCCAACGGATTTTGCGTAATAAAGAAGAAATCAAGGTGATGGTGCGCTACCCATTAGAGCAACGTCGTACTGTGGGTTATCTTGAAAATATGCTGATCCGCACGCCAACGGGCACTTCGGTTCCCTTCTCGACCGTGGCACAAATTGAAAAAGGTGAATCCTACGCCTCAATTACCCGTGTTGACGGCAAGCGAGCGATTACCATCACGGCAAATGCTAACAAAAACATCGTTGAACCTTCAAAAGTAGTGCAAGAAATCCAAAAAGATTACCTGCCACAATTGCAGGCCAAGTATCCTAAAATCCAAACTGCACTGGACGGTGGCAGTTTGGATGAACAGAATGCCATGGTCGGTTTGATGCAAGGCTTCTTCTTTGCGCTGTTCACCATTTATGCTTTGATGGCCGTGCCACTTAAATCCTACAGTCAGCCGTTAATCATCATGTCTGTGATCCCCTTCGGGATTATCGGCGCCCTGTTTGGTCACTTAATTCAGGGACTCGCGATGAGTGTGTTAAGTCTCTGCGGCATAGTGGCATTAGCGGGAGTGGTGGTGAACGACTCCTTGATTTTGGTGGACTTTGTGAACCGTGCGCGGGAGCAAGGGCAGTCGGTCAGACAGGCGGCGGTCGATTCAGGCTGTTATCGTTTTAGGGCGATCATCCTGACGTCACTCACCACCTTCGTCGGCTTAGTGCCTATTATTCTCGAGAGTAGTTTGCAGGCGCAAATAGTGATCCCTATGGCGACATCCCTCGCCTTCGGTATCCTGTTCTCGACCCTTGTGACGCTAATTTTAGTGCCCTTGCTGTACATCATACTGGACGACGTTAAGCGCACTAGCAGCCGCTTCTTCAATTGGTGGTGGCAGCCTAAAAAAGACCATGAAGTGGACTTTACACCTGAGCATTTAGAGCCGCCAGTCCCCACTGACTATAAAAAAGACTATCTATAGGAAGTTAACTAGAAGCAGTTAATCAATATCTTGAACCTTAAAAAGAGAGCTTAGGCTCTCTTTTTAATCCTCAGTGCGAGTCAATAACCTCTCAATCATCTATGTCATTTTGAGTCTGCCGCGAGTGGCTTGAGCTTTCAAGTTGCGATCTAGTTGACAGTTATCGCATCAGGCTTTCGCTACACTGTGTTTAAGTCGTCAGCTATCGTTAGAATGAAACCCATCATTATGTCTGAGCATCTGCACAAGCAAAATATTGATAAACCACAAGTTGTCACCACAGAAACCCTAGCGAACGGTCACATAACAGATGAAGTTTGCACAAATGAAACCTGTGCGACTGAAACGCTTGTCTATGATATTCGTCGCAGTCGCTACCTTAATATTACGGGTCGCTGCACCCTGCGCTGCGCGTTTTGTCCAAAACATAATGGCAGTAAACAGATCCACGAATATCAACTGGCACTGTGTCACCAACCTAAGCCCGAAGAAATTATTCCACTGCTTGGCGATGTTAAAGACTTCGAAGAATATGTGTTTTGTGGCTATGGCGAACCAACCTTAAATCTTCCAACCTTGCTGGCGGTGGCGAAAGAAATTAAACAAAGAGGCGGGCGAGTACGCATTAATACCGATGGTTTAGGTAATTTAGTCCATAGGCGCAATATTTTGCCGGAACTAGCCAACTGCGTTGATAGTTTATCCATTTCCCTCAATGCGGATAATGAAGCCGCCTATATGGAACATTGTCGCCCCAAACTCGCTGGTTCCTATTCTGCCGTACATGCCTTCATCGCATTAGCGCCACACTATATTGAAACGGTACAAGTTTCGGCCATCGAAGGATTAGCGGGGGTTGATATCGACATCTGTCGTGAACAAGTTGAGTCCTACGGCTGCGAATTCAAGCATCGCATATTAGGCGCCTTAGGCTAAACGGCATTCTAATACAGCCAAAATCGACTCAAACACCCAAGCAGATAACACTGTCGATTACGTGAGTGGTACATGTGTGAATCGTCTTAACTTTTACTCAAGGAATCTTGCTGAGTAACTTGGCACTGTCGTAACAATTCTTTCGTGTTAACATAGCGAAATTAACAGTTCACCCACTCATAATCGGTTCATGCTGAAGAATAACCCAAGCACGTATCCCGCTGCGCCACTGCTCTCTTTAACCCAAGGGATCTATTGGTCGCATCAACGCTTACTCGCTATTGCAAGCCAGCTTTCTATGCTGGTGATTGGCATGATTATTTTAACTCACTTAATCATTACGTTAGGTGAACGACGCCTGCAAGAAGAGTGGGCAACGCAAAGATACAGTGAACTGCAAACCATAGGCTCATTGATCGCAGATAAAGTGTCTTTTCAGCAATTTCGAACCCAAATTTTCGCCAATGGGGAACTGCTAAAACAATACTTAAGCAATCCTGCCGCCAAGCAACAACTTAAATTGCAGGAAAACTGGCAAGATCTAGTAAAACATATTCCTGAGTTACTCGGCATTGCACTGTACGATCCCCAAGGTAACTATAAATTCTCAACTCCCCCTAATTTCAATAAAGATGCCTTACCACCGACCTTACTTGGAGCGAGTCGGAGCATGGGTGGCAAAGAAGTTTATACCTCACCGCTGGAATTTGTTCCGATAGACGGCATGCTTGAACCTTATATGTATCAAATGGCGTGGCTCGAGAAGCCCGATCAGAGTTCTATCGGTTATCTGGTGACATACAACTCTATGGTAAAAATGCTGGAGGCCATAAAACCAGCCTTTTCGAGCAATAAATCCCCTATGTTAGTGCTGGATACTCAGGGATTACTCTATGCTGGCGCTAGCGATCTCGCCCCTCTAAGCAATATGCCAGAGACCTTAGGAGCAAGTTTAAGACAGAGCTATCCGGCCCTGTGGCGCGATATGTCCATGAGCAACTTTGGACAATTCCACGGTGAAGAAGCCACTTTTGTTTACCTTAAAATCGAACTTACAGCCCAACCTGAGACTCACAGAGAATATTTTTTACTCTCCTATGTGCGCAACTCAGACATAGCTGCTCGTTTCTCACAATGGCAAAACATTGTCATTGTGGCATCGTTAATATTAACGGTTTTAGCCGCTTGGGTTGTACTACTCAGCCACATGTATCGCTTACAACAGCGTTCACGCCAATACAGTATTGATGTTGCTAATGGCTTATTTAATAGTGACATCGGCTTTATGATGGTCAACGAAAATGCCAGAGTCATCAGCGCCAATACTAAAGCGGCACAAGCGACCTTAGTACCATTAGATGAGCTGACAGACCGAAGCCTACAGCGTACCTTATGCCTCGATGATAAAACCTACACGGAGTTAATGGAGCAGGTACATAAAACAGGTCAATGGTCTGGTGAAATCAGTCTAGACAGTATTGATGGCCCTACGTTACGCGTTCATATCCGCCAAGCACCAAGGGCGAGCCGAGGCTCACCACATCTATTAATCACCCTTGAGGACATCAGTGAGTTAATCAGCAGCAAACAAAATGCTTTTCTCAGTGAGCTTTTATGCGATAACACAGTCGCGACAGCCCTCACTGATGCTAACGGTAAACTGATTAAAATCAATCCTGTATTCGATGCGCTAATGCAACTCAATGGCGATTTAAATCAAGATTTAGCGTCATTACTCGCAAATGATTTAGGCAATCAATGGCAGAGGATCAGCGCTCAGATAGCCATGCAAGGTCAGTGGCAAGGGCAAATTCTATGCTCACCTAAGCAAGCGCATTCCAATTGTTTGCAAGCCACCTTGAAGGGTCATGTGGCCGCCGATGGTGAGATTGATTATATCGTCTGCACTTTAGAGCAAGCCGCCGAGCGTGGTCGAGGCACAGAGAAGCGTAACCTTGTGCCCCATCGCAGTACTATTCTGCTGAATTTGGCAGATTTAGAACGTTACTTTAACTCTCTGCCGCCACCAAGCCGTCTCAGCTCAAGCTTACTGTTAATGGATATCAATCCAGAGGGCATGCTAAGCCACATGAGTGATATCGACCAACTGGCAAATCGTCAGCAAGAAATAGAAGTGCAATTATTGCTTGAAATTCCAGCTAATTATCAAATTCTGCATTGGCAGCTAGGGAAGCTCATTGTGATGTTACCTGACACAGACGCCACCCATGCGCACAACTTTGCCCTCAATATGATGGAAAAACTCAATGGTAATGGCTTAGGGGAAGGTATTAGTATTGGTATTGCGGGTTATCAAGAAGGCCAGACATTAGAGCAATATTTGAATAATGCCGAAATCGCCCTAAAACGGGCGAAGCAAAATAACGATCAGAATATCGGTCAGGCCTTTACTCGTCATCAATCGTAGATTCGGGTGCATTAACGGAGTCAGGCAACTGACTCTGGGTAATTTCTATGATTGCCGAGCGGTTCATGGTGATTTTATAGCGAATATACTGCGGGGCTTCGCGCCCATCTCGCAACACTAAAATCAGGTTGACTTGATAGCGCCGCTCAACCGATTCATAACTAATTTTGCCTTCAACTTCCTTATAAATCTTCGCTTTACCCCGTTCTAAATAACGGGCAAAAGGCACTAAGCTAAAGCTCACTTGCTCTTGAATAGTCGAATATCCCGCTTGGAATTCACTCTGATTCACCTTAGTGGCGATTTTATAGTGCAGAATTTCCGCATCGACCTTATTTTGACTATGTCTGTGCTTTAGAATGTCACTGACTTTTTCCGGTAGATCTTGCTGACGCATAAACTCAAGCCATACCAACTGCTTAGCGATAACCGCCTGACTCGTAGTATCCCGTAAAATGCGGCTCCAGCGTGGTCTGCCACGCTGAATAAATCGCCACATGGCGTTACGCACATCGTCCTTAAAGATTTCCCTGAAACCATAAATCACAGCCAAAGTCAGCACTAGTGCAATAGTAAAACCACTAAAGGCGCCCTGCGCTTGAATTATCAACGCAGACACCACCAACATCACTAACGCGGTCGCCAGTCCTGTCGTAAACTTTTTAAGGCCAATCCCTAAAGGCTTTAACTCTTCTTTGAGTACCACCCCTTGTTGAATTAAACGGCGCAATAACAACATCTTGTTAGAGATACGGTTAGGATCTTGCTTAGTTTGCGCAGAGTTGTACTTATGCTCATCACGATAGGCACATTCATTACGGCAGAGCGTGAGTACCCGCTCTAAAATATCGTTGAAATCACTGGTACGAGTGGCATAAGCGAGCACTTTGAGTAACTGCTGCTCACAAAACCAAGACAAGTAGTTATCAGCATTTTCAAAGTAAGATTTCCATTTGGGATCACCTGGTTCGTTACGACGAAACTTTTTCAGCAACTGGGCAATTTGTTCGCGTAATTCGTCGAGGGCAAAATAAAAATGGGTTACATCTGTGATTTGATTGAGTTCTTTAACATCGTTTTCAACCGCAACCGCAAACTGATAGGCGAAGAGATTTAGGTACAACCTGAACTCTTCAACAGTACGGCGATTTAAACTGGCAAAACGCCCCTGCACCAGAGGTAAGTGCAAGCCTTCTGAATAGTATGAGCGACGTCCAACTATTGAGCTGTAGTAGTACTCTTCTTCATTGAGCGTGCGCGAGCCTATGCCCATTTCCTTAGGTAAAAAGAAATAGAGATCGAGTTGACGATTATCGCCCTTTTCCATCTGATGGCTGAACTTAATCGACAGGGATTCTTCTTGCTTTACACGTATCTTAGACACAACACCCTTTTCATGAATCCCTCACAGGAGACTCACCACAGTAATCACAAATCAATGAGCACTAATCTTAACTGAAATAAACTCAAATTCACTGATTAAATTCGACTATTTACGATTCTGCATCCACAAATGGTATTGCTAGGCTGAAAAAGGACCACTGCATAATCTTTGGTGTCATCCATATCTAACACCTCGATACTGAGATTGTGCATTTCCGAGTCATTAAAATGTAAGCTGCTGATATAGGATAGATATTTCATATGTTCTGGCCAATTTTTTTGCTTTTCAATTTCAGATTCCGTTTTCGTTTTAACGGTAACTTTATAGGTCATGCTATTGGCCTCAATACTGTCGACTTTGCCTTGCATTAAAATATTGCCCGCACTCGTACCGTCAATATTAAAGTAACGATAATTGATCTGCGTATTGTCAGCGGCAATCAAAACATCCACGAGTAGGTAAAATTTACCGTCACTGCTAACACTCGAGCTGCCGCTAGGATTGGCACTAGAATGGCGGTCGAATAATTCAGAGCTGCAATTTAAAATCATCGTCTGATTGGTAGCCGACTGTTTGTATATCACACCGCAGGCCATAATCAATGCCGACAAGATAACAATATTAATCGTCCACTTTAGCCATTTAGCCACAGATGTTAACCTCCTGCAGCCAAGCAGCATCGATGAAGGTTTTCGGTCGAGTGAAATCACTGATTTTAATATTACGGATCACTGACTGACCGAGTTTTTCGCCTCGAAAAGTAATATTAAGCACTTGTTTATCATGGGACAAAGAAGCATAAACATCAGCCCAATCACTTTGACCGCAGGCGATTAATCCTGCACTTAAGCGCTCACCTAATTCGAAGAGTAAAGTGTTATTAGTATTGGAATCAGCAAATAAGTGTAATCGTACTTGCTGGCCAGAAGCCAAAGGTAATATTGAGGTCATAAGTGCTTGGGTTGGCTTGCTGTGATCCGTATGATTCAAATAAAACACCGAAAACGCTAACATAAACCCGAATAACACTAAGGCACTCCATAAAGGCACTGTGTGCAATCTGAGGTAATTAACACCTCTAAACTCAGTCCCATTAGATGGTTGGAGTAAATAACCTTGGCCTTTCACGGTTTCAATCAAGCCCTCATATTGAGGTCCAAGAAAGCTGCGAAGCATAAAGACAGCACGGGCCACAGAGGTATCAGTTAGCGGCGGATGCTTTCCATCCCCCGTTTTCAGCATATGCTTAGAAACCAACTTACCTTGATGCTCAACAAGCAAATTAAGTACTTGTAACTCGGCTCGAGGAAGATGCCAAGATTCATCGCGAGACAACTCAATCAGTATGCCTCGTTCCCGATCAAACCTGCAGTCTCCCAATTGCATCAACATCCACTCAACTCCATAAAAACACAAAGTTAAGTCTATGCAAACTAACTAATGATTAATGTGATCTTGCTAACCCAAGTCAGCAAATAGTTAATTTTCGTGAGACGACCCCCAAGTTCAGCGCTATTAGGCAAAAACATGCGTTAACTCACAGGAATAAATGCCATTTAGCACATGGGAAATTCGGCATAAATTTACATAAATATAATAAATATCGGGACGATGAGCACCTTGCAATCTGTTTAGCTAATTAAAACGCAGAATTTAAGTCGGTTAATTCTATTGTGGTAACGCTATTTACCGCTCATGTAAAAGGCAAATATCCTCCGGCGTAAATCACAATATTTATCTCAAGCATGCTTAGAATTTACGCCATCAATTTATCTTTAGCATTTGATAAATAGAAGTAATCCTACATAGAGGAAATACATAATGAGCATAAATAGACGTCAAGCATTAACCCGTATTATTGGTATTAGCACCGCTGCGGCAGGTGCAACACTCATGGGAACATCGGTTCTCGCGGCAACGAATGCCGATGGTCAATATCAATTAGCGATAGGTGAGAAACTTAAATACGTTCCACTTGATGCAATGGCAACAGCAAAACTGGCCTATGAAACGGGTGGTGGTTGTATGCACCAAGTTTTTCATGCCGTTGTGACTATGCTAGCCCAATCTAATAGTACCGATGCAGACAAGTTCAAAACAATCCCAACGGCATTAGCCGCCTATGGTTTTGCAGGGGTAACGGGTCAAGGCACGCTCTGCGGTAATCTTAATGCGATAGGCATGTTAGTGAATATTTTAGATGACATTAATGGTCACAATAACGCCGTGATAGCTAATACCTTCCGCTACTACGAAAATACAACGCTCCCTTTATCTTCACCTGAATTTGTTACTGGTATTGGCTCGACAGCAGAAAAAACGGCTCTTGTGGGCAGTTCATCAAAAGCCAAGAGCGTGTTATGTCACTCATCTATCAGTAACTGGTCAAAGGCTTCTGGCTTACCATTCGCGAAAAAAGGTGAACGCTGTTACCGCTTATCCGCGTCTATGGCTTATTACTTAGTCGATGTATTAAATCGTGCCTATCAAGGGGAGAATATCGGCGCCCTTGTTGGTAGTAAACCAACACCAGATGCACAAGATTGCCAAACTTGTCACGGTAGTACTAGCACACTAGGCTCTGCGGCAAGTGTAAAAACAGACATGGAATGCACCACTTGCCATACAGGGCATTTCAATTAAGGAGACTGTGATGAAATACCCATTACTCACATTGACCCTCGCGACATTAATGCTCGTAGGATGTGGCAGTGACAGCAATAACACTGAGCCAGAAACTCCGCAGCCACCTCCCGTCGAAAATGCAGTAAACATTGATGAAGCAACGCAGATAAATCTCAAGCTTGAGCAATTTGACTCGAGTACAGGGACAATTCAATTTTCACTGACGGATGCGCAACAAGAAGCGATCACTGCGGCAAAAACCTATGATATTTACTATTTTGGGTTCCCCGACAAAGCCAAGGAATCCTCGAATCCGAAGGCATGGAAACACTGGCATGTTACCCAAAATTATCGTTGCCAAAGTCTTGGAGAATGCAGCGGTAAATTAACCGAAGTCACAAGCGGTCAATATCAATTTGAGATAGCAGGCTTAGATTGGGCTCAGCAGGATCCAAGTGGTTCAGTGGCACAAATTAAAGTCGCGATTCAGATCTACGGCGCAAAAGCCAATAACGAGCTGGATTTAATTCAAGTGCTACCGCAATAATCCTTCCAATGACATATCCAAACAAATAGAGGCATCCATCGGATGCCTCTATTTTATTCATTGATATCTAGACGTTATGCGATTGAATTTTGTTAGCTCGATGTTGTTCGCTAAATAATTCGCGATATTATCCGCTACAAAACGACTCACAAACGTCAATACAGCCCAAAAGATGAATGAGCAGTACTTTTATTTAGAACATCGCAGCATTGAGCCACATATGTACTAAAATGCTCGCGATATAACCCAGCGCAATGACAGGTGTCCAACGCAAATGGGCACCAAAGGTGTAAATCCCCCTAGCTTGTCCCATTAACGCGACCCCTGCAGCACTGCCAATTGACAATAAACTGCCCCCAACTCCTGCGGTTAACGTTACCAGTAACCATTGGCCTAAGGCCATCTCAGGGTTCATCGTCAACACAGCAAACATCACCGGAATATTATCAACAACAGAAGACAACAGACCGATAGCCACGTTGGCATAAGTCGTATCCCAATTGGAATACAAAGCCTCAGATACTAAGCTCAAGTACCCCATAAAGCCAAGGCCACCCACACATAGCACTACACCATAAAAGAACAACAGGGTATCCCATTCAGCGCGGGAGATCCTGCTAAACACATCGAAGGGCACCACACTACCAAGTTGCTGCAGACGCTGCTCGTCCTGACGCAATTCAGCCTTTGCACGTTCGCGGGCAACGGAACGATTGAAGGTTTTACGCAGATAAAAACCAAAGAATTGTAAGAAACCTAATCCCGTCATCATCCCCAATACAGGCGGCATACCTAAGAAGGAATGAGCACACACTGCCGTAGCGATTGTGAGTAAAAACAACGCAACAATTCGCTTAGCACCCGGCTTAGTATAAACATGCTCTTTTTCTGGCTCTGGCACGAAATGTGGAATAAACACACTCATAATGGCAGCGGGTAATGCAAAGTTCACTAAAGCAGGAATAAACAGATGGAAGAAATCGCTAAAGTGCACTAATCCTTTTTGCCACACCATTAAGGTCGTGATATCACCAAACGGACTAAACGCACCACCCGCATTAGCCGCAACAACAATGTTGATACAGGCTAGGGTGATAAACTTGCGTTGCCCTGCCCCCACCTTCATCACCACGGCACACATCAATAGCGCAGTCGTTAAATTATCTGCCACGGGTGAGATAAAGAACGCCATAAACCCCGTCAACCAAAATACGGTTCTAAGACTAAACCCACGGCCGACAAGCCAACCACGAATGGCATCAAACAAATTTCGCTCTTCCATAGCATTGATATAAGTCATCGCCACGAGTAAGAAGAGTAGAAGCTCAGCATATTCAAGCAAGTTATGTTTGAATGCCGCTTCCGACACTTCAGACATACCATTTTGTACATACACAAAACCTATCATGCCCCAGATAATCCCTGCCGCGACCAGCACAGGTTTCGACTTACGTAAATGTAACGACTCCTCAGCCATCACCATTATGTATGCAAGTACAAACACAAAGACGGCAACATAACCCACACTCGAGGCGGTTAAATTAAGCCGTTCTATCCCTTCTGTCATAGCCCATGCTGCAGGTGAGAATCCGCTCAATATTGCAACGCAGAATAGACTCCATAACGCCATTCCACTGCCTTTAAACAACCGCTGTAATTTCATTAAAGTTCATCTCTACGTAGGAAATTAGTCGAAAATTACCATAGCTTCGGCATAGTAAATGTTGATAAAACGCAACTTTCTATGCATTACCCTATAACCAAAGGCGTTTAAAACATTAATTTTTGTATAACTACAGCGATAACTAATAAAGAAACATTTAACTTAGTCTAAAAAGAGCCAATAAAAAAGCACCTCAAAGGTGCTTTTTAGTTTCTAATCAGCGTCACTGCATTAGAAGGAATATAACAAGGTCATATTGGTTTCTGTATCTGTACTTTTCTTATTATCCAACGGCTCGCTGTTGTAACGCACAATAATGGCAAACTTCATTGCTAATGCGCCGATAATATTCGCCGTTAACGAAGTTTCAGAACGGGCATCGAGCTTATCACCGTAATCGGCAACGAAACGTTGTTGGAATTTAGAGGTGTCAGTGATTTCGGTTTCAAAGTTGATCACACCGTGAGCAACGACGCTGTCATTGGTATCATGGCCTTCAATAAGTGCTTGCTCTGTATCAAGACGCTGATAGATATAACCTGGACCGACTTCGACATCTAAAAAGGTCTTACTAGTATCATAGAATCTATAACCATAACCCGCTGCGCCAGATAGTGTGTAATCATAACCTGTGAACGGATCAACTTCATAATTACCGTTAGCAAACAAGTAGCTACGATCTGTCATCTTGTAGTTACCTTGTGCGCCCGCTAAATAGCGTTTCGCGGTAACAGAACCTGTATCCTCTTTATATAAACCTTCGAGTAAGTACTGATTCTCCCAATCGCCAAGCTCATGCTTAAGATTTAAGCGCCCTTTGAATGATGAGGTTTCAGTGTTACCTGTGGTTAAGGTTGCACCAAGCTCAGCTTCACCTGCGAATGTCTCATCGCCTTTTACAAAATCGGCCCCAGCTGTCGCCATAAAAGGTGCAGTCATTAATAGTGCTGCGGTCAGTACTTTCTTCATGTTTATCCGTTCCTGTTCCGTTAAATCCAATCCCTATAAATATCTGTTCGTCCCAGCGATGCTGAATAAGCACATATTAATAAGGGTTAGTATTTTCCCCTGAAAATCTGCGCGATATTAACATTTACGATTAAAAAATGAAAATTGCAGCTATTTTAAGTATAAAAAAACCCGCTTTAGCGGGTTTTTATCTCAGCGATAACGCTTACATATTGATCTTAGGATCTAACGCGCCAGACTGATACGCTTTATACATTGCTTGTAAAGACAATGGCTTAATCTTAGATGCTTGACCTGCACAGCCGAAAGCTTCATAGCGAACCGTACAGATATCGGCCATGGCTTCCATTGATGCTTTCAGGAATTTACGTGGATCAAATTCACTTGGGTGTTCAGCTAAGAATTTACGAACGGCACCCGTTGATGCTAAACGTAAGTCGGTATCAATGTTGACTTTACGTACACCATGTTTGATACCTTCTACGATTTCTTCTAATGGTACGCCGTAGGTTTCTGGGATCTGACCACCATATTGATTGATGATCTTTAGCCACTCTTGTGGCACAGAAGATGACCCGTGCATCACTAAGTGAGTGTTAGGAATACGCGCATGAATTTCTTTGATGCGGTCGATACGCAGTACATCGCCTGTCGGTTTACGACTGAACTTATATGCACCATGGCTAGTACCGATAGCAATCGCGAGTGCATCAACATGGGTATCGGCAACGAAACGCGCCGCTTCTTCAGGGCTAGTCAGCATTTGATCGTGACTTAAAATACCTGATGCACCAACACCATCTTCTTCGCCAGCTTGGCCAGTTTCTAAGCTGCCTAAACAGCCGATTTCACCTTCAACTGACACACCACACGCATGGGCAAATGCCACTGTACGACGGGTAACATCAACGTTGTACTCGTACGATGCAGGCGTTTTGCCGTCAGCCATCAAAGAGCCGTCCATCATGACTGATGACATGCCTAATTGGATAGAACGCTGACAAATATCAGGATCGGTACCGTGGTCTTGGTGAATACACACCGGAATATCTGGATACTGCTCAAGAGCTGCTGCCATCAAATATTTTAAGAACTGTGGGCGAGCGTATTTACGTGCGCCAGCAGAAGCTTGCACTATCACAGGGCTGTCTGTTGCTTCAGCGGCCTGCATGATGGCACGCATCTGCTCTAAGTTGTTAACGTTAAACGCAGGCACACCGTATCCATGTTCTGCTGCGTGATCAAGTAGTTGTCGTAGGGAAATTAACGCCATTTTTTAACTCCAATAATAGGGTGATATCTATCACCGAGGTCGCTATCGTTTGGATGGATTTTTATACCCGCATTCAACTCTGTACCTTAAATAAACAACTTAAATTAAGTACCTTAGATGAATACGGGCGGTTTTTTTATAATTTTTTACTTTTATCAAAGCTTTGATGTTATCAGAGCTTATCGCGGCGTCTTATGCGCCGCGTTTTTTAAAACTTAATATTAAGCGCCGCGCTTTTCTAACATAGCCACAGCCGGTAATTCTTTACCTTCGAGGAACTCGAGGAAAGCACCGCCGCCAGTCGAAATGTAAGACACTTTATCGGCAATGCCGTACTTATCAACCGCAGCCAAAGTGTCACCACCGCCTGCGATAGAGAACGCTTTTGAATCAGCAATCGCTTGGGCGATACGCTTAGTACCTTCACCAAATTGGTCGAATTCGAACACGCCCACAGGGCCGTTCCATACGATAGTGCCTGCAGATTCGATGATTTTAGCCAGTGCTTCAGCGCTATCTGGACCAATATCGAAAATCATTTCGCCATCAGCGACTTCGCTAACCGATTTTAACGTTGCCGCTGCTGTTGGACTAAACTCGCCCGCAACGACCACATCGGTCGGCACAGGAATATCGGCGCCACGGCTCTTAGCATTAGCCACTAAACGCTTAGCTTCGTCGATCAAATCCGCCTCATACAGCGATTTACCGACATTGTAGCCCGCCGCCGCAATGAAAGTATTGGCAATACCGCCGCCAACCACTAACTGATCGACTATGCCTGAAAGACTTTCTAGCACGGTTAGCTTAGTCGACACTTTAGAGCCACCGACAATCGCCACCATAGGACGCGCAGGATTATCTAATGCCTTGCCTAAGGCATCTAATTCTTGTGCCAGTAATGGACCGGCACAGGCGATTGGGGCAAACATGCCCACGCCATGGGTCGATGCTTGGGCACGATGTGCTGTACCGAAGGCGTCCATCACATAGACATCACACAGCGCCGCCATTTTTTTCGATAAGGCTTCGTTGTTCTTACCTTCACCCACGTTGAAACGCACGTTTTCGAACACAACCACTTCACCCACGGCAACGTCAACGCCATCTAAATAGTCGGTCGCTAAACGCACAGGACAAGACAGGGCTTTTGCCAAATAATCGACCACAGGTTGCATAGAATATTCGGGATTGTATTCGCCTTCGGTCGGACGACCTAAATGCGACATCACCATCACAGCCGCACCTTTTTCAAGGGCCAACTCGATAGTCGGTAGAGAGGCGCGCAGACGTGCGTCACTGGTGACGACGCCGTTGCTGACAGGGACATTGAGATCTTCGCGGATAAGCACGCGCTTACCTTGTAGATCCAGATCTGACATATTGATAATTGCCATGGTAACGCTTCCTTTTATAATCAAAAAACAAACTGTTTCACACATAGCCGGTATGAATTGACTGCCGCTCGGCGCTCGACATCCCGTCGAATTGACATAAATTCAGTGACCCACAAGTGAATAATCTACTTTTATCAGCCTCGCTTGGCCGCAATCATCGCCAAACTCGTATCTAACATACGATTGGCAAAACCCCACTCGTTATCGCACCACAGGAGTAACTTCACCAACTGACCGGCGCTCACGCGGGTCTGGGTACCATCGACAATACTGGAGCGCGGATCATGGTTGAAATCACATGAGACTAAGGGCTCATCAGTATAGCCTAAGATGCCGTTAAATCGCCCATTGGCGGCTGATTCAAGCACCTGATTGACTGTGGCAATATCGACGGTTTTTTCTAAGGTCACGGACAAATCGATGGCGGTCACGTTGATGGTGGGCACGCGCACCGAAATCGCTTCAAACTTATTTTTCATGTGCGGCAAGATCCGCTCAATACCGCGGGCAAGCTTAGTGTCGACAGGGATAATCGATTGGCCAGCGGCGCGGGTACGACGCAAATCATCATGATAAGCATCAATCACTTGCTGATCGTTCATCGCCGAATGGATAGTGGTAATGGCACCGCTTTTAACGCCAAAGTGGCGATCGAGCACATCGATCACAGGCACGATACAGTTTGTGGTGCAAGAAGCGTTGGAAACCACTGTGTGTTCGGCGCGGAGTAAATCGTGATTCACACCATAGACAATCGTGCCATCGACATCCGCTGAGGATGGATGGCTTATCAGCACTTGTTTAGCGCCAGCATGAATATGGGCTTCGCAGCTTTGACGATCAACTAATACGCCTGTGGCCTCATAGACAATGTCTATGTCCATCTCGTGCCAAGGGAGTTTTGCCGGATCGGGCTCGTGGAGAATTTTTATCGCATCGTCGCCAATCAGCATATGATCATCAACAAGCTTCACTTTATGCGCAAACCGACCGTGGGTTGTGTCGTACTGGGTCAGATGAATAATGGCTTCAGGTTTAGCTAATTCATTAATCGCGACAATCTGCATTTGCTGCCGTTTTCCAGACTCATATAAAGCTCGGAGAATAGAGCGGCCGATACGGCCATAACCATTGATAGCGACTCGGATCATTGAGGTCTCAATTTCCTCTTAATACAAAAACGGCCTGCAAACGATTGCAGGCCGCATTATACAGATTAACACTTAAAAAGTTTAACCTTTTGTATTGAATCTAATCCCTTGAGCCATTAGCCCAATGATTTTGCAGCATTCAGCACATTTTCAACGGTGAAACCGAAGTGATTCAATAGCACGTTACCCGGTGCAGACTCACCAAATGTGGTCATGCCTACAACTGTGCCTTCAAACCCGACGTACTTGTACCAGAAATCGGTATGCGCCGCTTCAATAGCCACACGTTTAGTCACAGCACGTGGTAATACAGATTCTTTATAAGCAGCATCTTGCTTATCGAACTCAGTTGTCGATGGCATAGAGACTACGCGAACGTGTTTGCCTTGCTCAGTCAGTGCAGCGGCTGCATCCATTGCCAATTGTACTTCGCTACCAGTTGCGATCAGGATCAGTTCTGGTGTACCCGCACAGTCTTGCAGTACATAAGCACCTTTAGCCACGTTGGCTAATTGCTCAGCGGTACGCGCTTGCGCTTTCAGGTTTTGACGGCTGAAGATCAGTGACGTAGGTGCATTACGGCGCTCAATCGCAGCTTTCCAAGAAACTGCCGTTTCTGCCGCATCACATGGACGCCATACGGCCATATTTGGCGTCATACGCAGGTTAGCTAATTGCTCAACTGGTTGATGCGTTGGGCCATCTTCACCTTGACCGATAGAGTCATGGGTATAAACGAAGATGTTTTGAATACCCATCAGCGCCGACATACGGACTGCGTTACGAGCATATTCCATGAACATCATGAAAGTTGCGCCGTAGTTGATGAAACCACCATGCAGCGAAGCACCGTTCATAATGCCGCTCATGCCGAATTCACGCACGCCGTAGTAAATGTAGTTACCAGCTGGGTCGTCTTGAATACCTTTAGAACCTGACCACAGTGTCAAGTTAGAACCCGCTAAGTCAGCAGAGCCGCCTAACAGTTCAGGCAACATAGCGCCAAATGCACCGATAGCATTTTGTGAGGCTTTACGGCTCGCAATGCCTTCGGCTTTGTCCTGTGATGCTTGCACGAATGCCTGCGCTTTTTCTTCGAAATCAGCCGGTAATTCACCTTTCAGAACGCGACGCTCATATTCAGCAGCCAGTTCTGGGTGAGCAGCGCGATATGCTGCAAACTTCTCGTTCCACGCTGCTTCACGGGCCGCACCAGCTTCTTTGGCATCCCAACCGGCATAAACATCGCTTGGGATTTCAAATGGTGCATGTGGCCAGCCAAGGAATTCACGGGCGGCTGCGATTTCTGCATCGCCTAGTGGCGCGCCGTGACAATCGTGGCTGCCAGATTTGTTGGGGGAACCAAAACCGATAATGGTTTTGCAGCAAATCATTGTTGGTTTATCGGTAACGGCTTTAGCCGCTTCGATAGCAGCACGGATTGCCGCGCTATCGTGACCGTCAACACCGGCAATCACATGCCAGCCGTAAGCTTCAAAACGTTTTGGCGTATCATCGGTGAACCAGCCTTCAACATGGCCATCGATAGAAATACCGTTATCATCCCAAAATGCGACCAGTTTACCTAAACCTAAAGTACCGGCTAATGAACAGGCTTCGTGGGAAATACCTTCCATCAAACAGCCATCGCCGAGGAAGCAGTAAGTGTAGTGATCAACGATATCGTGACCATCACGGTTAAACTGTGCCGCTAAGGTTTTCTCAGCAATCGCCATACCGACAGCGTTGCTGATGCCCGCACCGAGTGGACCCGTTGTGGTTTCAACACCTGGGGTGTAACCGTATTCTGGGTGACCCGGTGTTTTAGAATGCAATTGACGGAACTGTTTTAGCTCTTCAATTGGTAATTCATAACCAGTCAGGTGAAGTAAAGAGTAAATCAGCATTGAACCGTGACCGTTGGAGAGGATAAAACGATCTCTATCTACCCATTTCGGATTGTTCGGGTTGTGCTTAAGGAAATCATTCCACAGCACTTCAGCAATATCTGCCATACCCATTGGGGCGCCGGGATGGCCTGAATTTGCTTTTTGAACTGCATCCATACTTAACGCACGGATTGCGTTTGCGAGTACTTTACGGGAAGACATGCTCTCTCCTGCTTGTTTGTGGGGTCTAGCGGGCAATTTGGATGCATATTTTCCCCTACATGCCAGTGTGACGCAAACTAAAATTGCCATTCACTCAGCAAAAGATGGCCGAATATGTACCCAAACAACCTGAAGATGCAGGATTCAGGTAGCTTGAGTATATAAGTCGCAGAAACAACCCTGTCACTTTGCTGGCGTTTACTTGAGAGGACATAGCAAGGATCACTTGTAATGGAGAAATAAATTTCTCAAAAACATAGCAAACTTAATACAATGAAATATAAGAAAAATAACCTATTTATGACTGAGCGTAGTCGTTTTCAGGTCACAATCTGAGAGGATTTTTTATTATCGGGGGTGATCGGCAATCGGATTTAAACTAAAATAGCCGTCTAGATGTAGATGCTTCTACACGTTTGAATGCTAACGACGAGATTTTCCTACTATGGCAAAGCACTTGTTTACTTCTGAGTCGGTCTCAGAAGGTCATCCCGATAAGATTGCAGATCAGATTTCTGATGCTGTGCTAGATGCAATTCTGGCTCAAGATCCAAAAGCACGCGTAGCGTGTGAAACTTATGTCAAAACCGGCATGGTATTAGTCGGTGGCGAAGTCACTACCTCTGCCTGGGTTGATATTGAAGAAATCACCCGTAAAACGGTGCGTGAAATTGGTTATACCCATTCAGATATGGGATTTGATGCAGACTCGTGCGCAGTATTAAACGCCATTGGTAAGCAATCACCCGACATCAATCAAGGTGTAGACCGCGCAGACCCTGCAGAGCAAGGTGCTGGCGATCAAGGGTTAATGTTTGGTTATGCCAACAACGAAACTGACATTCTGATGCCTGCACCTATCACCTATGCTCACGCATTAGTGAAACGTCAGTCTGAAGTGCGTAAAAATGGCACGCTACCTTGGTTACGCCCAGATGCGAAAAGCCAAGTCACTTTTGCCTATGATGATGGCAAAATTGTCGGTATCGATGCAGTTGTGTTATCGACTCAACACAGAGATGACGTTTCACAAGCCGACTTAATTGAAGGCGTGATGGAAACCATCATCAAGCCTGTATTACCGGCTCAATGGTTAAACAAAGACACTAAGTTCTTTATCAACCCAACTGGCCGTTTTGTTATCGGTGGTCCAGTAGGCGATTGCGGCTTAACGGGTCGTAAGATCATCGTTGACACCTACGGCGGCATGGCCCGTCATGGTGGTGGCGCATTCTCTGGTAAAGATCCATCAAAAGTGGATCGTAGCGCGGCATATGCTGCACGTTATGTGGCAAAAAACATAGTTGCAGCAGGTCTTGCTGATCGCTGTGAAATCCAAGTGTCTTACGCAATTGGTGTGGCAGAGCCGACCTCTATCAGCATCGAGACCTTCGGTACCGGTAAAGTATCTGAAGAAGTGCTGATCAAGTTAGTACGTCAACACTTTGAACTGCGCCCATACGGTTTAACGGCCATGCTAGATTTAGCACGTCCAATTTATCAAGCGACCGCCGCTTATGGCCACTTTGGTCGCAGCGAATTCCCATGGGAAGCTACTGATAAAGCCGAAATATTGCGCGCTGACGCGGGTCTATAGTCTTAATTCATTTCAATTTTTACACTTAAGACCCATAAAAAACCGCTACCCAGCGGTTTTTTTATGCCTGACATTTGGTTAGATTAATAGTGCTAAGACAAATATGGCAAGATAAAAAGCAGCATATACACAGACCATTAGAGTGCACTGATCCCATGACCGATAACGCCATCTTATTACAGCAACTTCAATCTTGTGCATGGGCAGCCAACGTAGGTCTGCCAGAGGAAACAGCAAAGACATACGGTACATTAGAGGAGATCGCCGCTTTTCTTGAATCCGATCCTGAAGCCTTTTTTGAAACACCTTACGAAATCCACTATGAAAGCCTGTGTGTAACTGATCATGACTTGGCAAATTCGTTAAAAACAAAGGCAGTAGTAAATGATGTGCATGCTTGGATTTCTGACAGCGAAGTCGATGAAATTTCTAAGTCAGCTTACCTCTCCACTTGGAAAATTATTCCCGTTGCAGAAATATGCGCGCTGACATCCGATGACGCTAATACGCTCGCAACACTGCTACTAGCTGACGTTAAACTTTCAGCCTTTACGAGTGAACGCCTATTTTGGTATCTCTGTGGAAGAATACCCTTTGGTTATATTGGTACTTACCCAAACGGGCAATGGCTGATACTTTAGACTTATACGCTAGCACCTTTAATGTTTCTGACTTCATCTAGGATCTATTGAGCTTTCGAGAATGATTTTTAGAGAGCATGCCAAGATTGATACTAACCAATGCACGCAGGGAAACGCTATTTCATTTAATGAACAGCACAGGCCATGTTTATGATAAACCTGAACATAGACAAACATTCGAAGGCATTCTTTACCGCCTTCTAGCAGGCCCCCCTTAGCAAGATTGACCCAAAGAGTTGGGCCATTGGAGTACGGTTTTTAGAGGGTTTCATTTATGGTCTAAAAAGACATTCAGGCCTATTTACTCAAAGCTTTAGTGAAAATGGCCGACACAGAATGGGTCTTTATTGATGGCTCGATAGTGCGGACTCACCAGCACAGTGCAGGTGCACTGAGTAATGAGAGTTACCCTATTGTTTAATTGATAGTGGATACCTTTATCAAACGGGTAACTCTCAGTTTTATCTATCGCCCATGAATATCAAATAATGGCTAATGCACAGGGTATTCGTTTAGAAACGTACATTCATACCAACCCAGAAGTTACGGGCCTTATCTTTGTTATTAAAATCATCAACGTAAGATGCTGTGTATCCGTTTTGGCCATTGTCGTCAGAGACACAAGTGGTGCTAGTGTCACTACATTCGGTGAAGACAATATCGTATGAAGTAAAATCTTTATCAAACAAGTTATTTACTCGCATGTTGAAGGTGACAAACTCACTCGCCTGATAAGAACCACCAAGATGGAACACGTTATAACCTTTATAGTAGAGTGCAGCATCATTAATGATATCCCAAGAGCGATAACGTTTAGCACGGTATTCTGAGGTCAAGAATACGTTAAATGAGTCGGTCAACTCCCATTTTAATGTCGCGTTTGCCATATGCTTGGCACTGTTCCCGAGTGGACGGCCTTGCTCTGCACCGCTTTTCTGCTCGCTATCTGTGTAGGTATAATTAGCATTTAACGTTAAGGCATCTAGAATTTCCCAACGTCCCGCGAGCTCAGCACCTTGAATAGTAACTTTATCTATGTTGACTGTTTTGCTACTGACTGCATAACCTAAATCAGCATATTCACCCGCATCGGAACATTCTATGCTCGTACCTTTACCACAGGGTTGTGAAGCAATCTTATCGTCAAAGTCATTTTTAAAGATAGTGACGTTAAAATTATGGCCATCTGGATGGGACCAATACAGGGCGACTTCGCTGGACACACTGGTTTCAGCTTCGAGATCTGGGTTACCAAATTGCGGTGAGGTTCCTTGGCCACCAAAGCCAACGACACCATCATACAATTGTGTGGTTTTAGGTGTTTTAAAACCTGTGCTCACCCCACCCTTTACAGTCCACTCATTATTAATGGTGTAAACGCCGTATAGGCGTGGGCTGAGTTGGTTGCCAAATATTTCATGATCATCATGACGTAAACCCGCAGTAACAGATAAATCAGAAGTCATGCTCCATGTATCTTCAGCAAAAACAGACCACATATTATGTTCTTGTACTGCGCCCGGCGTACCTTCTTCCATACCAAATACACCGTCTTTCAACTCACCACGAATCACCTGCGCACCCGTCACTGCGACATGATTTCCTGCAGCTTCAAATGGAATATCGAGTTTCATATCAAGCGTATATTGATTACTTGCCATTTCGCGTTTAGGTCTAGGCAGGAAAGTGGATTCAGCAATCGCTTTACGTTCGGCTTCAGTCATGCCGATGTAATCCCCTTTACCATCAATCATCTGCAGTAGTAATACTCGCTCAGCAGTGGTAAATGGCAGTGTGCGGCCATTATTTTGTGTGTCGACATAGGATAGTGACACAAAGCTTGTACCAAAATCCCAAGCACCTTCATGGGTTAACGCCCAAGCATCACGGGTAAATTTTTGAGTCTCGCTGTAACCCGCTCGCGGATTTGATCGTCTTGCCCATTCACCACCGCTGGCTAGACAAGCAGCCTCACGGGAACCTACGCCGCCTTTACAGAAGTTACTGGCAATCCAGAGACTATCGATATTATCAACAGTGCCAAGCGGATACTCGCGTTCACCGTTATCATTGATCAGTGGCGTATTATCATAATCTTGAGATGAGGAATCTAAATCAAACCAAATTTTGTGATGTTCATTTAACGTCCAATTTAAACTACCACCTAACATATGATTTTCGTTATCGACGGTTTTACCGCCACCACCAAAACCGAGTGAACGAGTGCGTACTTCTCCATTAGGATAATCTACTGGTGCGTACTCTGGTGTAGACCCCATTCGATCATAGATACTGCCATTAATAGATAACCCAAGAACGCCTTTAATGAGGGGACCCATCACGCTGAAATCGGTAGTGATATCTTCACCATAGGCATCATTGGTTTGATGAGTTCGGCTGTGAGTGATAGAGCCAGACCATTCGTCGCCCACTTTTTTAGTGATGATGTTCACTACACCACCTAGAGCATCTGCACCGTATAACGTTGATGCTGGCCCACGAATAACTTCAATTCGATCAATAGCATCAAGTGGTGGTACATGACCAAATTGATTGCCACCAAAACTGTTTGGATAAATATCACCATGGTTATTCTGACGCTTACCATCGACAAGGATTAAGGTATAGTCAGATCCCATACCGCGTAGACTGATGGTACCTTGCCCTGTTTTATCACGGGTTTCACCAATATCAACCCCTTCCAAGTCACGCACTGCATCTAGGAGAGTGGTATAAGGTTTTATCATCAAATCTTCTTGGGTGATAACAGAAATACTGGCAGGTGCATCAACCAATTTCTGTTCATATCCAGAGGCAGTAACAACCATAACTTCCATTTTTCTGTCGGGAGCCTCTTCGGCTTGGACAAAATTACCCGTAAATACAGCGGTAATGGCAACTGCCAAGCAAGTTTGACGAAATAACATAAACCTCTCCTGTTTAGTAAACTTAGTTTACAAATGTAACCCATAAATGATTTCGCGAATGATAATGATTAACATTAGTGAGATCAATCAAAAGTTGAATACAACAGAAATAACATTTACGTTTATAAAGTAATCACATTCCAGAAAGAGTTTTTGACATGAACTTTGAAGTTATGAGTGAAGAAAATATCGCGATTGTGGATGCGCTGGTAGACGGCGTTCGGCAATATAATGCTGGGCTCTTAGGACCCGAGAAATCAGTACCTTTGACTGTCATTGCACGTGATGAAGCTGGCAAGTTGATTGGTGGTGTGGGTGGTCGAACTATCTATAAAAACTTCTTAATCAATGTCGTCTGAGTTGATGAGCAAACCAGAGGCACAGGGCTTGGGCGTAAACTGATGGCACTTGCAGAAGCAGAGGCGAAACAACGCAGTTGCCTAGTAGCCCAAGTGGATACCTTATCGATTCAAGCCCCAGTATTCTATGAGAAACAAGGTTTTGAGATCATAGGCACAGTCACCACGACACCTGAGCGCTACTTTATGGTGAAAAAGTATTGATAATTGGTAAAAGTACTATTGATAAAAATGCACAAATAATATCAATGACTATAAACAGACGAATAAAATAGATTTACTCTATAAAAAAGGAAATTAAATGAAGTTATTTCTTTCCACAATAATATCTTTTCTTATGTTTGGCTGCATGTCTTATACTTCATCGATACCAGAAGGGTATACAGGAGAGCTTGCTACAATTGATGATAGTTTTCAAAGACTAAGTCGAAGTAAAGCAAGTTTTTATTATATAAAGCTAATCGATGGAGAACCTATCCATAATAGCTTAACAGCATCTTCAGCGGCTTCTAATGGAAAAGGCTCGCAATTGATTGCAATGGGCGCATCAAGGTCGATTCCAATCAAACCCATAAACTTATATCTCATCGGCCAAGTCCATCACTCCGCTCCAATCGGATATATTTTTAGCTCAACCTCAAACTATATCATTGAGGGAGAAGTTAATTTTACACCGAAGAAAAACGAAAAATATCTTATTAATGGGAGTTTAAGTGAAGATTACTCTGCGGTATGGATAGAGGATATTAACGGAAATGTTGTATCAAAAGTTATTGAGAAAAGAGGCCTATCTCATGTTTCAATAATTGACTCAGGTCTTCAACCCAAAAAGATAGAACTTTCAA
The DNA here is from genome assembly GCF_025653925.1 of Shewanella sp. SM68. Classification (NCBI taxonomy): domain Bacteria; kingdom Pseudomonadati; phylum Pseudomonadota; class Gammaproteobacteria; order Alteromonadales; family Shewanellaceae; genus Shewanella; species Shewanella sp. SM68. Next base: position 243,959 of record NZ_JAKKRU010000004.1, read on the forward strand.
AAAAAGAATTATTCCTCAAATTGGCTAGCGGAGAAAGTGAAAACTTGGTTGTTTCAAAACTAGGCAAGCCGGACAAGATTACCAAATATGGTGGAAATTTCCTGATAGAAAAACCACCTAGCGTAACCTATCAGTATGAAGGCCTTGGAAGTATCCAGTTTAGTGCACAAAAGTCAGCAGCTCTCTTTATCGAACGAGTGACCCCAAACATTGAATGGTCAGATGATATATCATCAATAAAAATGCAGTTAAACAGCACAGGAGCAACATTACAGAGTTTAGCCAAAGGCTATTATCAACAAGATCATATCAAAATAGAGGTGCTAGATTTATTTGCTGAAAAAATCTGGACTGAGAAAAAGAATGAAGATCCCTACGTGATCGATGCTGTTTCTTGGCTTTGTAAAGTGTTAGCCAAAAGCAATAACTCACGCTACAGGTCAATATTACAAAACATTGCAACTGAGGCAAACGAAAATAAACTACGAAAACATGCCAAAAATAGCTTAGACCTATTACCAGTCACGGATGTTGATCAATTCATTCCAACGGAAAATAAATTTTACTGAAAATGAATTAAAACGTGTTTGTGCCTAGTGTTAACTAGGCTTTTATATTAAAAATTGTAAATACTAAACCTTATTTTAGTACAATCTCACTTCAATTTTATATTGAGTTAATTGGCAGTGATTCTATGTAGTTTAATTATGTCGTCAGCAAACATAGACTTACCACAGACTTCTTTGGGGGGAATGTTAAAAGTAGCAATCCAAGACAAGCTGCTGAAAACCTGTTCACCTTTAGTGGCGACCTGAAGGTCAAGTATGAATTTAGCAATGATCGAAATGGGCATTTTGCATGCAGAGTAGACCGATCTGCTCTTGGGATAAAATAGCGCATTCTAACGCGCTTTTGGAGTTTACACGGCTAAGTTCCTTATCGGTCAGTCGCGTAATCACCGTCGAATAGGCATTGGTTCGACCACAATCGAGCCAAATATTCCCCACTTGTACCCAATAATGCTGCACTTGCCCTGAATCGGAGATAAACTCGACTTCAAATCCCCTCGCCTCACATTCATGGTGAGCGCACTCAGATAGGACCAATCTCAAGTTGTCCCAAGCCGATAAATTGACTTCGGCATAGGCCGTTAATAGTGACTCAACAAATTGTACATGCATGTATTTATCTCCGTTATTTAACCTGAACTCGGGTTATTTACACAGTAGAGATTGAATCCTTAATTTCTATCATCGAACAACTAAGCTTGGGTCTTTGCCGCCATTAAATAATAATCTCTTGCCGAAACGGTGAAAAAATCCACAACCTGCATGTGCGCTTTACCCGAGTGAGCGGCAAAGGAACGTTCATTATCTTCAGCAATAAAGGTCAACATATAGCTAAAATGCGGAGCAACTTGGCGACGAATTTCATGGACTAATGCCTCGAAAATCCCTTGCCCACGGTAGGCTTGCTGCACCCATATCGGCCCGTATTGGCAAGAATTGACCTTAGTTAATTTAGGTCCATCCCAATCGAGTTGCCCCAAACGATTCAACAAAGTGCGGTAAATGGGCCAATGTTCGAAAAAAACCCAACGGCCTGCAATCACGTAACCGACGATCTGCTGCTCAACCTGCGCCACTACAATCCAATGGTGCTGCACTAATTCGCTCAATTCACTGTGGGAAAAAGCTTGCCCTTGTAACCCCATACTGGCGGAAGCTAATTCATCATTAAGATGTTTTTTCTCTAGCATCGCTAATAAATCAACATCTTGAGGTAAGGCTAGTCTAATTTTCACAGTGTTCTCACAGCATTATTTCGGCTTTGGGCCCAATTTCAGCCCACCAGTATACTCGGTTGGGTTAATAGGCACAGCAAGAACAAGGCAATATTTAGGGCTTTGATTTGCTAAATATCCTTTTATTTCCCAAACTTAATGGATATTTAGCCATAGTTAGGCGTTTGTATGTTGCCAGAAACCATTAATCCCAACTTGAGTTTACTTGATACCGATAATCAACAAGTCAATCTCACACGCTGGATGCACCAATGTGAGCTCATCAAAAGCTATTACAACGCCAACACGGTTTTCATATTCCAAAAAATCAGTGCAGGGTTTGAAATCATCGTCAGTTCAATCACTGAAACACCGCAATTTACCGCAGGCACTTTATATCCCCCAGCACTCGAACTCTTCAAACAGATACAAAACAGCCAACCTGATGGTTTATATCAAAACCTCGGCAGCTTTATGTTAGAGGATTTACCAAGGGATTTTGATGGTATTCAGCATATTCTCTCACGTCCTATCGCTTGGCCGGATGGTAGCCAATTTGGTGCCCTGTGTGTACTCAACCCGCATATAACAGAGCCACTAGTCAATGCCGCTATGCTCGAACCATTTCAGATTTTACTGCAACAGGAATTATCTCTGCTGTGTCAGAACCATAGAATTGAATCCCTTTCGATGCGCGACCAAGAAACCGGCATGCTCAATCATTATGGTTTTTTGATGATGGCGCCAAGACAGCTCAATTTAGGCCGCCGCTTTGGTGCCCATGCAGGCATCATCTTCTTTGAATTACTGAGTCCGGATAACACGCCCATCCCCCTCGAAGATAATCACCACAGGCTGTTAGGCAAGTTGATCCAAGATACGATACGGACCGCCGACGTTGCCGCCCACTACAACACCACTCAATTTGTGGTACTGGCCTTTGTGGATGGTGAACGAGATATTCAACATATTATGAAGCGGGTAGAAAAACAGTTAGAACAGCAAAACCACCAGCTTAAACTCGATGCGAGTTACAGTTTCTTCACTCCAGAATCCAGCGCTAAGCTTGCACCTATGATGGAACTCGCGCGGGGCAAACTCGATTCAATGCGCCCACCTGTACCACAAGCCGCAGACACGCCAGTAGAACCCGCCATTGACTCAAGCTTGTACGATAATCCCGCCGCAGATTCGGCAGAGCTTTGATTTAATGAAATTTAGGCTTAATTAGGCAGTACAAAATTACTTGGAATGCTCATCTTGGCGCTTCGCCCATTGGATAAACAGCACCACAGGATAGGGCGACATTAAGACCAACCCTAAACCAATCAGACTTGAGATCAATAACATGCCGCTTATCTCTAGACTCCATTGCGTCAACATATAAAACCCAAGTCCACAAACTAGCATCAATACACCTAACCAATGTAAAAACTTCAACAAATTCAGAGTACTTTTAAATGAGCCTGTCATATAAACCCCTTTAGATCTTACGAAAAACTTGTCACACTATGGCCATAATCATGGAAAAAGGAACCGCAACGATGTTAAAACAAACATTCATCTTAGGTGCATTACTCTTAGGCATCACAGCCTGCCAAAGTGCCGATATAGCTCCAAATGATACCATTCCATTAGAAGGCCGCTGGCACATTGAAATGGTCCAAGGCCAACCGACTATCGATTACAGCCCAGCGCAAATCACCTTTGAGGCCGAAGGTAAATTACATGGCAACAACAGCTGCAATAACTTTTTCGGTCAATATACTCAGCAAGGCGAAGAGCTTAAGCTATCTCCTGCCGGTAGCACAATGAAAGCCTGTGTGGATGCCCTAATGCAGCAAGAGCACAAAGTGATGCAAGCTATGCCATTAGTTACCAAAGCAAAATTAGTGCAAGGCCGACTTACCTTACTTAACAGCGACGACAAGCCAGTGTTAGTGTTAAGCCAAATGAAGTAACCATAAAACTTGTCAGCATAAAAAAACCGCCAATGGCGGTTTTTTTAGTTAACGAACCAGCAATAAAAGCTCCCTATGCTTTGACACTCTTAGCCGCTGCAATTTCGAGGGCGATATTCTGTTCGGCGATTACGGCGCTTTGATCTATGTCGGCATTATAATGCGCCATATCCAACTCATCTTCAGACTTTGCAATGACAGTCGTCGCCACTAAGTCACCGGAGACGTTTACCACAGTACGCACCATATCTAAAATACGGTCAATTCCCGCAATCAATGCCACCCCTTCTAAGGGAAGCCCTACGGTTGTGAGTACTAACGTCAACATCACTAAACCCGCACCGGGCACACCCGCAGTACCAATAGAGGCCAACGTCGCCGTTAAAATAATGGTGAGATAATCGACGACAGTCAGGTCGATACCAAACGCCTGTGCCACAAACAGTACTGTGACCCCTTGGTATAATGCTGTGCCATCCATATTGATTGTGGTGCCTAGCGGTAATACGAAGCTAGAGATCTTCTTATGAACCCCCAAATTTTCACTCGCACACTTCATACTCACAGGGAGCGTGCCCGCAGAGCTCGATGTGGTAAACGCCACTAACATGGCATTGCTAATCCCTTTAAAAAACTGCAGCGGGCTTAACTTTGCAAATCCGCGCAGTAAAAAACTATAGAATCCAAGCACATGAATAATACAGCCAAGATACACAGCAATAATAACTTTGATCAGTGGCCAGAGCATATCAATCCCATACTCCCCCGCTACCCAAGCCATTAGACCAAATACACCGTAGGGTGCGAGCTTCATCACCATGTCGGCCATTTTATACATGGCCTCAGCTAAACTTTCGAACACTTTAATTGCAGGTTTTCCATGCTCGCCAATCAGCACTAAGGCGATACCTAAAACAATCGCAAATACTATAACTTGCAAAATTTGCCCGCTTGCTAAAGCCGCAATAGGGTTCGTCGGCACTATGTCGATCAAAGTATCGACTAAAGAAGGTATTTCTTTGGCAGTTTGAGTCGCGCCTTCTGCCAATGACAAACCTAAACCAGCACCAGGTTGAAGAACATAACCGACAATTAAACCGATAGTGATCGCGATAGCCGTGGTAAAGAGATAAAACGCAAAAGATTTAAAACCAATACGCCCCATCTTGTTCGTATCTTGCATCGAAGTGACGCCCACAATCAGTGAGCAAAACACCAATGGCACAATCAGCATCTTAATGGAATTAACAAACAAGGTGCCTATCGGCTTTAAGTGAGTCGCTTGCTCGCCGAAGATGATGCCCACTAAAATACCTAGCACCATACCGATAACAATTTGCAGCCACAGCGGCACTGACATCCAGCGAGACCAAACACGGCCTAATGCTGACGACTTTTGTTTTGTCATATTGATAACCTTGAATTCGAAACTATGATGGGGCAAAGACCAAAACTAACGCGCTAGTTTCTCAGTCTAAATGGGGCAATCGCCGAGTCTAGCAGAGGGGTTTTAATCGAGGGATGATCTGGGTCACGTTGAGCTAAACCGCCTTAAAAACAGTAATATTAACCAAACCAACTTTGTTAAATTGGCCGCTGAGATGTTAGTTTTCCTGCTTAAGCATCAAAATATTCTGTGACTTTTTTTGGTGCTATTTGCTGACGATAAAGCGACGCAGGCGGTTGCTCACGCTCAATCAAATAACTCCAATAATCGTCATCAAAACCACTGAAAATAAAGTCGGACTTACCGTTAGCTTTTAAGACCAACCACCACCAAACTAAACCCCATAAACCGAAGCTCAACAGCGTTAAAATAAAATGCAGACGATGATTTATCTGTTCATCAGCAGCAATATCATAGACGGGTAAAATCTTAAGTTTATAGCGGCGAGTAGACTTAATAAATCCCATCATTAACTCACTTAGTTCAGCGAAAGGACACTAGAGATAAGCCTAGCAGATAAGACTTTAGTCGTACAAATATCCACAGTAATAAATAATATCAGTGCCTAACCTGCCACTGCCAAACTCGTTATCCCTCGTCGTTCCATGATAAAGTGAATCACAAAATGTTGTTTACTAAACAAGAGCGGTATTGCCAAATAACCGCCTAGGAGTTGTAGTATGTTGATTCGTAAAGCTAAGGCTCAAGACCTAATCGCCTTAGTGCAGTTTAATCAGGCCATGGCCCAAGAAACCGAAGGCCTAGCCTTAGATGAAGCGACACTGACTCGAGGTGTGGGCACGCTACTTGAGAGCCCGCAAAAAGGGTTTTACCTGGTCGCTGAAATCGCAGGTGAGCTAGTCGGCTCGCTCATGGTGACATTTGAATGGAGCGATTGGCGTGCGAAGGATTATTACTGGATCCAGAGTGTGTATATTCGCCCGAAAAATCGTCGCCAAGGCATCTATGCCAAACTCTACAGCGAAGTCAAACAACTGGCCGAAGCCAATGGTGGTGCCGCAAGCTTCCGTTTATATGTCGAGCAAGAAAATCTCGCCGCACAGCAGACCTATCAAGCGTTAGGGATGAAGCAGAGTTACTACTTAATGTACGAAGAAAAATAAGCGATTCAAATCTTATACGTAATAAAAAAGGATCGGGCCAATGGCACGATCCTTTTCTTTTTACGACTCACGATTCACATTCAAACCGCATTCCTACTAAGATTAAAACTTAACGAAAGAAGCCAAACAGAATAGCCGTCATTGCCAATAAACCCGCTATAACCACGAAGATATTGCTGATGCGACCACGGTGCGCTTTTAATGCTGGCACTTTGTATACAGCATACATAGGCATCAAGTACAGGATAGCCGCGATAATTGGGCCACCTAAAGCTTCAATCATATTCAAAATACTTGGGTTTTTGATTGCCACGGCCCAAATCGTCACAAACATAAACACCAGAATAAATTTGTTGATTTTTTGCTCTGAAATGCCTTTTTTATTCGTGTCTAACTGCTTAACAATAATCCCCTTCATGCCTTCTGTCGCGCCCATGTAATGGCCAAAGAAAGAAGACACAATCGCGATAAAGGCGATTAATGGACCAAAGTAGCTCACAAAACCACTTGAATGCACGTTGGCAAGATAAGACAAAATCGGTAGATTCTGAGCTTTCGCTTCGGCCAATTGTGCTGGCGATAATGACAACACACAAGAGAACACAAACAACATCACAAAGCCCACTAACATCATGGAAGTATTACGTAAAATAACATCAGCTTTGCGAGAAGCATTCGCGCCATGGTCACGTTTCAATGACACAGAAAACTGTGAAATCGCTGGAGAATGGTTAAAGGCAAACACTAAAACTGGAATCGTTAACCAAACTGTGCCTAAAAATGCACCCGCTTCTGGTACAACGAGTAAAGCATCCATTTTCCATTCAGGGATCAGGTAGATAGACATAAAGGCCAAAATACCCACCAGCGGATACACCAGCAATTGTGTCACTTTGAGCATGAATTTCTCACCTGCGACCATTACAGCCATCATACCGAGGATCAATACACCCGATAGAATGAAGCGTGGTGGCGATGCCATGCCTAACTGATTGACGATAAAACTATCGACAGTGTTGGTAATACCCACACCGTAAATTAATACAATCGGGTAGATAGCAAAGAAATACAGTACGGTAATGGCTTTACCCGCGCCAACACCAAAATGCTCTTCAACTACTTGAGTAATGTCGCTACCAGGAATGCTTGATGAACAAACAAAACGAGATAAACCACGGTGGGCAAGATAGGTCATAGGACCGATGATCACAGCCATTAACACAAGAGGCCAAAAGCCGCCCATGCCCGCATTGATAGGTAAAAATAAAATTCCAGCGCCAACGGCAGTGCCGAACAAACTCAACATCCAAGTCGTGTCTTGGCGAGTCCAAGGTAAGTGTTTCGTTGAATCTAGATTCTGTGTGCTTTGAGGTGTTCCAAGAACACTGGTCGCATCTTTTTGCATATAAAAGTTACCTTACGGTGTGACTAGCATAATAAATTCGCGCTAAGGATAACCAAAAAAAGCCCATAAAAGTTGATCTGACACGGCTTTATGTAAGGGAATTTCATAATAAACTGATATTGAGATCTAGATCGCTGATTTAATGTAATAAGTTTTCAATGCAGCATCAAAACATATACATAAAAAGCCACTTAAAAATACAAGATATTCACCTCAAGCTAAATCCAGTGACATTGCATAAGCGCCGAGAAAAACAGCTAACCGGGCATATGTCACAAAAATCAACAAAACGAGACGCACCACTACACACTCGCACCTAAGGTAGATCGAGATCACAGTCGTTAATGTTAAATTTTTACAAATCGCTATCAGTCGCAAACACGCATAAAAAACGGCTCATCCGGATTCAACTCCGAAGTGAGCCGCTAACGATTAAAGCGCAAAATCTGACTTATGGTTTTTGTAGTGTCAGCTCAGTCGTCGACACTACAGCAGGGGCTATGTCAGCCTCTTTGAACAACAAAGGACGGAAGCTTTTAGCACTCGAGTACAAGATACTTTGATCGGCAAACGCAGGCGTTAAGATATTACTCGACTCAGAGTAAGTTAAAATCCCCCGCGCCACAGGCCCCTCATCGGTAAAGTTCACCGCCATCATCCAACTTGAACCATAACGCACTTGGTATCCTTTCGCCGTTAAGCCAGAACTCATCGCCTTGCCTGTGACTACATCCATCACAGCAGCGTATTTGTGCTGCGGGATCAAAGTGTCATCACCCGACAAACTGGTTGAAAACACGTTGAATCCACCTTCAGCATTATGGCTACCCGGCCAAGGTAAACGCGACCCACTTGGCGTTCCATCTGGCAGCGATTTCTCCACAAATTGCACATCCCCTAATGGCGCATCTAAGGCAAAGCCTGCGGCCTCAAGGTTAAGCGCACTGTGCGCCAAGGCCTTTAAGGCACTGCCATCCGTAGTCAAGGTTTTAGGTGTCGTTGCCGCATTAGCGGGATCGAATCCTTGGGTCAACATGGTTTTTTGGCTGAATAGATGGGCAAATTCACGTAGTAAAGCACCACCTTTACTGTCGTTATCTTGCTTACCGTTCCACGCCTTTAATGCCGCACAAGCCAAAGAGACATCCTTAGATAAACTTGCCGACACCACCACAGGTGTACTGCCTTGGGCATCACACTGGGCAATCAAGTCAGGCAGCACTAACTCGGCGAGATAACTGCGATTCGACAGCACAGCCGCTTCGAGTTCTTCCAAGCTGAACTTGCCATCAGCCCCCGCGGCGTCCTGCATTAAGCTCAAGCCCATCCGTGTACGTAGTGATAGCTGTCCAGCCTCTGCGCCGTACATAGGCGAGAAGTAAGTCAGCGGTTCATTCAAGTTGGTCGACCAAAAGGAGTCATTGGAGTTTTGCACAAAGTCGCTGCGCTCAAGCTTGGGCGCACGCTCATAGGGCGTAGGAGCATCGAAGCTAAACAGTGAAGTGTTACCGGGTAAAATCGTAAATCCGGCTTTTGCCTTAGCCGCTTTAATATCCGGTGAGGTTTTTAACAACACGACTGCCGATTCGGATAATCCTGGCACAGTTGAGTCGTCGATATAGAAAGCATTGCCCTCTTTATCGGCGTACATAGTGTTATTGAAGATGACACCATCGTAGTCCTTAAATGCCTGTTGGAACTCTTCTTTGTTCGTCGCCATGTTCATGGCTAACCAATGGTCAACAGGGTCCATAGTCCCCATATTGGCATCTTGGATCATAAAGGCACTGCCATCATCCCAACCGAAAGGCGCTAAAGCGGGAGGAGCTTCGACCATAGGGCCTTTGGCCGTAGTATAAATATCTTTCTCGGCGACCAGCATGCCCGCAGGACCTGCATTCACTAGAACCGATACTGTCTCTTTGGTGATAGGCATAGGTTTACCATCAAACAAATACTGCATCCGATCACCTGAGACTAACTCAAGGTTATACATCACAAAATGCTCAGCGGTAGAGAAGGTATGAGTCCAAGCGAGATCTTTATTGAAACCAATATTAATCGGTCCAGGCATACCCACTAACGAGCCGCCCATCATATCTAAATGCCCTGGGATCGTAATATGGGATTGCCAAAAACGCAGGTTACCCGTATGCGGGAAATGCGGATTACCTAGCACCATGCCCTTACCATTTTCAGTTTTATCCTTGCCTAAACCCCAACCATTTGAACCTAAATCGCGGGGATTAGTCTCTGGTGTCGTGATACGAGCCGCGCGGGCAATCAACTTAGACTGCATATCGGCCACAAACGCAGTTTGGTCTTGGCTAGGCGCAGGCCCAACGATACGCGGCATGTATTCCTGTGCATCTCCTGGGTTAGCGTAAAAAATCAGATCGAGAAAGTTAGCTGCGCCCGGTAATAAGGCGATAGAAAACAAATAAGTCACCACATCTTCTGGCACTATGGGTTTCACCCAAGGCTGACCGCCACAGAAAGGTTCTGCCGTTTGTGTGCCCGCTTCGACATCAGCAAGATATTGGTTATAACCAGAGGTAAAACCTTGGATAAGTGCCCGAGAGTTTTCACTAAATTTCGGCCATTTTTCTTCGGCTTGCGCTCTGATCTTTAACGCTTTATAGGCAAAATCTGAGATAAGGTTACCATTATCTTCCGCCGTAGGTTGACCCGTAGTGAAGTCAATCGACGCATGGGGGCCAAAGTACATAGAACGCTGTGAGTTCGCCTTGATAAAACCATCGGCTAATACACATAAGTTGTCCTGTGCCTGCGCATAACCGCTACCAAAACCTAAACTTTCTAAGTTGTCAGCTTGGATATGCGGCACGCCATAGGTCGTACGGCGAATACTGGCTTTGAGTAAACCATTGGGGGCAAAAGCTTGCAGTTGAGTTTCAGGTTCGGTAGGCGTAGTGCTATCTTCGCTATCGTTACAGCCAGTCAGTATTACACCGCAGGCCATTCCCATAGCAATCACGAGTTTGTTGAATTTCATTATTATTATCTCTTGGTTTTGGTTCCTTCAATGACATAGCCTTACTGCCTATTCCAGCCCAAATTACTGAAGGAGCAATAGTTGCATGTCGCTTCCTAGTCCCTAAGGCTGGCTATTGCCTCCCCTACTGTTGGCTTTTTTACTGAGCTTCGCCGACGACTGTGGCAGAATAGAAAACCCAAACGCTTAGACACCTCAGACCATTTAAGCAATGATTCAAACGAGCGTCCACATTAAAATCCAAAATAAATAACTTATATGCAACAAAACATTATTAAGATAAAAGTGGGTTCTAAAAACCCTGTAAAAATCAACGCGGCAACTAATGCCATGGCACAACTGTTCCCTGACAGCATTATAGAAGCCTGCGGTATGGATGCGCCTTCAGGTGTTGCGGCGCAGCCAATGACAGATCTCGACACTCGCCAAGGGGCGATCAATCGGGTGCGCTATTGTCAACAGCAGGACCCGCAAGAGACTAAAGCCGACTACTATTTTGCGATGGAAGGCGGTGTCGATTGTTTCGACTTTGGCCCAGCCACATTCGCCTATATCGCTATTGGCCATAAAGACCAGCTTGCCATTGGCCGCAGTGCAATTTTACCTTTACCAATGCAAGTTTATCGGGCATTAGAAGCGGGAGAAGAACTCGGGGATGTCATGGATAGGTTGTTCAATACAATCAATATTAAGCAAAAAGGCGGTGCCATAGGTTTACTAACCCACGGCCATGCGACCCGTGAAAGTAATTACACCCAAGCGATTATTCTCGCCATGGCGCCATTATTGAATCCTGATATTTACACAGCAGATTGTTATTAATATGTTGCAAGAGGAGTTAAAGCCCGCTAACTTAGTTGTGACATGCAACCAAACCTATTCGACTATGGCTCAAACAGACGCACCATTGGCTCAAGATCCCGCGAAGCCTGTGACTCAAACTAAGCAAACGACTGAGTCAGGCTCATCCGCCCAACTCAGGCATTTGTCTCGCTATCTGGTGAGAAATTTAGGCATGCTCAACGCCGCCTTTGGGGATTTACCCCTTTCTCCCGTGCAAGCCCATGCCCTGTTTGAGATAGGCAAGCAGCCCCTGACCATCAAAGAGCTTGCCTGCAAACTCAGCATAGATAAGTCCAATGCGAGCCGCGCTATCAAGCATTTGATCGATAAACATCTTGCCCAGAGTCAGGTACATCCACGGGACAGTCGCTGCTTAGTTGTGCAACTGACACCTGCGGGTAAGAAGTTACTCGTTAAATTGGATACTCAGCAGAATCAATTATTCCAAGGGATCTTAGCCCAACTGACTCCATTGCAAACTTCACAAATCGAAGAGGCCCTCGTGTTATATAACCAAGCCGTACATAACGCCAAGCAGCAAAGTGGTTGCCACATTCGCCAAGCCACAGCCCAAGATGATGCCGCAATTGCCAAAGTCATCCGCGATGTTTCGGCCGAATACGGCTTAACCGCGGATAAAGGCTATAGCGTGGCAGACCCGACCTTAGATTGCCTAAGCCAGATTTACTCCCAAGCGGGCGCCAACTATTGGATTATTGAATTAGAGGGCCGCATTTTAGGCGGCGCCGGTATTGCGCCTTTAGCTAACAATGATGGCGTCTGCGAACTGCAAAAAATGTACTTTATGCCAGAAATCCGCGGCAAAGGACTCGCAAAACGCGTAGCGTTAATGGCACTCGATTTCGCCCGCGAAACGGGTTATCAAAGCTGCTATTTAGAAACCACCGCTGTACTAAATGAAGCCGTAAAACTCTATGAGAAATTGGGCTTTGTGCATCTGTCGGCTCCCCTAGGGAACACAGGCCACGACGCCTGCGAAATGCCGATGATGCTAGATCTTAATCAATAGGATATGAAGCAGAATTCCAATCAAAGTAACAATGCCAAACATGTCATCATGCAACTTGTTTGGCATTATCAATTTGTATCAAAAAATGTTATTCAAACAGGATCATTTTAATTATCAGTCTTAGGGCATAGTTTTTCTTAACTTAAATGCATTAAAATATGTCAATTTTACCCCACTCAATTTTTAATAAATTGAAAGGTGTTTGATACCATTTTGTTAACGGCATTAAATAGGGAACATTATGCTCAGTTGGATTTTTAGTGATAAGAAAATCACACTTCGGGAAATATGCCTAGATAACACGCTTTCGACCTCGGCTAAAATAAAGAAAGTTGATCAATTTCTTGCCGATAGTGGAGATCTCAACTTTATTGATCTCAATATTTCGCCCTGCAATATATTAGTTCCACTATCTTGCAGCCCTCAGTCCGATTTAGTGCTTATAAAATACTTGCTCAGCAAAGGCGCTAAAATAGAATGTAATGGTTTCAGTGCCTTGCATTCGGCTATTGAATATAACAACTCAGAACTCGTTACCCTATACCTAGACTCTAGTGCCAATCTTTACTTTCAAAATCAATATAATAATTGCTGGCTCAACTACCTATTTCATCCTAATCCGCAATATATCTATCAAGACCATCAACGTAGAGACATGATCGACCTTCTACTTGCAGCTAACTTAGATATCAATAAACCGGTGAGCTTTTGGACTAATGGTGAATTAAATAATCCACTAGAAATATTATATGATGAACGTAATAAAGATCTGTTCCTGCATATCATTAATAAAGATATCCCATTAGACATTGGCAAATTAAGCCTGATTGAAAACATTATTTCTTCGAGCGAATTTTGGGGAGTAGAAACATTTTCTCCCTTAGTTAAACGCTTCCCTGCATTTAAAAAGTCACGCTATATTATGGCCAACGATAGCAGCTTCTGGGATGATGCCAATTTACTCGAACTATGCGTTTACGCCAAAGCGCAAGACTACACTGAATACCTGTTAGACCATTATCCGCAGCTCAAAGCCGACTCCCACGCTAAAAGTTTGGTCTATGCAGCATTGACCTCAGAATTTGACCTTAGGATTATCGAAAAACTGATTAAGGCCACCGTCGATATCAATCGCATCTATAGGATGACACCGCCTGATGCCGACCATTCACCTTTACTCAACCAATATATTAATAATGCCCAATTTACCGATCCGAATAAACGGAGCTACATCTACCAAGCCCTTGAACTGTTGCTCAAATATGGCGCTAATCCAAATGCCGAATTTGTGAATACGGGTAAACCCTATGAGATGTTAGTCTGGTCGAATTTACGACTATTGGTTTATCCAATGGTCGAAAAGAAAACCTTTCTGCCCGAGTTTTTCGATCTGTTCCTGCAATATGGTATGGATATCAATAAAAAATTTGGTGCGGTGGATGAACCGACCTTACTGACTATCTGCCAGCGTGGTTCAGGGAAAGAAGATCAAGCAACGCTTATCCAAGTGATGGAATATCTGCTCACCAAGGGGCTGGATTTAAGCCTCACCAATATCTATAACACTAACTATGTGTCTGCGGCGGCCATCTCCTGTCGAAGCCAACTACTTGAATGGCTCATTCACCAAGGCGGGGATATTTTTACCCATTGTGGCCACGATAATTCGCCCATTCTACACAAGGCGATTTCGACCTACTGGTGGGATGAAATTACCGGCCATATGCGGCGAAAAACCGTAGAACTATTACTGCGCCATGGAGCAAAGTTAGAAGAATTCTCGGTGGATGAGCAATTTACGCCATTAATGTGCGCCAGTTACTACGGCGCGCAGTCCTGCGTAGAGGCGCTACTCGAACATGGCGCCAACCCCAATGCCATCAATGGTGAAGACACCACTCCTGCCCTTTGCGCTGTGATAGGCGGCAGTTCAATCGAGTTCCCCCGCTTTGAATCAACGGCGGTGCGGATCTTAAGACTTTTGCAGCAATATGGCGCCGACTTAACCGTGACCAATAGCTTAGGCAATAGCCCGCTAATAGCGGCTATTGAGCAAGAATATAAAGAGATTTTCGAAGCGCTGCTGCAAATAGCCTCCTACAGTGAAACTCAGCTTGAGCAAGCACTCAGCAAAGCCCTGCCGCAAAGCTATTTCCAGCGCCGCCTGCTACAAACACTGGGGCGCGAGATACCGCCAGCCCCCACAACCATAGCCCACAATCGCGCAATACCAGCAACAGCTTCGAGCAATGCCGATCCTATGACGGCCAATCCGCAAGCATCTGAGGTGAATGTGACACCTGCGCCCGTCAAGCAAACCAAATTAGAGGTGAGTAATGCGGCGGCAAATCGAGATCAAATCCCAACGCTATTCGATCTCAAAACCAAAGTGCAGAGCTTTTTTAAACTGATCGCCACCGATCCGACGATCACAGTTGAACAACTCAATTCGGTGAGAGTCCTTATTGATCAATTGATAGAAAAACTCGACAACTTTAGCTTTTTCCGCAATCAAGCGACAAAGGCCGAATTTGAGGAAGGTGTTCAGGAATATATCGATGAAACCGTCGAAGAAATTAACGGAATTATCGAGGATGATTATCCAGCGCTTACCGAAGCCTTAGTCGATTCAGTTTGGACGATTTTGCAGTACTTTAGGGTTGATATTGATATCGAGACCGCACTTAGAAAGCGCTTTTGGTAACTGTAAGTCACAGATTAACGTCTCTTTGTTAGGGACGTTAATCATTAAAATAGAGTTTGAATTCTCTGTTAGCTAACAAACTTACACCCTTAACTAAAGAAAATGGCTCTTTAAAAGACACAAGTGCCGATAAAATCTATTCAATGAGGAGATTCAACCATATGAAACATCAAGTACTATTTGGTATAAAATCAACAAGTAAAGATGAAAAAACAATTCATAATAAACTCAAAGAATTTCTAGCATTAATAGATAGAAAAACATCTACAGCTAAGAACCCTACTATGCTTGAGAGTTTTTTACCATTCAGGATAAAACATTACCATTGGAATCTAAATAAAGAGACAGGCACATTCATTAAATTATTTCCCAATGTAGATCTTGATGCAAATACTTTCGCACCATCAAAACCAGAATGCAGCTGGTTATTGAGTATCATTTTCCACCAAGATTTTCCTGGATACGAAAGAATTAAATCCGAAGATTATATAATTAGCTTGTTAGACTCATTGAACTATGAATATGAAATGATATATGAAACAGATAGTCGTGATTCAATTAAATATGGCGACATTAAGTAGTAAAAGACTATATTTATTCCCTTAACGCGGGAGATAGTAGCCATTATCTCCCGCAGAAACTATATCTTAGAAATCTTTTAAGTACTAAAGTACCATGCTTAATATCAGCATAAGGGCACTTATGTCAGTAGTCAGTTTACTCAAATCACTGGTGCAAGTGATGTTTTAACAAGCAGTAACTGGCTACGAATGATTTGACGTATCTGATTATGCAGTTCAAATACTCGAGCGCGATCATTAAGATTTAGCGATAGATTTTCCAGCATCACCAGATCCAAATTAAATTCAGGATAATGAAGTGTCATCGACATATAGCCAGATAAATAGCCCGTATGACTGTATTCGACGAGACCATCGTCCTTATTGATCCTCACCCCATAGCCATAGCGCATATTCGGCCATAAGAATTGGATCTCGGTATACGCCGTTGTCATCCGTTGATAACTCTTTGCACTCATCAACTTGCCAGAGTGTAATAGATGCTGAAAGGCGGCATAAGCTGGCACTGAAGCAATCAATCCCCCGGCAGGTAACAAAGCTTCATCAAGCACTAAGTCAGCAGGGGCAATCACCTTGCTTTCCTGTAAACCTACGGCGAGTGAAGGCACTTTGGCGTGAATCGCCTCAATACTGCCAAGCTCAGCGCTCAAGCCATTAAGCTGGTATCGCGTTGCAAACTGCGCCACTTGCTCGGCAAAGGATTGGTGATTGACCTTCTCAAGCACTTGCCCTAAAAGTGAATAACCGAAGTTGGAGTATTCAAATTGGCTACCCGGCTCGAATCGATTAGCCTTACCCAGTTTATCGACACCCGATGTATGCGTCAGCAGTTGGTGCAGCGTAATCCGCTCGTCATATCGACTGGTATTCAATGCATCCGCACTTAGATTTGCCCACGCCACAGTGCCTTTTAGCGCCTTATTCCTCCCATCTGCATCACCAAAAAGATAATGATTAAGCGATAGGTTTAAGTCGAGTTTCCCCGCATCGACCGCCTGCAATATCAAGGTTGCGGTGATTTGTTTAGAAAGTGATGCCATCACAAAGCGCGAATCTTGACTAATACCTTCCCCCTTTTGCAGTTCAAGCTGCGGCTTGCCCTCCTCAAGCAGGATAACACTGCCACTAAATGGCTGCGGCGAATCCTTTATCGCGGCTTGGATTAAGGTCTTAATCTCCGCCACCTTCGATACTGAAGATGCGGTTTGGCTTTCAACGGCAATAGAGTTACTGCCTTGCCCGATTTGCTCTTGTTCAGCACCTGTTTCTAATAACAAACCAAAACTATTGGCACTTGGGAATAATAAAAAACCAGTCAACAGGGTACTGATAACACTCAAACGCATGGGTTATCCTTAACGTAATTAACAAATAATGCTGCCTGCTAGAAAAAAGCAAGCTTATCACAAGCGCTTTTTATGGATAATACAATTTAATCTTTACAATTGAATTATAAAGGAAATATTCCATATAAAAATGACACAACAAAGTGATACCTAGGGCGACGAAGCTAATCCGAACAGTATAAACCAAGTGGCAGTCTTCCCCAGTTTGTAGACTGAATATCTCAAGTTGCAGCGAATACACATTCAAAATGGCTATAAAACGACAATAGTAATAATTATCGCACCTAACATATATAAGCCTGCAGAAAGTGATATCGATTTTAGTGGGCTAAACTCCTCAACTTCCAACGTCTGTATATCTTCAATTTTGACTAGTTGCCCTTCTCCCTCGATATGCTGTTCCGTTGCACTTTCGACTTGAAATTCCATTTGTTCGCCAGATATTGTGGTGACTTTGACCTTTTCACCTATGTAGCTGGATACCGATTGAGAATCCAATTTAACTTCATTGAGTGAAGAGCATGCGCAGAGGGAGAAACAGATAAGTGATACTACTGCTAACTTTTTCAAACAAGCCTCCTATCCTACAACTATAACATCCATGATAAGTTGTACCTGTAGACATAAGCATTTAGGTATAAGCTACTCAGCTTACAGAGTTTCGCCTACAAGTTACAGAAACCTAGACTAAATCCACTTAAATTAAATCCTTTGGATGAGGTTAAATAGCTATCAAATGAGCACTGAACTCATCGATGCGGTTAAAGCCAAAGATACGCTTGCTGTTAAGCGCATTATTGCAAATGACGCTAATCTTGAAGGCGTGGACAATGGCGGGATGACGGCACTCTTGCATGCCTGTGAGTTGCAGTCTTTTGAACTGCTCAAATTATTGGTGGATGCGGGGGCCAATGTGAATCATCCAAACTCGCAGGGGTATCATCCGCTCGATATTGCTTACTGGCAGGGTGAGTTCCGCATGGGATGCTATACCGCTGAGAGTGAGCGCATGGTGAGCTATTTAACCCACCACGGCGGCAAATCTTTTAGCTAGGTGAGGTGCTAAATAGCATCAAGATGCGAAAGCTAAAAACTGCAAAATGATAAAAAGCCCTATAAACAAAAATCGCGTTAAGCTGGGCCTAACGCGATTTTTTATTACTCACTTACAACCTAATCACCAAAGTCATCGAGTAGGATATTTTCTGGTTCAACGCCTAGGCTTTCAAGCATCTTAATCACTGAAGAGTTCATGATTGGAGGACCACACATGTAGTACTCGCAGTCTTCTGGTGCCTTATGATTTTTAAGATAATTCTCATAAATCACATTATGAATAAAGCCAGTGTAGCCAGTCCAATTATCCTCAGGCAATGGCTCAGATAACGCCACATGCCAAACGAAGTTGTCATTCTCGGCCGCTAGAGCATCGAAATCCGCTTGATAAAACACTTCACGGGTCGAACGAGCACCGTACCAGAAGCTCATTTTACGTGTGGTTTTCTTACTCTTAAGCTGATCGAAAATGTGTGAACGCATAGGTGCCATGCCGGCACCGCCACCGATAAACACCATTTCCGCATCGGTTTCCTTCACAAAGAACTCACCGAATGGCCCTGAAATGGTCACTGTATCGCCCGCTTTCAGGTTGAAGATGTAAGATGACATCTTGCCCGCTGGCACATTGGCCGATGGCGGCGTCGCAATCCGCACGTTCAGCATAATGCGGCCCTTTTCATCGGGATAGTTGGCCATAGAGTAAGCGCGCAACACTTCTTCATTAACGGTAGAGACAATGTCAAACAGGCCGTATTTGTCCCAATCGCCACGGTATTTTTCAGGAATATCAAAGTCAGCGTATTTCACCACATGGGCTGGTGCTTCAATTTGAATATAACCCCCCGCTTTAAAGCGAACATCTTCACCTTCGGGTAACTCAAGCAATAGCTCTTTGATAAAAGTTGCCTTGTTATCATTAGAGATCACCTGACATTGCCACTTCTTCACCCCAAAGATTTCTTCGTCGAGCTCAAGTTCCATATCGGTTTTCACTGAGACTTGGCAGGCGAGACGACAACCTTCTTTAGCCTCTTTCTTGGTGATATGGCCCATTTCAGTCGGCAGAATGTCACCGCCGCCCGATTTGATTTTCACTCGGCACTGACCACAGGTTCCGCCGCCACCACAGGCAGACGGAATAAAAATACTCTGACTCGCCAAAGCGCCGAGTAACTTGTCACCCGCGGCAACTTGAATGCTTTTTTCGGCATCTTCGTTGATGCTGATCGTCACTTCACCCGTAGCCACTAATTTCTTTTTGGCGATTAGAATCACTATCACCAATAGACAGACCACTAGCGTGAACATGCCTATGCCAATTGCCATTTCCATCGTATTACCCTTTTCTAGCTCTTTTCTAAAAAGAATCTGGTTTCACTTTCTCAATTCTTGGCTCGCCTACTGTAGCGTTACAGCGAGATCCCTGAGAAAGACATAAAGCCCAGCGCCATCAAGCCTGTAGTAATAAAGGTGATACCAATACCTTGTAAGCCTTCGGGAATCGCGTTGAATTTCATTCTTTCGCGCAGTCCCGCCAGCAGTACAATCGCCACTGCCCAACCAAGACCCGAGCCCATCGCAAACACCACTGACTCACCGAAGTTGTAATCACGGTTCGCCATAAAGATCACCCCAGCAAAAATCGCGCAGTTCACTGTGAGCAAAGGTAAGAAGATCCCAAGGGAGTCATACAGACTAGGAATGTACTTATCCAAAAACATTTCAAGGATTTGCACTAACGCCGCAATCACACCAATGAAAGTGATCAGTTGCAGGTAACTTAAATCGATACCGGGTAATCCCGCCCAAGACAGAGCGCCAGGTGCGAGCACTTTGACGTAAATCAGCTGGTTTAACGGCACGGCTAAGGTCATCACCACAATCACGGCAACGCCTAAACCAAAGGCGGTTGACACCTTTTTAGACACGGCCAAGAAAGTACACATACCCAAGAAGAACGACAGCGCCATGTTGTCGATAAAAGTGGCCTGCAAAAATAGATTTATATAGTGTTCCATATCTGCTCCTTAACCCCGTTTCCGCTGGATCACATTGATAGTCCAGATCAACACACCAATCAGGAAGAAGGCGCTCGGTGGTAACTTGAACATCTCGTTTGGCAAGTACCAGCCACCATTTTCGATGGTGGTGAACACAGGGTGACCGAATAAATTACCCGTCCCTAACAGCTCGCGTACAAAGGCGACACTGATCAAAATCAAACCATAGCCTGTCGCATTACCGAGCGCATCGACGACCGCTAAATGCGGTGGATACTTCATGGCGAAAGCTTCTGCACGGCCCATGATGATACAGTTAGTGATAATTAACCCAACGAATACAGAAAGTTGCTTAGATAACTCATAGGCTACATCCTGCAGAACCATGTCGACGATAATCACTAAGGAGGCGATAACCGTCATCTGCGCGATAATCCGCACACTGGTCGGGATAAAGTTACGGATGGCAGAGATAATCAGGTTAGAAAACACCAACACAAAGGTCACTGCCAGTGTCATCACCACAGCGGTTTGCATTGAGTTACTGACCGCCAGTGCCGAACATACGCCCAGCACTTGCATCGCGACGGGGTTATTGGCAAACACTGGCCCCGTTAACATGTCACGCATGGATAAAGTGTTGCTCATTTTGCCTCTCCCAACTCACCTTGCAATTCACCCTGCGTGGCCGTCGCTTTCAGCTGATTGAAGAAGGTTTGAAAGCCCTCAACGCCAAACCAAAACTCCATTGCGCGCTGCACGCCGCGGCCCGTCATGGTCGCGCCACTCACCGCATCGACACCATGAATATCGCCTTCTTTAGCGCCGCCTTTCACAAGACGTATCGAAAACTTGCCTTTTTCATCAAACAATTGCTTACCCTTCCATAGTGACACCCACTTAGGATCAGTTAAAAAATCGCCGATACCTGGGGTTTCACCGTGTTCGTACACGACGAGCCCTTTAATGGTGTTGAAATCGGGTTCAACCGCCACATAACCGTAGATCATCGACCACAGACCTTTGCCATAGAAAGGCACAACCACGCTGTCTAACTTGCCGTTGGCATCGAGCACTTTAAACACGCGGGCATCGTTCGCACGGGTTTTAATCTTGGCAATATCTTTTTTCGGCGCACTTGAAGTCTCAGGATTAATTGCCGCCATACGCTCATCGAAATCGAGGACGTTAGCGTCTGAGTCCACCTTGCCTGTATCTAAGTTGATCAATAATGGCTTAACGGATTTAGCGAAAATTTCTCTAAACTCATTGCCCTGACCTAAGTTCACATCGGCGGCCATCAACACATAGCGCTGTACTTCGTCACGTTTTTTGGCAACTTTACGTTCTTTCAATATGCCTGCAGTGCCTGTGATCATAAAAGAGCACAGGAGGCAGAGCGTGATGGTGAA
This sequence comes from Shewanella sp. SM68, assembly GCF_025653925.1. Lineage (NCBI taxonomy): Bacteria > Pseudomonadati > Pseudomonadota > Gammaproteobacteria > Alteromonadales > Shewanellaceae > Shewanella > Shewanella sp. SM68. Next base: position 265,670 of record NZ_JAKKRU010000004.1, read on the forward strand.
GATCATGGTCCCCACCACAGTATCTTTCTTAAATACCATGACGTTTTAATCTCCGTTTGATGTTGGCGCGGGCCACCAGATAATCGAACAGCGGCGCCCAAAGGTTGGCGAACAGAATGGCTAACATCACGCCCTCAGGCATTTTGGGGTTAGCGACACGGATAAGCACAGTCATAAAACCAATCAAAGCACCGTAGGCAAACTTGCCTTGGCGAGTGTACGAAGTGGTTACAGGATCGGTGGCCATAAACATCATTGCTAGCGCAAAACCGCCAGTGACAAGATGCCAAGTCCACGGCATTGCCATCATTTGATTGCTGCTAGAACCGATGTAATTACACAGCGTTGCTGTCGCTATCATGCCCAGCAATACACCGAGCACAATGCGCCAATCCGCTAAGCGGCTGATCAGCAATAATGAACCGCCGATCAAAATCGCTAAGGTACTGGTTTCGCCAATCGCGCCCACGGTAAAGCCAAAAAAGTTGTTCCACCAGTTAGGATCGCTAAAGGCGCTAAACCAAGAGTAATCAGCAAAACTCAACTTGCCCGCTGCGGTTTGTGCCAGCGCCGTTGCACCAGAGAAACCATCAACGGCAACGAGCTGTTTAATGGTTGAAACTTCAGATGGATAGGCGAAGTAGATAAAAGCCAAGCCCGCCAGCGCAGGGTTAAGGAAGTTATATCCCATGCCGCCAAACAGCTCTTTAGCCACAACCACACCAAAGGAAATCCCCATGGCCACCAGCCACAACGGTGTCGATACTGGCAAGATTAAGGTAAACAGCAGGGCCGTCACGAAGAAGCCTTCGTGCAACTCTTGACCACGAACCCGCGCAAACACCACTTCCCAAAACAAACTGGTGAGCAGTGCTGTCAGGTAAATCGGCAGATAAAAACTAAGACCATAGAGGAATAAACCTAATATCCCAGTGTCTTGGCTAAGGCTGACAAACAGGGTATTAAAGATTTCTAACTTCCAAATATCTGGTGTCGATAATCCTCCCGCGAGCGCAAGCTGTGCCTGTAGGCCAATGTTATATAGACCGAATAAAATGGCGGGCAGTAAACACAAACCGACTAGCGTCATGGTACGTTTCACGTCAATCGCGTCACGCACATGCACTTGGCCCTTAGTGCTACGACCATTGGCAATGACGAGTGAGCGCAAAAAGCCCTTCATCGACTTACCCGTTGCGTAGTACTCTTGTTGTAAATCAGAGGCGTCCTGTAAATCAGGTTTTTTCACTTGTTTGGTCATTAACCTTCCCTCTCAATAACATCTAGACAGGCACGTAATTCTTTACCAAAGTCATATTTGCCGGGACATACGAAGGTACACAGCGCCAGATCTTCTTCATCTAACTCCAATGCACCTAAGGCTTGCGCCTCGTCGGTATCACGCACCACTAAGTCTCGAACGAGTAAGGTGGGTAAAATATCCAGGGGCATCACGCGATCTAACTGACCAAAAGCCATCATGGCGCGAGCTGAACCGCCCTGATGAGTCGTAAACTCGAACAATTTAGTCGCACCAAACAGACGTGATGTTACGGCACGAGTGATGGAGAATTTGTCAGAACCACCGCGCACCCAAGGGAGAACATGGTGCTGCGAATCTTCGCTCAACACTGATACTTGGTTGTGGAATCGGCCTAAAAAGTCATGTACGCCCGCCGCGGTATGGCCAGATAACACAGATCCCGATACCACGCGGTTATGGCCAGGTTTGATTTCATCACTCACTAAGGCACTTAGCTCAGCGCCCAACTGAGTGCGCAGTAAACGCGGGTTCAGCACGCTCGGGCCACCTAAGGCGACGATGCGGTCGGTATACAACTCACCAGTTTGGAATAACTTGCCATAGGCAATCACATCTTGATAACCGATATGCCATACCTGACGTTCTAAACTCACTGGCAAAGTAAAGTGAATATGAGTGCCCACTAAACCCGCAGGATGAACACCATCAAAACGGCGCACCTCAAGTTGTGGTAATGCTTCTTTAACAATCGCTTCGCCCTTATCCTGGCACAGGTAAACCTTGCCTTCGGTTAAACGGCTCAACACCAGCAAGCCAGCTTTAAAAGCCTCAGTTTGCTCGGCGATAATCAAACGGGGATCAGCGGCCAGTGGATTAGTATCGATAGCGGTGACGAAAATACCTGCTGGCGTGCTATCGAGCGCAGGCACGCGCGAGAAAGGCCGAGTACGCAGGGCAGTCCATAGACCACTCTTCACCAACTGGTCTTGAACGGTTGGCCGAGGGAGAGCGGCGATGTCTTGATGGATATCGAAAGAAATCTGCCCATCGCGGTTTTCACCGTCATCGCAACGAATGACGACTGATTGTAGAATTCGACGCTCGCCGCGGTTAATCGCTACGACTTGGCCACTAGCGGGTGCAGTGAACAAGACTCCTGGCGTTTTTTTGTCTTCAAATAGGGCTTGGCCCTTTTGAACAAAATCACCCTCTTCGACCAACATCGTCGGCTTAAGCCCAACGAACTCTTCTCCCAGAACAGCCACTTGGGATGGCTTAGCACCGAGTTCAATGACCTGTCGCGGCTCACCAACAATCGGCAAGTCGAGGCCTTTTTTGATCGTTACAATTTGGTTTGAAAAATCTGCCATCACAAATATCAACCATGAAAAATTTTTAGATAAATTTAGGGTAGAGATTTGTTAACGCAGATTCCGATATTGGCGTCACATTCCGCTGCAAATTCGTAAGTTAGATACGTAAATTTACGCAATTTTGTGACACAGATTCACATCCTTACTTACTGTAATCTGCAAATGTAGTTTTATAACAATTTATTCATAAATACGTCATTACTGATTTAGTAGTACCTAAGGTTTACAAAAATAAGCCAAAATCTCCATTTCAGTGCAGTAAAGCGCTAAAACCGTTAAAAGAGCAACTCAGCGAACAAACTTCAGCCAATGGCATGCCTCAAAATGGGGCAGGATGGCTAAACTTGCTGGCTATTTTTAGCGCACTAACATTTCAACCTATGGTTTAACCTTTGCTTTACAGCAAAAGCTTGGTAGCCTCAAACTAAGAGAGTTTCCGTAGGAGAAATAGATGGAATACAGACGCATACCGCATTCTAATCTTGAGGTCAGTAAAATTTGTTTGGGCACTATGACTTGGGGCGAACAAAATACCCAAGCCGAAGCGTTTGCACAGCTGGACTACGCCATAGGCAATGGCATCAACTTTATCGATACGGCGGAAATGTATCCCGTACCACCTAAGCCGGAAACCCAAGGGGAAACCGAGCGTATCCTAGGGCAATATATTAAGGCCCGCGGTAACCGAGACGACTTAGTGATCGCCACTAAAATTGCCGCACCGGGGGGTAAAAGTGATTACATTCGCAAAAATATGGCGCTGGACTGGAACAACATCCACCAAGCGGTCGATGCATCTTTAGCACGCCTCCAAATAGACACTATCGACCTTTATCAAATCCATTGGCCTGACCGTAATACCAACTTCTTTGGTGAACTGTTTTACGATCAACAAGAGCATGAACATCAAACACCGATACTTGAAACCCTAGAAGCGCTCGCCGAAGTGATCCGCCAAGGTAAAGTGCGCTATATCGGTGTGTCGAACGAAACGCCTTGGGGCTTGATGAAGTACCTGCAACTCGCCGAAAAACATGGCTTGCCGCGTATTGTGAGTGTGCAAAATCCCTATAACTTGCTTAATCGCAGTTTCGAAGTCGGCATGAGCGAAATCAGTCACCGCGAAAACTTGCCATTACTGGCCTATTCGCCACTGGCCTTTGGCGCCTTGACGGGAAAATATTGCAACGACCAATGGCCTGAAGGCGCGCGCCTGACCTTGTTTAAGCGTTTCGCCCGCTATACAGGTTCGCAAATGGCTCTGGAGGCGACAAAAGCCTATGTCGATTTGGCCCGCGAGTTCAAACTCACGCCCGCACAAATGGCGTTAGCTTTTGTTAACTCACGTAAGTTTGTCGGCTCCAATATCATAGGCGCCACCGACTTATATCAACTGAAAGAAAACATCGACAGTTTAAAAGTCACCTTATCACCAGAGCTATTAGTGCGATTAAACCAACTGTCCGATCAATTTAGATTACCTTGCCCTTAGTCGATAATCGGGTTAAATAGTGGAACTATGGCATCAGGTAAATGCACCTGATGCTATAGGCTTTTCAGCGGTAGAATCACACCTCAATTGATTAAATGGACCTTATCATGTTCTATATACTTTTTTGGCTAATGCTATGTTTTGTCACTGCAATTATAGCTTCCAGTAAAAACAGATCAGCCGTTTTATGGTTCTTCATCTCATTTATTGTGAGTCCATTGATTGGCATTATTTGCGTTGCTTGTATGCCTGCAATCACGAAAAATGAGGCTCAAGCACACACAAATGAAAATGTTCAAGAAGATAAATCACTTTATCGTGACTGCCCAGAATGCGCTGAAGAAATAAAATGCGCAGCCCGAAGGTGTAAACATTGTGGCTCAGAGGTAGTTCCGCAGGAAATCCCCCAAGTAGAACATGCTGCAATCTTAGATGAAAATGCTGACGGTCAGCCATGCAGTATCTGTAAAAGTAGAAGAACGCATGACCTATATAACGGTGTCGCTATTTGTAATCAGTGTAAAGTTTGGAATTAGTCTGCTACTTGGTTAATTCGATGACCTAATAGCATCAAGAAACGCTCTTGATGCTATCAATTTTAAAAATTAATAATCTTAAAACCTTATTACAAACCTAATCCCTCCTCGTTTAATAAGAGATTCCCCTCCTTTCAAACCTTATCTAGGTTACATTCGGATACAGAGTCCTTTTAAGAAGTGAAATATAGTGGCATCACAGTCACTAGACAGATGTCTTAAGGATAAAAAAATGAAAAAACTTTGCTTTGTAATCACAAGTGTTTTGATGTCAAGCCACGCTCTTGCTGAAAGCAATACCTACATTCGTAACGGTAATATCTATAGTCATCAAGATCAGTTCTTTGCTGGCGCAGGTGTTGCTACTGGTAGTCAGTTTTATAAGGGTCAAGATCACCAGACAGGTGCCTACCTCAATGGCGGCTACCACGGTGAAGACTTCAACGCCGATCTGTCCGGCATCAACTACCGCTTTTTAGGCACGAACGATAGTGCCGTTAATTTCAGTATCTTTGCCGTTGCCAATCCTGGCTTTGATGCCGATGATGCGGATATTTTAACGGGCATGAAGGATCGCAAATTCAGTGGCGATCTGGGTTTAAACGCCGACATTAATTTAGGAAATGGCACGTTATCGACCAAATTCCAACACGATGTCACCAATATTTATGATGGTTTTCAGGCTGATATCACCTATTACCATCCAATAAATGTAGGCTTCGGTGATCTGGTGCCTTATGCGGGTGTGCACTACTTCAGTAAAGACTTCGCAAACTACTACACAGGTGTGACGTCATCTGAAGCTACGGCGCAGCGCCCTGCCTATCAAGCCGACGGCACCTTTGCCTATAAGCTAGGCTACGCTTTGGTTATTCCAGTCACTAAGCATTTAGATATTACTCAAGCCACAGGTTACTCGCACATAGGTGCCAACATGGCAGACTCTCCGCTAATAGACAGTAACAACCAGTGGGTTACTACCCTTGGCGTGAACTATAGCTTCTAAACAACCTGACGAGACAAGACCATGACACTTATCAGAAAAACGTTTTTATGTGCTGGATTAGCTCTGATGCTTTCAGCTTGTGCCACTTCCTACGATACCGAAAAGCAATTTTGGTCTTTCGGTAAAGGATTTGAAACCGCACAGATTGCACCCGATAGCTGGCAGATAAGCTTTGTTGGCAATACCAACACTGACCGCGCATTGGCCCGAAAGTACGTCATGCGTAAGTCAGCAGAGTTATGCAAACAAGCGGGTTATAACTACTTCACTTTTACTCACGAACAAACCGATCGTGATGCAATTGGTCAGTTTGGAGTAGGAGCGAGCGCGAGTAAGGATATCTTATGGGGGAGTTCGACGATGAATCAAGAAACCTCTGTCATGGTCGAAGTCACAGGTTTACATAGCAAGCCAGAAAATGCGAGTTCCCGCATCTATGAAACAGATTACATACTTAACAATGTCAATGTGAAAAGTTAATTGCTCATCAAAAATGCACCAGTCTAGATCCTCGTTAGGTATCAAGGCTGGTGCGTTTTATTTAAAATCCCCCTGTTCAGCACCAATTCGTTAGGTACTCATTCGTATAGTGAGTTGAGTCATTCTGCCTCTATCTCTAAATCAACACCGCAGTTAGATGACGCAGATTTAGCCGCATTGCTCGCTTCAGCTCATGTTAAAGAAACAGACAAAAACGACTCAAACCTCGCATTACACCAATCGTATTAAACCCCAACTTTAAGCTTCAGCCTTGAATTTTAGTGACATGCGAGCCCCACCCAAGTCAGGAGCACGGCCAATACGTAATGGGGACCCCATCCAACAACCAATTCTATCGACAATCGCCAGCCCCATGCCATGGCCGGAATTTCCGCGGCTGTGCTGACCACGCACAAAAGGTTTAATCACTTGAGCAGATTCCTGTTCATCTATGCCAGGGCCATCATCGTCAACGTGTAACCACGCAATCCCATCTTCCAATGCCAACATCAACCGGATATTGGCACGGCCAAAACGCAGCGCATTACTGAGCAAGTTATTCACCTGCATTGACAAGTACTTAGGATCTGTTTTGATGATCAACGGTATTGGGCAGGTGATGAGTTCCACTGAAAACCCTGAGTATACTTGGCCTTGATACTTTTCCAGCAACCAAGTATTAAGCTCAATAGGTTGCCAATCAGGTTGGATATTCGCCTCATCGAGGCGGGCATAGCTGAGCAGTGTCATGACCAACTCTTCCATAGTGTCCAGATCGCGGTTCAATCGCTGAAAATACTTCACCCTAAGTTGTTCGCTTTGGGTTTCTTCTAACGCCGCGATACCAAATCGCAGCCGCGCAATCGGAGTTTTTAAATCATGGGAAACTGCCCGACTAAGCAATTTATTGTCATCGATTAATTGCTGGATGCGATCTGCCATACGATTGAATTCACTTTCTATTGTGCCTATGTAGGACGCTTTACTGACCACAATTCGCTGCTGTAATTCTCCCATACCAAATGCTTGAGTCACCTTACTGAGATTAACCAATTGGCGGATTAAAGGAGACACCCACACCAACAAAATCACCACCACACCGCCATAAAAAAGCATGGTATACAGCTTATTCGCGTTAAAACTCACATCGGCTGGCGTCACTATCTGGGTATTGATATTCAGCACCTGACCCGTTTTAGGCAATAAATAGTGCAAAGAGATGCCATCATCGGACTCCAACAGTAATGATTCCCCTGAATAAAACTCTGTTTTTAGGGCTGAGGGTAAGACAAAATCCGCTTCATTCACCAAAGACAATTGATCTGCATTTCGCTGATTCCAGTTGTCTATAAACGCATGATTGGGGGCGGGATCGTTATCTAACGTTTGCGCCAGTGAACCGCCCAGCAGTTTTAATGCCGCGAGGTGAGTTGCTGGGCTAGGCGTTTCATTATCAGGATCAATAAGTGTTGCAAACTCACTTATCGACCAGCCTAGGCTGGCAATGGCCACCAGCACGACCAGCACCAGAGAAGTCATTAACTTCTTCATAAAGCTTGCTCGGCCTCATCGCGGCAAAACAAATATCCCTTGCCACGAATGGTTTTGACTTTATAGGGCTGACTCAACGCTTCCTGCAACTTCTTGCGTAAGCGCGATATGCGAATATCCACCGAGCGGTCTAGGCCATCGTATTCAATGCCCCGCAGTTGAGCCACCAATTCATTGCGGCTCACTATCGTACCCGCCTTCAATGCCAGCAGCCACAAGACATCAAACTCATTGGCATTCAAATCCAGCGGCTGTTTATCAATGGTGACTGATTTTGCCGTCGCATTTAACACTAAAGAATCAAACACTAATTGCTGCTTTTGCTCCTCATCACTCACTCGGCGTAACAGGGCCTTTATCCGCGCTAACAGCACCTGTGGTCGAATCGGCTTAGTGAGGTAATCATCAGCCCCAGCATCTAACCCGCGGATTTCATCGCCGTCCTCAACGCAAGCCGTCATAAATAAAATGGGCCCAGTATAAAATGCCCTGGCCTCCTTACACACATCGAAGCCATTCTTAACGGGCATCATCACGTCGAGTAGCACTAAGTCAGGCATCTCATCGGCTATCATCTCTAAGGCAAAATCACCTTGGCTAGCCACTGTGACTCCGTAACCGTGATCCAGTAAATAATCACTGATCCACTCTGCCAGTGAGGTATCGTCCTCTACGACTAAGATATGCTTTGCAACTGACATATTAGAATAACCTCCAACCGGACTGACTCTGTTTAGGGGCCTTATAAACCCATGTCACGACCACTTTAACTTGCGCGAGCGGTTGCACATCATCATTACGGATAAGACTAAAAGTCGCCGTTTTATCCCCTTCAAAACTATATTGATATTCTTGCAAAGCTTTGCCAGTCCAACAGGTTAACTGGTGCTGACGGTCAGTCAGTATGAGGCAGTATTCGCCGCTCGCGGGTGTCTGCCATCGGAACAATACATCTTGATAGCAAGTCTGCCCTTTATGCAGTGCAATGCAGCGTTCTGGGGTTGCGGTAAAAATAACGGCATCATCCTGACTCCAAGCCAAAAAAGGCGCGCTCAGCATCACTACCGCTAACAATTGATAGAATCGGTTCATGCCCTCCTCCTAAAACACATAGCTAAGAGAAGCATTAAAATACGATGTATAACTCGCTTGATTGAAGGGACTCTCGGTCACTTCTTGGGATAACACATTGAAGCGATACATGGCCCGAAAGACAAAATTTTCACTCAGCGGATAGGCAACTCCTAACTCCATGCCGTAACTGAAAGAGCTATCTGGCCGATACTCAGGAAAGCGTTCAGTGGCTTCTTCCTTACTGATCCCAAAAAGATAGCGATTCAAGGTGGCAGATGAGTAACCTACGCTCCCCAATACGTGAAAATTCCAATTACGAACCTGCCAGGACTTACCCAATCTGGCAGAACTTTGAATACCTTGATCATCATAATAATCAGATACTAACCTATACTGAAAAACATAGTTATCGCCCCAATAACGTGTGGCACGAAAACCGGCACCAACATAGAGAGAATCTTCCGATAGTAGATAGGCATTGCGGCCAGCTTCATCCAGCGTACTGGGATCCACATCAGGACGGGACCAAGAACCTTGTAAGTTAGCCAATAGCAGTTCTAATGACCAATCCTCTGAGCTCCAAAGATTAAACCCCAGATTAATGCCATCTTGAGATTGATGGATCATCTCAACAAACAGCCCTTTGTACTGGTACATGCCACTGACTAACAGCGACAACTGTGCAGAACCAGAATCCGTTTGCCGAACATCGACTTGATTAATCCCGTAAACACTCATGCCCAGCTCAAAATCACCGCCGTCTGCAAGGCGATTAGCTCCTCCAGTAACACTGCTCGCAATATCTGATGCTACAGCGGTTCTAGGAAGAATGCTCAGCGTTAACACAAGAAGCCAAAGAATACGCATGCCCATTTAATTCACATTTTTAGTCGTTATTTAGCGCTACATATTACAACAGTTTGTTGCAAGTCACTGCACAACCAGTATCATTTTTACGGCAATGGTGTGTCGGATAACAAGAGAGACCTATATCCCAAACAACTTGAATCCTGCATCTTCAAATTGTTTGGGGATATACACACCTCACATTGAGTTAAGGCACAAATGAGGCTCAAGCTAAGATGAAGTGGTGCAGTTAAGTTAACCGCTGTCAGTCGTTGGCACACTGAATTATGGGCTAATGCATTTAAACAACTCGCACCTTAAACTGCTGCATCGTTTCCCTCAATGAATTCGCCTGCTTAGACAGTGACTCGCTGGCTTTAGCTGTTTCGTTAGCGCTGCTGAGTACCAACTCACCCGAATCACGAATCGCATTAATGCGCTCACTAATATCTTCGGCGGTCACGGCTTGCTCCTCACTGGCGGTCGCGACTTGAGTATTAGCCTGAGTCAGTTCAGTCAACGCATCTAAAATCTCAAATAAGTGCTGCTTGGCTTGATTAACGAGCAGTGATGACTCACTGATTTGCTTATCGTTATTGGCGAAGGATTCGACTGAGGATTTGGCATCTTTCACGAGTGTTTGGATAAGATCGCTGATCTCCTGCGTGGCCGTTTGACTGCGCGTTGCCAATGCCCGCACTTCTTCGGCAACGACAGCAAAACCACGACCTTGATCTCCCGCCCGCGCCGCTTCAATCGATGCATTCAAAGCTAATAAGTTCGTCTGCCCAGCTATCGCATCGACCACAGAAACAAAGTTGAGGATTTTTCCCGTACTCGCCTGAACCTGTTGAATAAGTTGATTCGAATACTGGGCGCTGGCAACCAACTGCTTCGAGATTTTTTCGCTCGCATCGACAACCTCACAACTTTCTTTCACTTTATGCTCAGCTTGTCCCGCTGAATACGAAGCAGTTTCTGCACTACTCGCCACTTCAGTGATCGTTGCTGCCATTTGGGTCATAGAGGCGGCGACTTGGTCAGTGTTATCCTGCTGCCTCAACATGGCCTCACGATTATTCTCGGCCACCGCATTAAGCTCAGTCACCATAGAGGCAATTTCTTCACTTCGAGCAATCACTTGGCCAACAGTTTTACTTAAAGTCCACGCCATTTGATTCATACTGACGGTAAGTTCGCCTAATTCATCCTTGGAATCGACGCGCAGCTCTTGGTTAAAGTTGCCCTTTTCCATCATGGCGGCAGAATTACGTAACCGATTGATAGATTTGACCATGTATTGACTGCAAGCGATGCCAATTAATAATCCTATGACTAAAGACACTATCGAAATAATCGTTAAGCCATAAATGGCCCTAAGCTCTTCTTCCTCTGTTACAGAAACTGCAGCTTGAGTCATCAACGCTAAACGTTCTACGAATTGACTTAGCTCAGCATTAAACACATTTTGCGCTTCCTCTAAAGATTCAACCCGCTTAGCTAAAGCGGTATGGTCTTCTTTTTGCTGAATTCCCGAAATAACGGTGCCAAGCAGGACTTTATAATCTGCAAAATGTTGAATGATCGTGTCAATATCTTGATTTAGCTGCTGTGTTTTCTCACGTACTTGAGGAGTTTTAGCGTTTTTTAATGCCTCTCCAAGCATGGTTTGAGTCGAGAGCAACTCCTGGCTAATGTCTTCATTGTGCTGAACAACATCCGCAATAAAAGCCGCTAGAATGAGTGGGCTGGATACGGCGTCAACATCCGCGGCACGAAACGCTTTTTCTAGAATGACAGAGCTTTCAAGCTGCTTAATGGTGATGTCAGTCGATAGCCTGACTAATGGAATATTCTCTTCTGCAATGCCATGAATTTCCTCCGATACACGCTGCATCTTCAACAGACTAAATCCAGACAAAATCAAGATCAGTACTAACATCACCCCAACGAGGGCGATCATCTTATGTTTAATCCGTAAGTCTTTTAAAAACTTCACCATAAAACTACTCTCCAGCAAACACTGACAACGAAGGACGTCCAATTTAGGATAGTCGGAGTTTTAACTTTAGGTGGATGAATTGAGCCTAAAGTATTAGCTGAATTTAAAAGAGAAACTTAAACATTAGAAAAATCGCATCATAGCTAAGCTCAATGATACGTTAGAGTCTAAAACCGTTTAAGGCGTGCGAAATATCTATTAGGCAACAGTTTGAACAGACCTTGGTGAAATTAGGCGTTCAATAACACTGTCCGATACCAACGCCTCAACAAACCGCTAAAACTTGCATTCACATGGCAGATCACAGAAGATCCCTTGGCCTTTTTCATTGCCCTTAGCCTCACCCATGACTCAACCTGCATCGCCTACGCCAAATACTGTGACTAACACAGCGACGAATACAATGGCAGACATTGAAACATCCCATGCCTCGGCGAGTGCTATGCCTGATACCACAGTGACACTTTGCTCATCAGAGGCATATCAGCTAAATGCTCAGATCCGGTCGCAATTCCCAGCGTTAAATCAAATGCTTGATGGTTATCCCCTATGTTATCTCGACACAGCAGCCACCAGCCAGAAGCCGCAAATGGTGTTAGATGCCATGGCGCAGTTTTACGCTAATGACAATGCGAATGTACACCGTGCTGCACATCAGTTATCAGCGCGTTCGACCTTAAGCTATGAAAACGTGCGCGATCAGTTGCAACAATTTTTGAAGGCAAAACGCCGCGAAGAAATCATTTTTACCCACGGCACCACAGAATCAATCAACTTAGTCGCCTTTGGACTGACTGCCCAATTAAGCGCTGGCGATGTGATATTAATCGACGCAGCCGCTCACCACGCCAATATCGTGCCTTGGCAGGAACTGGCGAAACGCACAGGGGCAATGATTAAACCAATCCCGCTCTGTCAGGATTGCCGCTTAGATATCAACGCATATAAAACCTTGCTCGAGTTAAAGCCTAAAATCGTCGCCCTATGCCATGTTTCCAACGCCCTAGGTACAGTCAATCCCGTGGCTCAGCTAGTGCAGTTAGCGAAAAAACATGGTGCTATCACCTTAGTTGATGGCGCACAGGCAGTGGCGCATTTAACGCTGGATGTGACTGAAATCGATTGTGATTTTTACGTCTTCTCGGGGCATAAAATGTATGGTCCCACTGGTGTGGGTATACTTTACGGCCGTTTCGACGCGTTAGATAATCTCGCGCCACTATTAACTGGCGGCGAGATGATTAAACACGTGAGTTTTGAAGCGACAGAATTTGGCAACTTGCCGAATCGCTTAGAGGCGGGCACACCGCCGATTGCTGAAGTCATAGGTTTGGGTGCGGCCATTACATTTTTACAAACCGAACTCATGCCGCAGGTTCAAGCTTATGAAGCTGAACTAGTTAACTATTTACAAAGCCAATTGCGCGCGCTCGGTGAAGTGCATTTATACGGCGCCTTTGATGACAATATCGGTGTAGTCGCGTTTAATCTTGCCGGTGAACATCACCAAGATGTAGGCATTTTGCTGGACCAACAAGGGGTTGCCGTTCGTTGTGGCCATCATTGTGCCATGCCATTAATGCAGAGCCTGAATCTTAAGGGCTGTTGCCGTGCCTCTATCGGTATCTACACCAATAAAGACGATATCGACCGCTTTATTGCCGCGTTAGCCTCGGTAAAAGACTTGCTGCTGTAATCCAGCATTTAGCCACTGATCTACGCCACTCATACGATGCTCAAAATAAGTTAGACAGGATTTAGCCCTATGACAGATTCAATCATGCCAAATGAGGCCGATTTTCACTATTTAGTGCAAGATGCCGAAACCTTACTGGCGCGTTTTACCAATGCCCCTAACTGGCAGGAAAGATATCGCCAAATTATGTTGCTAGGGAAAGACTTACCAAGTTTAAGCCCTGAGCTTCGCATCGAGGCCGCTCAAGTAAAAGGCTGCGAGAGTGATGCGTGGATTTACCATCTAAAACAGGCTGGCAAACACTATTATTTAGCCGACAGCGATGCCCGCATCGTTAAGGGATTGATTGGATTATTGCTTGGCGCCTGCCATGGTAAAAGCCGCGCTGAAATCCAAGCATTTGATCCTACAGCTTACTTCAAACAATTGGGCCTAGAAGGTCAGCTCAGCCCATCGCGCACCAACGGCCTTAACTCACTGGCAAAAGCAATGGTTGAAGCCACTCGATAATCATAACCCGAGGGTTTTCATTTACTGCGACAAGCGATAATTGAAACCACTAGGCAACAACAAATAATCACAACTCTAGCTCAGGGGCAAAGGCCAAAAAAGGGATTTAATCAAAGACTTCTACGCCCTAAAAAGGTATAAAGAAGTTACATTTGCGTTATTGATAGGAACCGAGCATGCCCATCAAGGCAGTCAATCACTACCGTCGTACACTCCTTAAAGGTCTTGGCGCAGCAACTCTGTTAAGTCCACTCGCCAGTTTACCTAGCTTTGCCGCCGCACAGAGGCGGATATATGTCGATGGTTTATCTTTCCTTCCCGATGACTTAAGTGATGTAACTGCCGCTAAGCTCGATGCCTATCTTTGCGATATTTCGGCTATTGAGACCATAGAACAAGCCGATGGCACTCAAAACTACAAACGCACCTATAAAGCTTGCATGGAAAGCATTAAGCAGGCCGCTAAACGGGTGAGCGATCATCCCGATATTTTACTGCAAGGTCTGAGGGGGCGAGATATTCAACGTGCCCGCGACAGCCAGCGCACTGCGGTATACTTTCAAATCCAAGGCGCAGATTGTGTCGAAGAAGACAGCGAAGCTAACCAGTGGGCGCGGGTAGATGAGTTTCATCAACAAGGGCTACGCGTATTGCAACTCACCCACCATTACGGCAATACCTTTGCTGGTGGCGCCTTAGATAATGATGCCAGTGGCGGACTCAATAAACCACTCACGGCCCACGGGCACGAGCTTATCGCCAAACTCAATCACGCCAATATCTTAGTCGATGTGAGTCACTCCAGCGCTCAAACCGCTTTAGATGTCGCAAAAATCACTAAATCACCCATAGTGCAAAGCCACGGCGCAGCGCGCGGTATAGTAAACCATGCCCGTTGTTCCCCCGATGAAGTGATCCGCGCCATCGGCGATAGCGGCGGCGTATTCGGCGTATTTATGATGAGTTTCTGGCTTACCAATAATGCCGTGCCCACGATTGATGATTATATTCGACAACTGGAATACGTTATGCGTGTTGGTGGAGTGGACTGCGTGGCAATCGCGAATGACTTCCCGCTCCGTGGCCAAGAAAACCTACTGGCACGGGGTAATGACAACGCCAAAGGCATTAAAGAATATCAAGAATGGTGGTACAGCCTGAGGGCGAAAGGCGTGCTAGGTTTTGATGCAGAGCCAAGGCATGTAGTGATCCCCGAGCTGAATCATATCGACCGCATGAGCCGTATCGACGATGCCTTAGCCAAGGCGCGCTTTAAATCTACTGACCGCGACCGTTTTATGGGTGGTAACTGGCAAAGAGTGCTCAACAAAGTACTACTGTAAATGCCATTGTTTTATCGTCATGTTTAATTTACTTTGTCGATAAATTTACTGGCTTATCAGCTTGTTTCAGTCTTGGATATTCTATGCTGACCACACTCGCTATTTTCAATTATCGCTCTCTGCGTGAAATCGTCTTGCCCCTAGGACAACTCAATTTGATCACTGGGGCGAATGGCAGTGGTAAATCGAATCTATACAAGGCACTACGTTTACTCGCACAAACGGCGCAAGGCGGCGTTGTCAATGCTTTAGCCCAAGAAGGCGGACTCGATTCCAGCTTTTGGGCGGGACCAGAAAACCCCACCAAAAGTATGCTAGCAGGCGACACCGCCATTGAAGCCACCGTCAGGCAAGCGCCAAAACGCCTAAAGCTTGGATTTGCTGGCGAAGATTTTAGCTATCTTATTGAACTCGGTTTACCCAAACCCGACGCCACTACGCTGTTTGGCTTAGATCCACAAATCAAGCGCGAAGCCATTTGGAACGGGCCTAAGTATCGACCCTCAACAGTATTGGTTGAGCGCCGTGGTCCTATGGTGAAGAGTCGCAGTGCTGACGGACAAGGCTGGATAACCTTAGGCGCACACCTGCAAACCGGCGACAGTATTTTTACGGAACTTGCCGATCCAGAGCGCAGCCCTGAAGTGCTAAAACTTCGCGACAGTATCCGCGCATGGCGCTTTTACGATCACTTCAGAACCGATGCAGAAGCGCCAGCCCGTCGTCCACAATTAGGTACAGCCACGCCAGTATTGCACCACGATGGGCGCGACCTTGCATCAGCAATTCAAACCATTTTTGAGATAGGTGATAAAACGGCTTTTGATCATGCGGTGAGCGATGCGTTTCCCGGTGCTGAGGTTCGCATTGAACCCCAAGCGGGCGGCATTTTAGTGCTCGCATTTCATCAGCATGGTTTATTAAGGCCACTCAATGCCAGTGAATTGTCGGATGGCACTCTGCGCTATTTGCTGTTAATCGCCGCCCTACTGACCCCAAGACCGCCAGAGCTTATGGTGTTAAATGAGCCAGAAACTAGCCTACATCCCGACTTATTACCTGCGCTTGCACGCTTAATCGCTAAGGTGTCGGAAGAGTGCCAGTTGTGGGTGGTTTCCCATGCTAATCGGCTTATTAATGCCTTAAGCCAATTTGAACACTGCAATACCTTGGCCTTAGACAAAGCCTTAGGCCAAACGCAGATCCAAGGCCAAGACTTACTCAATACGCCCAGTTGGCTATGGCAGAATCGTTAACCTGTAGCCTTAACCCTAATCAATCGTAAAATACCGCAAGCCATAGGGTTTCTGAACTTATAGAAGTCGAAGCGACTCGATGTTTTTGATGGGGCGAAATAGTTAAATAGTCACCTGGAGTTAGCGTAACGGGTTCACCTTGTTCAAATTCGAGTGTCGCCTCGCCTTTGAGCAGCATCACCCATTCATGTTGAGTTTGATCGTACCATTGAGCTTCGGGTAGATACCCAAACCACCTGAAGATGCAGGATTCAGCGGGAATTTAACGCACTTTAGGCAAGGCGGCTATTTGCAGACCTAGTGGACTAAGTTAAAAATAGCCAACACGGCATAAAGTGCGTTAAAACCCGCCGGGACGGAGCGCTTAGGGCACTCCACTTCCGTGTTGCATCAATTCAGAAGGTGACCGACATTCTGTCATTGATGCGCCTTGAATTGAAGCACCCTAAGCGCTCTGAAACTCGTATCTTCAGGTAGCTTGGGTATATTGCCCATTGGAAACGATGCGTTCTATGGTCACAGTGTCATTACCCGCCAGTTTTTCAAACACTTCGGCCGATAAATCTGTGGGTAATTTTGTAAAAAAGTTATCAAGCATTTTGTCTTTATTCCTCTGCTTTTATTAATGTGCCACTCTGATTAAACGGTATTTTGAGCAATCAAGCATTGAGAAACGAATCCATAAACCGCTATGATATGCGCACAAAAATACTCAGTTACCATGAGTATTCCTCAGATAAGCTTATTGTTTTACATATGGATATGGAGATTTTCCCCAATGTCGTTGTTTCGCGCACTCAAAGCCAAGTTATTTCCCTCAAACCAAACTAGCCGCGATCCAAAAGACATTCATCTTCAAACTGAATCACAAACACTCAGCCAAGAACAAGATTTAACGCAGGAACCGTCAGTTGCTGCGCCGCTATTCCAGCGTCATTTCAGCTTAAAAATTCATGCGACAAAGGCAGACGCGACTTCTTGCGAAGAAAATGCCGACCACGGCTTAACTCTCTATCACTACGATACGCCCCAAGTCATAGAACTCTTGGGCTGGGAAAACGCCAATGAATGCTGCGACTTCCACCATACCGAATTCGACCGCCTCGAAATCAGCAATCAATTCCCTTTCCCCGAGCAGCACTTTTGGCTCGACAAGGTAAAAGTGTGCAGTATCACCCCCAAAAAGAACAGCCAAATAAAGGCGTTGTGGCAAGTTGAGCTTAACAATCTCGATGCATTATTGATAAGCCACTTTACCCTCGATGCAGACAATATAGTGCAAGGCGATATTCAAGATTACGCCAGCCTAACAGGCCAACTGCACCGCACTTTTCACCAACTCAATACCGAATATGGTGCGGGTATACTTAGAATCATCACCCAAAGCCCAGGGCTTACCCAAGCCGTCGATTCAAACTATTTTGGCGAACGTAATGGCGTGACCCGCCAATTCAATGCCCTAGGTACCCTGTTATTTGAAGGCAACTTTATTAATGATCAGCAACTTGGAACACAAACGTGGTACGACCATGAGGGCAAGATCAATCAAATAGAAGATCGCCATCCCCAAGGTCAATTTATTCAATACTTTTATGGCAATGGTCAGCTTAAAGAAACCGCCGAACAAGATAGCAATGGATATTATATCAATACGTTAACTCGCTACTATGAATCTGGACAAATACAGCTGATCCGGCCCTTAGTGCAAGATGTTATCCACGGAATTGAAAAACAATATTACCCTGATGGTTCACTAGAAGCTGAAAGATATTACAACCAAGGCTATGAATATGAAGCCGTTTGGTATCATCCCAATGGAGCGATTAAACAAAAAGTGTTTAACGATGTGACGGGCAAAGTCATTGAAGAGTTTTACGACTCAGGTAAGCCTGCATGGCGTGAACCCTTCAATACCGAAGGCCAATTACATGGCGAACATGTAAAATGGTATCCCAATGGTCAACTTGAAGAAAAAATCTATTTTGAGGATGGTAAAGAACAAGGCATGGCCCTTTGGTATCATGACAATGGTCAACTCGCCCTTGAGATCTATCTTGAAAAGGGACTCAGGGAAGGTCTATTTAGAAGCTATTATAAAAGTGGCGTGCTTTCGGCCGAAGGCCAATATAAAAATAACCTCTCGGTAGCCCCTTTTATTGAATACCACGAAAACCAGCAAATTCAGATGTACTTACCGCACACAGAGGGCAACCGTGATGGCACTGCTCGCTGGTTTTATGAAGATGGCACGATACGTACAATTTCTGAATATGAAGTTAGTGATGGCCAAGGCTACCTCAAAGAGTCCAGCTTTTATAATAACAAAGGGATCCTCGAATCCTATCAGAGTCACTCGAATACCCGCTGCGGCTATAATCTTGATAATAATCAAAGGGAATACTATCAAGAAGGTATCGCCGATACTCGCATCGAATACTATGAAGATGGCGCCATTCGCTGGTTACTCACCCGTACGCAAGGGGATTTATTTAGCTCTAAATCCTTATCCCCTCAAGGTTTAATTTTAGAAACTGGCACAATCCAAATTACTAATGGTCGTTACCTCGATATCGGCCATTGGCAACGTTTTACGCCCCAAGGAAAAGTGTACCGCGAAGCCTGGCTAGATGAACAAGGCCAACTGATAGAAAGCCGTCACTACTTTGATTTTCATGAAAATATAGCAACTCAGGAAGATGAAGAACCTGAATGGGATAGCCCAGAAAATCCTAGTTATGATTATGATGAAGACGATGCTGATGGGCAAAGTAACGGACCAAATAACCGTACGGATAACAGCGAACATCATGCTCGCAATAGTAGCAATAACGCATATTTATCTCGTCAGAAGTATCACGCACCCAATGGCAATACCGCGACAAAACAGCGAGAAGATAAAACAATAGCAGATGTCGCCACTCACACCGAAGAACCCATATTGGCTTATCATTTAAAATTTGATGATGAAAGCAAACTTTATGTAATGAAACGCTATCATCCCAATCGCCAGATTGCCGAAGAAGGTAATTTACAAATTCAGGGACAAGAGCAATTCTGGGTCGGCATCCACAATCAATACGATGAGCAAGGCAAACTCAAGCTTTCCGAAACCTATACTATGGCGGGCGAACCGATAGAGCACTCCACTAGCACAAGTAGGATAGTGTTAAATTAATCAAGCAGATTTGAATCACACTCGATAGCGAGGATAGGTAAGCCCAGATAAAACTTGGCTTACCTTACTCACATTAACCGTCAGCTTGCGATAACAATTCCAAGCTTGATAGCACTAAATGAATCTAAGTCGCAGCACTAAAACTTAAGCCACGGCACTAAAACTAAAGTGCAAAAAAACTAAAGTGCAAAAGTGGCGATGGTCTTTTGAATACCCACGACATCCGTGCCACGCTTGAGTTCTTTGACTAAAGGTTCACTCTGGCCTGAGATCCAAATTTTAAGCTCTGCATCCATATCAAAATGCCCTGTCGTTTCCACTTCAAAATGGGTAATAGATTTATAAGGTATTGAATGGTAAGTAACCTTCTTGCCTGTAAGTCCCTGCTTATCAATTAAGATCAGGCGTTTATTGGTGAAAATAAACAAATCACGGATCACTTTGTAGGCGAGTTTTAATTCTTCTTGAATGCCCATGATAGGCCTTAATTCCTCGGCTAATTCCTGCAAATCAACCTCAGCAGCATTACCGAGTAAACCGTCTAACAATCCCATTTTAACATCCCTTATTATTGATATTATTTTCAATAAGATATCTGCTCATTACCGCATGTGCAATATAAGGCTTTGATGAAAATATGAGAGTGACGCTGGTGAGAGCAACATCAATGAGAGGTAGGCTGGTGTAGGTGCGTGGATGTAGCTGAATAGGTGCTAGGAGCATTGCACTCGGGCAATGCTCCTAATGACAAATATTAAAGGTGCTTCTGGCCTCGCACTTGACGGTTTTCGCCGACTACCATCATTTCGCATTTAGGGCAGTCGAATACCAACTTGAGCACATCATTGCCGATTTCAAGCACCATAGGATCGGCCTTGATCCCTGGCACTTCCTTCGGACACAGATTGAAGTTAAAGCGTAGGCAATGCTTAGTGATCATCAATGGCACATCTTCGGTAACGCCATTTTTCTCATAGGTATCTTGAATTTCAATCACGCCGTGGCGTTGATAAAAATCCTTGGCCTTTTCGTTGGCAACGTTGCCTAAGTAACTCAAATGCTTGACGGGATAGACTGCATCTTGATTATGCTTCCACGGCAGTGGACGCACATAGCCTTGCACACGGGCAGCCTCTAAGGCGGCCACACCATCACGGCGCAGACCATTGAGCACAGATGCGGGCAAGAACCAAGCTTGGGCCGTATCGATACTGATGCTACGGGCAACAAAGTCGGTACTGCCTAGCTTACCCAGTTGAGTACGGGTATTTTGTAAGGTCTTATCGACATCAGTCGCAGGCGTCTTCTCGACCACTAAATTCACTGTGGCTGTAAGGCCATAGATATCGGTCAATGTCAGTGCGAGTCCGTCTTGGGTGTCACTCAACCGTAAATCGACGCCGATAATCCGTTTAGAAGATTCTTTAGATAACAGGGCTTCGAAGGCTTGGTTATGGTTACGGTACAAAGTCATGCCGACTTTTAAATCCTTTGGTACCTGCAATATATGCAGTTTTAACCCTTCGGCACGGTTAACCCGCAGGCCTTGCAGCTTGTCATCGGACTGCTTTGCCATGGCAAAATTCGCGGGGAAAAACGCTAAGCCATCGCCGTTATTAAACTCATGGGTCGAACTCACTTGGATAAAGTCTTTACCTATGCTGACCACTTTACCGACTTCTTCGCCTATGTATTTGGGCGAGCGAAAATCTTTAATTCCTTGGCTACGTTCGTTAACAAAGTAATCTGTGCTGCCACGGTTAAAGGTCTTTTCTGGATCGGGGATAAAAGAATGTTCACAGCGGCCGTGGGACGAAGCCTTAAACTCAGGGCGACGCGCCATAATCGCATCCAGCTTTTGGCGATAATGCGCGGTGACGTTTTTAACATAACTTAAATCTTTTAGGCGACCTTCTATCTTAAACGAGCGAATGCCCGCATCGATTAGCGCTTCGAGGTTTTCGGTTTGGTTATTGTCTTTTAAAGACAATAAGTGTTCATTCTGCGCTAACACATCGCCTTGACGGGTTTTAAGATTGCCCGGCAGACGGCACATTTGCGAGCATTCACCGCGGTTAGCACTGCGGTTACTAAAGGAATGGCTCAAATTACACAAACCACTGTAAGCCACGCACAAAGCACCGTGGATAAAGAATTCGAGCTGCATATTAGTATGCGCGGCGACATCACGGATTTGGCTTAAGCCTAATTCACGGGCGAGCACCACCTGAGAAAAACCAACTTGCTCTAAGAACGCCACTTTTTCTGGACTGCGATTATCCATTTGGGTACTGGCATGCAGGGCAATCGGCGGCAAATTGAGCTGCAATACACCCATGTCCTGCACAATCAGCGCGTCAGCACCCGCTTCGTACAATTGCCAAATGAGTTTTTCGGCGTCGGCCAGTTCGTTATCCATCAAAATGGTATTGAGGGCGACGAATACCTGAGCATGATATTGATGAGCATAAGTACACAGGCGCGCGATATCTTCAACACTGTTACCCGCCGTTGCCCGCGCACCAAATGCAGGACCACCTATGTATACCGCATCGGCACCATGGCGTATGGCTTCGATACCGTAGTCAGCATTTTTTGCAGGCGCCAATAACTCAAGACGGTTATGGACGTGAGAAAGATTCTCGGGAGTGTATATCTCTGGCTGGCTCATGGCTTCACAGACTCAAAATGATCATTAACGAAAAGGACGGGAGTATAACAAAAACTCAAATACAGCTCTATCAGCAAATCATCAACTAATCCGCTTTACTTTTGTCAGCGAGGATAATGGCCCAGCCGATCTTTGGGCCTCACACTTGCACCCTCAAGCCGGGCAGAGTATCTTTGCCCCGCATTGACGAATAGGCACTATTTATGACTGATTTTATTTACCAACCACCGACCACTCCTTGGCTCGATATTCTTTATCAAGATAAAGACATTATCGTCATCAACAAACCTTCAGGATTGTTGTCTGTGCCTGGTCGCGACCCCGCCCATTACGACAGTGTCTATGCTCGAGTAAAAGCTGAGCATCCCCATTGCCAAATCGTCCATCGCCTCGATATGGCGACCTCAGGCGTGATAGTTGTCGCCCTGATTCGTAGCGCAGAGCGGGAATTAAAACGTCAGTTCCACGATAGAGAAACCAGCAAGACCTATTATGCAAGGGTCGCAGGCCATGTCAAAAATGACACTGGCAGCGTTGATTATCCACTGATCTGCGACTGGCCAAATCGCCCTAAACAGAAAGTCGATCATCTTGTTGGCAAACCGTCTTTGACTCACTACCAAGTAATGAGCCGCGCCAAACGCTCAACGCTGGTTAAACTGACGCCAATCACAGGCCGCTCACACCAATTACGGGTGCATATGATGGCGCTAGGTCATCCGATCTTAGGCGATGGTTTTTATGCCGACTCACTGGCAAAATCCTTAGCGCCTCGACTATTACTACATGCAGCAGAGCTCACCATCAAACATCCCTACTCGGGTGTCAGTATGACTTTTAGCGCAAAAGTCCCTTTTTGTGAGCCTTTGGGCGAACAATGATCACTAAAATCAAATAATACGGGCAAAATCGGTAGCAATTCCCCATAAAAAAACGTAACTTTATGACAATTCACTACGTTATAGAGAGTTTATTTATGGATACCGCATTTCAGCGCGATCAACTCGATAATCATATCCTCGAAGCCCTAATGCAGGATGCCCGCACACCCTTTGCCGAACTCGCTAAACGCTTTAGCGTGAGCGCCGGCACTATCCATGTTCGGGTAGAAAAAATGAAGCAAGCGGGGATCATTACAGGTGCGCAGATCACGGTAAACCCTAAAGCCTTAGGCTATGACGTTTGCTGTTTTATCGGTATCAACCTTAAAAGTGCTGGCGATTACCCCGCAGCTATCGCCAAACTCAACGCTCTCGAAGAAGTCGTCGAAGCCTATTACACCACAGGCAACTACAGTATTTTCGTCAAGGTCATGTGCCAATCCATCGACGGCTTGCAACACGTGCTCATCAATCGCATCCAATCTATCGATGAAATCCAGTCGACGGAAACCTTGATCAGCCTACAAAACCCAATCGTCAGAGCGGTTAAACCTTAAACAGGAAAAACAGCAAACACCTACAAACAACATAACAAATACCAAAGTGTGATTAACATCTTTTTTACCGCAAAAGTGTTAACCATACGATACTTTTGTGTTACAACTTCATTGCTACCGCCAAAGAGCGCAGCAGAAACTATAACAATTCAGCTACAGGCACGTTTAATAAAGTGCTGAAAGCATTAATTGACAAGGAAGAAGTTGTGAAGACAAAACTATCGATCGCTATCTCCGCTGCACTACTCTCAAGCGCAGCTATTGCTAACAGTGAATTTACATTTAAACCTTACTCTCCAGAAATAAGCGCGCATGATAAATATACTAAACCGCAAACATCAGCCACTAACCTCGATGCTCCACAACGTTTTATTGTTGAGATGGAATCTCCTGCACTAGCTAAGTATAGAGGCGGCATCGGCAACTTCGCAGCAACAGCTTTAAATTCGAAAAAAGAAAAACTAGATATTCAATCTACTAATGTCAAAAGCTATTCAAGTCACCTAGCTAAAGAGCAAAACGCTTTTGCTAGCAATTTAGCTAAAATTGCGCCAAATGCAAAAGTGGAACGTCATTTCCAAACACTTTTTAACGGTATAACAGTTGTTGGCCAAGGACTAAGTGTTGAAAAAATAGCCAAAATGCCTGGAGTGAAAGCAGTATACCCAGAGGCTATATATGAAACTAACATGGATGCATCACACCAAGTGATTAATACCCCAGCTATGTGGGAAGCCGTTTCCGGCATGGCTAATGCGGGCAAAGGAATGAAAGTTGCTATTATTGATGGCGGCATTCGTCCGGAAAACCCCATGTTTACCGATGCAGGCTTCACAGCACCCAGCGGTAGTCGACCATCGGATGACTACTGCTCGACTGTCGATGCTTCATTCTGTAACAACAAGCTGATCGTTGCGCGTTGGTCACAGCCAACATCACCTGTGTGTCCTAATGAATACATGAGTCCACTTAGCTATGGTGGTCACGGAACTCACGTTGCAGGTACCGCTGTCGGTAACAAGATATCAACTACTTATAAAGATATTCCCGTTCAACTATCTGGTGTAGCACCAGCAGCTTACCTTATGGTCTACAAGGCTCTTTACAGTAAGCCTGATTGCACAGGCGGAACCGGCTCTAACATCATGTTAATGGAAGCCTTAGAGCATGCTGTTAATGATGGTGCAGATGTAATCAACAACTCATGGGGGGGGAGTGCTGGTAGTGATCCAGCTAGCAGCCCATACAAAACCATGTTTGAAGCTGCAGAAGCTGCGGGGGTTGTTGTAGTTAGCGCTGCCGGTAACGATGGTAATGGTCCTCAAACTATCGGCTGCCCTGCTTGTATTGAATCAGGAATAACTGTTGCTAACACTACAACAGGGCGTTTTTTCGCTAATAGCTTTAATACCGGTGGTGATGATTTACTTGCTATCCCAAGTTCTGATGCAGTGCTTTCAGAAGATATTACCGCTCCAGTGATTGCGGCCGTTAATTTAGATGCTGAAAATGCCAATGGTTGTGATGCCTTTGCTGCGGATTCGTTCAAAGATGGCATTGCATTGATTTCTCGCGGAACATGTAACTTCTCATTAAAAGCCACAAACGCAAAAGCTGCAGGCGCTAAAGCCCTTGTAGTTTATAACAATGCGGCAGGTGCACCAACGACTATGTCTATGCCTGGTGAACCATTCCCTGCTGTCATGATTACGAAAGATGCAGGTTTAGCCGTAATTGAAGCCATGGGAGATGCTGCAACAACAGGTACGATAGTTGCAAAAACTAAACGTATCATGGTTTCTGAACTTGCTGATAACCTAAATAGCACCAGTTCACGCGGTCCTGATGGCAACCAAAATATTCTTAAACCGGATATTGCAGCACCTGGTACCAACATTCTGTCAGCTTTTTCTCCTGATGATGGTGGTGAAGACTTTAATATGATCTCTGGCACCAGTATGGCAAGCCCGCACGTAGCAGGTGCTGCAGCTATGATGCGTCAATTACATCCAGATTGGTCTGCAAACGATATTAAAACTGCTTTAACATCAACAGCTAAATTTGATGATATTTTAGATGATGATGCAACAACACCAGCCACACCATTTGGTATGGGTGCTGGACGCATGGATTTAGATGCTGCAGCCAAAGCTATATTAACGTTCGACAAACCATCCATCGCATCAGACTCTTGTGTTGGTCCATGTACTTTCACTCGAACGGTATATAACAAGAGTGACGCAAAAACATCTTGGAACTTATCAACTTCATCCGATAGTACAGGTATAACAGTATCACCTTCTAGCTTAGAACTTGCCGCAGGAGCCTCTGCCACGTTTACTGTAACCGTTGACTCAACTTTCGCAGAATATGGTGAGTGGATTTTTGGTAATGTAATGATAAGCAGCACCGAAGGACTGCAAGATGCTCACTTACCTTTGGCTGTGTTAGCTAAAGAGTCAAGTGATGCCTCACTGATTTCGACTATGAGCAAGAAAACCGAACTTAACGCAACCGATGCGATTCCAATATCAGTTGTGATTAACAATAACTCATTTGACAGTACAGTGACTATTACAGCGCAAGCACCAGAAGGCACGAAACTAACATCGAAAGATGATGTAAAAGTTAGCTTAGCTGGCGCGACGCAAAATGGTTTACAAATCAACGAAGATATAGGCAACATTACTTGGGTTGGGTCACTGAATCTTCCTAAAATGACGACAACTAAGGGCTCAGCTGGTTTCCCAAGCATAGTGAGTCTAGGGGTCAAACCAATTACTTGTCCAGAAGGTTGTGATGAACAAGCGTTCACCTTTACTGTGCCTAGCTTTAAATACAATGGGGTTAGCTATTCCAGCATCACTATGTCTGACAATGGTCTAGCGATTGTTGGAGGTGGAAGTGCAAGTGGTACATTTGCGAACAAAAAGCTACCTGATGGCAGCAACCCAAATAACATTTTAGCGCCCTTCTGGTCAGATTTTGATTTATCAGATAAATCTGCTGGCGATACTGGAGGTGGTGACTTAGCCGTTGGTGTATTCACAGATGATGATGGAGTTAAATGGTTAGCTTTAGAGTGGAATAAAGGCCAACTCTATGGTGATACATCAAATACACCTTATACGTTTAGCATTTGGATTAAGACAGGTAATACTGAAGAGGTTGTATTCAATTACATAAATATTCCAAATATGCCTTCAAACGTCACTATCGGCGCTGAAAATATAGGCGGAACAATTGGAACAACTTACCACTTTAATGGTGAAGGTGATTCGGTTGTAACAGGTAATACATTGACGCTGAAAAACACAACGGCAGGTAATGTTACTATCGACTATCTGGCTAAAGCGACAGAATTCTCCTTTGGCACTGGCGATATGGCAGAAGCTACAGAAGAAACCTCAATAGAAATTGATTTGCTCGCAAATGATATCAATCCAGATCAAAAAGTTGCTCGCGCATCAATCACAGGCAATGGCATAACCGCCAATGCACAACGTGTTTTGGATATTGCTCCTGTAGGTACATTGTCTAAAGCAACTGTAGTAGACGCACCTGCCAATGGTGCTGTCACTATCAGTGAAGCTGGCATTGCGACTTATCAGCCTAAGAAAGACTTCTTTGGCACCGATAGCTTCACTTACAGCGTCGAAGATGCCGATGGCAACGTATCAAAAGCGACTAAAGTGACTGTGACAGTTGCTAATGTCAATGATGCACCAACTGTCGCCCCAACAGGAGAAACCTTGCCTACAGGCCAAAAAATCACCGTCATGTCAAATGCTAAAGATGTCGATGGCGATGCACTCACCTATATTTGGACACAGACATCAGGTCCTACAGTGACTTTTGATCCTGCAGCAAAAAATATTAGCTTTACCCCAAAAGAGCAGGGAACCTATACATTTACTGTTATTGCGAATGATGGCACATTAAACAGTAATACTGGTGAAGTGACTGCGGTTGCTGCACCAAATAAAAATACAGACAATGGAGGAGGTTCACTCGGTTGGTTAACCGCCTTATTGTTACCACTTGCGGCAATGCGTCGTCGTATGAAGTAACGAGTTGTTGACAGTAAAAAGGGAGCCTTAATGGCTCCCTTTTTCTATTACGCTCTAAAGAAATATGTCTAGGAACGCAGGCCTATTCCGCGCGAGACTAAGTAATACGCTAAGGTCCAAAGTGCGACACAGAAACCGATCATAATGGCGATGGATAATGGCACGCTGATATCGGCAAAGCCTAAAAAGCCGTAGCGGAACACGTTGATCATATAGACCACAGGGTTAAGTGCCGACACGCCTTGCCAAAATGGGGGCAAGAGTGACAGGGAATAAAATACGCCGCCAAGGTAAGTTAATGGGGTAAGCACAAAGGTGGGGATGATACTGATATCGTCGAAGCTTTTGGCAAAAACAGCGTTAATTAAGCCACCCAATGAGAATAGCACTGAGGTTAAAAATACCGTCATCACCACTAAACCTGCGTGATGTAAGCTAATGTCGACAAAGAACATGGCCACTAACGTCACTATCAGGCCAACACACAAACCGCGCGCCACGCCGCCGCCTACGTAGCCAGCAATCAGCACATAATGGGGCACAGGTGCCACCATCAGCTCTTCTAAATTACGTTGAAACTTGGCACTGTAAAATGAGCTAGCAACATTCGAGTAAGAGTTAGTGATCACCGACATCATGATCAAACCAGGGGCGATAAACTCCATATAAGATACGCCGCCCATTTCTCCAATCCGGCTGCCGACTAAGTTACCAAAAATCAAAAAATACAAGGTCATGGTAATCGCTGGCGGGACTAAGGTCTGGATCCAAATTCGCGTAAAGCGATTGATCTCTTTACTTAAAATACTTTTAAAGGCAATAAAGTAGAGCTGATTCATGCGGAGGCTCCCTGAGTTTTCTTCACGAGTTCGACGAAGAGTTCTTCTAACCGATTAGACTTGTTACGCATCGATAGCACTTCAATATTAGCTGCGCTCAATTGGCTAAAAACATCGTTAAGATTATGCTCTTTCGCTACATCCACCTCTAAGGTATGAGAGTCGGTTAAGCGACAAGCCATGCCATCGAGCACGGGGGCCGTTTCAGTATCGCGACGAAGATCGAGAATAAACGTCTCCATATTCAGCTTACTCAGCAACGCCTTCATGCTAGTGCATTCCACTAAAATACCTTTATCAATAATGCCGATATTACGGCAAAGCATTTCCGCTTCTTCAAGGTAATGAGTGGTCAGGATGATCGTCACGCCCTGCTGGTTTATTTGTTTGAGAAACTCCCACATAGAGCGGCGCAGTTCAATATCCACACCTGCGGTAGGTTCATCTAAAATCAATAATTTAGGTTCGTGCATCAGCGCGCGCGCAATCATTAACCGTCGCTTCATGCCGCCGGATAATTCCCGCGAAGGGCTATTGCGCTTTTCCCACAGATCCAGTTGACTTAAGTATTTTTTGGCACGCTCAAGGGCGATAGGTTTTGGCACACCATAGTAACCCGCTTGATTCACCACAATTTGCAGCACGGTTTCAAACTGGTTGAAGTTAAACTCTTGTGGCACTAAACCAATGCAGAGTTTGGCGTGTTCTAGCTGCTTATCGATATCATAATCAAAGACTTTGACCGTACCTGAACTCTTCTGCACTAAGGAGCTAATAATACCAATCGTGGTGGATTTACCAGCACCATTGGGGCCGAGCAAGGCAAAGAAATCCCCTTGATTGACGGTAAGGCTGATGCCTTTAACCGCTTCTACGCCGCCTTTATAGGTTTTTTTAAGCCCTTCGAGTACTAGAGCATGGGTAATATTCGCCATATTTGTACCGATCCTTACACATTAGAAAGTAATAAGATGGTGCTAAAAAACACAATTACAATGATGGGTTGCAGAACTAAAGCAAAAAAATAGCTAATTGATTGAAAAAAAATCTTTAATGATTCTATCATTTATATTTTTTATATAGCCGCAAAAAGCAAAACTCCCGCCTGCTGCGGGAGTTTTAAACTGTATCGGACACTTAATCGAGTGGTACGACTTTGGCGATATAAGGTAGATTGCGATACTGCTCGGCATAATCAATACCATAACCTACGATAAACTCATCAGGGATAGTAAAACCGATAAAATCGACCTTCACATCCACTTCACGACGCTCAGGTTTATCCAACAGGGTGCACAGTGCAAGACTCTTAGGCTCCCGCAGTAACAACATCTCGCGCACTTTGCTTAAGGTGTTACCTGAGTCAATCAAGTCTTCCACAATCAGCACATCGCGACCGGCGATATCTGATTGCACATCTTTCAGCACTTTCACATCCCGTGAGCTGGTCATAGTATTGCCATAACTGGAAACCGACATAAAATCGATTTCAACATGGCCTTTAATGCGGCGACACAGGTCTGCCATAAAGACCACTGAGCCTTTTAACAAGCCGACCATCAGCAGACGTTCACTGTGGGCATAATGGGCATTGATTAGCTCGGCCATTTGATCCAATTTCTGGCTTATCTCTTCAGCAGAGATCATCACTTCGGTGGTGTGTTTCATATAAGTCTCAATTGTCGAGGTCGCGGTTAGACTGTTTGTCATAACCCCAGCGACTCGTTAATGCATGGTCAACGCCCAAATGATCGAGAATTCGAGCGACCATGAAGTCTACCAGATCTTCTACCGATTTGGGATTGTGATAAAAGCCGGGTGCAGCGGGCATAATGGTCGCGCCGAGGCGAGAAAGGCTTAACATATGCTCTAAGTGTATGGCACTAAAAGGAGTTTCCCTCGGTACTAGGATAAGCTGACCGCGCTCTTTAATCACCACATCGGCGGCGCGTTCGAGTAAATTATTACTCATTCCGGTAGCAACTGCCGCTAACGTCCCCGTTGAGCAAGGACAAATCACCATTTGTTTAGGTGCAGCGCTACCCGATGCAGGCGGCGAAAACCACTCATCTTTGCCTAATACCACTAACTCGCCAGCAATAATCACGCCTTTTTCGTGCAGCAAAGCCAACAGCTGGGCATGGGCTTTGTCACTGTTGGCGCTTAACTGTAAGCCGTGTTCCGTCGCCAATACCACTCGAGCGGCACTGGAGATCATCAAAAACACTTGATAACCCGATACCAACAGACACTCGAGTAGCTTAAGTCCATAGGGAGCACCAGAGGCGCCCGTCCAAGCTAAGCTAATCGCCTTAGTCGACTTTGCGTAGGCCATCTTAGCTAACCTGCTCTACAGTTGAAGCCTGTTCTAATGCGGCCAGCAGCTTCTTATGTAACCCACCAAAACCACCGTTACTCATCACCACTATGGTGTCGCCTGCTTTGGCGGTTGCTGCGACTTTGGCGACCACATCATCAATTTGATGTAACACAGTCACAGGGATCACCGCCGCTTCCATAGCTTCTTTCATATTCCAGTCAATGGTATCGGCTTGATATAAAAAGGCTTCGTCGGCTTGCATCATAGAAAAAGCTAAAGTGTCTTTATGGACACCGCTCTTCATGGTATTTGAGCGCGGCTCAAGTACCACAGTAATCTTGCTCTGCCCAACCTTAGCCCGCATGCCTTTTAACGTGGTCGCAATAGCCGTCGGATGATGGGCAAAATCGTCATATACGCTCACACCGTTAACGGTTCCGAGTAATTCGAGTCGACGCTTAGGTGGCATAAACTTAGCTAAAGCTTCAATTGCAGCACTCGGCTTAACGCCAACGTGACGCGCGGCAGCAATGGCCATCATGGCGTTTTCAATATTGTGCTGACCAATCAAATCCCATTCGAGAATACCTTGAGACTCGCCATCAAAAAATACTTCAAAGCGATGGCAATCATCACTTAACGCTTTGCCATACCAACCGCTGGTCGATTCGGTTAAATGATAGGTTTCTTGCTCACTCCAACAACCCATATCAATCGTTTGCTTAACGGCATGGGAATCGGCGGGCCAAATGATCTTGCCTTCACCAGGAACGGTGCGAACTAAGTGGTTAAACTGTTTTTGAATCGCAGCCAGATCGGCAAAAATATCGGCATGATCGAACTCAAGATTGTTGATCACTAAGGTACGCGGATGATAATGCACGAATTTCGAACGTTTATCGAAGAAGGCACTGTCGTATTCGTCGGCCTCAACGACAAAGAAAGCGGTCTTGCCTAAACGTGCCGACACACCAAAGTTTTGCGGTACGCCACCGATTAGGAACCCAGGCTCATAACCACAATCATCTAAAATCCAAGCTAACATGCTAGAAGTCGAGGTTTTACCGTGAGTGCCAGACACTGCCAGCACCCAACGCTCTGGCAAAATATGATCGGCTAAAAACTGCGGGCCAGAGGTATAAGGGATGCCAATGTTCAACACAGCTTCCACACAAGGATTACCCCGGCTCATGGCATTACCAATGACAACTAAGTCAGGATAGTGCCCAGCGTCACCCAGCTGGCTAGGATCAAAACCTTGAATAAGCTCAATGCCTTGGTCCTCTAGTTGCGTGCTCATTGGAGGATAGACATTGGCATCCGAGCCCGTCACTCTGTGCCCTTTGGCCCTAGCCAATAACGCTAGACCACCCATGAAGGTTCCACAAATTCCTAAAATATGTACGTGCATACCGCTCGCTCTGATGTGTTGAATTCACCGCCATTCTAATCCATCGGGCGACAGATTGGCAGGTAACAATCGGTGAAAAGCACTGCAATCGCAAATGACAGTTTTTAAATCCGTGGATTTCACATTCAAGTTGCAGAACTGAGATTTTTAGATAACAGGTCAACTAACACAAGGCCGAAAACTGTCGCAATGCAGGGTACTATACCCAAACAACCTGAAGATGCAGGATTCAGCGGGAGTTTAACGCACTTTAGGCAAGGCGGTTATTTGCAGACCTAGCGAGCTAAGTTAAAAATAACCAACGCAGCATAAAGTGCGTTAAAACCCGCCGGAACGGAGCGCCTAGGGCACTTCACTTCCGTGTTGCATCAATTCAAAAGGTGGCCGACATTCTGTCATTGATGCGCCTTGAATTGAAGCACCCTAGGCGCTCTGAAACTCGTATCTTCAGGTTGCTTGGGTATAGCGTAAGTCACGGTAGAGCTGAGCGTGCTGGCTACGGTGCCGACTAAATAAGAATTGACGTAACGCTTCACGCTCTTCAGTTTCGGCCTGAAACTTAACGAAAGCCAGACCTTTCTCGCTACGAATAGGCTCGATATCGACGCGCATAGTCTCGCCATTGGGCAATTGTAATTGCAGATCTTTACTGCCTAACAATTGCTTAAATTGCTGCTGTGATTTAGCACGGATGGCCATGCCAGAACTGGATAACGAGGCAACAGACCATTGCTCACCTTGATCGTGGTCGAATATCCACACATCATCGGCTTGAGTTAACCGCCAACTGCGCTCCACTCCCGAGGCATCGAGAACCTCAGGCACACCTAAAGTGGGTTGAAACTGACCAAAGTCATCCACTTTCATCAGTAGCGGAAACCAGAGTTTATAGGGCCCGACTTCGGCCAATAAAGTGAGTTTTGCCTTACCGAGAATCGAGGCGATAACTTGCGGTACTTCAGTTGTGACTGTGAGCACTGCCTTGACTAGGGGATCGTTAGTCAAGGCAGTGCCCACACGAGTCGGCGAAAAAAGTTCGCTAAAACAAGCAAGCTCCTCCGCGGATAATCGAGGTTCATCCATCATGATAAGTCCTCCCGAGTTAAATTCCTTACCCCAAAAAGTACCACCAAAGTATGGGATTGTACATTTTTACACCAAAACAGTGGCAAAAAACGGAATATAGGCTAGCAAGGCTAAATTCAAGACTCTATTAGCCATTTGCGCTATTTAACTTGGAAAATGCAGTGAATTGTTATTCCTCGCTTTTTAAACTGCTGGAAGGTGGAGCAAACAAGATACGTAGTCGTTGTTTAACACTCAAACCTGTCGCGGTAACCTCTGCAAACATGTCTCGCCATTCACTAAAAGTCACTTTAAAGGGATTAAAACTATTCACTGGCTTAGTAATGCCGTAAATCACAGTCTCTACCTCGGGCTCAAAAGTGCCAAACAGCTTGTCCCAAATAATCAGCACACCCGCATAGTTTTTATCTATATATTGGGGATTACGACCGTGGTGCACCCTGTGATGTGATGGAGTATTGAAGACCCATTCCAGCGGTCCGAGTGATTTAATCGCTTGGGTATGCACAAAAAATTGTAATCCCAGATTGAGTAATACCACAAACACCACCCAGTTTGGATCGAAACCTATAACCACCAGCGGTAGCCAAAATACCCACATGCCTGCAAAGGGATACATTAAACTCTGACGAAACGCAGTGCTAAAATTCATATTCTCAGAGCTATGGTGCACCACGTGAGCCGCCCACATCCAGCGGACTCTGTGGCTCGCCCTGTGGAACCAGTAATAACAAAAGTCCTGCGCGACCATCAAGGCAATAAAGCTCAATGGGCCCATTTCAATATCGAATAACTTCCAACCAAACATCGCCAGATACAGCTTAGCGATCAGCAAACCAGTGAGTAAATCAGCACCTTGATGCATGGCCGCGAGGCTGAAATTACACAGCACTTCTTGGCCGCGATAACGTGCACTTAACGGTAGCCTTTGTCTTTTATCGCCAAAGTACCATTCCAGCAAAATACACGCGAAAAACAAAGGTGCGAGCACTAGCAGTAACAGCTCTGGGTGCTGGATCAGCGAGGAGATATCCATATAAGATCATCCTGTTCTATTTTTATTTTATGGTTATTTTTATTGTTACTTTTATAAAAATTCTGACTGCATTCTATAAACCGCATTCAACGCCACAACGCAGGCAGCTGCGGTCCGTTAGTCGCCGTTAGCTACCAACGGGCATAATGATCTTCGGCGAGTCCTAGAACATTATTTAACTGGTAACTGTGCCCTTGATTATCGGTAATCGTGCCACTGAAATGACCGATGAATTGGCGGAAATTACTCTTAAGCAAGAGCAAATTACGCTTTTCACTGCGACAATTGCGCGCCGCAAACTGCAAATCCACTTGGCCATTTTGACTGTAGACTCGCCAAACCTCGGCGCCGAGCGTGGCATGGCGATCAAACTCAAATTGCACTGGCCCAAGCAAATGACGCTCACCATTAATCCAAAAGACATTTTCAGTAGCCCCAGTTTCATTGACACCCGCCGCTAAATTAAGTCCCATAATGCCCTCATGGATCCGCGCGTTAATTGACGCCCAGCGCCAACTGGTATCACGGCGCATGTAACCCGCCGAAAAGTCATAACCTGCTAAAGCTTGATTCAGCGGCTGCGGCTCATGACCCACAGTCAAACTACCTTTAACGGTCAAACCATTATGCTTTTGTGTGTAAGTCCAGCCGTTGTATCCAGTAGGACTACACATGGCCATAGGCAAACTTGAGGGGGCTGAGTGTAAAGTCACATCGGCTTGAATGTTTTTAGTATCAATTATTAACCGCCAACCGCCCTCTACAATCTCAAAGCTTAACTGCGCCCCTTTACGGCCAATACTACTTCGGCCCTCGGCTGGCGATGGCGTAATTTGATAGCCAAACCTCAAAGGTTTTAACCAATCAAGCTGGGTGAGTGTGTTGGTTTTTATATCGTATAAATAACAAAAAGCACTGCCGACGTAGGTAATATCGGCAAGCGCGATGCCGAGGACATAACGCGGCGTGACCAAAGAGACGAACTGAAATTGTTTATAATCGAAATGCTTAGCCCACGCTGAAGCAGGTTTATCCATGGTATCGAAATAGGCAAAGTCCGCTAAACCTAAGGTTTTGACTATGCCATCGAAATGACCAAAATGGGGTAACCCCTTCGGATTGATCAAGTTATCTGGGGCGATTTGCGTTGCTATCGTTAACATGACTAAGCCTTACAAAAAAGACGCGGGAGCATCTATGCTCTCTCATTCTAAACATCGAATTTTTACTCTAACCTGTCCCCCATTGCATTAAAAGAGTGCAAGGACAAAATGTTGTCATTTTGTTGCCAGCCAGTATTCGGTTTAATGTTTTAAATTCCTTGTTTGTAAAACGATTAAAGCGCCTAAAGGCGCTTTAATCGTTGGATAAGGAGAGATTAGAATCGGTAACTAATACCAAAGTTGATCCCCTGTAATTCAAGCTCTTTCATCGGGATATATTGGTATTCCAAATTCAAACCAAATCCTGACTTAAATCGATATTGCCAGCCTGCAGCGCCATAAAAACCGACATCATCCGAGTCCATATCTTGTTTATCTATCTCATAGCTGACTTGAGTGTAAGCAGCGCCTAATTTGGCATACAGGCTGTTACCACGAGACAAAGCATATTCAGCGTAAGCGGCGGTTCTAACACCTTGGTAACGTAAATCTTTTATCTCACTGATGACGCTAACAAGCGCACTCGCCATCCCACCTGAACCCGCTAAATAACCCGCCTCAAACCCAAAATGCTCGTTGAGCATATAGCGGTAATATAAGTCGCTGGTTAAGGTGTCACCCGCATCATATTTACCGTTCTTAGTTTCAAATTCTTGGGTACCGTAACCTAAACTACCACCCAGTATATGGACAGAATCGCCCGCGAGCGCATTGGAGCTCATCATGCCTGACGCCAGCATCAGGCCAACAAATAACGAAGTGAATGATATTTTTTCCATATTTAACCTGCCTTCCATGCCTTGTAACTATGCGAATAAATGATGTGAATGCACAGAAAACACGGATGTGAATAATGAGCACAAGATATTAGCAATAAAAGCTGTACCTCAACTGAATCACGGTGTTCTGTGGCATCAAAAGTGATTTCTGGTATGCTGTAGCCACTTTTACTTGTACGAGAGATCCCATGAAACGGCTATTACTGACCTTGACTTTCCCCCTGCTGTTCGCGGGCTGTGCCAGCCAAAATCCGACTCATATGGCTTTCAGCCCTCAAGTGCCCAATATCAGCCAACAAACGGCGCAACTTGTACCTATAGCTCTTGAAACGGTAGATACACGCACAGTCGATTATGTTGCTCGTTTTATTGAAGAAGGGACAAAAACACGTTTAGTTGGCCCGAGCGAACCGCCTAAACTGTTACTTGATGAAGTATTCCGCGCAGGTTTTGCTCAAGCGGGCTACCAAATCGACCCAAGCGCAACTAATTCAGTGCAAATTCAATTAGAAGAATTGCAAATGGATATCACTAAAAAGACCTTTGGCTATGAGGCAAAACACAGTGTGTTAATCGCAGTTCAAGCCAAAAACTCCACCCAAGAGCTGGTTAAACGCTATAAAGCCAAAGGCACTTTAAAAGGTCCTTTAACACCCGATTTTGCAACTTTAGAACTGGATATGAACAAATTGCTCGGCCAACTTACCGGCGAGATTCTAAACGATCCTGAGCTTAATCAGTTTCTACAAAAATAACAGCGTCAGTTTATTATAAGGAAATCAATATGCTCCGTTGGATATCAGCCCTCTTACTCATCTTTATGAGTCATCATAGCCTCGCACTCGACATTCAGGCCGATACCTTGTATCCCAGAGTCGAATTTGATACTAGCTTAGGCAAAATAGTGGTCGAGCTAGATAGAACTCGTGCACCAATCACTGTCGATAACTTTTTAACTCATGTCGTTAAAGGCGAATACGACAACACAATATTTCACCGCGTGATCAGTGACTTTGTGGTGCAAGGCGGCGGACTCACCCCCAAGTATGAAGAGCTCCCCGAGGGTAAGCCGATAGTCAACGAATCAGGAAATGGCCTAACAAATAGCATGGGCACTATCGCCATGGCACGTGAAAACGAGCCGCACTCAGCCACTCGTCAGTTCTACTTTAACGTAGCCGACAACACTAAACTCGATCCCTCTAAACGTCGTTGGGGTTATGCCGTATTTGGTGAAGTGATTGAAGGTAAAACCGTCCTCGAAGCTATGGCTGTCGTTGAGACAGGAACTAACACTAAGCTCAATTGGCCCGATGTTCCTGTTACCCCTATCATATTGAAAAAAGCCAAATTATTACCAAAACAGTAATCAAAATATAATTTCGAGCAAAAGCGCTAATTTTGCATCTATACTGTGATAGTAAACAGAAAGGAGGCAAACGATGACGGCAACTGAGTTCATCGATAATAAAGCGCCCCAACTCGCCTTCTATGGAAAAGCGTTTTTGAGTGAAGAACTCGACTTCCATGAAGTGCAACTTTACTTATGGGACACGTTAGAAGAATGGCAGCAACTGAATTCGACTGGCGAAGCGCAAACTGAAACTGAAAAAGTGTTTTGGCACTTGCTCCACAGCTTTAACAGGTGGCCTGACTGTGTGATCCGCGGTAATCAATATCTGCGTAAGCAAGTAAATGATTGCTGTGACTACCTGAGTTTAGGCGGCCGAGTGCCGCAGGGATGCATCGGGATAAGACCTTAAGTTCAGCATTCCTATCGATAAAAAATGGCCCTGTAATAGGGCCTTTTTATTTCGTAAACCAATTCCTCGTGTGTACATTATTACGCTCTCCTTACTATCAAGATCAATGCTAGCGATAAAGATAAGCGATAAACTTTTAGCTACAAGCAGTTAACTCTCGAGCCATATTCAACCATCTTATAGTGCTAAACGGGACTCCAAAGTAAAAGGAATACCATTAGCCCTTGAACCCTATGGCACCTTACCCGTAAGCTAAGCGGATTAAACACTTAGACTCATGCCTATGTCCGCAACAGGTTTTATTCAACGTACACTCGATGCCCTCAGTGTCTATTATCACAAGCGGGTTTTGATCCTGTTATTACTGGGTTTTTCTGCTGGTCTACCATTAATGCTGGTATTTTCAACGTTATCCTTTTGGTTGCG
This sequence comes from Shewanella sp. SM68, assembly GCF_025653925.1. Lineage (NCBI taxonomy): Bacteria > Pseudomonadati > Pseudomonadota > Gammaproteobacteria > Alteromonadales > Shewanellaceae > Shewanella > Shewanella sp. SM68. Next base: position 304,276 of record NZ_JAKKRU010000004.1, read on the forward strand.
TGAAGCTGGTGTTGATCGCACTTCAATCGGTTATTTCAGCTGGATAGCCTTAGCCTATGCGTTTAAATGGGCTTGGTCACCCTTAGTCGATCGGCTTTCATTGCCGCTGCTAACTCGATTTCTAGGCCGCCGCCGTAGCTGGATGCTGTTCGCTCAGTTGTTATTGGTTGGTGCCATCTTAGGCATGTCTTTTAGTGACCCTCTCAAAGATCTCGAGCGCTTGGCACTGTTCGCATTAATGGTCGCCTTTGCCTCAGCCACTCAAGATATTGTTATTGATGCCTTTCGGATTGAATCAGCCCCAGAAAAGATGCAAGCCGCACTAGCAGCGGCCTATCAAGTGGGTTATCGCAGCGCCATGATTATCGCCACCGCAGGCGCACTCACCATAGCGGCTTGGGTTGAACCCGGTAACACGGCATACAACTTAGTGGCATGGCAAACGTCTTACCTGATTATGGCAGGATTGATGTCTGTTGGGATTTTGACCACACTTTTTAGCCGCGAACCCGAAGTCGATACCCGCGCCGCCGATGCCACTGAATTAGCGCTAAAACAACGCTTAAGTGCCCGTTATCCAAGAATTATCGCAGCGGGCATATCTTGGGTATATACGGCCAGTATTTTACCCTTTATCGACTTTTTCAAACGCTATGGCCGCAGCGCTATCCTCATCTTATTACTGATTTCTTGCTACCGGATCTCGGATATTGTGATGGGGATTATGGCGAACGTCTTTTATGTGGACATGGGATTCACTAAGGAAGAAATTGCCTATTTGAGTAAAATCTATGGCCTGATCATGACCTTAGTCGGCGCAGCCTTCGGCGGTGTTTTGTTAGCCCGCTTCGGAACTATGAAAATCCTTTTCCTCGGTGCCTTACTGGTTGCCGTAACCAATCTGCTATTTGCGTGGCAGGCAGTGATTGGCTACAACGTGCCCTTTTTAACCTTTGCTATTTCCGTGGATAACTTCAGCGCTGGGATAGCCACGGCGGCATTTATTGCCTATCTCTCGAGTCTCACCAGCAACGGCTACAGTGCAACGCAATATGCCTTACTGTCTTCGATTATGTTGCTTTTCCCTAAATTTATCGCGGGCTTCTCGGGGGCTTATGTCGACGCATTTGGCTATGTGAACTTCTTTGTCGCCGCCAGTGTTATTGGCTTTCCGGTGTTGTTTTTGGTTATCTTAGTCAACAAGTATGCGCCGCACCCAAGCACATCATTAATGGATGATTCGTCAAAAAGTGCACCAACAAAATCGGATTAAGGTCTCATAGCACTTATGTCATCAATATAAAAAAGCCCTCACACCTTAGTGTGAGGGCTTTTACATTTAAAGACGAAATGGCAAACGCGATACTGCATCACGTTAAACCAATTCTGCTCGATTAATCTTTAAAGTTATCAAATTGGAAAGGCTGGCCTAACTCAGACTCACGTGCCAACGCCATGACAGCTTGTAAATCGTCACGTTTTTTACCTGTAACTCGTACTTTCTCGCCCTGAATAGACGCTTGCACTTTAAGTTTGCTGTCTTTAATTAGCTTGACCAGTTTTTTAGCAATTAAGGTTTCTATACCTTCTTTAAACTTCACTTTTAGGGAGAAGGTTTTACCGCTGTGGATGGCTTTCTCATCGACTTCCATCGAAGACGGATCCACATTACGTTTGCTCAGTTGCATACGTAAAATGTCCACTAATTGTTGGCATTGGAAGTCATCTTCAGCGGTTAACGTGACCACATGGTCCTTATATTCCACGTCAGCCGTTTTACCGCGAAAATCGAAACGTGTCGCCAGCTCACGCTTAGTATTATCAACCGCATTACGCAGTTCAACTTCATTCACTTCTGACACAATATCCATTGAAGGCATAGTTTTTATGTCCCATATCAAATTAATATGCAGCTAGTTTACCCACACACAGGCCTAAGTTGAAGGTAAAGCCTAGAATAAAAGCGTAATCATGGGTGACTTTAGCCACACATTTTCCTATCATTGCCCCACTCTAAGCTAATACAAACATATTTGTGATAACTAAAAATACCCTATTTAAGCTGGCTTTAGCCGTAGCCTTTGTCGTGATCAGTTATCTGGTATTTTCCAGACCAACCTATTCGCAAAGTATTCCGAATATCGACAAGGTAGGCCATCTTGGGAGCTTTTTTTGCCTCTCCTATCTCACCTATCTTGCTTTCAAACCTAAGTGGTATTGGTTATCTCTCACACTGGCAAGCTACGCCATTTTAATTGAGTTGGTGCAATCACGTTTGCCCTACCGTAGCGCTTCTGTGGGTGACGTTATTGCCGACTTTTCGGGTATTGCACTGTTTTACTTTTGCAATTGGGCCTATGGCAAATACTTCCGCGCAGCGCAATTGCGAGAAGATTAACTCAGGTGCTTCAAACTGGTACTGATGACCGATACCTTAAGGCTACAGATATGACTCATGCTGTGAACATAAATCGCGTGGTGGATATTGCGATTTTAGGTGCTGGTGCCGTTGGGCAGCTTATTTGCCACCAACTGACTACAGCAGGCATGAGTGTTGGTCTTATCGGCCGCGATTCAATTGCATCTATACAGCAGACACTTAGCGTCACTCCATTAGCGCCGGCCAATGATAATCAACAGAAAACACAAGCACTCCAGTATTCTGTGCCTATCTTAGCGGCCAATGCGCTCGATAATATTCGCCTCGTGATTGTCTGCGTCAAAGCCTATCAAGTGCTCGATGCACTTTTGCCCTTACTTAACCAACTGCCCAGACAATGCCACATTTTGTTGTTACACAATGGCATGGGACCTCATTTAGCCCTAGCGCCGCTAATTGATGCGCAAGCTGATGGCAGAGGGCTAAGCCTAGGGACAACTTCCCAAGGGGTGTTACGTCAAGCCAGTTGGCAAATTAGGCAAACGGGACAAGGGCTAACTCAATTTGGGCATTTTACAGGTACAGAGCTCACTGAGCATTATCGCAATGCTTTACTGACGGCTATCCCCAACAGTGAATGGGTGGATGCCATTGTGCCTTGTCTATGGCAGAAACTCGCCGTTAATGCCGCAATTAATCCGCTTACAGCACTATATCAATGTCCTAATGGCACACTCGCCGAGCCAGATTTTAGTGACATGATTAAAGGCATTCTCGACGAGTTAGTCACGGTTGCCACACTCGAGGGTGTGCCTCTAGATAAACAATTGTTACACGACAGGGTCTATCAGGTGATCCGACTCACTGCGAGGAATTTCTCATCGATGCACCAAGATATTGCACACCAAAGACGAACTGAAATAGATCAAATTAATGGTTATATCTGTGAGCGTGCACAAGCGCACGGTTTAAGTGCACCAGTTAATGCTGACCTCTGGGCGCGCGTCAAACAGCTAGAAGCTTAAGCAAGAAAACTCACATCACAAAACTAAATATAACATTATGTTTAATTTATATAATTTTTAATTTTTTGCTAAATCCCCACTTTTTATTTACCGTATTAAAACGCGAATTCCCCTAGTGCCATACTCACTCGGCTTTTGCCGCACTCATGCTAGTCAAGCAAATTTACCTTGCACCAACAATACGCACCAAATCAGGGCAGATTAACTTTGCCTTGCACTGTTTTGCACCAAAATTTTAAGCTATTTCGGTGCATTTTAATGTTAACGCAATGATAATAAATGCTTTGTCTATATGGCCTAATTCCTGCTTTACTCCAATAAATTGAGTCTGCAGCTTGTTGGAGAGAAAATTGAAACTGGTCACCGCAATCATTAAACCGTTCAAATTAGACGATGTACGTGAAGCCTTAACTCAGCTCAGCGTCCATGGCATGACAGTCACTGAAGTACGCGGTTTTGGCCGCCAAAAGGGCCATACGGAATTGTATCGTGGAGCTGAATATGCAGTGGACTTTTTACCTAAGATTAAACTCGAAGTTGCCATTCATTCCGATCAAGAAGATGCCGTTATTGATGCCATTATTGCTGCAGCCCATACGGGCAAAGTGGGTGATGGCAAAATCTTTGTGACTTCGTTAGAACAAGTGGTGCGCATTCGCACTTCGGAAGAAGGAGTTGATGCCCTATGATGCTAGTGAGCTTCAGACTCAGTATTAAATACCTATTGATATTATTCAGTATATTGGCGACGAATGCCGTCGCCGATGATGGTCAATTTAGCGCTGCAAATACAGCGTGGATCTTAAGCTCATCCGCATTAGTGTTGTTGATGACCCTGCCAGGATTAGCCTTGTTTTACGGCGGTTTAGTTCGCAGTAAAAACGTGCTTTCAATATTGATGCAATGCTTCTCTATTGCCGCCCTAGTGTCAGTTTTATGGTTCGGGCTAGGTTATTCACTCGCATTCGACACAGGTAACAGTTTCATCGGTGGCTTAGACAAAGCACTACTGTCAGGTATTGGTCGCGATAGTCTTAGCGGGGATATTCCCGAGCCGCTGTTTATGCTATTTCAAATGACCTTTGCCATCATAACGCCAGCTTTAATCATCGGTGGTTTTGCCGAGCGAATGAAGTTTTCAGCTGTGCTTATCTTTTCAGGTGCTTGGTTATTACTGGTTTATGCGCCGATCACCCACTGGGTTTGGGGCGGTGGCTGGTTAGCACAGCTAGGACTGTATGATTTCGCGGGCGGAACCGTGGTGCATATCACCGCAGGGGTTGCTGCGCTCGTGGCCGCTAAAGTGCTAGGTCCACGCAAAGGATTTTTAAACTCGGCGATTATGCCGCACAACCTGACGATGACAGTCACAGGTGCGGGCATGCTGTGGGTGGGTTGGTTCGGTTTTAACGGCGGCAGTGCGCTAGGCGCTAACGGCACCGCAGCCATGGCGATTCTAGCCACTCATCTCGCCGCTTCTATGGGCGCGATGACATGGGCGGCAATTGAGTGGATTAAGTTTGGCAAACCCAGCGCCCTTGGCATAGTCACAGGCATGGTAGCGGGCTTAGGCACTATCACTCCCGCCTCTGGTTATGTTGGCCCAGCAGGCGCCTTAGTCATAGGTTTACTCGGTGGAATCGTGTGTTTTTACTCAACGGTTTATATCAAACAGAAACTTAAAATCGATGACTCCTTAGACGTTTTCCCCGTGCACGGTGTCGGCGGTATTCTCGGTACCCTTTTGGCAGGAGTCTTTAGCTCGACCCAATTCGGCGTCTTTAGCGGCTACGGTTTTGCGGCAGTGAACGACACTATGATAGACCAACTTGGGGTACAGATTATCGGGGTTGCGGCGACATTCACTTATACTGCAGTGGTCACTTGGTTGCTGTTTGTGATCATCCGTAAGCTACTTGGCGGCCTTCGCGTCAGCACAGAACAAGAGGTTAACGGCTTAGATTTATCGGAACACGAAGAAACGGGTTATAGCCTTTAATCAGAACCTCGAGCCAGAACCTTTAGTTAAGACAGTTGAATAGCCATAAGGGTACCAAGGCGCCCTTATGGCTGACTTACATCATGATGCTACTTTTTGAAATGTTCGACTAACCATAACTTTAAATCCCCCAACTTCATCGGCTTAGCAAAGAGATAACCTTGTAAAAAATGGACTTGGCGACTGGTCAAATAATCTGCCTGCTCCTGGGTTTCAACCCCTTCAGCCACCACCACATAATTCATCTTATGAGAGAGCTCAATAATGGTATCGAGCACGTGGGAAGTCACGGAATCCTGCCCTATGGTATCGATGAAGCATTTATCGATTTTCAAGTAATCTAATGGCATGGTTTGTAACAAAGATAAGGTTGTTTGCCCAGTACCAAAGTCATCGATAGCCACTAAAATCCCCAACTGGCGTAAGCTTTCAATGCGCTGGCAAATATCCGGCGTTAATAATTGCCGTTCGGTGATTTCGATTAAAGGCTTAACGCCAATACGATCCAAAGAATCCCGCAGATGAATAAATTTCGACTCGATATCATTTTGGGTAAAATGCTCTGGCGCCACGTTGAACGCGACTCTAAAGCCCGATTCAACCTTCATATTAGCAAAATCTTTTAATGCCTTTTCGAAGATATAATTGGTCAATGGAACAATCAGCTTGCTCTCTTCGGCGATAGGAATAAACAAATCAGGCCGCACTAAGCCCATTTGTGGGTGCTGCCAACGCACTAATGCCTCGACTCCTTTGGCCTTGCCGTCCTCAGTACAGATCACAGGTTGATAAACCAAAAAGAACTCTTCGTTCTCTATCCCGCTACGAATATCATCAGCAAGGGAGTGACGAGATAACCGTGAATAGAGCACAAACAAGATAGAACCCGTAATCAAAATAATGCTAAAGGGTAATGAGATGGCAAAAAATATCCAAAAAAAATGCCTAAAAAAAGCAGGTGACATTTCTAGTAACACCGAAAAACGATGATCCTCAGAATCTAAAGTCATTACCTCATTTTTGATAAACTCGAGTGATTCAGGAATCGTTTTACCATTGATGGATAAAGCGACATTGATAACTGCGCTAGGAAACACATCGGGCTGTACAAAGGAATCTAATAAATATTGTCCTTCAATAATGACAGCAGCGCCGTGTTTAGATTTAGGGTCCCATTTAGATGACACTATCGCGGGCACCTCAGGCATAAAAGGCGTGCCCGTAATAATAAACTGGTTAGATATTTCAAGATTTTCGGTAGCACTAACAATGCTCAGGGGAGTATCAATATCACCGGTTTTAGAAGAGCAATAAACATGTTGTGAATCATATATTAAAGCCGAGCGAAAGTAGGGTTGGAACAACATATAGTTGTATAACTCTTGACACTCAGAATCCTTCAATGCCAATGCATAATGGCTGATTTCATTAGCATGGGACACCAAAGTATCAATATGACTCACATAAATAGCCCCCACACCTTTGACTTTATCTTCAACAAAATACTGTGCAGAGAGATAACTTGCGACAGCAGCAATTCCAATTGGAAACAATATGACTGCCAGCCATTGCCATAATGACAGATTTAATTTTGCTAACTTTTTTCGCATATATCCTTAACTCGCACAGCGCTCGGTTAAAAATGGTATCAAAATCTATGGAGCAAGACGTGTGTATATTTGTATCTCAGCGAATGTTTGCTTGATATAAACACACTGAATCGAGTTCTATTTTAGTCTAAAAAACCATCACACCTTCTATTAATTTAGTCTATTCCCACATCACCAAAATAGCGGCGATAGCGATCAAGACTAACCCTAGCATATCTTTTATCTTTACTTTTTCCTTCAGCCAAAAGGTGGCAATCAAGATCATAAAGAAAACTTCAACTTGACCTAAGGTTTTAACATAGGGCACAGCCTGCAACGACATAGCACTAAACCAACCGATAGAACCTAAACAACTGGCGGTGCTTGTCAGTAAAGTCAACTTAGGTCGTTGCCATAATGCTATCAGCGTAAATTTATCCTTAAGCAACAAATAACTGACTAACAGCAAAGTTTGTAGGCCTATCACAAATAGCAACACCCAAGCTGCGCTATGGGGGAAACCAATATTCAAACATAAACTCGCTTCTCGTACCCAAAGCGATGTCAGCGCAAACGAAGTACCACAGGCTAAACCAATCAATACCGTATTGAGCGACAGACTTCGCAGGCCTTGTTTGGCACTCATGAGAAAAATTGCCACACCACCCAACAACACTCCCGACCAACCTAAAAGGGATAAATGCGTCCCAAAAAACACTGTGCCTAAGATCGCCGCGACCACAGCTTCACTCTTGGCTAGCCCAGCACCAACGGCAAAGTTCTGTTGCTTGAACAATTTCACCATCAAGCCCGTCGCGAGGATTTGCATCGCCGATGCTCCGAGAATAAAACCGATAAAACGATCGCTAAAATCGGGGATTCCGACATCCTGCCAAAGATATAAGCTCGCCAGATACACGGCGGCAATCGGCCCAGCCCAAATAAAACGCGCTAAGGTCACGCCCGCAACACTCACTTCTTTACTCAGCTGGCTTTGAAACGCATTACGCCAAGCCTGCATAAATGCCGCCAGCAAAGTGAGTAAGATCCACATAAAGGTATTCCGTAAAGAATCTGGTCGGCTATAAAAACAAGATTGTTAGGCAAAGCCCATCATAAAACATTAATGTTTCAGATAGCTACGGGGCTATACCAATCACATTCCTCGACTGAAAAACAAAAGCCCCGAACGAGTCGAGGCTTTAGGATTAAGTCACTAATTCATTAAATCTTAGCTTGCGATTACTTACTGGTATCGATTGGCTCGAAGGATTTAACCAAATCGTCGATCGCTTTCATTTGCTTCAGATAATTTTCTAACTGATGCAAAGGCAGCGCACATGGGCCATCACACTTAGCGTTATCAGGATCGGGGTGCGCCTCAATGAATAGACCCGCTAAACCCAGCGCCATACCACTGCGCGCTAACTCGGTCGCCTGTGCACGACGTCCACCCGCTGAATCTGCACGACCACCAGGGCGCTGCAGCGCATGAGTCGCATCGAAAATCACCGGATAGCCAGATTGCTTCATCTCGTCCATACCCAACATATCAACGACTAAGTTGTTATATCCAAAGCTTGAACCACGTTCACACAGGATGATCTCGTCATTACCCGCTTCGTTAAACTTAGTGATGATATGGCGCATTTCATGTGGTGCTAAAAACTGTGGCTTTTTCACATTGATGATAGCGCCAGTTTTTGCCATCGCGACAACCAAATCAGTCTGGCGTGCTAGAAATGCAGGTAACTGAATAATATCAACTACTTCTGCCACTGGCGCACACTGATGCACTTCATGCACATCGGTGATCAAAGGTAAATTAAAGGTCTTTTTAATCTCTTCAAAAATCTTTAAGCCTTCCTCCATACCTGGACCGCGGTAAGAGTTGATCGAAGAACGATTCGCCTTATCAAAAGACGCCTTAAATATATAAGGGATCCCCAACTTTTGAGTCACTTCGGCGTAGGTTTCAGCAATCGACATAGCGAGATCGCGAGACTCAAGCACGTTCATGCCACCAAACAACACGAAAGGTTTATCGTTGGCAATCTCGATTGAACCTAGGTTTATGATTTTATTACTCATCGCAACTTCTCTCTAAAATGCTGGAACCTTTCCCAGCGGTGAATAGGAGCTAAGGCGGTTATACCGCAACTAACTGTAAAATTTGACCACAAATCCATGCCATATAGGTTCCTAACGCATAACCTAATACGGCTAACAGTACGCCCACGGGTGCTAAAGCGGGGTGAAATGCCGCCGCAACTACAGGGGCTGACGCAGCGCCACCCACATTCGCTTGGCTGCCTACGGCCATATAAAATAACGGGGCTTTAATCAGCTTAGCCACCAATAACATAAAGCTTGCGTGAACTATCATCCACACAATACCAATTAAAAAGTACAATGGCGTATCGAGCACCTTACTCACATCCATATGTAGACCAATGGTCGCAACTAAGATGTAAAGGAAGGCTGAAGCCACTTTTGATGCCCCCGCCGCCTCTAAATGACGCACTGGGCTGAATGACATCGCCAAACCAATCGTTGTGACTATCACCACTAACCAGAAGAATTTAGAGGTTAAACTGTAATCTGCGGTCCAAGGATAGTTCACTTCAAAAAATGGCCCCAGAAAATCAGCGGCAATATGAGCAATACCTGTGATACCAAAGCCTACAGCGACAATCAGCATAAGATCGCGCAGATTAGGAATGCGTGCATTTTCAGCGTGATACTTTTCAACTTTATCTTTTAACGCTTCAATAGCAGAAGTATCCGCACCGGTTTTAGCATCGATCTCTTTCGCTTTTGAGGCCAGAAACAGCAGTACTGCCATCCAAATATTGGCGACTATCACATCGACTGTCACCATCACAGAGAAAATATTACCGCCCACGTCATAAATCTCTTTCATTGCAGCTTGGTTTGCGCCGCCACCAATCCAGCTCCCCGCTAAGGTCGTCATACCACGCCATACCGCATCGGGGCCATCGACCCCAATTAAAGAAGGTTCAATAACCGACACCAGCAACAAGGCGATAGGGCCGCCGATAACGATACCGACAGTGCCAGTTAAAAACATGATCAAAGCTTTCGGCCCTAAACTTAAAATAGCTTTTAAATCAACGCTTAAAATCAATAAGACTAAACAAGCTGGCAGCAAATAACGGGATGCTACAAAATACAGTTGTGAGGTATTACCATCGATTACCCCAAAGGTATTCAATAACGATGGCAAGAAATAGCACAATAAAAGGGCGGGAATAAAACGATAAAACTTCTGCCAAAAAGGATGACTACTGCTACTGGTATAAAATACAAAACCTAGAATTGTCGCGAGTATTCCTAACGCCGTGGCATCGTTCGTCACTAAAGCCGTGCTTGTCATGCTAATTTCTCCCTGTTGATACAGTTATTATTTTTATTAGAGACTTAACTTTTAAGTCCCTGGGTCAAACTTCCATCTGCCCAGTGTTATTATTTTTGCGGATTGAATTCGTTAATAAAAGTTGAATAAATAAGAAGAGCCCCGAAAGGCTCTGCTTTAGTGATAAACCTCGGCGTGTTCGTTTAATTCTTTGAGCTGCATCTTCACTATCTCGATCACGGGATCGTGAGGACTATTATCAACAAAATGCTGCAGATCGGCGGCGGCCACATTAATACAACCCAACTGCTGTGCAATAAATGCCCGCTCACGATTCAAATGTACATCGTCAACATGCCATTGCAACAGCAGACTGCAACACTCCATCGCTGCCTCAAATTGATGCGACACTATGCAACCCGCCTTAAGCTCATGCAGCATACGCGTCAGCAGTTTTTTCACCGTTGCAGGCTTTAAGTAACTTGCCTTAAGCTCAGCAGCATTACCTAACTCGCCGCGCACTAACACGTGCAACTGGTGACGGGTGAGTTCCTTGCCCGTTAAAGGATCCAAATAACTCACTTCACCGCCAATCTTACAACGCAGCACCGTATTGCCAGGTAGCAATATGGGTTCGAATTCAAGATCTAACTGCTTCGCAAGCAACATCAATACCGTCGCCAGCGTAGTACTATTACCTTGGCGACTAATTAAGCAAGTACCTAAATCTGCCGCCTCGGTACTGAAGTAGTTCTCACGAACACAAAAACCTAAATCCTCGTAAAACCAATGCAACAGCGCATTAAAACGCTGTTGTTGATCAACCAAGTAATGAGTTAATACGGCTCCCGCCATTTCAAACCAAGCCCATTTAGCGGCTTCAAGTTTAGAAAATCCAAGGTGCGCACCTACATCCAATGCCGACTCGGGCAATGAAATGCCATCTTGCAGAGTGTAGTTACCCATTAACCCAATAATACCGCTTGTTTAAAATGAGCCAATTTAGCAGCATAAACCAACCAACCTATCGCGCCTAAGTAAGCAAACACTTTGAACAATTTGTTTCTGTTCGCTTTTATGGCAATGGCGCCTAGGACAATGTAAGCAACTACAGCACCGATTTTTTCGGTCATCCAAGGATCCACAAAAGGAAATTGCTGGATCATAAAACACAAAGTTAAGCCCGACAGCAGTAGGAAAGTGTCGATAACATGGGGCGCTATCTTGAGCAGCTTCTTCTCCATCAGAGCCGATTGGCGCAGATGCAGGACAAAGCGCACGGTAAGCAGTAACACGCTCAACGCGATAAAGGTAAAATGCAGATGTTTAACCGCAGGATATAGACTGTAAAAAGTTTCCATTACGATACTTATGGCCAGTGACAAAGGCGCTAGTTTACCCTAATCCTTGGCGGCATACCAATGCCTATCAGCCTAGATATTCAGAGCTAACATCATAAAAAATCAAACGAGAAGTGACGATGAATTTAAGCTTAATTAACGATGAATCAACCGAGTTCGCCGACGCTATAAAACAAAAAATTGTCGAGTTCAACCAAGTCCAATGGCAGGGGCTTAGCCGTAAAAATCTCGGCCTCAAATTACAAGATACCGAAGGTAAACTGTTAGCGGGAATAAGCGGCAAAACCTTCGGCAATTGGTTGTTAATCGATTATCTGTGGGTCGATGATTCTTTAAGACTCCAAAGTATAGGCACGCACTTATTGTTAGCCGCAGAAAGCCAAGCAAAAGAACGCGGCTGCCAATTTGCCCTACTCGATACCTTAGATTTTCAAGCTAAGCCCTTTTATGAGCGCCACGACTATCGCGTGCAGTGGATACAACAAGCCTACCCAGAAACCGGCAGTAAATTCTTTATGGTAAAAGTCTTGTGATGTTTAAGGTAAGCGGTCATAACCGTACCCAATGCTTAGGCTACCATTTCTGATATCTAACTCAGACCGTTTCAATGAACTTGAGCTAATTGCGAGTGGTTAATGATTTGCGCACCTTTTACTCGCAAAGCTACAAACGGAAAAATAAGACATAGGACAGGGCGTCCTCAGCCGAAGCAACCCAATTGAATTAAATCTTCAACCTAATCCGGTTTAAACACGCCGATCACAGCACCGGTGGCTTTTTCTGTGACCTTTTCATCGGTTTGCTGTTCACGGTAATCACACTCTGTGCATTCAACGGTTTCGATGCCGTTTTCCTTGTAGAGTAAAATGCTGTCTTTGGCGCTACATTTTGGGCACTTAGCACCGGCTACGAAACGCTTTTTGATTTTAGTGTTTGTCATAATAGATAAAGGACCAGATAGCAGGGCCAAGGGACTCGGCCGAAGAAATTGCCGCTATTTTGCCACACTGATGATTGAATACCAGTGTTACCTGAAAGTATGAGGTCTTAGGTCGATGTGATGCGATTCGCTAAAGATCATCCTGAAAAGTCGAATAATTGTCCGAGTTATCGGGTCAGGCTGTGGTTTGATACAGGGTTGTACGCTATTATCTGTGCCCTGACGAATTCACGTTCTAACCAAGTTGTAGTCAATGATCAGCATCAACCAAGCGCAATTAATCCGTGGCAGCAAAACCCTGCTAGATGAGACCTCTCTCACGATTTATCCCGGCCATAAGGTCGGTTTAGTCGGTGCTAACGGCACAGGCAAATCTTCACTGCTCGCATTAATTTTAGGTCACTTAAGCCTAGATAAAGGTGAATTTAGTCTGCCTTCTGGCTGGCAAATTGCCACTGTGGCCCAAGAAACCCCTGCGCTCGACGTCTCGGCACTGGAATATGTGATCGATGGCGATAGCGAATATCGTCAATTAGAAGCCCTATTACACAAGGCCCAAGAAGATAACGACGGCAATGCCATCGCACTCTTACACGGCAAAATCGACGCTATCGGTGGTTATGCGATTCATTCGCGCGCGGGTTCATTGTTAGCGGGTCTGGGCTTTAGTGAAGCCGAGCAAAGCAATCCAGTAAAAAGCTTTTCGGGTGGTTGGCGTATGCGCCTCAACTTAGCCCAAGCGCTGCTGTGCCGCTCTGACTTATTGCTCCTCGACGAACCGACCAACCACTTGGACTTAGATACCATGTACTGGCTCGAAGGTTGGATTAAGTCCTATCAAGGCACGCTGATTTTAATCAGCCATGATAGGGACTTTATCGATGAAATCGTTGATGAAATCGTCCACGTTGAAAATCAAAAACTCAATTTCTACAAAGGCAATTACAGTGCCTTTGAGCGCATTCGTGCCGAACGTATGTCGCAACAACAGGTTGCCTTCGAACGCCAACAAAAAGAACGTGCGCACATGCAGTCCTTCGTTGACCGTTTCCGTTACAAGGCAAGTAAAGCCAAACAAGCGCAGAGCCGCTTAAAGGCACTAGAGCGCATGACTGAGTTGTTGCCGTCTCAAGCCGATAGCCCCTTTTATATGGAGTTTCGTGCTCCAGAAGCCCTACCCAATCCGCTGATTAAGATGGAGCAAGTCGCTATCGGTTATAGCGATAAGCCAATCCTGAGCAAGGTGCATTTAAACTTAGTACCGGGTGCGCGCATTGGTTTACTCGGCCGTAACGGCGCGGGTAAATCGACATTAATTAAGCTGTTATCGGGTCAATTATCGCCAATGACAGGTTTGTATGAACCTAACCCTGGCGTCAATATCGGTTACTTTGCCCAGCATCAAATCGAATTTTTGCGCCTCGACGATACGCCGATGCAGCATTTAGTACGTCTGGCACCCAATGCCAGAGAGCAAGAGCTACGCAACTTCTTAGGCGGTTTTGGTTTTAACGGCGATATGGCGCTTTCACCTGTGCGCCCCTTTTCTGGCGGCGAGAAAGCCCGTTTAGTGTTAGCGCTATTAGTTTGGCAACGCCCTAACCTATTGCTGCTCGATGAACCCACCAACCATTTAGACTTAGAGATGCGCCACGCCCTGACAATGGCATTGCAAACCTTTGAAGGCGCTATGGTTGTCGTCTCGCATGATAGGCATTTACTGCGTTTAACCTGTAGTGATTATTATCTGGTCGATCAAGGTGAAGTACGTGCCTTCGACGGTGACTTAGACGATTATCACCAATGGTTGCTCGATGCGGCGAAAGCCAACTCGAATCAAAACAGCACCAGCGACGAGATCAAACCTGCCGCCGATAAAAAACAGCAAAAACGCCTCGAGGCCGAGATCCGCCAAAAGGTATCGCCGCTCAAGCGCAAACAAACTAAGTTAGAAACCGAGCAACAAAAGCTGAGCGAACGCCTCGCCGAGCTAGAGCACTTGCTGGCCGATAGCGAATTGTATGATCAAGATAACAAAGCCAAGCTAACCTCGGTATTAACCGAGCGAACGAGCTTGACGCAAACCTTAGAAGACAGTGAAATGCAATGGCTCGAGTTGCAAGAAGAGATAGATGCAATGGAGCAAGAGGTCATGGAGCAACAATAACTCCAGCGTTCTTTTACATAAAAGTCAGTAGCAGCGGCAATACAAGGAAATAGTATGGCGGTTTTAACCCAGTTCGACAGTCAACTCTGGCAATGGTGTGATATGAGCTATGCGCAAAACAAAGCGCTCTGTCTCGAATTGCAAAATAGCTGTCAGGTGAACGTCAATCTACTGCTACTGGCACAATATTTAGATATCACTATGGATGTGTCTGGGCCGCAGCAATACAGCACGGACCAATGGCAAGCACTGATGACTGCCGTAGGTGAATGGGATGAAAGGTTTCTCACGCCCTATCGCAAATTACGTAAACTCGCTAAATCCAGCCTGAATGAGCAAGAGTATCAGCAGATGCTCGCCGTTGAGCTGATGATGGAACGTAAAGCGCAGCGAACCATCTTAAATAAACTCAATGAACTCAGCCCAAACGGCCAAGCGACAAATCTAGTGAGCTACTTAAGCCTGTTTGGACTCAGTGACATTGACGCCAACGAAATCGGCCTCATTGCGCCCTGATCTAAGTTAATCAAGTTAAAACAAGCTCAACCATGTTAGCTCAAACTCAATCAAATTAACGCTATGATCATCTGAGCCGCTAACAGCTGCGGCCTTGCGGATAGCGTTCACAGTCATCCTCGATCACCAACCAGTTCAGCTGACTCTCAGTATAAATATGGTACTTAGGCTGAACTTGATTAGCATCGTCCAGACTCGCTATGCTCAAGGTCAAATAATCGGGATATTGAGTATGTCGGTAAGTTAACGATGTACCGCATTGGTCACAAAATCCACGGCGAATAAACTCAGACGATGCAAACTCAGTCACCTGACCTTTAAGCCAAATCACTTGGCTGAGTTTAAAATCCATCCAAGCCCCAAATGCAGAGCCCGTGCTTTTTTGGCACGAACGGCAGTGGCAATAATCCGCATCAAAGGGTTCACCTTCAATCTGATAACGAATCGCGCCGCATAAGCAACCACCTTCCCGTAATATGTTTTCAGACATTCACACCCCATCAAGCTTTATCAAGCTAAGCTGCATTTTGATAAGATAACATCAGGCTTTACCGTCAGTGAGCTTCTGTGCGAGTGCGGTGGCATTACGCGCCGTGATGCCATAAATCGACAGCTGCGGGTTAGCGCCAAGGCTGGTCGGGAAGATAGACCCATCCATTACAGATAAATTCTCTAAATAGTGCGACTGACCATAACTGTTGACCATAGAAAGCTTTTCATCTTCGCCGAAGGGACAACCGCCCATCACGTGCGCCGATGCGACGATAGTGCGCAGTGGCGCGAGTGACATCTGCGCAATGCTCTCTTTAGCGTCTTTCCACGAAGATAAGTAAGGCATACCATCGCTGATCGGCAACACTTTTAAGGCGCCCGCCGAGAATTGTAACTCCGCCATGCTGGCAAAAGCGCGTCTCGCGGCCCGCCAAAAGGCATCGGTCAGCGGATAATCTAAAGCAAAACCCTTATCCGTTAAGTGTACTTCACCGCCTTGACTGTCGGTATGATAGCCATCGCGAATCAAAGCGATAGTCACTTGTAACTGATTGAATTGTGACATTAATTCAGCATGGATCGTACCATAACCTAAGGTTTTAGAGGCAATTAAAATCGGGTGCACCGGCGGCACTTCGAGTTTATAACCCAGCTCACCATCGGCGCCATTGTTCCATACAAATTCATCGGAATAGATAGATTGCGGCGCACCGCTATGGCCATTGATCGAATCGGCAAATACGCCGCCAGATAACAAAGTAGGATGTAAAAAGGTGCGTTTACCCAAAAGTTGGTGGGGATCGGGCACTTGCGAACGCATCAAAATCGTCGGTGTATGGATAGCACCCGCACTCAAAATATAATGTTTAGCCTTAAATAACAGCTCAACGTCAGTGGGTCGTAAATTCACATCCAACGCCTGCGCCTTTAACGCAAACACTTGACCATTATGGTGCTCAATCTTAGTCACTTTAGCGCGACTGATCAGCTGCGCACCTTTCTCAAGTGCCGCGGGAATCGTGGTGACTAGCATAGATTGCTTCGCATTGACCGGACAACCCATGCCGCAATAGCCGGTATTCCAACAACCCGCCACATTGCGTTTAATCACTGTGTATTCCCAGCCAAGATTGATACAACCTTGCTTCAGGGCGGCATTATTGCGATTAGGCTCATAATTCCATTCATGAATGTTGAGCCGTTGTTCCATTTGCTCAAACCAAGGATCTAAACTCTCGCGATTAAGCCCAACAACCGATTTATGTTGCGCCCAAAAGGCTAACGCCTCGGTCGGAGTGCGAATAGAAGTGGTCCAGTTAACTGTGGTTGAGCCACCGACTGCGCGGCCTTGAAAAATGCCAATCGCCTTATCGGCGGTTTTCATCGCCGCAGCTTGTTGATACAAGTTGGGGTAAGCGACCCGCTCTTCCATATTAAAATCGCTGGAGGATTTTAGCGGTCCCGCCTCAATCATGATCACGCTCAGCCCTGCTTGGGTAAGGATTTCAGCCGCCACACCGCCGCCAGCACCTGTGCCGACAATAATCACATCGGCTTCAAACTGCTGGTTTTCTTGCAATTGGCTCGCATCAGTGTGCAACCAACCAGAGTTTAAACCATTCACTATAGGATCTATGATTGCCAACTTGAGTGCTCCACTGTCGCGGGTAAGATGCTTATTATTCGGCGTTTGATTAGGTTAAAAATGGACTCGCTATTTGAACAGTTCAGGCTTGGCATAATGCAGGCGGCTCCAGTGCTCAGGACAAGCGTAGTAACTTGCCATTACTAATTCCCGCAATCCAAGATAAGCCGTTTGTAACAAAGCAAAATAACTGTGGCGCCAGGTTTCTAACATATCAGTTAACTCGGCGGGAGAGCGCATCAATAGCGGCGTCATGCTCGAGGTGAGTACCAGTAAACCAAGACGATTTTCGAGCATATCGAGCAGTTCAAATAACTCGGTTTGCTGCTCATCGGGTAACACAGCAATCGACTGTTTGATGGCATCTAAAGTGCGGTTTTGCGCCGCCAACTTATGGATGGCCACATCAGGCAAGGCGCCGTCGAGCATCACAGGCAAAAGCACGCTAAACAACAAACGATAATCTTTGCCTTCGCTATCCTCGGGCAAACTAAACTCAGGAGAATAGAGATTAACCCCTAAGGCTAACGCCGCCGTACCGGCAAACGCACCCATTATAAAGGTTCGTCGCTTCATCTCTATCTCCTAATTATCAACCTAAATGTCGGCCTAAATATCAGCATAAAAAACAATTGTGCTACAATGGCCGCGAGTTTATACCCAAGCGACCTCAAAATACGAATTTCAGCATTTTGAGTTGGTTTGGGTATAAATTAAACACACGTTTTAATTTTCAGCAATAGCCGATACCAAGATAAACATCTATGCCAAATTCCTTTATGCCACCTTGGTGGGCCAAGAGTCCCCATATACAAACGATTTTACCCGTATTCACTAAAGTGGCCAAACCAGCATTACAGCGGCAGCGCTTAGAGTTACCTGATGGCGATTTTATCGATTTAGATTGGCAGGATGTTCCACAGTCTGGCAAACCGATCGTGGTGATCATCCACGGCTTAGAAGGAAGTGCTCAGTCCCATTATGCGCGGCGGATACTGCAAGCCTGTAAGGAACAGCAACTCGCTGCCGTCGTGCATCATCACAGAAGTTGTTCGGGTGAGGCCAATCGCCTCGCCCGCAGTTATCACAGTGGCGATACGGACGATTTACAGTTTAGTCTATCGACACTGAAAAGCGCGTATCCGCAATCGCCCTTATTAGCCGTAGGTTACAGTTTAGGCGGCAATGTGCTGACTAAGTATCAAGGCGAATATCAGGATGATAGTTTATTAGCCCGCGCTGTGGTTGTCTCTGCGCCGCTGCAATTGTCAGCCTGTGCTAAACGCTTGGAAAATGGCTTTTCAAAGGTGTATCAAAGTTATTTAATCAAACAGTTGCAACAGAAGATAAGCCATAAACTGAATGATCCCGACTTAGCCATCTCTATGCCGCTAAGCCAGTTGCAGGTCGACCGTTTAAATACCTTCTATGATTTTGACGATAAAGTCACAGCGCCATTACACGGCTTTGACGGCGTCGACGATTACTATACGCGTGCAAGTGGCTTACCCTTTGTCAGCCGTATAACTAAACCGACGCTCATCATACATGCTAAGGACGATCCCTTTATGACCGATGAAGTGATCCCCCAATCGAGTCAATTGTCGGGCTATGTGGAATACGAACTGCATCCCTATGGCGGTCATGTTGGCTTTATCGAAGGCGGTACACCTTGGAAACCGCGCTTCTATCTTGAGCGACGGATTTTACACTTTTTACTCGGCGATCAAAGTGTTGACCCACTTAGCGTAGACCCCATCAACGGCGACAATATTCTCCAAGGAAGCACCGATGCTCATTCCCTATGAAACCCTGTTACAACTCCCGCAGGAAACGCTGGCCAATCTGATCCGCGAATATCTCTTCGGTCAAGTGGAGGATGGCAGCTTTGCCAGTCTCGATGAGCAGGAACTTGCTCAAGCTATAATCCAATGTCAACAAGCACTTAAGCAAGGTAAGCTGAAATTAGAGTACAGTGAAGACGATGAATCCTTCGCCATACGTTCAGCGGAACAAATAGCACAGCAGCAAGATTGACCAGTCCTACCTCTGTACCGTATAAATAGTACTCGCGTTTTTATCGCTTACCCATAAGCGGCTCTTTTGGTTCCTAGCTAGGTAGAAAAAATGTCAGCAAAACATCCCATTATTGCAGTTACAGGCTCATCAGGCGCGGGAACCACCACCACCACCACCGCCTTTAGCCATATTTTTCGCCAACTCGGGATCAACGCCGCCTTTGTCGAAGGCGACAGTTTTCATCATTTTACCCGCGCCGAAATGGAAGTCATGATCCGCAAATCCCAAGCTGAAAACCGCAATCTTAGCTATTTTGGCCCAGAGGCTAATAACTTTGCTCGTTTAGAACAATGCTTTCGCGATTACAGCACCACAGGCCAAGGTGAAACCCGCAGCTATTTACACACCTTCGATGAGGCAGTGCCTTTTAACCAGATGCCCGGCACTTTTACTCAATGGCGACCACTACCTGAAAATACCGATATGCTCTACTACGAAGGCTTACATGGCGGTGTGGTTACTGGTGATGCCAATGTCGCCCAGCATGTGGACTTGCTGATCGGCATGGTGCCCATAGTCAACTTAGAATGGATCCAAAAAATTATCCGCGATACTTCGGAACGTGGCCACAGCCGTGAAAAAGTCATGGGATCAATTGTGCGCAGTATGGACGACTATATTAAGCACATGACGCCACAGTTCTCCCGTACTCACATTAACTTTCAGCGAGTACCGACGGTCGATACCTCTAACCCATTTAGTGCCAAAGATATTCCGAGCTTAGACGAGAGCTTTGTGGTGATCCGCTTCCGCGGTATCAATAATGTCGACTTCCCCTATTACCTCAATATGATCCAAGGTTCATTTATGTCACGGGTCAACACACTCGTCGTCCCCGGCGGCAAAATGTCGCTGGCGATGGAGCTGATCCTCACGCCTTTGATTAAAGATTTGATGGAAAAACGTCAACAACTTAATAC
Organism: Shewanella sp. SM68; assembly: GCF_025653925.1. Classification (NCBI taxonomy): domain Bacteria; kingdom Pseudomonadati; phylum Pseudomonadota; class Gammaproteobacteria; order Alteromonadales; family Shewanellaceae; genus Shewanella; species Shewanella sp. SM68. Next base: position 324,765 of record NZ_JAKKRU010000004.1, read on the forward strand.
CCCAGAAGCGAACTGAAACCTTGAGGATTTGTGGGCAAGTTTGACTAAAGGCTAAGGAAATAAAGTCTTTTTTGGCAATGGATTAAGTTTTATTTAAGCCACTAGCGCTAATCTTGTCGGCATCGGGATTTCAGGCGAAAGAACGATAGTTGGCATACTCTTGGGAGTTAATTCCCCCATCTTGATCTGTTGATTTCCTTGAGTATGTCAGCAACCTTTTAACGTAACTTTAAGTCTTCAGAGTTAATTCCACATCTATGCTTGATCTGTTGATTCCCTCGAATATGTCAGCAACCTCTCAGAAAATAGGCTCTAGATTCTAGGAAAACAGAACGTTCGTAAACTCACTCACAGAACGCTGCACTTACCGAAAGGGCAAAGCCTGTTCCGTAAATCGTGAGTCACAAAGTGACGTTCTGTAGCAGTTTGCTGCATGCCGTTATCCGTAGCCGCAACGCGACGTTCTAGCAGTTGCGAAGCAACGCCTTAGATTCTAGCAGCAGCGTTTTTTGCGGCGCCCTAGCAGACCAAAGACCGTCCTAGATTTTTATACATCACCATGCACTCTAAGGCTATTCCTCTGGGCGAACAGTAGATAGATTCCTCCTCTAAACCCTCACCACCAAAACCACAGTGGCGATAGAAATCCACCGCATTTAAAGTTGATTCTAATCTGAGCTGGGCAATCCCCTGATTAAAAGCCATAGTTTCAATAAATTGCAGCAGCACTTTACCAACTCCTAACCCCATAGCATCGGGGGAAACAAACAAGGCTTCTAACTGGGCATAGGGTTCATCCAACATGGCAGTGCCGACCACAGTCTTAAGCTGCGACTCGTTAGAGGACAACTCTGCCACATAAAAATGTGCATCGACGATACGACTAAATTGCTCGGTCAGTTCGCCCTCGGTCCAAATCACCAGATCGCCCGCATCATAAAATCCGGCGCAGCCTTTATTAATGGCAGCATTGCGGATATCCCAGCAGGCCTGAGCATCCACTTTCGTTGCTTTTCGTATAGTTATCATCATGTTTTCCAATTAAAAATGCTCAGCCATAACATGCCATGAAGCCGCTAAAACGCCAAGTAAACGAGTGTTCTAATCTTTCAACCAATAAAAAACCGCCCGTAGGCGGTTTTAATCAAAGCTACAGAATCTTAATGGATCTTAGCTAACATATCTGATTTAGTCTTAGCGCTAGGCTTAGCCTTTAATCAATTCACTAATAGTCAATACGCCGTGAGTCGTTGCACCCGCGCCCCACATGGCAGAAGCTGAATCTTCAAAAGCGCCAGCTAAATCAACGTGTAACCATTTAGCTTCGGGTGACACAAAACGCCATAAGAAACCAGCGGCATTGGAAGCACCACCTGCACCGCCGCCTTTCATTGCGCGGCTGTTTGCGGTGTCAGCATAGGCAGATGGACACATTTCTTTGTGCCAAGGATCCAGCGGCAGCGGCCATACGCGCTCGGCAACGCTAGTGGCTTTTTGCTGTGCCAGTTGTAACACATCCGCCTGTGGCGAGAAAATCGCGTTGTAGTTAGAACCCACCGCCATCACAGCGGCGCCTGTAAGGGTCGCTGCATCGATAATAAAAGGTGCGCCTGTAGCAGAAGCAGCTTGTAGGCCATCGGCCAACACTAGACGCCCTTCCGCATCTGTGTTCACCACTTCAACTGTTACACCATTTTTGTAGGTCAGAATATCACCTAACTTATAGGCGCGACCGCTGATCAAGTTTTCAGCACAACATAAGAAGAGTTTAACGCGTTTGTTGAGGCCAGACTTGATCGCTAAACCAAGTGCTGCAGTCACAGTCGCCGCGCCGCCCATATCGCATTTCATGCCTAACATGCCTTCAGAAGCTTTGATACTGTAGCCGCCAGAATCAAAGGTAATCCCTTTACCCACAAGCGCCACAGACACGGGTGCATCGGCGGCTAATGGGTTGAAGTCTAACTCTAACATTGCCGGTGGACGCTCACTGCCGCGACCGACGGCATGGATACCAATCCACTGTTCTTCAAGCAGCGCTTCGCCTTCGATAATCCGATAACTCACCTTGTCGCCACCAACGTCAGCCAACCATTTTGCTGCTTGTTGGGCAAGCTTCACTGGCGACAGGTTCTCAGGCGTATCGTTGATCAGTTGACGGGCAAAGGTCGCCACATCGAGTCGACGTTGCAATTCTGCTTGCACAGACTCATCACCACACCAATGGATTTGATAGCCTGGTTTTGCCGTCGCAAAACCTTGGGCAAACACCCATTGGCTATTGAGATCCCAAAACTGGCCAGCTAATTCCACACTGCTAATGCCTTGACTGCGCAGTTTACGGGCCGCCATTTGAATTTGACGCAGCTCATCGCCACCCGCTAAATGAATTTGCGCACCGTCGGCAGTATAAGTCACATCAGCCTTGCCCCAGTGGGCTGCCGGTGCTTCTTTGGTTAATTGCACTTTCATCAATTCAGTTACTTTTAGTTCACTCATTAGGGATCCTTATTTTTCGATTCGTTTTAGAATAATCAATCAGAACAATCAATCAGCAATCAGAACAAACTTTATGGCGGCAGTTTACTGCTAGCAGGCGATGACGCAAAGTGATTGGCTGAAGTTACTCAGGTAAAATCTGTAAACATTTGCGAAATTTGCTAGGCTTTGCGACCTAGAACAGCCGAGATAGGTCTACCTATGGAATTTACACCGCCACTACAACAGGGCATTTTATTGCGCCGCTATAAGCGTTTTCTGGCCGATGTGCAGCTAAGCGATGGCAGTGAGATCACCCTACATTGCCCCAATACCGGCTCTATGCGTAATTGCTTGTATCCCGGTGAAACCGTGTGGTTTTCTACCTCTGATAATCCTAAACGTAAATATGCCCATACGTGGGAACTGATGACCACGCCAAATGCTGGCTTGATCGGTATCCACTCAGGTCAGGCGAACACCTTAGCCGAAGAAGCCATCAATAAAGGTATCATCAAGGAGCTCACGGGTTATGACAGCCTCAGCCGTGAAGTTAAATATGGTGATGAAAATAGTCGCATCGATATCCTGCTACAGGGTGCTCAAAAACCCGCCTGTTATATAGAAGTCAAAAGTTGTACTTTGCTCGAAGATGGCCAAGGTTATTTTCCCGATGCTGTGAGCCTACGCGGTCAAAAACATTTACGTGAATTGATGCACATGGTGAGTCAAGGCCATAGAGCAGTATTGCTATTTGTGGTGCAGCATAGTGAAATATTCAGTGTTGCCCCAGCAGCACATATCGACCCTGAATATGCTAAGTTACTGAAAATGGCTGTGTTAGCCGGCGTTGAAGTGCTAGCCTATCGCTGTAAAATCTCCCCGACTGAGATTCACCTAGCCCAAGCCTGCGATGTACGAGTATGATGTTAAGGCTGAGTTAAATTTGATTTCATTTGAATTAGCGAACATAGTCAAAAAATTCAATCAAAGCAGAATGAAAAGTTTGCCTCGATGTGAAGATTCTGCTATAGATAGCGGCCGTTCTTAAGGACGCCCTACAAACGCAAATGATTACAGGAGATGCGTTATGCCTGAAGGCACCAAAAAACTTGGCGTACTCGCTATCGCAGGTGTAAATCCTTACCAGGAAAAGCCGGGTGAGGAGTATATGAACGCTAAGCAACTGGGTCACTTCAAGACAATTCTTGAAGCTTGGCGCAATCAGTTGCGTGAAGAGGTCGACCGTACTCTTAGCCACATGCAGGACGAAGCCGCAAACTTTCCCGATCCTGTTGACCGTGCAGCACAAGAAGAAGAGTTCAGCCTCGAACTTCGTGCTCGCGATAGAGAACGTAAGCTGATCAAAAAAATCGAAAAAACACTGCAAAAAATTGAAGAAGACGACTTCGGCTTCTGTGATTCTTGCGGTATCGAAATCGGCATCCGCCGTCTCGAAGCGCGTCCAACAGCCGATCAATGCATCGACTGTAAAACGCTTGCAGAGATCAAAGAGAAACAAATGGCTGGTTAATCAAGCATACTGGGCGGGGATTTCCCCGCCTATTTGTTTCTAGCAACTCGTAAACTCGACGAGTTTAAGCCAAGCTCACTCCAATTTACCCCGATTCGCTTTTCTCTTAGCATCCCTCTAAAATACATCCACTTTTACCGTCGCGACTTTAAAACGCCATCTAGTTGTTATGTCAAAGCTATTACATTTCGATTTATCCAGCCAGCCCTATGTCGGCCGCTTTGCGCCTTCGCCTTCGGGTGCCTTGCACTTTGGCTCGCTTATCGCCGCCCTTGGCAGCTATCTGCGCGCCCGCTCGCAACAGGGTAAATGGCTAATTCGCATCGAAGATATAGATCCACCGCGGGAAGTCAAAGGCGCCGCCGATAATATCTTACGCACCTTAGAAGCCTATGGGTTTGAGTGGGATGATGTGCCTCTGTATCAAAGCCAGCGCACAGCGGCTTATCAAGCGCAAATTGACTCGCTGCTCGCCCAAGATAAAGCCTATTTCTGCCAATGTAGTCGCAAGCAAATTCAAGCCATGGGCGGCGTCTACGATGGCCGCTGTCACAGATTGCCACAAACCCAGTCTGCAAATCTTGTTAGGTCGGGTGCGGTGCGAATCGTCAACACGGCGCAAGTGCAAGAATTTTATGACAATCTAATGGGCCATATTTGCGTAGATAGCCATTTTGCCGCAGAGGATTTCATCATCAAACGCAGTGATGGTCTGTACGCCTATCAACTAGCCGTGGTACTCGACGATGCTTATCAAGGGGTCACCGAAGTGGTTAGAGGCTGCGATTTAATCGAAGCCAGTTGTCGCCAACTGAGTTTGTATCAAAGCTTTGGTTTAGCCGCACCGCAATGGCTGCACTTGCCACTCGCCTGCTTAAGTAAAGGCTTTAAGCTCTCAAAACAGAATCATGCACAGGCAATTGATACACTTAATCCACAGGCGAGCCTCAATGCGGCGCTGGCATTTTTAGGCCAAACACCAGTCGAAACCCGCGGCTCTGTGGCACAAATGCTCGCTCAAGCCGTGGATCAGTTTCAATTATCCACTATACCGCAACAATCTGAGATACTGATCGAGCCCTGATATACTCATTAGGCCGCATTTGGTATATGATAGCCGCCAGATTTTTAATCAAATAACAGATCATATTTCGAGGTGTCCCATTTTTCGCCGTATCAGCCAATTCTGCAAACAGCTATTTGAAGACGCGCCTAAAACGACCGCTCCGACTCCAGCTCAGATTGAACCAACAACACCTGAACAAAGTTCCGGTGCTTTGAGTTTAGAGTTAGTACCAAGAGATGCCCATACCATCTCGCGCAAACAAATCAGCGAGAATGCCCTTAAGGTATTATACAGACTGAATAAATCTGGCTTTAAAGCCTATTTAGTCGGCGGCGGTGTACGCGATTTACTCTTAGGGATTGAACCGAAAGATTTCGACATAGTGACCAATGCAACACCGGAAGAAATCAAAAAATTATTCCGTAATTGCCGTGTTGTCGGTCGCCGTTTCCGCTTAGCGCACATTGTTTTCGGTCGCGATGTGATTGAAGTCGCCACCTTCCGTGGTCACCATGGCGAAAGCAATGAGAAAGTCTCGAAAGCCAATGCCGAAGGGCGTTTGCTGCGCGATAACGTCTATGGCGAAATCGATGAAGATGCCGAGCGCCGCGACTTTACTGTCAATGCCCTCTATTACGATATCAGCGATTACTCGATTCGCAGCTACGGCGGCGGTATGGCCGATCTCAAAGCTGGCACGCTGAGATTAATCGGCGATCCAGAAACCCGTTACCGTGAAGATCCCGTGCGTATGTTAAGGGCGGTGCGTTTCGCCACTAAACTCAACATGGGTATCGAAACAGTAACAGCAGCGCCGATTAAACAATTAGCGCCGCTGCTCAAAGATATTCCGGCAGCGCGTATGTACGAAGAAGTGTTAAAACTCTTCTTTGCAGGTAAAGCCTTAGCCAACTTCGAACTGATGCAAGAATACAAGCTATTCGTACCGCTGTTTCCGCAAGTGGCAGCACTGCTGAAAGATGATCCTAAAGGTACGACCATGAAAATGGTGCAAGCCATCATGAAGAGCACAGATCAAAGAGTTAACGAAGATAAGCCGGTCACACCTTCATTCTTCTATGCTGCGCTTCTCTGGTATCCACTGCGTCAACGCGCCGAAGATATCGCGGTTGAAAGTGGCCTGACGTTATACGATGCCTTCTTTGCCGCCATGGGCGATGTGATGGAGCAGCAATGCCAAACCATTAGTATTCCGCGCCGTTTTAGTACGCCGGCAAAAGACATTTGGCAGTTGCAGTTACGCTTTGATCGTAGCCAAGGCACCCGCGCCTTTAAACTGATGGAGCATCCTAAGTTTAGAGCCGCATACGATTTACTCTTACTCAGGGGCGAAGTCGAAGCGGGTAATATCGCTAAAAGTGCCGCTTGGTGGCAACAATTTGTCGAAGCCGATGAAACAGAACGTTTAGCTATAGCGCGTAGCGGCAGTAAATCGCCAAACCGCAACCGTAATGCCACCCAACGTCGTCGCCGTCCTCGTGCACCTAATGCCGATGGTTCAGCGCCGACGAACGCACCTAAAGCGAGTGGCACACCTAAAGTTAAAACGGCTGAATAATGCCCCGCGTCTACGTCGCATTAGGCGCAAATCTTAAAGATCCCAAGGCTCAATTGGACAATGCCGTGACGGCATTGTCCGCCTTAGGCAACAGTCTCATCGTTTCTCCCTATTACCATTCGACGCCTATGGGCGATGTCGTGCAACCCGATTATGTAAATGCGGTGGCGAGTTTCGATACTGATCTTGCGCCATTAGCTTTACTCGATGCACTGCAGCATATTGAAAACACCCAAGGTCGAGTCCGCCTAGAGCGTTGGGGGCCTAGAACCTTAGATCTCGATTTACTCTTGTATGGTAATGAGAACATTGACATTCCTAGACTCAAAGTGCCCCACTACGGCATGAAAACGCGCAGCTTTGTGCTCGTGCCTTTAGCCGCAATTGCACCGGATCTGATTCTGCCGTGCAACACTGCCATCGACAGTCTTATCGATACAAAAATGTTGGCCGAGTTACAACAACTGGGCATTGATCATTGAAGTCCGTCCTCAGTTAGCTTATAACACCACTTCTATTTGGTTTGAAGATCATCCATATGTCTAAAATTACTAGCTCAACCCTGTTGAAATACAAACAGGAAGGTAGAAAATTCACGGCACTGACAGCCTATGATGCCAGTTTTGCCAGCGCGTTCGATAGCGAAGGTGTCGATGTGCTGCTGGTCGGCGATTCTTTGGGAATGGTTCTCCAAGGCCATGACGATACCCTGCCCGTCACTACAGCAGAAATCGCTTACCATACTCGCTGTGTTCGTCGCGGTATCGAACGTGCGCTGCTGATCGCCGATATGCCCTTTATGAGTTACGCCACGCCAGAACAAGCCATGGTCAACGCCACTGAGTTAATGCAAGCTGGCGCAAACATGGTCAAAGTCGAAGGTGGCCACTGGTTACTCGAAACCGTCACTAAGCTCACCGAACGCGGTATTCCTGTATGTGCCCACTTAGGCTTAACGCCTCAGTCGGTTCATGTGTTTGGTGGTTTTAAAGTGCAAGGCCGCGATGCCGAAAATGCCCAGCGCATCCTCGACGAAGCTAAAGCTTTAGAAGCTGCAGGGGCTCAACTACTCGTAGTGGAATGTATCCCTGCACCTCTCGCTGCGGCGATCACTCAAGCCTTAACGATTCCAGTCATTGGAATTGGCGCAGGCGCATCGACCGACGGTCAAATCTTGGTGATGCATGATGTGTTAGGTATTTCAAGTGGTTACATTCCACGTTTCTCGAAAAACTACCTAAAACAAACCGGTGAAATTCGTTCTGCGGTACGTGCTTATATCGACGAAGTTGCCCAAGGAACTTTTCCTGGCGAAGAACACACTTTTAACAAATAACAGATTTATGCAAGGTAAGGCTCAATGATCACTAGCGCCCATATTGATGATATTCGCACTCAAGTGCGTGCATGGCGTGCCAAGGGCGAAACTGTCGCCTTCGTGCCGACCATGGGCAATCTCCATCGGGGACACATCACCTTAGTGAAAGAAGCGGCTAAACGTTGTGATCATGTGGTGGTATCGATTTTCGTCAATCCAATGCAATTTGGCCAGAATGAAGATCTCGATGCCTACCCACGCACACTTGCCGCCGACAGTGAAGCCCTCACCGCCGCTGGCGCTGAGTTGCTGTTTACCCCAACACCAGCCGTGATGTATCCCAAGGGCTTAGCGCAACAAACCTATGTTGAAGTGCCAGGTATTTCAGATCTGCTCTGCGGCGCTAGCCGTCCGGGGCATTTTCGAGGCGTTGCGACTATCGTCTGTAAACTATTCAACATAGTACAGCCCGATGTGGCACTCTTTGGCAATAAAGACTATCAACAGCTATTAGTCATTGAAACTATGGTTGAAGACTTGTCATTACCGATTGAGATTATCGGTGTTGATACCATACGTGAGGACTCAGGTTTAGCCATGAGTTCGCGCAATGGTTATCTCACCGCCGCAGAAAAAGCCGCGGCACCAGCGTTAAAACAGGCAATAGATGCTATGGCTGCAGGGATCAAACAAGGTCAGAGTGTTGATGCTGTCACCGAGCAAGCGAAAATCAGTTTAGTGGCGGCGGGCTTTACGCCGGATTATCTGGAAATTCGTCATGCTCACACGCTTGAGAAAGCGCAGAGCCAAGACCAAACCTTAGTCATTTTGGCCGCTGCCTATATAGGTAAAGCGCGACTTATCGACAACTTAAGGTTCGATCGCTAATCTCTTAAGCGTTATCAATAAATAAAAAGGAGCAGTCGCTCCTTTTTATTTACCTAATGACCGACCAGAAGCTATTTTCTTCTTTAGAATCAATCCCAGCGCTAAAAATTTGAAGCGTCAAAAAACTGGTTTTATCCCTAAATTTACGCCATAGTATGATGCAGATGTTAATTTAAGGTAAATGATTAGCGGCAGACATTGACGAGTGAATTTGACCTTCTAATGATGCATGGCTAATCCTTTAATTTATTGGACTTAACAGCCGGTTAAGCCTAATAAAAACGGTTATAAAGGCATAATAATGTAAACGTCATAATCATTATTTATCATGCTTAATCAAACAATTAAATCATAATAGCTATGCAAGTGTACAAAGGATTTGTGGCCTCATGGCAAGACTGATACTCACCCTAATTTGTGTTATTTTGCCCACTGCAATACAGGCAAATACTATTTATAAATGCCGTAAAGATGACAAAATTGTCTTTAGCCAAACCGCTTGTCCGCAGGAATTTAGCCAACATAAAATCGAATACCAGTTAGGGATAACGACTGAAGTAGACTCTGATAAAAGGGACATTCCTGTCGATCCCTTACACACTCTACTGAATAGTCGAACCATTTCTAAAGAAAAATTATTGCAGTTACTCGACGGCGAGATATATCGTCTTAAGCAGGAAAATAGCTATTTTGAAATTCTGCGCGCCAGTGAATTGCAGAAATGAGAACGTAAGCGTTATTGGCAAAATAAAGAGAAAACCGATCCTGAATACATTAACGAAATGGACGATATCAATACTCGCTTCAATGCGTTAACTGTGAGTAATAACAGTGCGATGCAGCAACTAGAAGACCGTAAAAGCCAAATCAGTACCGAAGCATTCCATGAAGAGTTAAAAGAACCAGAAAAGCACTGATCTCGCATAAAACAGTAGTATTAATCTTCTCTCTACCCCATTAAGGAATTTAATCATAATAATGGTTACTCTTCCGCTCACAGTAATGTCCCTTTGTTTAACCTAGAATTCATTACTGCAAGGACAAGAAGCCTGTTGTTGCACACAGGGTAAATGACATAGGTTGCTACAGTTAATTAAACTCCACAGCAGTTTCTCACTGGCACAAACGCGTGCTTTTTTATCAAGAAAATGCAAACGCGATAGTCGATGTATTTCCCTTCACTTGTTATTGCATTGTTTAAAAATCAAATACTCGCTTCACAACAAATACGACTTAACTACTAGGACAACTAGACTAGACCCCTTAAATAAAAACACGTCAATAAACATATAAAATCTATTTAATCAATACGATATAAATACAGCTATCATTTACCTTCCGTTAATCCTTTCTAGAATAAATACCCGTTTGGCCAATTGCGACATATTAACGGGACTCGTATCTTCAGGTCTGAATTTGGGATGCAAGTTGCTTTAAGCAGCCCAAGATATTTGATGCAAGGAGTCACCCGTGCCAAATACCTCTATACGCTTTTTGGTGCCGCTGATCTTGCTCTGTAGTTGTATGACTTCAGCACAAGAGCTGAATGTCAACGAGTTACCCGTAACCCTTCAGGCATTACTGGAACGTTCCGGTCGCGATAACCTTATCGAGCTGGTTCAACAAGGCACTGCCAACCAAGGATTACTGTTCCAGTCTGGCAGCGATAACAAGGCCGATGTAACACAAGTGGGCAATGATAACGATGCGCTAATCACACAGATTGGTTCAAACAATGAAGTCCAACTACTGCAAGTCGGCAGTCAAAATACGGCTTCAGTGACACAAATTGGCAATGACAATCTCGTGCAACTGAACCAACTAGGAAGCGGCAACTTTTCGATTCAACAGATTGCGGATGGTGCTGCAATCTCAATAACTCAATATTAAACAGGGAGCGTCACATGAAATCACAAGCTAAAAAATCACTTATTGCTTTGGCCATTGCAACAGGTTTAAGCGGTCAAGCTTTTGCTGCCAGTACAGTGAGTGAAATTAGCGTAGTACAGTCAGGCCAAGCCCAAGACACTTTAGTCTCACAAACGGGTGGCCTTAACGCCGCTGCGGTTGTACAAACAGGTAGAGATCAAACCGCAACCGTCATCCAAGACGGTGTGTGGCATGAAGCGGCTATTAATTCAACGGGTGATGATAACAAGGTCCAAATAACGCAACAAGTTGACTGGCATGTGGCAAGTGCAAATGTTGTAGGTGACAACAACAATGTAAATGTGTCGCAAGATGGTTTCTTTAACCAAAGCAGTAGCGATGTTACTGGCAACGATAACACAGTATTCGTTAACCAATTAGGCGAAGTCAACGAAAGCCAAGTTGAAATCACTGGCGCTGAAAACAGCGTGTTTGTTGAGCAAGAAGGCGACGCAAACTTTGCAGTTTTTCGCGTTGAAGGCAGCAACAACGACGGTAAAATCACACAAATCGGTGACAACAACCAAGCAGGTTTAATCGCTCTCGACTTAACCGCTAACGTGGGTAACAACAACGACGTTTCTGTTAATCAAGCGGGTAACAATAACTTTGGCGCAGCGAAAGGTATTGCAGGTAATGACAACACAGTAGACATGGTCCAAAAAGGTGATAACCATGTTGGCTTCGTTTACGCACTGGCCGGCAGCGACAACGATATTTCAATGGATCAAAAAGGTAACGGCAACACGGCTTATCTTGCGATGACTACGGGTGATGACAACAGTGTCGATATTACCCAAAATGGCAGCGGCAACACTATCGGTGATACTTTAGTGGCCGATATCCAAGGTGATGATAACGATATTACTATCACTCAAAAAGGCGATGTCAACGGTGCGGAGTTCCAAGTATGGGGCGATAGCAACGATGTTGACTTGAAACAAAAAGGCGATGCGAACTTCGCGACCTTTGGTGCATACGGTACAGATAATGACTTCGATTTATCTTCTAAAGGCGATAACAACGAAATCATTGCCTTCGCTGATGGTGAAGATAACAGTATTGAAGTCAGCCAAGAAGGCGATGAGAACTTTGCTTATGTAGATACCGTGGGTAGCGATAACGAAGTTGATGTTGAGCAAGATGGCGCTGAGAACGAAACATTGATTTCTGTTGCTGGCAACAACAATGCCGATGTCAGCGCACTTCAAAGTGGCGATCTTAACGTTATTGACCTGATTATTGAAGGTGATGAAAACACCGCGCAAATTACTCAATCAGGTAACGGTAACTGGGTAGGCGGCGATAACGACACTTCATTTGCTTCAAATTCATTTGGCGTTAGCGGTGACAATAACAGCCTGTCAATCACTCAAACGGGTAATGACAACTTAGTGTTAGGTTCTCAAGCAGGCACTAACAACAGCATCAACGTGAACCAATCAGGCAATATGAACGTTGCCACTGTAGTGCAATACTAGTCAATACTGTTAAACCACCACAGCTAAACTCTTTAGTGGTGGTTTATAAAAAGGGTATTAAACAAAAAGCGGGAATGTTTAAATAAACATTCCCGCTTTTCTATGTTGATATGCTAGTAATCATTAACATTAACCACTCACAGCGAAAAGCTAACGACCAATATCTTTAACTGACTAACTGCACAGCTCAAAGTGAGTTTGATAGGTTTGCGCCCAACGTAAAAGCTCAACCCGATTACGAGACTGTGTCTTGCGGAAAATAGAAGAAATATGCGCCTTCACTGTATGTTCGCTGATACATAACCTATGAGCGATTTCTTTATTTCTCGCACCACTCGATACGAATTGAATGATAGTGCGTTCACGGGATGTCAGCATCTGCAGCATAGCCACAGTATCAGAGGGCATTTCATTATTACCTTCTAACTTTTGTACGACACGGCGGAACATTTTGCTTAGCAAAGTTCTATCGTACCAAAGTTCCTCTGCCACCATTTTACGTAAACCCGTTAACATCAGATCCATACGTTGATCGGCAAATAAAATACCTCGAATGCCGAGCAACATTGCAGATTCTTGGTCTAAGGAGTCTCGCTCAACTTGATACAGCGCCACAGGAAAATGTGACACTAATCGCGAAGCTAACAGAGGTATCCCTTTGTTATCTAATGCAGAACCTTTTTGGGTGATCAGATAAAAACTACGGCGACTCTTGTCTAAATCCAGTTCTGCCGCATGCTTTACTATACGCGTTTTCAAACCTATGGATTCAGCGAGTAACGCTAAATGACATGGCGCGGCCATTTGGTGTAAAAAAACCAATTCATTAATTGTGCTCAATGACTCTCCTCCCTGAAAAGTATTCTCTATTGCAAAATGGTATGTTTGACTCGTCTTTTTAGTTAGATTTTTCAACATTCCATTAACCTAGTTAATTCTGACTAGTTAACGATTGAAAAACATCACCCAAATGTACTATTCCCTGTTTAATGCTAGTAGGTTCGACTAACTCACCACAATAAAATGGAATAACAGTCAAAAATACCGTTTTACTTGGCCAACGCCCAGCACCTAATACTTTCCAACTATGACGTTATCAATCCAAAGTTGCAACACAAAGAAAACACAATAACAACACTAAAGTATGACAACTCAATGTCATCACACTCACACCATACATTTCAGGGAAGAAAGTCTTACAACTCGAACAGAGAGCATCACCCACTTTTAGCCGCTAAATCCTCTGCTTGAGTCTCGCGATTTGTTTATCTTGAAAACGAGACAGTAAAGCTAACGCGACAATTGCACCAATGAGGGCAAGAAACATGTCAGATTGGGTATCCCATACATAGCCTTGAGTCCCTAAAAAGGCTTCCGCCCCTTCGCCGGTTGCCACAGCAACCCACCATTCGATCAGTTCATAAAACGCCGAAAAAGCGAGCACAAAACAAGTGGCAAGAAACGCACACCAAGCCCCAGGTTTAACAGCTTGATTACGCAACATAATTTCACGGGCAAGCATAGCTGGGATAAAACCTTGCGCAAAATGACCCACTTTATCGTAATTATTACGTTCTGAACCCATCCAATCGGCAATCGTGTCGAATAACGGCACTTCAGCGTAAGTATAATGAGCGCCTACAAACAACACACAGCAGTGTATTAAGACGAGAAAATATACTAAAGGTGTTAGTGGAAAACGTTTACGAGTAAAGAATAAAATCGGTACAGCAATCAATGCAGGCAAGGCTTCGAGCCACCATGTGAAAGGATCTGCGGGTTTTATCGCCGACCACACCAAAACTGAGAGGTAAATACCGCACCATGCGATTTTGTTATTCAATGTTTCTTCCTCTTATGCGATATTGTTCTAAATTTAGAATATTAACTTTAGCCATCTAGCCCTCCACACTGAGCAAAAAAAGTGCTACTTTGGTGGGTGAAGGTTGTGAGCATATCATAAGAAACATTTCTATTAATTAGAGGGTACCCATATCATGGCGAAACATTCGCTGGACAAGGATAAGATCAAGATCCTGCTGTTGGAAGGCGTCCACCAATCTGCGGTCGATGTATTTGAACGTGCGGGATACACCAATATCGAATACCACAAAGCTTCCTTAAGCGATGAAGCCTTACTTGAGTCCATTAAAGATGCGCATTTTGTGGGACTTCGTTCGCGTACCCAATTAACTGCAGAGGTGCTGAAACGTGCCGAGAAGTTAATCGCGATAGGATGTTTCTGTATTGGAACCAACCAAGTTGACCTTGCCACCGCCGAATCCCTTGGTATCCCAGTATTTAACGCTCCCTTCTCAAACACTCGCAGTGTTGCAGAACTCGTGATTGGCGAAATCATTATGTTGATGCGGGGTATCCCTGAACGCAACGCTATCGCTCACCGTGGCGGCTGGATGAAAACCGCAGCGGGCAGCTATGAAGTGCGTGGTAAAACCTTAGGTGTGATTGGTTACGGCCATATTGGTACTCAACTTGGCATTCTGGCGGAAACCTTAGGTATGCGCGTCGTGTTCTTCGATATCGAAGACAAACTGCCACTAGGTAACGCACAACAAGTCCATTCGTTGGAACTCCTATTAGCACAAGCTGATGTAGTAAGCTTACATGTCCCTGAAACTCCACAAACAAAAGACATGATAGGCGCTGCCGAGTTTGCAGCAATGAAAAAGGGCAGCATCTTTATCAACGCATCACGCGGTACTGTAGTCGATATTGAAGCTTTAACCGTTGCGTTAAAAGAACGTCACCTCGCAGGTGCCGCAATCGATGTGTTCCCCGTTGAACCACAATCGAATGACGATGAATTTATCAGTCCTCTACGCGGTTTAGACAATGTTCTACTCACGCCGCATGTCGGCGGTAGCACGGCCGAAGCCCAAGAAAACATTGGTATCGAAGTCGCGGGTAAGCTCGCTAAATACTCAGACAACGGCTCAACCGTTTCTGCGGTTAACTTCCCTGAAGTGTCATTACCAACGCATAAAGGCACCTCGCGCTTGCTGCATATTCACCAAAACCGTCCGGGCGTGTTGATCAAGATCAACCAAGCCTTCTCGGAAAAAGGCATCAACATCGCCGCCCAATATTTGCAGACCACCGCAGAAATTGGTTATGTCGTGATGGAAGTCGACACAACTCAAGCGGAAGAAGCCTTAGTTGAACTCAAAGCGATTGAAGGTACATTGCGTACCCGCGTGCTGTTTTAAACTTTAAACTCCACTCGCTTTAAGCCTATCGACTAAAGCACACATATTAAGGCGCACAGATCATTCACAGATATGTGCGCCTTATGCTTTTGAGCTAACTGGAATTCCGTTACAATCTAGCCTCTCACATCGTCTTCATTTTCAGGATCTCGCTATGACTATTTCAGTTTCTACGCCCCATTGGGATCTGGACGCTACCTTGCCTCCACTTATGCTTGCCAACTTATCTCATTTGGGCCTCATCAAAGTCGTTGGAGAACAAGGCCGCAGTTTTATCCATGGCCAAGTGACCACAGATATCAGCTCATTGGCCACGGATCAATGGCGCTGGGGCGCCCATTGCGATCCTAAAGGTAAAATGCTGGCAAGTTTCAGAACCTTTGCCATTCAAGATGCACTCTTTATGTTGATGCCAAAGGATGCCATCGAAGTCGATTTACCCCAGTTACAAAAATATGCCGTGTTTAGTAAAGCCACCCTAAGCAATGCATCCGCTGAATGGACTCTGCTCGGGGTTGCCGGTGAACAGGCAAGCCAATTCGTGAACAAACATTTTGGTGACATTCAGCAAGAGCTCACTCTCATTGAAAAGGGTGCGATTTTAAAAGACGCTGAACGTTTTATTTTAGTATTAACACCAAATGCCGCAGCGGCTTTAGTTGCGCAATCGGAACTGAGTGTATTTGACGCCAGTGCATGGCAAGCGTTAGAGATTGCAGCGGGTTACCCCAACCTTGCCGCCAGCCATGCCAGTCAGTACGTACCGCAGATGTGTAATCTACAAGCGGTTAACGGTATCAGCTTCAATAAGGGCTGTTACATGGGACAAGAAACCATAGCGCGAATGAAATATCGCGGTGGTAATAAACGCGCCCTGTATATTTTGCGCGGTCACACCAATCTTCAAATCACCCTAGCATCAGGCCTCGAAATCGCGATGGAAGACAGTTTTCGCCGTGGCGGTCAAATCATTGAGTTTGTACAGCGCGGCAACCAAGTCTTGTTAACCGCCGTACTTCCTAATGACACGGCTAATGATACTCAGCTACGTTTTGCCGACGATGAACAATCACATTTAACGCTCCAAGCCCTGCCCTACTCATTAGATGAAGCGTAATACTTTGATTTAATATGATTAGTATAAAATATTGAAGCAGAATAAAGGCGCCAATGGCGCCTTTCTCTTAGTCAATGCACTTCGAGCATCAATTTTCTAAATAAGTATCTCGAATGGCAATTGCTTCTGGCAGTGTAGCGCGGCGCGAATTGTGATCACTTGTCGCGCTAATGTTGATCACACTATATCAGCTAATCGCCTCACTTTTTACCCATCCCAATTAAACCGCTTTAAAGGTGGTATAAACCACCTTTAAACACCTCGTAAACTCTCCCTACTAACACACTTCCTAGATCACGCAACTGTATTTCATTTTGAATTTCGAAAGAAAACCTATGGTGTTTTCTGTGGTTAAATCTCTTTAACCGATAAAAAGGGTCTGAATATGCCATTGCGCGTTTTAGGAACTATTTTATTCTGAGATTCATAACCAGATACAGATCGGCATGATCCTGAAGGAGTAAGACTAACTGAACATAAAACACACAGTTAAAGCTTGTAACCATAAAAATTAGTAACTGTTGACGCAATAAATGAAAGGAGATTATATGCACGTTGTGAGTACCGACCCATTTCAAAGCTTAGAAAGCAAGTTAGTGATAATGCTTGATTGCGTTGAAAGTAAGCGAGATGAGCTAGGACAGATGAGCCACTCGGCATGGACGGAACACATTAGCTCGATCATTAATGATGTCAGAACATTGAGATCAAAAGACAAAAAGTAGTATGACTAGCCCCTCGATGAGGGGCTTTTTTATATCTCTAATTCTACATACGTCAGGTCGGCAGCTTGGCCTTGGATCTGGCCATCAACGATATACACTTTTCCGCTGGCAACTGAGTCACCCAAAACAGTCTGATAACTGCCATCGGCGTGCTGCACTGTCGTGGTGCCATTCGTCACGTTAATCACAGTGGCAACACTGCGCTGAGGCTTAGGGTTTAGGTTCGCTAAGCGTTGATAGATGTTGCTCATGCCATGGCCTCATTACGCAATAGCGTGACGGTCTGATTCACTGTAACTATCCCCGTTGACTCATTAACGCTGCCGCTTATGCTGAAGCTTTCACACACTGACTTAAACACCTCGGCACCTTTGCGAACCCCAATTAACATGCCTGGTCGCATGGGCGGTAAATCCGCCATGACCTTAGCGCGAATGCTGTTTTGCACCTTATTACCTGCGTTGGCTAATTCGGCCGTTGCGCGCATTCTCGCGGCTTGATTATCAGTGATTAACTTATCCACTATATCAGCAGCAAAGTTGTCTCCAGCGGTCCCGAAACGTTTCACTTTCGCCGCCACACCTTGCTGTTCACCACGCACAAACACCGCATTAGCATCGGGACGAATGTCGATACGCTCGTTAAATTCGAGGATCACTCCATCGTGCAAAATCACATCGGGAATTGCGCTTGCGGTATTCCAAGGCACGACTGGCCACTGAGGGATCACCGTTATAGTCTGAGTTTCATCGTTCACATCGAGCATGGCCCCAATGCTGTTTGCCATCATATTAATGGCTTCTGCGGGAGTTTTTGCGGCATAGCTAAAAGCATTTGCGGGTACTGGGTAATCGGTGATCTGGCTGGCGACGGTCCACCCAGTATTGGCCACAATATCGACCATCAAACCAATAAAGCTGCGGGATACCACATTCACATAATTGATGGCCTTTCGGTTCGGGCTGGCGAGAGTTGCTAAACGGCCTCGACCTGTCGCGCTATAACTGGTTTTACCGAAGGCTTTAGACTCGCTGGGAGACTCACAAAGCAGGTAAAAGTCATAGCCGTTAATGCTTATTTTCAGCAATTCATTTGCGGCACGCTCGGCATCAATACGAGATGAAAACGTTAAACTGCCGCTACTGGCCCATTGCGAACGGGACTGGGAAATAGATACAGATTTGAGCACCACAGCAACGCCGTCACTCACACGAACACAACTGATTTGAGGCTGCATGAGGTAACTCCTTCTGATTTGCGGTTCGATGGGGATCTTAAAATCAATGGTGGGTAAAGATGGATTTGTGCCTATCAGGCCGCCGCCATCGTCCCAGTAGCACACGTTCGGTGAGGCCGTAAATCTAAGCCGTGTTGGTCTGGTTGAGTTAATCCAAGGTTCGCTAAAGCGCAGCGTGACCTTACCCACTGGAGGTACGTATTTACTGGAACATACCCAACGCGCCGCATGGGGAGCCCATGCAACAGTCTTATTATCACCTTGGCTTTGAATGTTGGTATAGCTAAGCGCTATCTCTGTCGCGAGTTGCTCGCCGACATGCAATTTAACGGTAATTTGCTGGCTCTTGGCGGCTGCTTGTGACCACTGCATTCCAAGCACTGTCTGCTGCAGCTCTGGCACTATCCAATTGCTCATTGCTTGCTGACTATGAGCCTCTGGTACCAACCAATTCATATCAAGTTGAAAAGGTATCAACGTATTCCACTGCCACTCAATGGCGAACGCTTCTCCCGCTAATGGTGGCGAGGCATTCCATAACAAGCTGATTTGCTGCTTTAGAAGAATACTTTCCCATGCAAAAAGTGCATGAGTGCCGTGTGATTGGCTACGTGTAATGAGGCTAATTTTCTGCTCAACACTTTGACCTGTATCCATTACCAAACCGCAAAGCATACCTATGCTGCCAACACGGATAGGTAGATCGGGTAACTCAGGAATAGAGTCATCACCAAACCGGATTTTTATCGGTGAAGTTTTATTAGGCCAAGGCTTAGTAAATCTTAAAATGATGGCTGTCATTAGCGTACATTCACAATGTTGCCATTAATTAATTCGGCCTTAACTCCATCAACTATTTCAGAGTTATAAACGTTATCATCATCTAATATTCCAACCAGTAAGGAGTGAGTATTACTGTGTTGGATTGGAACAATAAATTTCATCACTTTATTGTTTTGCAATTTGAAATTTTGATATGTTTCACCACTTAAACGATTAATAATCAATACTCGCTCAGCGTCAATATCGGCATCAACTTCAACCATAGCCTGAGCGAATGCCCTATCTTTTGCTGCAGAAACATTGATAATTTTAGTCATACCATTGTTCCGTATTGATCCAAAGATGAGGTACAAAGTTCGATCTTAACAGCGTATGCATGACACCATTCATCGGCACATCAATCGGCCAATCGTCATCCCTGTATCCAATAAAGCATGAGGAATACATACCGGGTACTTTGGCTCTCACCATTGGGCTAATCATACTGCTTGCCGAAACAGTACCGTTACGATCTGTTGAGTTATAAGTAATAGTCAGTAGTAATGGTGATAATATGTGCTGAACACCTAAGGTTTCTGCATTTTGGTTATAACTTGCTGTATTGTTATTGCCTGTAAATGGATCGTTAGCGGTGTATTCTTTTACCCCACCATTCCCACCATCGGTATCATAAAATCGTGCATATTTAACGCTATGGTTTACACCAAAATTATTTGTTGTATTACCACCACCAGTACCGCTAATTAAGGTGAAGGTACTTTGATCATTTGCATAAAACGACTCAGCGTCACCAATGAAATACATTTGAAAATATGAATAGCTGCTAGTGCTGTTCCCGTCTGACATTGTCATCTTATTGGTTTGATGTAAAATTAAATAAAACCCTCTCGATGTACCAATAATTTCCCAACCTCTATGAGTCGATTGATTCATCAAAGCTCGGTATGGCACTTCTTTGATGAATGCATCGAGATCACTCATGCCTGCACTGGCCCACATGTAGCAAGTAGCATTATTCGAGTTCGCACCACTAAATTGAAAATAACCGCCACTCCCCCCGTCAGTTGTGGTGTTGCGAAACGCAACTTTCAAAGCGGCTGCATTTTCAAATTCCAATGTCCAGCCTAGTGGGGCTTTACCCCCATAACCTTCGACCAAAACCTTTTTGAGAATGTTAATCCACTCTGACGCATTAGCATTAACCAACTGCGGGGCACCCGCATCGGTATAACGATAAACAGTAACTGGTAATCCCATTGCAATTTCTCCTATGACTCGTTGCCGAAAAATGACAACACGGCTTTATCTGTGGTGATTTGACTGTGACCAACCTGCACATTGCGCAGCAACATAATCGGATTTGAGGCCGCGAACGTGGCGAAACGAATCGCTTCGCCTTGTTGCCAACCTCCGCCAAATGCGCCTGAGCGAATAATGAAATACGGGGCATTTGTCAGTGGGTTAAT
Source organism: Shewanella sp. SM68 (assembly GCF_025653925.1). Lineage (NCBI taxonomy): Bacteria > Pseudomonadati > Pseudomonadota > Gammaproteobacteria > Alteromonadales > Shewanellaceae > Shewanella > Shewanella sp. SM68. The sequence continues at coordinate 345,593 of NZ_JAKKRU010000004.1, forward strand.
GGGCGCAAAATCATTCAGCGTATCGCCTGCGGCAATTTGGCCAAGACGGCGGCCAACACAGCGAAATGCGGTAGCTGAGGTCATAATCAATACCCAATCTTCATTCACTGCAGTGGTGTTTTTGACTTCAAACGGATAGTCAACCGCATTCACGTTGCCCGTTGCTGGGTCGCCATCGAGGTCCCAATTGTTAGCCCATGCCGTCATATCGCGCACTCTGCCAACGCGCGCCTGCAGGTCGCCAAGGATTTGCACACTGGCTAATGTGGTACCTACCGGATATTCACGGGCTAAGGGCTTGGCCAACACAAGGCTATTGCCTGAAAACGATGAAACTAGACCGAGTTCCATAATGGTATCGCTTAGCACAAACGGCGCAGTAAACCCCGTAAAATCACTGTTAATCGTGACCGTTCCTGCCACCTTGTTTACGGTGAAATGGTCATTATTAGGGGTCCATAGGCTTGCGCCATTGGCATCGGCAATATCAACAAACTGGGCATTTTCACGGATCGTAAACACAGTGCCGACAGAGCCTGTGACTTGCTGCACTTGAGTATGAGACAGCGCGACAGTGCCCCAGCGTCTGAACATATCGACAATGCCATCATTGGGGATACGCAGTGGGTTTAGCCCATAAATCTCGGCGGGGGGTAACTGGCGCAATTGTTCGGTAATGTCATAGCGCAGCGTGGTTAAATCCACCGGATTGGTAAATAACAGTTCAACCAAACCATCTACGATAGTGCCGCTAATGCCACTGCCCGTTATCACGCCTTGGTTGTCAGATGAGGCGCTGATAATGGCATGGTCGGATATCCGTTCAACCTGCACGTAAAAGCTCTCTAACAATGGGTTAGCCACACTCAAGGCAAATTTAGCCGTAGTATCGCCTGCAGCCGCTGCAGTGGTTGATTCAACTAAACCTGAATAGGTCAGTGTAAAATCACCACGGCTTACCGTTTGCTTAGTTACCACCCCAGTAAAATAATCAATGGTCGCCAGCAACTCAGTGGTGTCATACAACTTACCGATACCGCTATTCACATTTTCAAATACATCCTGAGGAACATAGTTACTATCGGCAAACACAGCGCGACCTTTGATACTGCCAACCGTTAGCTGCTTATTCGCTGGGAATGCACTAGCGCTTGAGTAAATGCTGTATTTGTAAGCAGAAACATAATAGAGCGAGACAGTGGGATTATAGGCAAAGCGCACATCAGGCCGTAGCGTAACGGTCACGTTCCCTGTCCCGACAGTAATCGACTGAACTAAAGCACTACTCCCTCCGAAAACGCCATAAGGATCTGTTGATACTGCAGTGACAACATCAGTGTCTATCAGTAAATCCGCTGTGGTGAAGGTATAGCTGTACGTCCCTTGGGCACTTGGCTGACTAATTACTTTGCGGATCACTTGGCTAACAGTGGCATCGCCGTTATCACTGCCACCCGTGATGGTATTGCCGGGCTTTGGCGCTAAAGTGGTGATCGCAGGCAGTAACGATAATTGAGTCGCGCCCACAGCTAAACTTACCCCGCTGGCGGCGGCAGTCAGCTTAGTTACCCCGTGGAATTTCAATGGTGATGCAGTGTTAGATAATCGCAAGCGAGTGCACTTACTCTGGCCATTGATTTGCAAACCGGGTTCTGGTGTCGCAAAAGGGATCGGCGGGTCGAATACTACGGTACCCACAGCACCGTTCACGATGCTGGTACGCGTGACTTTGCCGAAATGGGTTTTGCGTGGCCATGCCACGTTTTCAATACCAGGATATTCCACGGTAATACAGATCACTTGGCCAACCTGCAGATAAGTGGTTTTCCAATAGTCGCGGTCATTAAAGTGATAGGACGACTGCAGGTAATCTGAGGAAAACGAGTTTTGGTTCACAAGGAAGCCTGGACCACCTTCACGGATCAATTCCCCTGCAGTGACTGACGACTCAATGATCTCTTTCATATCTGTCATGCGAGACTCATCATCCAGCGCGGCAGACTCGATCATGAATACGTTAACTAATGGGTCTATCGGTGGCTCACTGATAAACACATGGGCATCAATCAAAGTGCTGGTGTCTGGCGTATCTAGTGCAGGGAACGCTTTTACAATGTCGATACTGGATTGGGCATGGTCGATATCGGATATCGCTGAAAATAGCTCATTAAGCTGGCCTGACTGCACAGCGTTCTTAGTCCGTTGGCCGCCAGCCTCATTACTTGAACCCAGTAACTCAGGTTTAAATACTTTTAAATCTAAACGGGAAATAGTCATATTAAACGGCCTTTAAACGGTGATTAACTTCAAGGTAATAGCCTCGATTTCGTCGGGGTCGGTATCGCTGTAATTGATCGCTGGCGTGCCGCTAATGGGCTGTTCTCTGTAGTCCCACATCACAGTTAATGCAGTGCCATTGATATCCAGGTTAAAGCTGTTCGCGCCCTTTGAATTGGCGTGGGCCTCAAGGGCGTTAAACACAGATAAGGCTTCTGCATCGCTAAATAACACCACAGGGCGGCCCGCTTGTTTGGCGGCCACTTCAACATGCTGCGAGCCATCGAGCGCAAACTCAGTGCTACTCACAAAGGGCGTATAACCAAAGCGGTTAAGCCAAATAAAATGCGGTAATTGAAGCGTGTCTAAGGTGATCATGAGGTGGCCTTAATCTGTTCTAGTTCGCGCAAAAACAGCTGCTTAAACTCATCAAGCAAATCGGCTTTCACCACATTGCCCGACGGCATTACCAGCTCTAGCCGATAAATTTGTACACTGCCGCCTGTGTTCTGATTGCTCACCGATGGCGAAGTGGTTTGGCTTGCAGTACTGCGAGTGGAATTCGTCGCGGTGCTTGCACTGCTTGATGCACGCTCGATCGCCTGTGCGTTACGTTCTGCCGATTCGGCCTCGATTTGTTTCAGCTTAGTGCTGTAGATTTGCTGACTCAGTTGCAGTGCTTCTTGGGCACTGACAATGGACTCTTTATCCTGAGCCGTGCGAGCAGCATCGAGCTGCGCCTTAAGCTCATCCTGTTGCTGTTCATAGCGACGCTTCTCGATAGCGGCTTGGTTATTGTTGAGCTGATCCATCTCATCTTTGAGACTGTCCAAGGTCGCGTTGATATCGTCACGCAGGCCTAGAATACGATCGCGGGTAGCATCAATGGCCGCTTGCAGTGGCTTAAGATCTTCGTCGCCTAGCTCGCGTATATTCCACTTTGCCTCGCGGCTAATTTGATTGACGCGATCGAGGCTAATGCTTGAGCTTTCAAGTTCTTCAGTCCATTTACGGGTCAGCAAGGTTTCATTGATGATCTGCTTTTCGCGGATAAAGGCTTGGTTACTGAGCTGCGCCAGCACACCCCAAAAACCGGTATTCACCCGCATATTATTCATGATGCTGTTAGTCAGCTGATCGACGCGGGCGTTGAGTTTTTCGGTACTATCTTCGTTAAAGTTGAACTGTTTATTTAAGTGGGCATAGGCACCCGCGAACAGGTTGACATACTCAGTGGCGCGGCCAGTGCTCTTCTCTAATGCCTCAAGTTCTTCACGTTGTTCCATTAACGTTTTAGTCGTTCTGCCCGCCTCAATGCCAGCGTCTTTTTCGCTGTCAGTTAAGTCGTCCATGCCATCTGGAACATCGCCCATAAGGTCGCGTAGTACGTTTAGGATTTCGACTAAGCGCTCTTTCTGGCGGGCATATTCTTCCGCTGATAATGCACCATCAATATAACTTTTATCTAAGCGCAGCATTTCCTCATTCACTGCAGCATATTTGCCTTTTAGCTCTTGATAATTAGCTGCCTCAAGCGCCTTAACTTCATTCAGTTTTTCTTGCTGATCTTTAAGTTTTTCGGTGTTCTTTTTAAGTTCCACCAAAGCTTCGCTGTTACTGGTATTGGCCGCAGTACTACCCGCTAATGCAGTGCGATTTTTACCTAACGCGGTTGTGGTATCGGCAATATCTTTTACTAATCGTTGATGTGCAGGGGTTACACCATTCTGCAGTCCATCACTATAGTTCTTCGATTTATCGATCAACTTTTGATATTCGTCGCTTAACTGCAGGGCAGCGGCTTGCGCCTTAAGTCCCGCAGGGACTGTCTTGCCAGATGCTTCCGCCGCAACAATCGCCGCCTTAGCCCAGTTAATAAAAGCATCACGGACTTGATCAATAGGCTCTTTGTTGTCGCGTATAAGCTCAAACGCAGCTTTAGATTTATCAGCTGTATCCTGTAATGACTTGGTACTGGTCAGCCCTAAGTCCTTATAGGCTTGCTCTAGTGCCTCTGTCCCTTTGGCAGTGGCATTAAGGTACTTTTGTTGCTCCTCATACTTAAGCTTAAGCTGATTAAGCACCTCAACATGGCCCGCATATTCTTTACCTGCGGCTTGAAAGGTGAGAATGACTGAATCTAACTGGCGAATAAATCCGCCCATATAACCAGTATAAGTATCGAGTGATGTCGCTTGTTCAGTTAACTGCTGAGTCAGCTTGATGGCTTGGTCGATCGTTAACTTAATCGGTTCAACGGTCGCTTTAGTTGCTGAACCTAAAGCAGTAGTCGCATCAGTTTGATCTTTAGTGGCTTCGGTTGCTGCACGAGCTGCTGCCTCTTGGGCGAGTACTTCGGCATTTTGAATCGCCAATTCAGCGCTATAAGCTTTGTATGATCTGGCTTTCAGATCATAAATAATCAGTCCATCTTTCTCTGCTTGCAGTACTTCAGCCATATTGCGGAATTGTATTCCAGTGGCTTCATTGAATTCTTTTAAACGATTATTTTTTTCTTCTTCTGTTTTAGCTGCAAACTTTCTACTTTCTTCAAGGGCGGCTTCCGCTTTAATCAATGCCCAAATCGCTTCGCCCAGAGCATATATTTCAGTAACACCCCACGCCGCAGCGCCTGCTAAGCCGAGTTTACCTAATAGTTTTGCGGTATTTTTAAGGCCACCATCCAGCACGACTCCCGCAGCAGATGCAGCTTTCTGAGTAGCTTCGAATTTAACTAACCACTCGATAGCCTCCTTAGTCCCTTTGGCCATGTCGATAAAATAACTACCAACTTTAAAGGCTGCCCAAGCGCCTGCTACTGTTGCAATGGTATCGCGATATTCATACAGGAATTGAGCCGTACTCTTAACGCCTTCACCGATGCTAATAATGGCATTACTGATTTCGGTCGCCCATTTCTTTAAGCGGCCATCAGCGGCCATAGTGGCGAACTCGGTGTTAAGCGCTGTTAATTGGCCCTTTAGCCAATCCATAGCACCAGCATTAGATACCTCGGCATAGAACGCGCTTAAATTATCTTTGGCGTTAGATATCAAACCGGACAACAAAGCCATGTTGGCAGCGGCAGAACCAGCCGCTCCCTTTGCCATTTCATCCATTAATGCTTTAATGACATCGCGGCCAAGCTTGCCTTGTTCGCTAAGCTTTTGTAGTTCAGCTGTGTTTTTACCTGTAGCCTTTTCAAGCAGTTCCCAGACGGGTACACCGCGCTCAATCAATTGCAGGATTTCCTCTCCCTGCAATTTCTGCTTTGCCCAGGCTTGCCCTAAAGCAAGTGAGATGCCTTCGACTTCTTGGAATGAACCACCTAACTTAAAGGCTTGATCTACAATGGCCTGCATAGAGCCATTCATAGGATCAAGACCAAACGCTTTAAGTTTTACAAAAACCTGACTGACTTCATCGAGCTGCAACGGGGTATTTTTAGCAAAGTCCTTCACCCATGCCGTCGCTTGCTCTCCTCCTGCGATAGATCCCATCAAGGCATTAAATTGCACACCTAAGCGCTCAAACTTATCGCCCGTGGCAAAAATATCTTTCACCGCTTGGGCCACGCGGTCAAAGCCCAAATAGGCCCCCGCTAAGGCGGTCACTTGGCCGATCACGCCACGCAGGGAACTGGCATGATCACGGGCGCTGGCATTGCCCTTATCTAACTGATTAGCAAACTTATCGACATTGCGGCCAGTGCCGTCAAATTCGGCGCTTAACTTGCGCTGCGCTGTGGTCAGGTTGTTGTAGTCAATGCCCGATTTCGACAGAGCATTTTGCAGCTTAGTGTGGCTGGATGATTGCTGCGCTAACTCGCGCTGCATTTGCTCCAGCTCTTTTTCTGCCACATCAATAGAGCGTGCCAGCTGCACAAAAGGCGCATCTGTTTGGCTGGCACGTTGCTTTAAGTCCTGCAGTGCTAAGGCAGCGGCAGTGACAGCAAGCTCTTGTTGTTCAAGCTCATTACGTGACCGCTTAAAGGTGTTGATCAGGTCTTGCTGGTTAGCCAGCTCATCGAGCTTATTGGCTAAGGTATTGGCCTTTTGGCTGGTCGATTGGCTGCTATCGCCTACGTCATTAAGCCCTGTCGCTAGGGGCTTAAGGTCATTAGTGAGCTGCTCTGTTTGGTTGCTGGTGTTGCGGCCGCTTTGGGCCACTTGATCTAGCTGGTCGCTTAACGGATCAAGGCTGTTTTTGAGTTCATCAACTTGATTCGCACCCGCTTTGCTGGCATCACTCACACCATCGAGTTCATCAGCGAGCGCCTGCGTCTTAGGATTCGCCGCATCCGACTCGGTGCCGATGCGCTTAAGCTCATCGACTAAAGCCGCAATGTGTTGCTTGCCCGTGGCTTCTGCCACGATCCGCAGGGCGAGTTCTAAGGTTTTATCAGCCATGGCTATCTCGTTAATGCTCTCGTTAGTATCTAAATAAACGGTGTTTAAACGGCGGTTAAATGGGGATTAAAGGGCATGGCAATTGAGTACGGCCATACCCTTGGGTTAAGCAAAACCGCTTACGCATCCAGCTCTAGGTACTCGAACGGATGATCCTTACCCGCGACTAACTGGGCTTTACCCGCAAGGGTGGCGCTCACAAACTCACTGGCGGCAAAATCGATCGCAGCCGTAGGCGATAAGCTGGCGTCGAAAACATCGAGCTTAATCGGCTTGCCTGTTTCTAAGTTGGTACCTTCACCGAAGATCCGCGCACGGGTTTGGGCGTTAATGCCACCGCGAATGAGGGTGCCGCTAATGGCGTTATGTTGGCCTGTCACTGTCACCGCGCCGCCCGCTTCTATGTCGCCGCCTTTTACGGCGCGCACTAGCCCTAGGGCATAGTTCACCTCATAGTCAGTGCCCAGCACTAAGGTGGCAGCGTCTTTCTTCACCACAAAACCGAGGGCAGCAAAGTTACTTTTAGGTAGCTGTATCCAACGCTGATTATCAGGCAAGGTCACGGCCTCATCAGTTAAGGTGCCGCTGCCCGTGTTCAGCACTTGGGTATCACCCAGCAGTGCCATAGCAATCAGTTCGGCGGGTTGATCGTCAAACGACCATTCCACCTCAACAGGTTTTGCAATTTTCACCACGCTTAAAGCTTGGCCATAGCTGTCTTTCTTTTTACTGCCACGTACCTTTTCGTCGGCGTCGGTTTTAATGGCGAGCTTAGTGGTGTTAATGGGACCAATGATCCCCGTTGATTGCCCTTGGGCATTTAAGCGGTCAACAAAAAAGTTGCCTGCGACTAATAATCCATTCATAGGATTTTCCTCATCTTAAGTTGTTGGGTTAGCTGGGTTTGAATCTCAGTTGCACACTCACGGCCACGGGGTAATAACCGTGGCTTTTAGTGAAACGGGGTTTAATCGGGCTGTTCACTCGCACAAAGGGGCCAAGCATCTGACCATCCACCGCAATGGACTTACCCACAATCGCGTTTAACAGGCTGACTAATCGCTCACCTGCTTGGCCTTCGTGAATAGATAAACGGCAAGCCAATACCACAAGCCAAGTCTGCTTAATTTGGCTGGTGTTGCCGCCTTGTGCGGTATCCGCCAGCGTATCGCCCAGATACAACACATGGGCGGCGGGGGTGATTTGGCTGCGCTCATCCACTTCGCTTAGCTCATTGGCTTGATAGACCTTTTTCAGCTTCTGGCTCGTCACTAATGGCTCAAGCAGTTGAGTCAGCGCATCATCTGCAGCAAGGTAGTTATCTTTAATTTCAAACATCAGATAAACCCCTTAGACGATGCACGGCCAAACACGCTGCCTGCACTGTCGATACTGACCACTAACTCACTTTGGCTAGCGACTTCACCCGTATCAGCTAGCCCCAAACTGATATCGCCTTTGCTCACTGCGGTTAAAAACTTCACCACAGCGGTATAGCGTTTCTCGACTTGTTCAGGGGCTTTATCGCCATACAAGAAGTAACGGGCGATATCGCAGCAGTTACGCTCCAATACGGCGGGAACAGTGGTTAACGGCAAGGTGTAACGGCCCACGATATAGCCATCAATCTCGGCAGACGCATCGCGCAATGCTTGCTCAAGCAAGGCGAAATTGATTTCCCCTGGCACACTGTCTTCACGCTCGGTAAGCAGCATTAAGTCCTGTGCACCAAAGCGACTCAGCATGTTGTCAGGGGTGGCGTACATCAATTGGGCCATGGCTATTCACCTGCTTCGTTGGTGGTGCCAGATGGTTCAGTGCTTTCCGTTTCAGCGCTTGGATTAGCCGTTTCGTTTTCACCTGGCACAGTGACTTTTACTGCCTGAATCGCACTAACTAAGTCAGTTTTATTCATCGAGTTAACACCCGTTATCGCCAAGTCTTTTGCCAGTTCTTTCAGCTCTTTTGCTGTCAGTTCACCCAAGGCTTTCTCTTCACCATTGGGCTCTTTCACACCAGTGAGCGTGCCTGTGATATCGGTGCCTAATGTCTGATCACCGTCTGGAATGTCCACACTCCCCGACGCTGGTGCCATATCACGCACGGATACCTTAAGGCGCTGGTCAGCTTCAAACGCTGCGACTTGCTCATCCGACAACTCGGCCAGCGGTATAAGGTTTTCGCCTTTGGTAAGCGCCATGCCCGCACGGCGATAGCCAGTGTGCGCAAGACAGACAACCAACAGGACTTGAATGTTCTTAGAAGGATTCGCCATTTCATTGTTACCTCACTCGATGTTGGGGTGCAGGCGCATCCTTGTGCCTGCGATTCGCTGCTCAAACTTAAGGGGTGAACACCTAAAGCTGTGGCACCACTAAGATTTCAAACTTGCCCTTAAGCTCGTTGTTCACGGTGGTTCCGCCTTCATCAATCAGCTCACGCTCAAGTAGCTTGCGGGCAGCTTGTTCGAGTGATGCGGGCACCACCAACAAGTTCGGGCGAATTTTGAGCTTCTTACCGCCATCACGGGTGAAGGCCGTCATCTTCTCGTAGCTGTCCCACAGGTTGGTTGCGTTAAGGGCACGCTTGTTAGCAAAGGCCATCTGCCAGAAACCAAAGCCCGCTTCACAGCGCATATCGGTACCGAACTGGAACTCGTTATTGGTCCATACCGCTGGATCGGTTGGATTAAACAGGGTGTTTAAATCCAGCTTGCGACGCTCTTGGAAGATGAGTGGCTTTAATGGGCGCGTGGTATCGAGCAAGAACCATGGCTCACCCGTATAGGCACCATCTGCCACCATGTTGGCCACAGAAACATCAGCACCCGTGCCATCGTGCTTGGCATTCACAGGGTGGTCGGTGTCGAAGAAGTTTTGGCTGTCATAACAGGCAGTGGTAAAACCATCAGCTAACAGAGCAAACACCAGATCATCGGGGAACTCTTCACCTTCCTGCGCCAATGCCTGCACCATAGGTTTGTAAGTGCCAATGGTGTCGTCCTCAACATCATCACGACTAATGCCAATCGTGGTTTCAAACGTCTTGTTGGTGATTGAGTAACCATGCTCTTTGATGGAGTTGATCACCCGCGCACCAATCCATTCGCGCATAGTCGGCATTGAGCCTAACCAGCCGTAGGTATTGGACTTAGTATTGCTTGGTACGACTGAGGCAATTTTTAAATACAGTGGATCAGTCTTAGCTAAAGCATTTTGAAACTCGCTACGCACCATAGTGCGCAAGGCTTGTAATACTGGGGCGTTAATAGCAGCCATTATTTGTGCTCCTGATCAGCGGCGATAGCTTTAGCAAAGTCAGCGTGCGACATGCCCCAAGAATCGGCCATTTTGATTTCGTCGGCAGTCAGTGCCGCGACCTTAGATTTATCAGCGGGCTTATCAACCGTGGTGGTTTGGGTGGTCGTTAACGCGCTAATAGGCTTACGGCCCGCCAAGTGCGCAGACAGCGCCGCAAAGCCTTGCTGTTTACCCAATTGCTCCAAGTAGTCCTTCTCACAAGCCAGCACGCTGCCTTCATCCAGCGCTTGCTTAACCGCTTGCTCAATGGTTAGCTGACCGTTTTGCGCACTGAGCGCCACCAACTGCTCACGCATGGCGTTCACTGTGGCAACGGGCACATATTGAGTCAGATCAACTTGGCCAGCGGGTGCGTTAGTTTGTGTTGTGACCTTAGCCGATAGCGCAGCCATGTCTTTCTTAAGCCCATCGACACTGCCAGCAGCTTTGACTAAATCATCTAAGCGCTTCATGGCCTCGGCTTGTTGCTCCTCGGTCAGTTGTGCACCTTCCGCCATCTCGATACCGAGCGCGGCTAATAGCTTTTTCAATAGTGGATTCACATGGAGTCCCTCCGGTTGGGTTGGATTAGATTCATTTGCAGATAATTGAGTGAGTGCCAATGCTGACAGCTGCGCTAATGGCAACATGCCATCGACACCAGGGCGGTTAGTTAACGCTGCTGAATGGATAAATTGGGGGCGGCCTGTGGCTTTGTCATAGCCAAACACCAACGAGAAATACTTGTATTCCTTGGCGCTTAAAAAGGCGGTGGCGTTATCGGTAAAGCGCGGCTTAATGAACAAACCGTGGCCCTCACGATATTGCACGTCAGTGATGTTGAACCAACCTGCAGCGGGTGCAGGTTGGCCGTTGACTTCTTTGTTTAAGGTTTGGTGTTCGTAGTCAATGACCAGATCACCGGCTTTATGGGGGGTATTTGCTTGCAGGGCCGCGAACGCAATGCTATCCATCAACCACTTGCCACCAGCTACATCATCAGGGCGACCATCGACGGCGGCGAAGTGGCCATCAGGCAGCGCCTGAATGTAGCCATCTTCACCCACCACATCGCTGGCTTCTGAATTGACGTTTAACTGGCTGCTTAAGGCGGCAAAGCCCAAAGCTGTGGTGGTTGCAGGCATAAAAAAGGCACTCTCAATAACATTGGAGTGCCTATGATGATCTCGCTCGGCTCGCTAGCGGATTGGAAAGGTTTCGGGATTATGCATCGTCAACTGGTTGTGCTTGGGCATTGATGACAACTGCATCTTTTATTTGGCCATCTAAATCTTTTGCGTTTATTTGCAACTTCACCGGTACCCTTTGCCATTCAGCGTTTTTGAGTACTTCAATGTGCCGTCCTTCTAATGTACGGTCTTGAACTTTAGCTACAAACTCTGCTCCAGAGCTAAGGCATCTGAGTTTCACTTTGAATTCATCTGGATTGCTTGAGTCAACATTGAGAATTCTATATTGCCCGTCTAGCCGAATTTCTTCTGATTTACGACGTGCATTTTTTGACAATTCATCAGCTTCATCACCCGTTAATTTAACGCCTTGAACTTCAACAGTAGTGGCATCTTTCGCGCGTTTTAACATTTCAGCTCTAGTATCGTCTGCTAGATCTGCTACGTTTGCGACTTTTGGATTTTCTGCAATGATTTCCTTAATAATTTTTAAGCGTTCAGTTTCTTGCTCAGTTGAGAATTTTAAGTTCTCGATCAACGCCTTCTGTTCTTCCGTCTTGCTCTCTGTTTGGCGAATTTGAACACGGTTATCCAAGTAGCTTTTGTATGAGGATACGCCTCCCCAAACTACAGCAATACCTAAAATGGTTACTATTAGATGTTTTGGTTCCATTTTTCCCACCAAATCGCCAGAAACTTTTTCAAGTATGGCTTGAAGATCGACACCAAGTAGCGAACTACCCTGTTCGACGGTAACAATAATTTCTAGTTCACTTCTTTCTGCAGCCGTCAAATTTCGAACATTAGGAGAGTTATATCTTGTAAGCGCATAAGAACGATAAATATTGGCCTGTAATTCCAAAAACGCTTTCATTATAGGAGGTGTTATACTTGAATTGTAAGCCTCCCCCTGTAACCTTATAGAGAACTTGGGCCATCCCTCAAATTTATATTCCAAACCTTCAAGATCAATCGCTCCATTTCTCACCGCTTCAAGTAAATTGAAGGCATCATCTTCAGAGGAAATTGTTATTGGTGGGTGTGTTGTCATGTTCGCGTCCCTGGACAAATTTATAATTTTGTTATTATCACGACAAGAGTCTAACCCAGTTTAAAACCTGTTTAAATCCTTGTTAAAGCGTTTAAATGGTTTTTAGATAAGCCGTTGTACCAAGTTGAGAACTAAGACGCTTAAATCGCGTTTAAGAGCTTTGCGCTAAAAGCGCCTTCCACTTAGAATGATGGCCTCATTTTTACCTCCAAGGACGGCGTATGATCACCAATCCCTCTAAACTCCCACAAGCGGAGCGTACACAAACTCAATTTTCTGAGAAATTTTTAATGTGGCCAATTATTTTATTGAGCGCATTGTTCTTTATCGCGTGTTGTTTGCTTATATTTTACTTCGCAAATTTTAATGAAGGTGTACCCAATCAAGAAAAATTTGGTCAGTTTGGGGATTATTTAGGTGGGGTGTTAAACCCTGTCCTAGGCTTTGCAACTGTCGGGTTACTGATCTGGTCATTGAGGATGCAAAGGGAAGAACTAGTCCTTACTCGCAAAGAACTAGAAGAGACTAAAAAAGAAACAGCATTGAGTCGCCGAGCTATGGAAGCACAGGTCACTCACTTAGAAAAAGAGGCAAAATTAAATGAAGCGTTAAGAATTATTGCGGATTTAAGGACACATATTTCAATTATTTCTAACTATAAATCCGTTCTTTCACGAGATGTGGCTCATGAAATCGTCAGTGCATTGTCGACCTATGGTACAACAGCTGATGACGTACGCAGCATGACCGCTACCACAATGAATGCGTTAATTTATGGCGAGCGAAAAAGTTTATTCGAAAACAATGAAAACATAAGAGCTGCATTTAAAGAACAATTTGACTCTGCAATTCAAAACAATGAGCCTAGTCCACTGGTAGAATTTGAAAAACTTTTACTGCAATTCTCTACAGTTGCTATGTATTATCATCAAGAATCCCATAGTAAAAAGTTAACCTTAGTTTATTTGCTTGAAGCAGAAAGATTGCTAAAACCATTTCAAGGTGTTGTTAGTTCTAAAATCTTGCAGTCTTCGATAGATAAATTAAATTTATTCATCAAATTAGCTATAAATAATGATTGATTAACCTTCAAAATATTCACCTAAAATCCCTAGCATAGACTGTTCATCCTCACGGCTTACACCTAGGTATGTCCGTGCTGGAATTCCCGCTGGGCCAGCGGGCATATCGTCGGTACCACCGAACTGGTGAATAGCGGCATAAATTTTATTGCTACCAATGGTCGCCCAAAAGTCGCCGCTGTCGGCAGTTACACTGGCAGCTAGCCCGCCAGCACTGGCCTGTAATATCTTACCGCCCTGGCGTTTAGGGTTTGCCTTAAGGTAGGCATCACTTAAGGATGCCCAGGTTTGACCTGTGGTGGGATCGGCCTCAGCTTCAAACGCTGATTCTGTGGCTGACTCTAGCACGGCAGCAATATCGTTCATCGGCTCGCTTAAGTCATCGAGCTTATCCAGCAAACTATCAAGCACCTGCAATACAGTGCTGTTGGTAAACTGAATATCCACTTTATTCATAGTGCATCCCTACCCTTTTAACTGACCTTCAAGCACTTGGTATTGGGCTTGCTGCAATTGTGCCAACGATAACTTAAGCAACTGCACTTCACCCTCATTAGGCTGGCGCGTTAGCTGCCATTCGATATTGATGATCACTTTGCCATCGCTCTCACCCGCAGCAGGATACACATACAGCAAGTGTTGATTTTCGCTGTCCCATATTACTGCCTCAGGTGTTGTCAACATCAAAGGTAATCGCTTTACCACACTAGGTTGAAGCCCGTTTTTTGCTGTCAGCTCATGCGCCCTTATCGCAAGTAAGGCCGTCGGCTCTCGTCCTAAACGCGCCTTGACTGCAGCTTGGATCGAGGGCGTCATAAAACCTAACGCCTGTACGCCTAAGCCTGGTCGTCGTTTCTGCCCTGGATTGGCGGCAAGGACTTCATCGGTCCATTGGGCAAACTGGGCGTGGCGCAGCGAGCTATTATTGAGAGCCTGAATAAACTGCGCGCGGGTGTCTAACGATTGAATAGTGCCAAGCTTTTTAGCGACGGCCACGTCGGTACCAAAGGCGGCTTCGCCTGGACTATAGGCCCAGCCTAAATCGGGGCTCATGCTGCTGCCATCGGGCAGATCGATACGCGCATGGGGCACGGTTAACACTTCACCCGTTCCGCGCGCGACTGTCTCAGTGTCAAAGCGCTGGATATAACCTTCGCCATTTTCCACAGTGATCCCCATCGCCTTCACTTGCGCCTCGGTGAGCGCCCGAACGCGGCAACGACAGCCCCAGCCATTGGGAGGATAAATGATGTCCCATATTGGATCGTCAAAGCGGAACACTTTACCCCTAAGCCGCGCATGGGCTGGCCGTGTTTGGCCGTCATCTATCGCCACATACTGCCAATAGGGGTGGGTTTTAGTGCGCGATAACATGCGCCGATAGCGCCCAGCCATGTAAGCGGTTTGCAGGTTTTGACGATAGATAGTGTTTAAGCGGTAGGGACTCCCCAGCTGTACCTCGCGGCCATCGACTTCCTTTTTGCCCCACCACCCGAGCTTTTCAAGCTGCGGTTTAAGGTTTGCCTGAAACTGCTTAGCGGTTAACCCTTGGCTTAGGGCTGCATCCACTTCATTACGGATCGCCGTGAGCACATCCATCTGTGCCGCCTTGGCCACCGTAAAGGCACGGGCGTGGGCGCGGGTCCACACGTCTTGCCAATCGTCACTGATGGCAAAGCCTTTGGCACGAAAATAAGCCACCGCATCGGCGGGGTCTTGGTTAATGGCAATGCTTAAATCAACGGTTTTAGGCACTCTTGGTTTAGGCATTGGCCATGCCCCACAGTTCGGCCACAAACATTAACCGCGCGAGCATTTCGGTAAGCTGCTCGGTATCCATGGCGGGATAGTCCTTTTCCAGTTGCGCCCGCAGCTGCTCCGGCTCGCTCTGCAGTTGTACCAGTAATGGCTCTACCATCGCCATATAGGCTTCGCTCATTTGACCTTGAGTGAGTGCATCCAAGGCTTTATCTAAGGCGGTTTGGCTCGGTTCTCTCAACGGGGCATCTGACTGCTTAGCGGCCCCCTCTGTCGCAGAGAGTGCGGCCAATGCCGTCTGCTGATTGTCATTACCGCCTGCAGCGCTGGCATTGGGATCTTCTTGCTGGATAACCAGCACGGCTTCGCCATTAGCGGGCTTAGGGATACGGGTCTTTTCATGCAGCCAGTTTTGTGGGATCTGCATACCCATGCTGACGAACGCCCGCAGCGGATAAGCTAAGGCGCGTAAATCTTCGGCCTCTGTGGTATCAAAGACTAAACGAGGATGACGACGGTGGCTTTGATAACTCTTGCAGTTAAGCGCATATAAAGGGGCCACTAAGTCGCGGGTTAAGGTTTCGGCAATCAGGCTAAGGTCTGCATCGCGCAGCTCTTGGCGTACTTCGTTATGCACGTTACCGAGCGCATTGGTTGAGCTTTTACCATCAGCTTGGCTGGTCAAGGTGCCGCCTAAAATCACCTTGCTCATGGTCTTTTCAGCCCAGCTAATCATCAAATCAAAGGGATCAGCTTGACCTGTGGCGGCACTCTCGAAATCCATCACCATGCCCTTGGGCATAATGCCACCCGCGTTATGGCCAATGCTCATCACTGCATTTAACAGGGCGCGCTTTTCCTCATCGCTGGCACCCGCTGGATACTGACCAATACGCAGCGGCAAACCGTAGATCTCAAGGAACTCGGCTAAGTCGCGCACACTGTAGTTTTTAAAAATAAAGGGCCAGATTAACTGACGCACTAAACCACTGCGGCTAACATAGCCCGACTTGGCGGGATGAATATGTTTGATCCAACCAAAGGGCCACAGGTCAGCGCCATTGACCGTGGCATCACGCAGGCGCAGTTCGTTGCGTCGCTCAGGGTGAGTCATAAACCAAGACGGATCGCGATACTCTGGCACTTCAATAAACCATTCACCTAGCTCTCGCGTCCAGGCTAACTCGTGCATGCTAAAGCCCTTGAGAATGGCATCACTCATTGACTTAATCAGCGTCTTTATCCAGTTACCTTCTTCGAGCATTTCTTGCAGATATTCAGTGTCGGCCTTTTCCTGTGGCGTCGGATTACGGGGTGGCACTAAGTAATAGTCCACGCCGATCAACGCCCGTTTGCGCTTGTCTAACTCGGCATAAAGGTGGCCGTCTTTCTCTTCGATATCTTCGGCGAGTTCACATTGGGCAATGAGATCGCCTTGCTCGGCGGCCTGCAAAATATTGGCTGCACTGGCGGGCGTTAAGCCACTACTCGGGTGCTGGCTAAAGGTACGTTGCAAGCCAATTAAACGCACATCGTCGGTCTGCAGTGCTTTGGCTTCACGCTGTTTAAACGGCCGACCACTGGCGTCCAAAATACGTGATTCAGTTGTTTTTTCTTGCATTACCAGCAACCTCGCTGCGTTTGATGATCATCATCCTCATGGGCACTTGCATGGGCATTCGGATTGCAGTGATCACTTCTAGGAATGGGGGTGAACTCTATGGGGGCACCGTCTAAGGTGGAGGCGTATACCATCAAGAACAGGCTGATCGCGGCATCACCATGGCGTTCTTTTTCTTGGCCTGTCCGCACATCGCCAAGGCATGGCGTACCTCGACGGTTAATGCTTAAGGCCCGCAGGTCAGTGCTGGTGTCGTCATCCCTTGGGATAGTGATAAGCCCGTCTTCAAAGTGGCTTTTAAAGCGTGGCATTTGTTCGCGGTAAAAGGACTCAGATAGCATCACACAGGCGATCACTTCACTGCCGTATTTATCCTGGGCGTATTCGGCTAAGGCTTGGCCATTACCGCGTGCATCCATCGCGCCGCCCCTCAGCCGTGGTAAGCGGTCCACAATGTAAAACAGGATCTGCTCTTGTTGGCGAAAGGGAATGTTTTTAAGCTCGACCTGTAACTTGGTTTTGATGTGGAGATCTTGGGCGATTTCCCCCACGTCAATCACGGTTAAGTCACCACTACGGGCAAAGTCTTCGCCAAAGCAATGGGGGCGTGCAGGGTCTAAGCTATCGAGAACCGGCTTTAGTTCATCCTCACACCACTTAAGGATCTCCGCTGCCCGTAAACCCTCTGGCCATTGTCCAAAAGCATCGTCTTTTTTAAGGCGAACAACGGGGCCGCTATCTGTCACGCTGGCCATACGCGCTTCGATTAACGCGCGGTTAAGATAGGCACCACCGCCCGATTTAGGCACGCAGAAGTATTCTTCTAGTGCGTCCTCTTCGGTAGCTGTGGCTTTGAGTAATTTCGCTTTCCAGTCATCCTCGGCCGCTTGGCTCCATTCGATGCCGCGCACTTGGCAAATACGCTTATACAGCCCCTCATTACAGGCATCATCCAAGGTGACGCGGTGAATGGAGTAATCTTTTTTACCCGCACGGGAATCATTAATCAGCTCATTGAACTGGTTATCAATGCCATTATGGGTGGAGATCAAGCGTACCTTCGCGCCCCACATGGTCAGCGCCAATGCCGCTTTTAGCACTTCGGCCAAGCGTTCGTGAAACGCGGCCTCATCTATAGTCACATTGCCTTGCATACCGCGCAGGTTCGAGGGATTACTCGATAGCGCCTGCACCTTAAAACCTGAGGCAAAGTAAATGGCAAAGGTCAGGATCTCTTTACCGTCTTGGCCTTCATCAACAAACACTTCTTCTTGGATTTCACCTGCGGCCTTATCAAATACTTTGGCCCACATGGCCGCAGCGTCGATAAATTCCCGCGCCATCTCCTTGTTACTGCCCACATAAAAATGGTTAGTCCCCCCTTGGCCACGGGCAGCGCCTGCGGTAAGAGAAGCATCGGCAGCCTCAGCCCAAGTGAGTCCAGTTCGGCGCGACTTTTCGGCAATTTTCAGCGGTGACTCGTCGGCTATCCAGCGTTTCTGATAACCGAGTAGCACTTCTTTAGGATCAAAGCGACTTAGGCAACTTGCCTCATACGTGGGATCAAAGCTGCTTGCCGTTGGCGTGATGGCTAGCGCTACCGCAGTCGCGGCCGCTAACACCTTTTTCTTAATGGTCATCAGGCAATCCCCAGTATTTCGCGCTTAAGCAAGGCCACGGCATCACTGGTTAAGCCTGCGGTTTTCGCGACCTTCTCTGCTGCATTAGCCGCTTCGGCCGCGAACGCAGTGCGGATCTCTTTCTCGCGCTTATGGCTGGCCATGGCAGCAGACTCCAAACGCTGCACCGCTAACATGGCATCTTTAATCATGCCCACGTCGGCACCTTCGCCCGTTTCATCTTGGTTTAATAGGGCTTTAAACAGCTGCGAACGCGCCATTTCGAGAATGAGTTTAGTCACTTCACCCGTGGGCTTGTCACCCAGCTCTGCCGTCCACACTTGGGTGATCTCACGCATTTCGCGCAGGGATTTACCCACGGCCTCCATCTTGGTGGCATAGCGGTTAATGCCTGCGCGGGAAAGCTGCTGTTCTTCTGGTAGCCCTGCGGCTTTAATCAGCGCATTGATTTCATCGAGCAAATCAATCTGCTGAATCGAACCATTACGCAGCCCCGCATCGAGCTTTTTGCGGATAGGATCGGGCAGCAAATCGACTTTAGAGCGTCGGCCTCGGGTTTCACTCGCCATCGTCTAACCCCTCCCATTCTCGCAGCCATTTCGTACGAACTAAGTGGACTTGCTTCTGTAGTTCGGCTTCTGCCGCAAACACCTTGGGAACCGCCTTTTTAAGGCGCAGGTCTAGCGCTTTGATGTGCGGCTTAACGTGCTCGTTTTTAGCAAGCACGTTCTTTTCGAGTTCACGGATAACAAACAAATCCGCCACTAAGCGGATGCCTGCAAGCTCACCACTATTTAGGATTGCTCTTGCCATGGCTACTCTCCCGCCCGTGGACGTTTAACCCCTGGCACTACCGCGCGACCTGTCGCCACATCTTGGCCGCGACCTGTTAGCGTAGCCGTGGTCACTTTGCCCACTAACTCGGTTTTAATCAGCCCTTGCTCGTTAAGCCAAGCGAGCTGCACCAGCAAGGCATCGCGGCTAATGTCGAGGCCGTAAGCATTTAAGCCATCTTGTAAGATGGACTCATTGAGTGCGAAGGCTCCCGCCTCGGTCAGTAATCGAAGCACCACAAGGCGTTGGTGCTCATTGATAATTTGCTGCATCGCCATTAATGGCCTCCTTTCAGTTCGTTTTCGAGAAGCATGTCGGTCTTGGTTTCTAAGCGCCTAATGCCTTGTTCCATTGCGCCAAAGCGCTCACCTAAACCTGTGAGGGTTTTATCGAGCGCATGCAGTTCGTCACGGGTCGGCATGTACTCCAATTGCATTTCAGTTTCGCTAAGGCGCTTGTCGATTTCAGCCACCTTTTGGATCACCTTTTCATGCTCAATCCGTGGGGTAAATCGCGTGCTAAACCACGCCATCAGCAGTGCACATAAAACGCTAATGACGCTGCCAATGAAGCCCCAATACTTACCGAAATATTCAAATAGCGATTCGATCATAAACGCTTCCCATAGCGCATCTTCTGGCGCTTATCTTCATCCTGTTGGCAACTAATACAGCGCAACTCGTTAAGCCGCTGTGGCTCATTTGGCTCTAAGCAATCAATACAGATGCCATTGCCTTGGCGGTGTTGTTTGTGCCTGGCGGCATCCCGAACTGCATCAACACAGGCAGCTCGCTCGCGGGTTTCCATATTGCTAGCCCAATCGTTTTCGTCCATGCCTATCCCTTATTTTTGGCTTATTTTGTTTGGTCAGTTTGATGGCGTTGCCGCCAATCGTGCAGGGCTTGCCAGTCGAGGTTGCATTGCCCAAGATCAGTGAGTAGCGAGAGCATTAGCCCCGCTGACTTTAGGTTGGATAGGCACTGTTCCTTCTGGGTTTGCAGGCACTGCAATACCTGTAGTGGAACCTGAGTGACGTTGCACTCGCGCATCAGTACTTCGGGCGGCAACACATATTGGGTCTTGTAAATAGGCACGTAACGCACAGCGGGCGGCGTTGTCGAACACGCGCACAACATCGTTAGGCACACTAGCCACACGCCATGCTTGTGTTTGTTCATCTTGGGCGTCCTCAAGTAACTG
The DNA here is from genome assembly GCF_025653925.1 of Shewanella sp. SM68. NCBI lineage: Bacteria > Pseudomonadati > Pseudomonadota > Gammaproteobacteria > Alteromonadales > Shewanellaceae > Shewanella > Shewanella sp. SM68. Next base: position 365,954 of record NZ_JAKKRU010000004.1, read on the forward strand.
GGTGAGTTGATGGTTAAGATCTTGATTGCGGTTGGCTAACGCGGCCTTTTGCTGCTCAACGGTTTGCACCTGTAGGGCGAGGGTTTCGCCTTCGTCTTTTAGGGCAATGCGTTCAACGTTGGCGTCTTGTAGCCATACCGCTAGCGTGTCGGCACTCTGTTTCAGGGTGGCATTGTCAGCTAACGCTTGGGTGAGCTGGCTCTTAGTGCTCTGCTGTTGGTGATACATCAGCCCGATGGTGACTAATGCCAGTGACAAAAATAGCCACTGCACAGTGCTAATGATTTGAGAGGGATTCATTGCGCGCCCCCCTTTGATTGCAAGAGGCCCAGTTCGCTTAGGCAAATGGTTTGCTCTTCGGCACGGCGCTTGATGAGGCCATTTAGGCGCACCTTGTTACCGAATAGGTCGGTGCCATACGTCCAGCCATTACAGACACGCTCACCCGTTTGCTTATTGGTTGAACAGGCTTGGGTTAGCTCTTTGCACGCGCCCACTCTGTCGCCCGCTAGCAGCTTTTTACGCAAGGTTGAGCTGGCAAAGTTGCCGTATCCCGCCCAGTGCAAAAACGATAAATAGGCGGCGTGCTCGCTGTGGGTGAGCGTTACGGGCGCGGTGAGGCTGAGCAGCTGCTTATCTTCCTTGGCGATATCCTTGGCAAAGATCTCCATGCATTGCTGCTCGGTGAAGATTTGATCAAGCTTTAAGTCTTTGCTCGTATGGCCACGACAGGCGGTCAGTACACCCACCGCATCGACATAGACGCTCAGGCTATTGCCTTCCCATTTATCGGTAAGCTGTGCGCCAGTGATGGCCGCCGAACTTAAGCCTACGGCAACTAAAATTGCCCTGAGTTTACTGTTCATTAGGCACCGCCATAGCTTGCGCTTTAGCTCGTTTACGCGCTTTTAAAATGTCCAGATGGGTGACGGCTTGCCAGCCTTGATCAAAGTAGCTTTGGCGGGTGAGGCTGTGACTGTACAAAGGCAGGGTAGCAGGCCCATTGCCAGTGAGGTCAGCCGCTAACTCTGCACGGATGCGGGCATTAAAACCGTCCTTAGCGCACTGGCGATAGACTCGGCTTTGTATGCGTTTGGGCTGCGTATTCGCAATCGGCATACTGTTAACGCCGCTACGAAAGTTGTTGTGGGTGACAAAGGCCATAAAAAAACCGAGACAGTGAACATGGGTTCATTGTCTCGGCTTAAGGGTTTGGAGCGGATTGGAAAGGTTTCGGGATTAGTTATGGCTGAATGACTCGCTCAGGAATACTTTGCTGAAATGGGCTAAGTTTCTTACCTGTATGATTTAAAAAACAACGATAGTCATCTGTTCCGGCATAAGCCCCATAACTGTTTCTAGCATTAATACTGAGAATAAGCACCTTTCTCAAACCGCTCCCATCTTCAATAATATCAGTTCGATGCGATTCAACTCGTAAAGACTGGCGGTCTTTCCATTGATATTCTGTTTTAAGTAACTCAACACATTCTTGCACAAGGTCATAAGTATCAAACGGTTTAGGTTCATTTTGTGAAGGCTTAACTTCAACTACCTCGGCATCGTCAGCACAAGGCATTTGGCTATAAGTCTCAACGCCATCAATAGTACATTTAAAAATTTCAGCTTTTACAGCAAAGCTGTTGATACCTAGTACTAATGCGGTCAGTAATGTCCATTTCACCATGATTCAACGTCCTATTAATTCTCAATACTTCGCGTTACTTTTTGCTGAGTTTATCGCCAAAATAGACGAATAAAAAGGGCTACCTATTGGTAGCCCTGTGATATAGATTCGATTTCAAAACAACCGCCTTTGCTTTCTTGCGACAAATGCCGCGCGCTGTTCGGCCACAATCTCGCTCACTCTTCGCTCGGTTAAGCCATAATCGCGGCTTAATTGCTCAAGGTTGTTGCCCTTAAACTCGCGCCAAATTCGAATATCGCGCAGGGCATTTTTAAGACGTTCTCCGTTGGGAATATATACGTCACGGCCACCTAAATACGCACTCAAACTGGTCGCTAAGGCTTCGCTCACATTATCTGCATCGACAATATTATGTTGCTTAAGCGTCACTCGCATCACATCGCATAAGCTTTGCAGGGTCGATGGCCAGCGGCGAATAAAATCTTCACGTTCATCTGGCTTGAGTGTGGCTAATGTCGCCAATGCTTGCTCAAGTTCAGCGGCACTGGTCGAAAGCAAATCCAGCTGTTCACCTTGTTCATTCAGCATTGGTGCCTCCTTGTTCTGTTGCCTTGGTCTTCTTAGCTTTTGCCTTAAATTGCGCCATCTGTGCATCAAACTTGGCTTTAGTTTCAGCCAAGCTTTCAGGACGGCCATAGCTGGTGATCTCATAGCTTGGCTTTGCGTTTGCAGCGGGCGCAGCGACAGGGGTAATTGAGTGCTGGCTAATGCTTTCTAGCACTTTTTTTAAGTAATTGTGGTTGGTTAGTGGTCTTGCATTGCCTTCGGTTCTGGCAGCGCGAAGCTTGATCACCGTCTCTTCTAACGCCGCACGTAACCAGTCTCGGTTTGAGGTTAGCGCCAGTGTGTCGTTCACCAGTGTGAGCGCACGGTTAAAACTCAAGTCGCTTTTTACGGGGCGGAATAAGCCGATGTAGTTCATTAGAATCCGCCCAGTGGCACCGTCCATCGGTGCAAGTGTGGCGAGCAGCTCGCGCGCCGCATCGTCATTCACTAAGGCATCTAAGTGGATATTACTGTGGCATACAGGGCAACGGCAGAGTTTCATAGGTGGCCCTCATACTGGGCAACAATCACTTCATAACTTGCAGGGCGAGTGCCGTTTTCATTCATTTTTAAACGCTCACCACGGGCAATAATGCGCTCGATAAGTACGCGCTTATGCCAGTTTTTCAGACTTTCAAGTACCTTGTAGGCTTGCGGTTCTGTCATCCATGGGGTGGCATCAACGCCCTCATTTTTACTGCGTAGCGTCATGCGACGCACATAGGCATCAAGCGCCGATTCACTGTTATCCTGGATAACTAAGTGGTGGCCCATGGTGATCCAAATGGCACGTATTTTATCTATGCTGGCCAATTTGCTTTTACCCGCCGCAGGACTTAAACGGCGTTTAACCGCTGTTTTATTGTTGGTTACAGTAGGTTTAAAGCCCTTTTGTTTAAACACTTCTAGCGCCTGTTCAAGCTCTGGCAAGTTCATTGCCCGCAAGGAGTCTTTACCCGTGGCATTTTTCAGCATGGCGCGGTAGATGGCTTCATCGAGCTGTAATGATCCCTTAGCCACATTGATTAAAGTGATCAGGCGCTTCTTGTGTTGAGCGACTGGGTGCGCCTGCGCATTAGCATGCACAGGGGCTTTTTGATTAGTTTCTAACATTCGTCATCCTCATCGGTTGTCGCACTGGATACTATCTTGATGGCTTTAGGCTGACTCTTAAGCTGCTGCCAATTCGGTGTTGCTGCATTTAAAAAGTTAACAGCCCAAAGCTCACGATCGGCGAGCAGTTCTGCCTTAGTTTTCCCCTTACGAACGGGCCTAACTGGGCAGTTCGCAATGGCATATTTGAGTAAGCGTTTAGCATAGGGTGTCATTTCATTCGCTCTTAAAATGAGTTCATTTTGTTAGCTGCTCATCAGTACCCGATCACTACATCGGATAGACGCCTATCGGCGTTTCGCAAAAGGTGGCGGGGTTGCCCCCGCCTAATTTCTCAGTCATGGTTAAGGCGCCAACCAATAATCACAACGGAGAAAAAAATGCTGACCGAAAATGATCATGAAACCATCATTCAAGTAATGTACGAGATGATGAATGAACAACTCACTCAGCCTTTAACAGGTCTACTGGATAGCCTTTACTTCAACCTCTTAAGCCAAAACGCGATTGAACCAGGATTACTAGAACGGCAGCTATCTAGTCTGATCGATTCACTTGAAGATCATCAGATAGGAAACATGGGGCATCGCTTGCTTGAACGTTACCGCTTGCTGTCACAAAAGGCTGAATCTGGCGCTTTACTTGAATTGTTTCAAAAAGCGCAAGATAGCGAGATAACGCCGAAGCCGACATGGTTTCAGGGCGTGATCCAAGGCGGATTAGAGGAACACGATTCATAACAATACTCCTTAGCTGCTCATCAGTACCCAGCCACTACGCTGGATAGACACTAGCGACCTAGGCCGCCAGTGTTTCGCTGGGTCTTGGGCTCTAGCCCGCTGTTGCTAGTAGCCCTAAGTTGTTGAGTGACTTTTCCATAAAGAAACCGATCACAGCGCGGCGTTCGCCTGCAAACTCTTGGCTTAACTCCTTGAGCGCATTGAGCAGCGCGGCGCACATCATCAAACAGTAATGCGGCCTTTCAGCGGCTAGGCCACTGAGCTCGCTGCGCAGATTGTCAAAGCTGGCTTCAAGTAAGGTCGCTTGGCGTAATTGAAACGCCACCCGATCGAGTGCGGCTTGGTTGTCATCGAATAGGTGTTGAATGCCCGATTGTGTGCTGAGTGTCATGATGTGCTCCTTGCCCACCCTAAAGGGTGCTGATATCCAGTGGTAGTTGGGTGTATTTGCCATTAGGCTGACGCTCATATAAGCGCAGGTACTGGCTAGTGCCTGTGATTTGAATCGCATCGGCTATAGCGTCCATGGCCCGTTTCCAGTTGGCATCGTCGATATCCAGCTGGCGCAGACTGAGCACTTGGTTAACGTCGATACGACCTTGTTGGTTTACCCGAAAGGCATGCTCAACCATGGCCATCAGACGGGTATCCGCGCCACCGCTCCAACTTTTAATGCAATCATCAATCAAGGTTTTAGCGGTTTGAATGCGCTCATCAAATACGCGGTGTTCACCCACTGCACGGCGCACTTGGTACTTGCCATCAAAGCTAGTAAGTAAAATATTGCCCTTACTGCCACCGACCTTAACGCCATATTCACTGGCCGATAGTTCGGCAAAGCCATCAATTTTCGCCATCGTCATCAGTTTGAAATTAAGCATCTGTTCACGCAGTTCTTTGGCTGAACCGACAATAGCCAGCACCACTTCATCGCGCAGTTTGTCCACGGCCTTAATACGATCTTCATGAACCAAATCGCCTACAGCGTTTTTGCGGTAGCCCTGCGGAATAGCGGCTTGGTTGTGGTTTGAAATATCTTGGGTGTTCATATTCATTCCTTAATTAATGTGCTTTTCTAGATGCGGTGTGTTCGTCTAGCATCTGAGATAAAGACTGGCCCTGAACCACTTCGGTACTCATTACTTTGCGACCAGCGTTTTGTTCAACTAATGCCTTGGTGATTTCTGGCAATATATTTTTCATTGTTTTTGCGAGAACTAAGACGGTGGCATCAGAAAGTTTTCGTTCACTTTCAGGTGCAGCTTCTATCTTCATGCTGCATTCGATGCCGCAAACGTCATCAATCGCCGCATCGTTAATTTCAATAATCAGCTTGGCCATGTGCTTATCCCTTATGAATTAATTGATATTACTGAACCGTCATTTGGTTCGATTAATTGGAACGAATCATCAACCTTTACTCGGCAATATCCATAGCGAGCGATGGTTCTAGCTATAGAGTTAATGGCGCGCCACTGCGCTCTATTGGTGAAGTAAAAGGTCATCTCATTCGGCTCACTTGTATCACCCCACCAAAGGAACATCCCTGCTTGGCCGTCAAACTCTCTATCAACCTCTAAACAAATAAAGTCATCCATATCTACTCTTCCCAACGCACGGTGACGCCGTGAAATTGCACCGCCATACAACGGCGACGAATGCCTTTAATGTTCTCGATAATGTCCACAGCCATGCGGCGAAAATCAGCGGTTGGCTTGTCGATTTGCACGACTTTCACGCCACTGTGGATTACCTTCATACCGCGCAGTCTTAGGGCGCTAATCACATCGAATTTAGGGTTTTGGTGTCTCATGTCTTGCTCCTTGCTTATGCTTAAACGGGTTAGGTAACGGGCTTATTCCACGCCTTCGAGGTCTTTAAAGGCGGCACGTAAATGGTTAACGCCAATGGCGCTATTGCTGCCGCTGGCCATCATGGCGGCGAGGCGTAGGGTTTGATTGAGCAGACGCAGCGCACCAGGCTTTTCAGATATCACGGTCATCAGGGCGCGTTCGCTGTCGCCGTGAATCCCCCAAGCGGTGGCAATGGCGGTCACATCGTTTTTCTTGGCTTTATGAATGCCGACTTTTTTGGCGATACGGCTAAACAAGCGGGCAAAATCTTCATTGCGGCGGCCACCCGTTAGCTGTGCATAAACGCGGTTATTACCGACCAGCACCATGCCGACTTGGGTTTGTTCCTGCAAAATGCGCAGTTCTTCGAGGGTGGCGTAATCCAAATGATCCGCCTCATCGATGATCACGAGTCCTCCTGTACCCATGAGACGGCGCTTAATGGCACGAGCCAATGGGCCTTTGCGGCGCGGTGCATCGTCCATACCGAGTTCTAATGCCAGTTCATACAAGCATTCGCTGAGGCTGGATGCGCTGGGTGAAGCGGTGATCATCCACACGTTAGGGTTATCGTTGGCGTAGTGTTTAGCCGCTGTGGTTTTACCTACGCCCGAGGCACCAAATACCACGCTGATACACTCAGCTGCATGGGCATAGGCTAGTGCGGTATGGATTTGGTTTGCAGTTTGAGTTTGTACAAACTTAGGTGCGACAGGGTTTGTGGCGCGGTTCGTCTGCAGGGCTAACCAAGCGCTGAGCTTTTCAGCCACACCCGCAGCATCGCCACCGACGCCATCATATTTACCGTTGAGGTACTGGCTGATCACGCTAGTGCTCATATCTATCTCTTTTGCCAGTTTCGTCTGGGTGACTTTTTTGCTATCGATCATCCCTTTAATGGTGTCGATAACCTGCTGCTGTTGGTCTGGTTTCACTTCTGATTGAGAAATACTGACAACCTTGTTCATGATATTTTTTCCTTTTCCATTTCGGGTAAGAGCTGATTAAGTTGGGTTTAAACGGGTGTTAAAGTCGGTTTTTATTTTTCTCGGCAAACAATGCCGATACGCCGAGTGCAAAGGCCTCTTCAAAGTTTTCAGCCTCTGGCTGGGCGGCGACAGTGCGCACGGTATTGCCGTGACGGATATGCACCATCTCGGTGGCTGCTGGCGTTAATGGCGGCTCAGGTTCAACACCGCGCATTAACTCAGCGGCTTCAAGGTTGCTCATGCGCTTATGTGCTTTGGCAGCTAACTTATTAGCCTTGGTGAATTGGGTACGGTGGCGAGTGTGTTCGCGGGCGGCATCGGTATCACCAAAGCCAGTCGCTTGAATACAGTTGGCCTCACAGATCAGCAGACCAGACAGCGTGTAACACACCACCATGCCGTGCAGGTTATCGGGGTCGAAACGCGCGACGATCTTCTGGCCGACATAGCTATATAAAGCCTCGTGGTGATAACGGTTTTTACGGCTGGCAACCGCGCCGCCCGCATCGAGCACTATCGTTGCTTGGCTGCTAACACGTACTGCTTCGGCGCTGAGTAACAGCATGCGTTTTTGTTCCGCAGTGGCTTTACGCACCGTTGCATTTTGATAACTGGCAGCAAAGGCTTCGTCGAATGACATTACGCCGCGACACACTTCAGTTTCACGGTTTGGCCTTTGGTTAAAAGTCTGAACGCCTTCGGCTAACACCCGCATAAACACCTCAGCAGCAACGGCTTTGCTGCCATAGTTGTCGGGTTTTGCCGTTGGGTTTGCGCCAGTGTATGCACCCTCAAAGGCAATGTTTTTATCTACAAATTCGCCCAAACCACCCACGCCAAAAGCGCGTTCTATTGGCTTAGCTTGGCCATGGCCTTTGCCGTGGATCACGCTCGACCAATGCAGTTGAATACCGAGCATGGGGATCAAACCCATAGGGTCGTCAGGCTTCACTTTAAAGCGATATCGGTTAGGTACGCCGCCCGTCATCCACTTGTTGGCGGCTGCACGGGTGTTATCCAGCGTAAGTTGCTTAGGAATACCGTATTGATTGACCACATCCATTAGCGACAGGCGAATAGTGTCGGTATTTTCAGACACACCAACGCGCCAAGCGAGGATCTTGCGGGTGCGAATATCCGCCCAAAACCACGTTTTGGGTCGCAGGATTTCACCGTTATGCCAGCGCACAAATACGTTATGTTGATAGCCGTCACCATTGATCCACTCCATCGCCTCGATATCCAGCACGGTACGTTGTTGCGCGGGGTAGAGTTGCATCAGTGCATGTTCGCCTTGGCGTAACATCACTTGCTGCTCATGCGGCACTTCTATATCTAAGCGGCGTTTTAGGCTATCTAGCGAGGGGACTTGCCAGCCGTGCTTTTTAGCTGCCTTCTTCAAATTAATGTAGCTAGTTGCATAGTTAGGTTGTTCTAACCGCAGGAAGTCAGTTTTAAAGCATTCCCACGCTTCATCACTCACGGGGGCTAAACGGTTAGCGGCATTATTCATCGCCGCGATTTTGTTTTTAGTGAGCAGCTGCGGTGCCCAATCGGCTTTATCAAAGCCTTCGACCTTTTTACAGTCACGGCGCAGGGTTGGCACAGCAAGTCCAAACTCAACGGCGATATGTTCATACGCAGCCATCTTGTTGGTACCGGATTCAACTAGCGCATAAAAGGCACTCACATAAGCCAGTTTGGCTTTGGCAACAGACTGGGCGTGTTCGCCCGCACGTTCCCACAATTGCCAAAGGCTAGCGGCATCGTAACGCTCACGCGCTGCTTTAGGTTTTGGGGCATTCAGCACAGTACCGTTAAGCTCAATCTTGCCTTGCTGTGCAAGCAACTTGGCTTTAGCGGCAGGCGGTAAACTGTTGAGGTGATATTCAAAACCACCGCCACGGCCTTCACGTTTGCGGCATGTCCAACCTTCGCGCTTGGCTTTAGCGTTAATGTTTTGTGTCGTGCCAGGCATGTCAGGTAAACCGATTAATTCAGCAGCACTAAACCATTGTTTTTGTGATGTGCTCATTCATTTTCTCCATCGAACATCGCCAGCTCTGGTTCTTGGCTTTTACTGACGTTTTCGCTATGCCAGGCAATGCCACCCATCACATTGTTAAGTGCAGTGATGGTGTCTTCGGCTGCGCTTTGTCCTTGGTAAAAACGGATCAGCAATCCCATAGCTTCACTAAACGAGCCTTGCAGTTCGTTGACTTCGGTATTAGTGGCTTTACGGCCGCTGGGAATATCGATAACGAGGCGGTTGCTAGATGCAGCGATATACAAGGTCATGTAATCCGCACCACAGGCGTGCTCAAATGGGCGGATCAATACGGCAGGAATGCGACCATTCTCAAGCCATTTATATAGCGTCCACTTGCTAGGCAAACCCATCAGATCGGCAACGCGGTCTACTGAAAGGTTTTGTTTTTCGCGGGCAAACTCTAAGCACAACTCCATCGAGTGGCGCAGATTATTTGCTCGTACCTTTTTCCAGTTGCGTCTACTCATTGGGTTATGCCTTTAAAGAGGTGTTCCAAACAAAGCCAGATCTTGCAGATATGAAAATTGCGATCGCCTGACTACCATTGATCAAGTGCAGATATGAAAGAGAAGTGAACACAAATGAAATCATGCGACCTCCTTTTGTGCGTTTACACAATCATTTGTGCTAACATTGCTTTTGGTGCTTTTGTTAGGATGTAAATAGCGGCTTGGCCAAATTACGTTTGGTTCAACACCAATCGCAGTGGCGATAATGCGTTCGCCTTTAGGCCACTTTCTTGCTAAGGCATTCCACAATGTACCCGCATTACTGTACCCAGCAGCCTTTGCTACTTGGGTTAAGTTGGTACCTTGTTTTTTGAGGGCGGCAATAATGTCTGCGTGATGCCAATCATTTTTTGGGTTTGGGATAGGTTTTTGCTTATCCATTTTTTTGCCCTTTTGTTTGTGAGATTTACTAAAAAGATAACACAAATATATTCATGAACACGTTTGATTTCAAGTTAAATTCAAACATTCATGTTCATTTTTGTGATTTTTATCCATCAGGTAAACACGTTTGTTTTTAAATCAACGGTTTAGAGAAAACATGAACGAAGAAAATAAACATGAACGATCGCATTCAAGTTTTAATGATAAACATGAACGTTTTTGCGATAGGTTAAGTCTTGTTATTGGCGATGAAAGTATTCGTTCATTTGCATTGAGAGCGAATTTGTCACCACCAGTAATAAAGAAATATGTCGAGAACGATTCAACGCCGAACGTTGAAAGACTTGTGGCAATAGCTGAGGCTGCTGGAGTGACCGTTGAATGGCTTGCTACAGGTAAAGGGCCAAAGTATCCAAATGGAATTATTGAGTCTGGCCATCAAGAACAAATCATGGAGGGAAGGTGTGGGGCTTATAAAGCTAACAATGACTTTCTATCTGAGTTTGCCTTGATACCAGGCTATAGCATTCAAGTATCTGCTGGCTGGGGAAGTGAAGGTTCGGATGACATTGAGCCTAGTCGCCATCTGGCTTTTAGAAAGCGATGGCTTAAATGGCGTGGCTTTACTGAAAAGGACTTAGTCGTAGTGTGGGCCAAGGGCGATAGCATGGAGCCCATCATTAGCAACAACAACACCTTGCTAATTAACATGCAGCGCACCGAACTCACCGACGGTAATATCTTTGTCATCCGCAATGAGAACCAACTATGGGTAAAACGCGTGCAGGTTATGCCTAACGCCTGGCGCTTACTAAGTGATAATAAGTTGTATGACCCTATAGAAGTCCCAATGGATGAGCAGCACGGCTTTCAAGTTGTTGGGCAGGTTGTTCACATCTCGAAGGATATTGGGGATTAAAATTTAAACCTCTTTTAAACGTCACATAGGTTTAAATCACAGTGATCACTTTTTTAGCGGCATTTGCCTAAATTGGATCGCCATTGATCAAAATTGAGATCGCACCAATCAGATACAAAAACGGCGCGGTAGCCTGGACAACTCGCCCAGCAAACCCGCGCCGCTCCTCAATCGATCTCATTTATTCAGGCCAAATTTTATCTAATCTCGATTTAATTGGTTTCTGATCATTATTTAAGAGTCTATACAGGCAGGATTTGCTTGAACTCCTCCACCAGCTTAGGATCGAAATGTTTTCCCGCTTGATTTTCAAATAGCTCCATAGTTGCTTCAATCGTCCAAGCCTGCTTGTAAGGCCGTTGCGAAGTTAGCGCATCGAACACATCCGCAATCGCGGTGATACGCCCTTCAAGGGGAATTTCTTCGCCTACCAAGCCATTGGGGTAACCTGAACCATCCCACTTCTCATGGTGAGTTAAGGCGATACGACGGGCCATTTGCAATAACGGATCGCTATGTTCACCAATAATCTCTGCACCTATGGCAGCGTGCTGCTGCATAATTTCCCATTCCTGCGCATCAAGTTTCCCTGGCTTTTTCAGCACTGCATCGGGCGTACCGATTTTACCAATATCGTGCATAGGCGCCGCATTAAAAATCAAGTCACAAAAGGTCGTCGGTAAGCCGAGCTTTATCGCTAATATGCGAGCGTAATGACTCATGCGCACAACATGCAAACCCGTCTCGTTGTCCTTGTATTCAGCGGCACGGCCAAGACGACGGATAATCTCGAAACGGGTTTCTTCTAATTCGTGAGTACGAACTTTAACTTGTTGTTCAAGTAGACGTTTTTGATCATAGAGCGCAAGATGCGTTTTAACCCGCGCTTTAACGACAGGCGCACTGACAGGCTTAGTAATGTAATCCACCGCGCCCAATGCAAAACCTTGGGCTTCATCAGCAATTTCAGATAAGGCGGTCACGAAGATCACCGGAATATGGCTGGTCAGCGGCTCTTGCTTTAGCAGCTTGCAGACCTCATAGCCATTCATACCTGGCATCATGACATCGAGTAGAATCAAGTCAGGCCGCGATTTTGTCACTAACGCTAATGCCCTTGGCCCATCGATCGCCACTTTGACTTTGTAATCATCACCTAGAATACCAATCAAAATATCAATATTCTCAGGTGTATCATCGACGACTAATATTGTTGCTTTTTCCATTAACAACTCCACTCAATGTCACGCATTATAAATTCGCGCTACCGCTTTCTATCCTAACTGTGTAATCACATCGTCAATTAAGTCGATTGCCTCATCAAACTGATACTGGTTAATCATAGATAAAGCGGGGCTTAATGTTTGCCACATCGCACTACTTACCTGCGGCTTTAACGCATCAATTTTTGCCACAGCGCTGGCATCGGCTTCATCTAGATTCTGACGTAAGACCCGTAATGCGGCTCTCAAGTCCTCATCTGATAGCAAGTCCACCGCTTGAGGCTCGGCTTGATTCACTATCACAGGCTTAGCCTGTTCAATCGCATCGCAGATAGAGGCCACTAGCGGTTGAATTTGAACTAACTCATCTTCATAGGGCGCTTTCTCTGTTAAATGCAACTCAAGCAAACGCGCTAATTCCACCAATTTTGCCGAACTTAAATTACCCGCTAAGCCTTTAAGGGTGTGGGCGATACGCACCGCATCTTCGACTTGATTCGCCGCGATGGCTTTGCGAACCTGCTCCACGACATTACGTTGACTGCTCACAAAACGATCAAAGATTCGTTGATAAAGACGCGTCGAATGCTGCACCAGTTGCAAACCTCTATCGATATCCAGCTCAGGGTGTTCTGGCCATTTGAGCAATACCGTTTGATCAGCGCCATTGCTGACTTCACCCTGTGCGCTGGACGAAGTTAACCGAGTTGAGGCTTCCGCCCTTATCGCAGCAGAAATTCCAGAAGAAGATCCGAGGTATTTCAATAGGGTTTGATAGAGCACATTCACTTCTATGGGCTTGGCAATATGGTCATTCATCCCAGCCCGAAGACACATATCTCTATCACCAGCCATCGCATTCGCAGTCATAGCGACGACAGGTAAATTTGCCAACTCAGGCCTTTTCCTTATCGCTTTAGTGGCTTGATAACCATCCATCACCGGCATTTGACAGTCCATTAACACTAGATCGAAATGCTGTTGGGATAGCTTATCTAAGGCAATTTGTCCATTGGTCGCTATGGATAAAATAATCCCCACTTGCTCTAAAAACTCGCTGGCGACTTCGAGATTCATCTCGTTATCTTCCACTAATAAGATACGCTTCCCTTGAAGTGGTAATAATAACTGCGGCGCCAGGTCTTCGGTACGGCGTCTGACTGGCAATATGCCTTCACGGCCAATCGCATTCATTATGCCATCGAGCATGCGTGAGGCGCTGATGGGTTTACTGATGTACCCCGCCAGTGCTAATTGCTCAATTTGAGTGATAAATTCATGATTCGCATGGGCGGATACCATCAAGATCTTAGGCTGAGACTTAGCCTGTAGTTGGATCTGACGGGCGGTTTCTAACCCGTCCATACTGGGCATTTTCCAATCGATTAATGCCACTTCATAGGTCTGCAGTAAACAGCGGCTTATTGCTTCTTCACCTGAACGAACCGTATCGACTCTAAAGCCCATACTTTCGAGCGTTGTACGCATTATGTCCCTAGCGGTCGCGTTATCATCTACCACCAGCACAGACATGCCCTCAAGCTCTTGCTCAAGCACTAATTTTTGGCCCTCGGAAATTTGTAACTTCACAGTGAAATAGAAGGTGCTGCCATGACCAAATTGACTTTCGACACCAATATTGCCCCCCATGAGTTCAACGAGTTGCTTGCAAATAGCCAAGCCTAAGCCTGTACCACCGTATTTACGGGTGGTTGAAGTATCCGCTTGGGTAAAGGATTTAAATAATTTTGCTTGCTGCTGCTCAGTTAAGCCTATGCCGCTATCACGCACACTAAAACGCAGCACGACATCATCATCTTGCTGTTCAACAAGATTTAACGACAGTAATACTTCACCCCGCTCGGTGAATTTAATGTCGTTATTCATCAAGTTAATCAACACTTGACCTAAGCGTAGCGAATCACCATATAAATAACGCGGCACGTTAGGGGCGACTGCAAATAACAATTCAATCTGCTTATGTGCGGCTTTCTCAGAGAACATATCGCTGAGATCTTCCAGCATAGTATCGAGCTGAAATGGCACAGATTCGATGTCGAGCTTACCCGCTTCAATCTTAGAGAAATCCAGAATGTCATTGATAATAGACAGTAAAGACTGCGATGCCCTCTCAATCTTCTCCACATAGTTTTTCTGTTTTTTATCTAATTCGGTCTGTAAGCACAGCTGGGACATGCCAATAATGGCATTCATTGGGGTGCGTATTTCGTGGGACATATTCGCCAAGAAGTCACCCTTTGCTTTACTGGCGGCATCGGCTTGCTCTTTGGCAAGTAACAGTTCATCGGAGAGCAATTTAAGCTCTGTCATATCGACCATGCTGATCACAGCCGATTCAAATTGTCCTTGGGCATCTAACAATGCCGACACATTGACCGTCATCCATAAAGGCGCACCGGAAGGACGAATAAAACTCCTCTCGCCACGATAATGGTCAATTTTTCCACCGACCAATTCCTTAAATTGCGCCTTGGCAATATGCTTATCTTGCGCGCTAAGGACCTCAAAAATTGCGGTATTGCGTAAACTCTCCCGTGACCGCGCCATATCGGCACAGAATTGGTCATTACAATCTAAGATAACGCCTTTAACATCCACATTGACGATACCAATGGTCGCACCATCGAACAGTGCCTTAAAGTGCGCTTCACTGAGGGCTAACTCTTGTTCTATGCTCTTGCGTTGGGTAATGTCCATTACATACCCATTCCAAGTAATGGCGCCATCCTCTTCTACATGGCCGCTCGCACCCGCCTCCATCCAACGTATGCTGCCATTGGGATGGCGATAACGAAACTCGCGTATCCATTGCAGTCTGTCTTCACTCTGACCCGACAATGCCCGCACGACATCGGGCCTTTCTTCATCAAAAATCCGCTCAGCTATGATGTCAAAATTACTCATTAGATCATCGCGATGCAGCCCCAGCATTTTCATTGCCGCACCAGAGAGAAAGGTAAATCTGCGATCAGTAGGCGAGTGCCACAACAATTGGTACACGGTACAAGGAATAGACTCTGTAATATTGGTCAATTGCAGGCGCGAAGCCTCCAACTGCCCTATAGCAAGTTTACTCTCTGTGATGTCATCAATACTGCCGTCGAACCAAAGTGGAACGCCCTCTTCGGTATAACTTGCCTTACCTTTCTCATGCACCCAGCGCACACTGCCATCGCGATGGCGGATACGATATTCCACTTCAAAGGTTTCTTGCTGCGCGAGTGCCCTATCAATATGCAAATGACATGTAGGCCGATCCTCTTCTAAAATCAGCGAAGCAAAAGTACGTTGGCGATTTTCAATAAACTGACTCGCTGCATAACCCGTAATCTCAGCAATATTGTCACTGATATATTCCATGAACCATACATCCGCGATACGAGTCCGATAAACGGCGCCGGGAATATTAGTCACTAAGCCACGAAAACGCTGTTCGCTATCACGAATCTTCTGCTCAACGGCCAGTTTTTGTGTCATATCGCGTATTGAAGCCGCCACTTGCCTTTGTCCATCAAAGGCAGGGGGAAGAATACTCAGCGCTATTTCCGCAATAAATTCATTACCATCGGCTTTTAACGCCCGTACATGACGGGCATTTGCCATGCCTCTATCGCGGCCTTCGCGCAGGAATGTTTGTCGCTCAAGTACATGCCCGTTTCCTAACTCTTGCGGCAATAACGCCTCAACCTGCAAACCCAGCATAGCGCCCGTTTCGTATCCAAAGAGCTGCTGACAGCGACTGTTAGTAAAGACGATTTTCCCAAGTTCGTCGACAATGAGCATGGCCTCTGGAGCGGCTTCTAGTACGGCATTTGACCAGACTGCCGCTGAAAACTGCTCAGTAACATCGGTAAATAACATCTCCACCGACATTAACTCACCAGTATCTGATAACAACGGCTGCATAAACACATCGAGCCTTCTCAAATGCCCTTTTTCATCCAGCATTTCAACTTGATGCGAAGGCACATTTTGGCCCTTTAAGGCTAAATCGGTATATTCCCAGTTCTTCTCATTGAGAGGATTAGCCGAGAAGAGCCTTTGATATTTGCGCTTAAGCAAATCAGGGGTAATCCCCAACACCTTAGTTACCCCCTCACTAACCTGGGCGAGTTGACCATTGGGTTCGAGGGAGCAGTAGAAAGACTTTTCACTCATGCCATCAATTAGGCGCGCAAAGCGATTACCGCGGGAATCAAGAATGGCTTGTTCACGTTCTGCGAGTAATTCCGCCATTTGATTGAAGGTAGTACTCAGCGTCACAATTTCACTCACGGCACCTTTAGGTACAATGAGCTGCTGAGTTTTACCCTGTCCAAAGGACAAGATACCCGACTCGAGTAGCTCTAGCGGCCGAGTTAACCGTTTCGCCGCGAGATAACAGGTCAGCAATAATAAGAGGGTTAATAAACTTAAATTGAGGATGATAGATGCTAGATCATCAAGCAGGGAGTTGAATAAATCTTGTTCTGGCGCTAATACAATCACACGCCACTTTAATTGCGGTACAGTCGCAATACTCGCAAGATAAACAACATCTTGGTTATCAACAAACCTTGTTTGACCATCAAGCCTTTTATCCTGTAGCGTCCAAAAATCGGCATTTTTATTCTTATCGAGCCACTGGGCTGAAGTCGTTGCCAGCACTTTTTCTTTATCTACATGATAAATAAGCCGCCCTTGATCGTCTAAAACCACCAGACGATTTGGTGCAATCCCCAATTGTTTTGGCAATCCATCTAAGGCTAAATCAACCGTGGCGACTCCAAAATAATTGCCTACCTCACCAAAAGAAGCCGAATAGGTCAACATCAGAATATTCCCAGCCCCCTCATCAAAATATGCCTTTGACCAATAACCGTTCGCTTGATTGATAGCCTTGCTCCACCAATCCCAAGTGCCATCGGTATAGTCGTAGCCTTCGGCGCCAATATCGAGGTAGTGTAAATCGTTACCACCACTTGTATCGCGGTAAACATAGGGGGAAAAGAGCTTTCGATTGGGGAAGGTATTAGGTTTAAACGCGACTGCGGAGCCAAAAAAATCAGGGTTACGTTTGACTCGATTCATCAAGACACTTTTAACACTCTCAGTGTCATTCATGTCTTCTTTACTTGACAAAAAACCAATAAAATCAGCAAGACCTTGGGTGTTGGCCTGCGCATGCTCGAGCAGAAACTGCAGACGAGAAGCTGAATGACTCGCCTCTTGTGTCAGGCTATGGTAAAGCCGATTCTCTGAGGAGATATAACTAAACCAAGCGTTTACACCATAAACACTCGCCATAATTAAAATGAGAGGCAAGGCTATGTGGGATAAAATCCTACTGCGAAAAGTACGAAGTTTACTTTTTTCCATGGCGTCGCCCTAAAGCCCTCGATTTTATAAACACTGCATTTAAAAATAGCACTTATAAAGTAAACGAAGAATTTAGTGGCGACAATGTTAAAGTTAAAATAATGTGAAGTAATTTGTTGTTTTAAAAACACTAATAAGCCGTCTCTAAGAAGCCGTCTCTAAGGTTTGATTAGGTAAAATACGAGCAAAATAGCTTTGGGTTTCGGCGATAATGATATGCCTCAATCCCACAATAGCGATCAAGTTAGGGATAGCCATCAAACCATTAACCGTATCAGCCAACAACCAAATCACATCCAGTTTGATAAAAGCACCACCCGCAATCAGCACCAAAAACACCACTTGATACATGCGTAATCCGCGCTCACCGACTAAGTAATACCAACAGCGTTCACCATAATAATGCCAGCCCAAAATCGTGGTAAACGCAAAACACACTAGCGCAATCGTCACCAAATACTGACCCACAAGCGCTGAGCCTCCCAGAGCAAAAGCTGCACTCGTCATCGCAGCTCCTGCCGTCTCACCACTCCATACCCCAGTGATGATCAGCACTAACCCCGTCATAGTGCAAATGATAATAGTATCGAAGAAAGTACCCGTCATACTGACGAGACCTTGCTCAACGGGTTCATTGGTTTTAGCAGCAGCGGCGGCAATGGGTGCACTACCTAATCCAGATTCGTTCGAGAACACACCTCGGGCAATACCGATTTGAATCGCCTGCGCGACTGTCGCCCCTAAAAATCCCCCCGCAGCTGAGAGTGGCGTAAAGGCAGATTCAATCACTAAAGCTAAGGCGGGTAAAATCTGCTCGGAGAAACCGACTAAGATCCACACGCAGGCCAGTACATAACCAATCGACATCGCAGGCACAAGTTTTTGCGCCACATTTGAAATGCGCTTTACGCCACCCAAAGTGACTGCGGCAACTAACACAGTCAACACGGTCGCGGTCAACAAAGTCGGCACCTCAAAGGCAATCGTCAGTGCATCGCTGATGGCGTTAACCTGTGCAAAAGTACCGATACCGAAAAAGGCCACACCAACCCCAAAGAGAGCGAACAATTTCGCCATCCAAGGTAGACCAAGGCCGCGCTCGATATAATACATAGGGCCACCCGCAATCTGCCCACGAGCATCGGTGGTACGGTACTTTACCGCCAACATACACTCGGCATATTTAGTCGCCATGCCGAAAAATGCCGCCAGCCACATCCAAAATAACGCCCCAGGGCCACCCATTTTTATTGCCGTCGCCACGCCAACAATATTACCGGTACCGATAGTGGCGGACAGCGCAGTACAAAGCGCGGCAAAGGAAGATAAATCCCCATGACCTTTGGCGGGTTTAAACAACAATCCCATCGCCATCGGCAGACGAAATACTTGGATAAGCTTGAGGCGCACAGTGAGGTAAACCCCTGTACCCACCAGCAAACAAAGGGTAATTGGGCCCCAGACGATGCCATTAATACTGGCAAGTAAAGCTTGAAAAATCATGATATTCCTCGAATATTAAACAACAAAATTAATAAACGGAGGAGGAAAAGAAATGGCTGTGACGCGCCGCAGTCGGACGCTATTGCAAACTATTTTGACCTAATCTCGGCCGAGAATCGCCTAAGCTGAACGCTAAAAGCGTAGCAAGCGAGAGCTCTACACGAGTGCTTTCAATAAGAGCAAAAGTGCTCCATCTCAAGCAAAAGAGTAAAAATAGCCCACGACGACAAACGACAGGGACTGTGCAGTCATCCTCTCCTCTGTCCTTTTGCCTGAGCGTTTCGCGTCGCAGGTTATACAATAACACCACGACACTTTCGCCTTCGGCGCCACCTGATTGCACAATGAGTGCAACTGGTAGTCTCTCCAGAGGCTCGTCCAGTAACAGTCCACGCCTATCGGCACCTGAAAGAGTGCTTTGTTTTTTATAAGAAGACTCGCTTCTGTAAAACCAAAGTTGCCTCGTCGGTGTGGGGTCAATTCCCCACTCTCCTGCTACCTTCATCCGAACGGATTGCTAGATTGAGACATACTCCCAAGCTAACAGGACGCACAGAATGCAACAAATGCGGCGTCAGCTCAAGCCGTTTGCTCACAGTTCGCAGAGGATTTAATCCAGTTGACTATTTTTACACCAAATGACGATTTATGTTTTGTTACCCCGTGGATGATCCTATTACAAGAAAAATCAGTATCTATCTGAATAGAAAATGCTTTATCTTGAACATAGAATGGCAATGCTAAATTACGGCCACTAAATAAGTTGCCACCGCAGTTTGAAACACTGCTTACCACACCCGCCGCCAATGGATATAAAGGAGTTGCTCAATGGCCGACGTCGCTAAGCTTAACCAAGTCACCAAAGGCTTTCGCGATGGTGAGCAATATCATCAAGTACTGCAAGCGGTTAATCTACAGATCCACAGAGGTGAAACCGTGGCGCTTACAGGTCCCAGCGGCAGCGGCAAAAGCACCTTACTCAACCTGATTGCCGGCTTTGAAACGCCAGACTCGGGTGAAATCTTGCTAGAACAAGCGTCCACCTCAACTTGGCAAGACAAAGATTGGAGCCGTTTCAGACGTAATTCCTTAGGTGTCGTGTTTCAGCAATTTAACTTACTCACGCCACTCAACGTGAAAGACAATATCGCCTTCTCCTTAAGTTTAACCGCGCAGCCATGGTCGCCTTGGTGTGACTATCTGGTTGAAAAACTAGGGCTCTTGCCATTACTTCACCGCCAAGTTGAAGCCCTGTCAGGCGGTCAACAACAGCGCGTCGCCATCGCCCGCGCCTTAGCCCATAAACCGACCTTGCTACTGGCCGACGAACCTACGGGTAACTTAGATGATGTATCAGGTAAGCAAGTCATGGCATTACTGTGTGAACTGGCACGGGAAAGCCAAACCAGTATCTTAATGGTCACCCACAGCGAAGAGTGCGCCGCCTTTATGCAAAAACGTTGGCACTTATCCCAAGGTGCAGTCGCTATCTATGAACAATAAACGACTCACTAAGGCGACTCCCACAGCGCTTAAGCAAACAGAACTTAAACAGACTGGACTTAAGCAAACTTGGCTTAGGCTGACGTGGCTCAGCCTAAAAGTGTTTATCGCCCATTATCGCCATGTGCCCATACAAGCAGGTGCCATTCTGCTCGGTATCGCATTAGCTGTGACTCTGCTGATTGGGGTTAAAGCAACCAACGACAATGCCGTGCGCAGCTATAGCGAGGCGACTGAGTTACTGAGCCAACGCGCCGATGTGCTACTCACGCCGCCCCTAGGACAAAACACTTTAGATGAATCTGTCTATTTCGCCTTGAGACGAGCCGGATTAAGTCAGAGTCTCGCCGTCATGAGTGGCAAAATCTCCGGTAAAAACGGTCAGTTCTGGCAACTGGAAGGCAGCGATTTGGTCGCCGCATTAACACTACAAAAATCGAGACGTAACGCCTCGACCGACACACCATCAGCTACCTCGCCACAGATGAATGACTTACCGCTTGCCGATCTCCTCAACGGCGCAGCCACAGTAATCATGAGCCGCAGCCTAGCTGCCAAAGTGGCACCAGAAGGTAAACTTGTTTTAGAAAATAGCACCTTAGATGTCATTGCAATTGATGACAGTTTTGGTCTCGGCAGCGCCATCTTAGCCGATATGTCCCTCGCCCAGCGATTACTAAACATGCAAGGCAGATTGAGCTATATCGCCATGTTCAGTGAACGAGAAAACCTACCTAAACTAAAATCCCAACTCGACACTCTTGGCATTACGCCGCAAAAGGCCAGCTTTAGCCAGCAAGATCAAGGCCAAGCGCTAATAGCGCTGACCCGCAGTTTTCATCTTAATCTTAATGCCATGAGCATGTTAGCCTTCGTTGTCGGCCTCTTTATTGCCTATAACGGTGTGCGCTACAGCCTAATGAAGCGGCAAAAATTGTTAGTACAGTTATTACAACAGGGAATTGAGCGCCGCGCCTTGATGACGGCACTGATGTTCGAATTAATTTTGTTAGTTGTCATAGGCTCAAGTCTGGGCTTTATCAGTGGTTTGCAACTCAGCCACTGGCTGCAACCTATGGTCGCCTTGACCTTAGAGCAAATGTATGGCGCCCACTTACTCCCCGGTATTTGGCAATGGACTTGGCTTTTTGAGGCAATTGCCCTCACTTTAATTGCCGCGCTCGCCGCTTGCTTGCCCTTGTATTTAGATCTTACGCGCCAAGCATTGGCACAAGGGGCGAATCGTTATCAGCAAATGCAGGCACACCGCAAAACCCATAGCATTCAATTTGCCTTAGCCTGTGGCTTATTGACCTTAGCGGCATTGCTGTTTCCCTTCAGCCAAAGCTATAACATCAGCTTAGTGTTGCTCGGTATCGTCGCTATCGCTATTCCCTTATTGTTGCCGCAATTATTGCATTGGGGCGTCAGTGCGTTAATGCCCTTGGCACGTCCCGGATTATGGCAATATCTGCTCGCCGAAACCCGTGAGCTTATTGCACCGCTTTCCCTTGCAATGATGGCGATCTTACTGGCGCTCAGTGCCAATGTGTCGATGAATACCCTCGTTGGAAGCTTCGAGCAAACCCTGCGGACTTGGCTAGAAACCCGCTTGCATGCCGATCTCTATATCCGCCCACCGAGCCAGCATATCGACACTATTCAAACCCAATTGATGCACGATCCTAGAGTCAGCGGTCTTTATCAGCAGTGGCAGATTGAAGCCCAGCTTTCACTGCCAGTTTCGACGGATAATCCGAGCGAGCAGACGATTCCGGTGAGCCTACTCAGCCGCGATGAATTTTCGACTCGGCACACCAGTGCGCTTAAGGAAAGCCTGCCCACATTGTGGCAATCCTACTTTAATGCACCCGTTGTATTGGTGAGCGAACCTCTTGCCATCAAATACCAATTACAGCTTGGTGATACTGTGTCATTGGATGTGCTCGAGAAAACAGGTAACAGCAAAGCCATTATCGGCGGCATTTATTATGATCACGGCAATACCCGAAACGAGGTCATTATCAGCCAGCCACTTTGGCAACGGGCCCAGTTACCTGTACTGCCGGTGAGTTTAGCGGCAAGTTTTCACGGTAAAGAGCAAGGCAGTAGGATAAGTGAAGCGCAGCTTGATCAACTACAAGTCCAACTGGCGACTGAGTTAGGTTTATCCCAAGCGCAAATCTACAGCCAAACTAAGATTAAAACCCAAGCTATCGCTATGTTTAAACGCACTTTTTCCATTACCTTAGTGCTGAATAGTTTAACCTTGATTGTCGCCGCGATTGGCCTCTTTAGTGCCTGCTTAATGTTGACTCAGGCAAGGCAAGCGCCACTGGCACGACTGTATTCCCTCGGCGTCAGTCGTAATGCTCTGCGCGGTATGGTGTTTATGCAAATGTTGATTGTGGTACTGATCACTTGCCTGCTCGCTATGCCAACGGGCGCGCTATTAGGTTACCTACTTATTAATAAGATCACCTTGCAAGCCTTTGGCTGGACGATAAAAATGATTTGGGATTGGCAAGCTTACGGCCATGCAATACTGATTGCCTTAACCACCTGCACCTTAGCCGTACTCTTACCGCTGTATTGGCAAACCCGCAAGCCACTGGTCGCCAGTCTGCAGCAGGAGACACTGTAATGAAAACACTCAGTATTGTATGGGCAGTAGTTGGGTTAATGCTTATCGGCGGCTGTGATAAAACGCCATCGACGCAAAACACTCAGTCCAAATCCATGGCCAATGTGGTGGGGAAAACCTCGACTAATCAAGATGATTTAGCTTTTACGCCTGTTGTTCCCGGCTATAGATTTGAATTTCCGCGGGATCACTTAGCACATAACAGTTTTCGCCAAGAATGGTGGTATCTAACCGCGAATTTGACCACAGAGAAAGGTGAGCAACTCGGCGCCCAGTGGACGCAGTTTAGAGTCGCCCTGAAACCCACAACTCTGCAAACAATCGCTCCACAAACAACAGTTCCGCAAGTAACAGATGCAACGCCCAAAAGTGAATCCACTTGGGAGACTCAGCAGCTTTATTTAGCCCACAGTGCATTAACCTCGAGTAATGCTCACTTGGCCAACGAAAAGTGGTCACGCCGTCATAGCGAGTTTGCCGAGGTAAAATTGGATCCTTATCAAATCCGCCTCGATAACTGGCACTGGCAGAGCGAAACCAATGCACTCTTTCCCGCGACCTTAACGGTGGAGAATTCTGATTTTAGCTATCGACTTCAGCTTAATAGCCAAGCACCACTGCAATACCAAGGCGTTAACGGCTATAGCCTTAAAAGCCGCGACGGCCAAGTAGCCTCTTACTATTACAGCCAACCCTTTATTGAAATTTCAGGTGAAATTAACCGCAATGGCAAAGTGGAGCAAGTCACAGGCCAAGGTTGGCTCGACAGGGAATGGAGCTCGCAATTCCTCACTAAAACGCAACAGGGCTGGGATTGGTTCGCGCTCAGGTTAAATGATGGCTCGACGCTGATGTTGTTTCAGTTACGGGATCAGTCTCCAGCAGAGTCCGCAAAGAATGCACCTATCTCGGCATTTTATAGCGCCAGAAGAATGTTTGCCGATGGCACAGGGCGCAACATCAATTCCACTGACAATCCCAATGACATTCAGATGACGCCACTCAAATGGCAACACACAGTCAATGGCGACTATCCCGTTAGCTGGCAAGTCAAAATCCCCAGCGAAAATATCGATCTCACTATCACCCCGCTCAATGCCAACAGCGCTATGCCATTATCAACGCCCTACTGGGAAGGCCCAGTGCAACTCTCTGGCAGCCATACAGGTACGGGTTATATGGAGCTAACGGGCTATTAACGTCTTATATATACTAAACAATGTGAATATAACTAATTGTTCCTAAATATGTTCTATCGCAGGATTTCGCAAGCATGCACGTCAGCTATTGCTCTTACCCAGAAATTTTATAAACACCTGTAATTGGTAAAAAGTATAGGATTCCTATCTACACACTTGTGCTTCCGTTAATGTTCACGGGTTCCAGATATGCACAATAGTATTCTCCATAAATGTACTCCTCACTATGTCCTAGTGAGGACAGTGCTAACCGCTTAAATATCAAACTGGGAGTTAGATCACTCGCAAAACTTTGATCCGGATCGACTATCGCTTTCAATACCTCTTGTGAGGTATACCCACATTTTTTATCAGGTCTAGACTCGCCAGTATCAGCACTCGGTTACCCTCCTTTTTAATCTTAAGTAACCGAGTTTACGCTACTACAGGTCATCCAATATGAGTCAGGAATACCACGTCACCAGCCTTGTGGTGCATGCCACGCCTAAAGCCTTACAGCAGGTTGAAGCCAATATCCGCGCATTAGTGGGTACTGATATTCATGCAATTACACCCGAAGGAAAATTGGTCGTTACCCTAGAAGGGAGTAGCCAAAGAGCGATTCTTGACAATATTGAAGCCATCAATGCCCTGTCCGGCGTGTTATCTGCCAGCTTGATTTACCACCAAGTAGAACCCTTAGTACAAGAGAGTGAGGAAATATTATGAGCATAAGCCGCCGCGAGTTTCTCAAGGCCAACGCAGCGGTTGCCGCTGCGACGGCCGTTGGCGTCACACTTCCCATTAAGATGGTCGAAGCCGCCGAACAAGCTGACAGTATCAAGTGGGATAAAGCTCCCTGCCGTTTCTGCGGTGTGGGGTGTAGCGTATTAGTGGGCACCCAAGCGGGCAAAGTGGTCGCAACTAAGGGCGATCCTGAAAGTCCAGTCAACCGTGGCCTTAACTGTATTAAAGGTTATTTCCTATCAAAAATCATGTACGGCAAGGACAGATTAACCACGCCATTGCTGCGGATGAAAGACGGCAAATACCATAAAGAAGGTGAGTTCACCCCAGTCAGCTGGGATGTGGCCTTCGATACTATGGCCGCGAAATGGAAACACAGTCTCGCCACCAAAGGCCCGACGTCGGTAGGTATGTTTGGCTCTGGTCAATGGACTATTTGGGAAGGTTATGCCGCCTCTAAACTTCATAAAGCAGGCTTCCTTACCAACAATATAGATCCTAATGCGCGCCACTGCATGGCCTCAGCCGTAGGCGGCTTTATGCGCACCTTCGGTATCGATGAGCCCATGGGTTGTTATGACGATTTAGAAGCCGCCGATCAGTTTGTGCTCTGGGGCGCAAACATGGCTGAGATGCACCCAATTCTGTGGGCAAGAATATCCGATAGACGTTTAAGCAGTCCAACGTGCCGAGTGCATGTGCTGTCAACCTTTGAGAATCGCAGCTTCGATTTGGCCGATAACCCTATGGTGTTCCGCCCACAGTCGGACTTAGTGATCCTCAACTATATCGCCAATTACATTATTGAAAATAAAGCAGTTAATACCGACTTTGTTACCAAACACACTAAGTTTGCCCTTGGGGTAGATGATATCGGCTATGGCCTGCGTCCAGACCATCCATTAGAGAAAAAAGCTAAAAATCCAGGCAATGGTAAATCAACGCCCATTAGCTTTGACGAGTATGCCAAGTTTGTCAGCACTTATACGCTGGAATATGCCGCCAAGATGAGTGGCGTCGAGCCAGAGAAGCTGGAGATTTTAGCCAAAGCCTATGCCGACCCTAAGGTTAAAGTCATGAGTCTGTGGACCATGGGCATTAACCAACACGTTCGCGGCGTGTGGGCGAACAACATGCTTTACAACATCCATTTGCTCACGGGCAAAATTGCCACACCGGGTAACAGTCCTTTCTCATTAACAGGTCAACCTTCGGCTTGCGGTACTGCACGTGAAGTCGGTACTTTCGCCCACCGTTTACCCGCCGATATGGAGGTCACTAACGACAAACACCGCGCCATTACCGAAAAACTATGGCAGGTGCCTGAAGGGACCATTCCCGCCAAACCTGGCTACCATGCCGTACTCCAGAGCCGTATGCTAAAAGATGGCAAGCTCAACTGCTACTGGACCATGTGTACCAATAATATGCAGGCTGGCCCCAACATCAACGATGAGATTTACCCTGGCTTTCGTAACCCAGAAAACTTTATCGTGGTTTCAGATCCTTACCCAACCATCACAGCTATGGCGGCAGATTTAATTTTGCCAACTGCAATGTGGGTTGAAAAAGAAGGAGCTTACGGCAATGCCGAGCGCCGTACTCATATGTGGCATCAGCAAGTAAAAGCCCCAGAAGGCGCAACCTCAGATCTGTGGCAACTAGTCGAATTTTCGAAACGATTCAAAGTCTCCGAAGTCTGGCCAGCCGAACTGATAGCCAAACAACCGGAATACGCGGATAAAACCTTATATGAAGTGCTATTTGCCAATGGCGTGATCGACAAGTTCCCAACTTCCGATTGCAAAGCCGAATTAAACGATGAGAGCGAACACTTCGGTTTCTACCTGCAAAAAGGTATTTTCGAAGAATATGCAGCTTTCGGTCGTGGCCATGGCCATGATTTAGCCGACTTTGACCGTTACCACGAAACCCGCGGCCTACGCTGGCCAGTCGTTAATGGCAAAGAAACGCTGCGCCGTTTCGTTGAGGGGAGCGATCCTTATGTCAAAGCGGGTGAAGGCTTTAAATTCTATGGCAAGCCAGATGGCAAAGCGGTGATTTTCGCCCTGCCCTATGAACCCGCCGCCGAAGAGCCGAATGAAGAATACGATTTGTGGATGTCGACTGGCCGCGTGCTGGAACATTGGCACACAGGCTCGATGACCGCACGCGTACCAGAGCTTTACCGTGCCTACCCCGACGCGCAGATTTTCATGCATCCAGAAGATGCGAAAGCTCGCGGCGTACAACGTGGTGACGAAGTCATAGTGGCCTCACCGCGCGGTGAAGTGAAAACCCGAGTTGAAACCAAAGGCCGTAACAAACCGCCACGCGGCGTAGTATTTATGCCTTTCTTCGATGCGCGCCAGTTAGTCAACAAACTGATATTGGATGCGACCGATCCCCTGTCAAAAGAAACTGACTTTAAAAAATGCCCAGTGAAAGTCTTCAAGGCGGAGAATAACCAATGAGAAAAATACTCACCTTAACTGCGTTACTCGTCGCCATTACCGGCTGTTCAGGCCAGCAAACCGACACCAACGTAGCACCAGTTAATATTCAATCCCTCGCAGGAAACATGGCGATCACCGACATTCGCCCAGCCGATGCTATGGCGATTTATCCTAGTCGCGGCTCCGCCATTGAGCGCAGTTTTAGCGAGCAACCACCGCTCATCCCACATAAGGACGATTACAAGATCACCTTAGATAAAAATGGCTGTTTAAGCTGCCATAGTTGGGACAAGGCAAAACGCATGAAAGCCACACCAGTAGCTAAGTCCCACGTGATTGATGATAAAGGCACAGTTAACGGACATAACTATGCCTGTACTCAATGCCATGTCGCTCAGGCCGAAAACAAGCAACCACTCGTCGAGAATCAATTCTCCGGCAAGTAAATCTCCATCCCCTGCAAAGCCAAGCCACCCGAATTGATTAGGGTGGCTTTTTTGCTATTTAAGCATCCAATCCTAATGAGTTAGCTTAGAGCCAGTAATAAGTATTCAAGTAAATATAAGACTAAACGTCTATCGCTGGTTCAGTGTCCGTTGCTGAACAGTGCTTTCACCAAGGAAGGGATTGAGCAGAAGTTAAAAAGGCAAAGTGAGAATCGAGGGAAATAAAAATAAGAGCAGAATCTAAAACACAGAAAAGTAAAAACCCAGCCTAGGCTGGGTTTACTTGTTGTTTTGCTTTATGCAAATCACCCGCTGGAGCCGTTTTAGTTACTTGCGCCGCTTTAGCGTTTTGCACATCTTTTGCCACAGGCATAGCCGCCTGCCACAAAGCACCTACCCACAGACTTGAACTTGATTTCATCAGTATTCCCCTGTTTTGTTAACAAGGTCAAAGTAATACTTAGGCTATCATTAGTAAAATGAATAAATTCCATAATATGGATTCCATTTGAGCATGAACATCCCAATCAAGACCTTACAGTGTTTTCTGACCTTAGTGGAAACTGAAAACTTTACCCGCGCCGCGCAGAAATGTTTTATCACCCAGCCGACACTAAGCAAAATAATCCAGAGACTTGAAGAAAGCCTTGGTGAAACCTTGCTGATCCGAAATAACCAAAAGGTTGAGTTAACTCAAGCTGGTCAGCTCTTTGAGCACAGTGCACGGGAAATCCTCGGCCAATGGCATAGACTGCAGGAGGACATGAGTAACCTTAGCGGTCTTAAATCGGGGCGGTTGCGACTGGGTGTATGTCCTATGATGAGCAGTCTTATTATTGGTTTGCTCACTAGCTATCGTAAGCGTTATCCGGGAGTTGAACTACACATGTATGAGTACGGTGGATTCGGCTGCGAACAAGCATTGCTCAATAACAGTCTCGATATCGCCTTTACCGCGCTCCCCACGACCCATGAGACAGAACTCGTCAACCAACCCCTGACTAAGTACCCTTTACTCGCATGCCTGCCCGAGGGACATCCCTTAGCCGAGAAAGACCACTTAAAATGGCAGGACTTCCAGCCCTATCCTTTTATCCTCTATAACGAAGACTTCTCCCTCGCTAAACTGATTAATCGCCTCAGTCGCAAAGCAGGTGTTCAACTCAATATTGCCTTTCGCAGCGGCCAGTGGGATTTCCTTGCCGCCATGGTCGAAGCCGATATGGGCGTCGCTATTTTACCTGAGCCTATCTGCAATCGATTAAGCACCAGCAAACTGGTCTTTAAACCTATGCAGCCCGCAATGACATGGGATCTGGCGCTTATTTGGCGCCAAAGTTTACCTTTAACACCGGCGGCCAAGGCCTTGCTCGAATTGAGTAAACAAAAAACTGAACGCTGAGAAAATAAAGCGAGAACTGACATTTTTTAAACAACGGGATACGAAACTTCGTCAGCCGTAGCGGGTGATTACAGTTGGATCTCGCCCATAAAAAAACCGCTGCGAGCCTAGAGGCCGACAGCGGTTTTATTAGCTAAGTTAAGAATTACTTCTTAGCTTCAGCAGCCTTACGTTCTTTAACTTGAGCAACAACTTTCTCAGCTACGCTAGCTGGACATTGGCTGTAGTGTGAGAACTCCATAGAGAACTGACCACGACCAGAAGTCATTGTACGTAAAGTACCGATATAACCGAACATTTCTGATAACGGTACGTCAGCTTTAACGCGAACACCTGTTACACCAGCAACTTGGTCTTTGATCATGCCGCGACGACGGTTTAAGTCACCGATCACGTCACCCACGTTGTCATCTGGGCTGAACACGTCAACTTTCATGATTGGCTCAAGAAGTTGTGGTTTAGCTTTAGCGATAGACTGACGGAAAGCGCCTTTAGCAGCGATTTCGAACGCGATTGCTGATGAGTCAACTGCGTGGAATGCACCGTCAGTTAATTCGAACTCAACGTCTAACACTGGGAAGCCAGCGATAGTACCTGTGTTCATCATGCTCGCGAAACCTTTCTCAACTGCTGGCCAGAATTCCTTCGGAACGCTACCACCAACAACTGAAGATTTGAACACGAAACCAGTGTTTGGCTCACCTGGGCGGATGATATATTCGATCTTACCGAATTGACCAGAACCACCTGATTGTTTCTTGTGAGTGTATTGATCTTCAACCATTTGAGTAATGGTTTCACGGTAAGCAACTTGTGGCTCACCTACGATCAATTCAACACCATAAGTACGCTTCAGAATGTCTACTTTGATATCTAAGTGAAGTTCGCCCATACCTTTAAGGATGGTTTCACCTGAATCTTCGTCAGTTTCTACGCGGAATGATGGATCTTCAGCGATCATCTTACCGATTGCGATACCCATTTTCTCAGAACCGCCTTTATCTTTTGGCGCTACTGCGATAGAGATAACTGGCTCTGGGAACACCATAGCTTCTAAGGTAACTGGGTGTTTCACGTCACATAAAGTGTGACCAGTTTGAACGTTCTTCATACCCACGATAGCGATAATGTCGCCAGCTTGAGCAGATTCAATTTCAATACGGTCATCAGCTAGCATTTCACACATACGGCCGATACGTTCAGTCTTGCCAGTCGCGCTGTTCAGGATGGTATCACCCTTCTTCAGACGGCCTGAGTAGATACGTACGAAAGTCAGGGCACCGAAACGGTCATCCATGATTTTGAACGCTAACGCTTTTAATGGCTCATCAGCAGAAACGATAGCGAATTCGCCAGTTTCGTTGCCTTCTTCGTCAGTTAATGGCTGTGGTTCAACTTCGTCTGGTGCTGGTAAATAATCAACAACAGCATCAAGAACCAGTTGCATACCTTTGTTCTTGAACGCAGAACCACAGTATGTTGGGAAGAAAGCCATAGTACGAGTACCTTTGCGGATACAACGCTTGATATCTTCGATAGATGGCTCTTCGCCTTCCATGTACGCTTCCATCACAGCATCGTCTTGCTCAACGGCAGTTTCGATCAGCATTTCACGGTATTCTTCAACCATGTCAACCATGTCAGCAGGTACATCTTGGATATTAAAGTTTTCTGGTAAACCAGACTCATCCCACACGTATGCTTTACGAGATAACAGATCAACAACACCAGTGAATTCGTCTTCAACACCGATTGGCAGAACCATAACCAGTGGAGTAGCAGCTAATACGTCTTTAGTTTGCTTAACTACGCGTAAGAAGTCAGCACCCATACGGTCTAACTTGTTTACGAAGATAATACGCGCAACTTCAGATTCGTTCGCATAGCGCCAGTTAGTTTCTGATTGAGGCTCAACACCGCCTGAACCACAGAATACACCGATACCACCATCAAGCACTTTCAGAGAACGATAAACTTCAACGGTGAAGTCAACGTGTCCTGGAGTGTCGATAACGTTGAAACGGTGATCTCTCCAGAAGCAACTTACAGCAGCAGACTGAATAGTAATACCGCGCTCAGCTTCCTGTACCATGAAGTCAGTGGTAGATTCGCCATCGTGAGTCTCACCGGCTTTATGGATTCTTCCTGTTAACTTAAGGATACGCTCGGTGGTCGTGGTTTTACCCGCGTCAACGTGAGCGAAGATACCAATGTTTCTGTATTTGGATAATTCGGTCATGATTCAACTTTAATGAGTAGTTTAAGAAGTAGACGGAGTATGCGACAAACACCGACACACCGCACATCAGATTATTTTAGGCGCATATTGTAAATTGGAACCCTGCTCGGCGCAAATGGCTAGAGTACTTTTTCACGATAAAGTCGCGTAATAATTTAGATAAATAGCCATAAACACGAACTAAAACAGATAAGTAAAACACTTTAGCTTATTTTTCACTCAATCAATAAAAACCGTTAAATAAACCTCATTTTAATGGGATAAGGCGATTTTCAAGGGATTTCGATCATATCGTCAGTACAAACATCAAACATTAACCTGCAAGCATGGATGCTAGAACAATCATGTTATACCTATCTCCAAAATAGAGATGACATCCGCGACTCACTTCAATCGCAGTCTTTTAGCCAAATAACCACAAATCAGTCTTGAGTAAACCCTTACGTGTCGATGCACATTTGATTACGCCCTTGTGTTTTAGCACGATAAAGGGCTCGATCTGCCCGCTCAAAACACAATTGTATAGGTTCGTTTTCTGCGAGCTTAGCGACACCAAAACTACAAGTTAAGTGAACATTGTCAGTAAATTGATAATTATTAATCCTCTGCGCAATCCGCACACACAAGCTTTCAACTAATGGCAATGATGACTGTTGGCAGAGGATAACAAATTCTTCGCCACCCCAACGTGCGACCACATCAGAATCACGCACACAGTGCTGTAATACCTGTGACACTTGCTCAAGAATGCGATCGCCGACGTTATGCCCTAGCGTGTCATTAATCTCTTTAAAGTAGTCGATATCAATCATTACAAGGCACATGCCTGCCCCAGCAGATTTATCATGCTGCTCGTTATTAATAAAAAAGCGATTAAAGTAATGTCGGTTATACAATTTAGTTAAGGGGTCGTGGGTAGATAAAAATTCGAGTTCGGCATTTGACGCTTCAAGCTGTTCGCGTAAAGCTTCCAACTGCTTATTCTTATCGGTTAATCTTCGATTATATTGACTCATAAAGTAAGTTCTCGCCCCCAACATTAGGAGCAACAGACACGTCGCGCAGATAATTTGATACACAAGCGAATAGTTAGTCTCATCTATCACAGTCACATTATTCCACTTCTGATAAATCGTGATCCGCTCTTGCTCACTCACAGTGTTTAAGGCTTTATTTATCACGGGTAACAAGGACTCTTGACCATAAGCGACCCCCATCCGTAACTCATCTTCCGGCCCGCCCCAACCCGCAATTTTTAAATGATCAAATCCCATTTGTTGAATGTAAGCGTTAACCGAAAACATTGACCCAACAAACAGATCTGCACGTTTATCCAGAACCGACTGCAATCCCGCAGGTTCACTGGCAACAGTAAGCATTTCTATCTGAGGATAATAATGCTGAATATACTCGGCTAAACGATAACCTTTGGGCACGGCTAAAATACGCGTATTGATATTCTCCAATCCTTGCAGAAAAGGCTGTTCTTTAAGTGAAACGAGCACATTGGGTGAGCGGAAATAGACATCACTGAAGTGCAGATAAGTCTCGCGTATTAGCGTTTTATTCAACATAGGGGTTAAATCGCACTGACCACTTTGCAAAAAAGATAAAGTTTCGGTCCAAGAAGATGTCGGCACTAGCTGAAACTTAAGGGAAGAATGTGACTCAACATAACGAATATAATCCGATGAAATCCCCAGATGTTTACCTTCTCGTATTCCTTCATAGGGCAGCCAATCAGGATCAACGCAATAACGGACTATCACAGCAGACTTGACGCTAACATCTTGATCCGCAAGTTTAGTACTAGACACCATGAAACGATCAGCATTCACCAGTAATGGCATACACAGCAATAGCGACAATAACCTCAATAAGCCACGCAATTCCATTGAAATTTCAACCTAAAAGCTGATGCTAGATGGGGAATGTAAAAAAAGTGTATACGTGAAAACCACACAATACCAATTCCCATCATTGCTTATACGAAACGCTCGTTTGTCCATTGTGTCTTAACGCCTTCGTACATCAGCAAAACTTATCTTCATAAGGTAATCAGTTGATGGGAAAGAACGTTGCTAAGTTCACTCAGTCCTAAGTTCACTCAGTCTGAGTTTGGTATCACATTTAAAAAGCCAATATTTATCGCTTGCTTCATCAGGGCTATCCTAAATAACCCCCCTTACTCGCCATCCAAAGCCATCATAACGCCTTTTGCAAACTACGATTATTGCAGCTGCACCTCGCCTTAACTTCTGCAGCTACGTTCTTTGGCCGCTATACCGCGATCATGATGGACTGTGCGGGGACATCAAACAAAGATGGCAGAAGATTTTATAATCTGAGATAAAACTGCAGCCTTATTCTCCGGAACTGAATCTGATAGAACCGTTATCGCGGATATTAATAGAATTGATATAAAGCCAAATGGTGCAAATTATTCGTATCGTGGAAGGTAAAAAAGGGATTATCGAGAGAAAAATAGGAGGAAAACTGACTAATTAAATAGACACTAGGCTGGATTTAACAAATTGCGAATGCAAAAAAGCCAGCTTATTCAGCTGGCTTCATTACATCTCAATGAGATAATTAGGCGCTTGGCGATGACCTACTCTCACATGGGGAGACCCCACACTACCATCGGCGCGTTTGCGTTTCACTTCTGAGTTCGGGATGGGATCAGGTGGTTCCACAAGGCTATTGTCACCAAGCAAATTCTGTTTATTACCGTGTCCATCTCTGGACCACGTTAATAATAATTCGGAAAGCTGATTTTCTGTTGAGTCTTTAACTTTATCAAGTATCTGTATTCTGTCTAAGGCTTTTCGTACGACCTCCATGGAAGGAGGAAGTGCTAGAAAATGTCTGGAACATTTTCAGTAAAACCCATCTGGGTTGTATGGTTAAGCCTCTCGAGTCATTAGTACATGTTAGCTCAACGCCTCACAACGCTTACACACCATGCCTATCAACGTCCTAGTCTCGAACGGCTCTTTAGAGGAATTAAATTCCTAGGGATGACTCATCTTAGGGCTCGC
>NZ_JAKKRU010000031.1:0-1266 GCF_025653925.1 Shewanella sp. SM68
TGTAGTGGTCAACTAAATTTGGCCACGGCTTTAGAATCTTCCCAAAATCTTCGCTCTGATTCATTTGGGCTTAATCCTGCATTATAATGATGTGGCCTGACTTGGCTGTAATAGCCAATAATATAATCAGTCACATCTTGTTTAGCTTCAACAAAACTCTTATAGCCTTGCGTTGGCACCCATTCCGTTTTTAAACTCCTGAAAAATCGCTCCATTGGCGCATTATCCCAGCAGTTACCTCGGCGACTCATGCTCTGGGTTATTTGATATTTCCACAGCCGTTGACGGTATTTAAGGCTAGTGTAATGACTGCCTTGGTCTGAGTGAAATATCAGGTTTTTAGGCTTACTCCGTGATTCAAATGCCATTTCCAGTGCTTTCACCGTTAACTCAGTATCTGGTGAAAATGACATTGCCCAACCCACCGCTTTTCTGGAAAATAAGTCCAGTACAACCGCTAAATAGCACCAGCGATTACCCGCCCAAATGTAAGTGACATCGCCACACCAGACGGTGTTTGGTTCAACCACTGCAAATTGTCGTTCGAGTATATTGGGGATAGCGACATGCTCCTTCCCAGCCTTCTTGTAGTGATGTTTCGGTTGTTGGCAACTGACTAATCCTAGCTTTTTCATTAGCCTAGTTGCTCGATAACGACTTAGTGCAAAACCCCGTTCAGAAGCGATAGTGGCAATGTTTCTCGCACCAGCGGACTGGTTGCTTTGCGTATGTATCGCTTTGACTTCACATTCTAAACGTCGCTGCTCTGGCGTCACAATATGCTCATGACTCACCCAATAACGATAACTACTGCGGTTCACGTTAAATGCATGGCATAACACTGAAATAGGATATTTATTGCTCTCATTGAGCTTCTCGATTATCGAGAAGTGTTCAGCGAGTCCGACATCAAGAGAGCGGTAGCCTTTTTTAGGATTTCTTTCTCAAGATTAATCCGCTCAATTTCTCGTTTAAGTGCCCTAATCTCTATCTGCTCAGGCGTCATGGGTGAGGCTTTAGGAGCAAGCCCTTTGCGCTCGACCTGAAGCTGCGTTACCCACTTACTGACCGTTGATTTACCTACGTTCATGGCTTTGGCTGCCGCTTCTTGTGTATAGCCCTGGTCAATGACTAATTGGGCAGTTTCGAGCTTAATCGCTGCGCTATATCGTGCACGTTTACTTTTATTCATTTTGTCACCTAAATTCGCTATGAATGAGATCATAACATTTCTTATTAGGTGGCCAAATTCAGTGTGCCACTACA
>NZ_JAKKRU010000032.1:0-1260 GCF_025653925.1 Shewanella sp. SM68
TGTAGTGGTCAAGTAAAATTGGCCACGGTTTTAGAGTCATTCCAATATAAACGTTCTGACTCATTTGGCGTTAACCCACCATTATATTGATGGGGCCTAGTCTCGCTGTAATATCCAGTGATGTAATTTGTGATCTCTTTATCTGCTTCTGTAAAATTCCCATAACCACTTGCGGGTATCCACTCAGATTTCAAACTTCTAAAGAAACGCTCCATTGGTGCGTTATCCCAACAATTCCCGCGACGACTCATACTTTGCTCAATCTGAAGACGCCATATTAATTGTCTGAATTTCAAGCTCGTGTAATGTGAACCTTGATCGCTGTGATATATCACATTCTCAGGCTTACCTCTTAACTCAAATGCCATTTTCAAAGCTTTACAGGTCAGCTCACTATCTGGTGATAATGACAAAGCCCATCCAACAGGTTTGCGGGAAAATAAGTCCAAAACAACAGCTAGATAGGCCCAACGATTACCGACCCAAACATACGTCACGTCGCCACACCACACTTGATCTGGTTGAGTTACTGCAAACTGTCGATTAAGCGTATTGGGGATTGCAACATGCTCTTGTGTCGCTTTCCGATAAGAATGCTTAGGCTGCTGACAGCTTAATAACCCAAGTTTTTTCATTAGATTACGGGCTCGATAACGACTGAGACCAATCCCTTTGTTAGTCACTAATTGCGCTATCGTTCGAGCACCGGCAGAGCCATGACTAATACGATGTGCGGCCTTCACTTCACTGCATAAAATAGTAAAGTCTGCATCAATATGTTCTTTTCTTTTTAGCCAATACTTATAGCTACTTCGATGCACTTTGAATGCATTACAAATTGTGAGAATAGAGTGGCTCTGCTTGAGTGCGCTGATTAGCGTAAATTGTTCATCGAGTCTGACATCAAGAGAGCGGTAGCCTTTTTTAGGATAAGATTGTGCTCCTCAAGACGAGCTATTTGCTTCTTCAGCTCACGGATTTCAATTTGTTCAGGGGTAATCGGAGATGCTTTTGGTGTGCCACCATGGCGTTCTAGTTTTAACTGTCTCACCCATTTATCCATAGTGGACTTACCTACGTTCATCGCCTTTGCAGCTTCGATGATGCTATGGTTTTTATCGAGGACTAATTGGGCTGCTTCAAGTTTGAATTCAGCACTAAATGTTTTTCTGGTTGTCGATCTCATGTGTTCACCTAAAGTCATCTACGAGGTAATAATATCACCTCTATTTAGGTGGCCAAAATTAGTGTGCCACTACA
>NZ_JAKKRU010000033.1:0-822 GCF_025653925.1 Shewanella sp. SM68
GCTCTAAGGCCTCCCACAACGGTTTTTTAGCGGACTTAGCCAAGATTTTACCTTTGCATGTTACCCCTCTCATCGTGACTGACGCGGGGTTCAAAGTGCCTTGGTACAAAGAGGTTGAGGCGCATGGTTGGTTTTGGCTAAGCCGTATTCGCGGTACAGTTCAATTTGCAGATATTGGCGCTGAAAATTGGCGTGCAGTTCGCAGTACACATGACTTGGCCAACGGTCAAGCGAAGAGCCTGGGTTGTAAGACCTTGACCAAAACTAACCCTATCAATTGCCATCTCACGCTTTATCGTAGCAAACCTAAGGGGCGTACAAATCAGCGTTCAACGAGGACTAATTGCCACCATCCATCGGCAAAAACGTACTCAACATCGGCGAAAGAGCCTTGGGTGTTAGCCAGCAATTTACCACCAGAATCTCGGAGCCCAAAGCAGCTGGTAAACCTGTACGCCAAACGTATGCAAATAGAGGAAACCTTTCGTGACCTCAAAAGCCCGGCATACGGCTTTGGCTTACGCCAAAGTCGTACCAACAGTCCAGAGCGATTCGACATCATCCTACTGATAGCGTTGATGGTTCAATGCCTGTTGTGGCTAGTTGGTTTACACGCACAGCAACAGGGCTGGGATAAGCATTTTCAGGCCAATACCATTGGGCATCGAACGGTACTCTCAACGATTCGCTTGGGATTGGAGGTACTCAGGCGGCCTGATTATCAAATCACGGAGAAAGAATTGCTGGCGGCCTGGGTATTATTCGCCAATCAGTTGCTCAAATATGGCTATGCTATGGCTGATTTATGAGGGGATCCTTCAG
>NZ_JAKKRU010000034.1:0-796 GCF_025653925.1 Shewanella sp. SM68
CGCATTAAACGTTTTGTAATTAATCACATGACAGACTCATGCAATTAAATACTATCAGCTTTCCAAATTGTTAAAGAGCGGGCTTAAAAAAGCCAAAGATAATTTTTAAGTTTATCTTTGGCATCTCTATCCATAGTGCATATGCCTTATTACTTTGCAATAAAGTCAGAATAAGGTGTAAATGGTGGAGCTATGCGGGATCGAACCGCAGACCTCCTGCGTGCAAGGCAGGCGCTCTCCCAGCTGAGCTATAGCCCCATTTACATGCAGTGCGAGTAAGTAAGATGTTCCAAACCTCTAAAAGGATTGGTTTGCCAATCATTTCTTATCAAGGCGGACAGTGGCGACGTTTAGTTCACTAAACGAGTCACTTTCCAACGCTGAGAAGGAAGGATTGGTGGGTCAGAGTGGACTTGAACCACCGACCTCACCCTTATCAGGGGTGCGCTCTAACCAGCTGAGCTACAGACCCATCTTTGATAAACCTATTTGACTAGGTCCATCTTTTACTCTTTCTTCTATCAAGCAAATCTGTGTGAACACTCAACAAACATTAAGTTAGTCGTATAGGTAAGGAGGTGATCCAGCCCCAGGTTCCCCTAGGGCTACCTTGTTACGACTTCACCCCAGTCATGAACCACAAAGTGGTGAGCGCCCCCCCGAAGGTTAAGCTACCCACTTCTTTTGCAGCCCACTCCCATGGTGTGACGGGCGGTGTGTACAAGGCCCGGGAACGTATTCACCGTGGCATTCTGATCCACGATTACTAGCGATTCCGACTTCATGGAGTCGAGTT
>NZ_JAKKRU010000035.1:0-711 GCF_025653925.1 Shewanella sp. SM68
AGGCGCTCTCCCAGCTGAGCTATAGCCCCATTTACATGCAGTGCGAGTAAGTAAGATGTTCCAAACCTCTAAAAGGATTGGTTTGCCAAATCGAGTTATCCGCGGCAAATTAACGCGACGTTTAGTTCACTAAACGAGTGTTAATTTAACAAAGGAGAACGAAGATTTGGTGGGTCAGAGTGGACTTGAACCACCGACCTCACCCTTATCAGGGGTGCGCTCTAACCAGCTGAGCTACAGACCCATCTTATTGATAAATCTAAGTCCATCTAGAACCACCGACCTCACCCTACTCTTTATGAAGGGATTGGGGTGCTAACCAGCTGAGCTACAGACCCATCTTTGATAAACCTATTTAACTAGGTCCATCTTTTACTCTTTCTTCTATCAAGCAAATCTGTGTGAACACTCAAAAGGTACACGGATGTACCGAATGTCGAAAATGCAGGAGCATTTTTCGACCAAACATTAAGTTAGTCGTATAGGTAAGGAGGTGATCCAGCCCCAGGTTCCCCTAGGGCTACCTTGTTACGACTTCACCCCAGTCATGAACCACAAAGTGGTGAGCGCCCCCCCGAAGGTTAAGCTACCCACTTCTTTTGCAGCCCACTCCCATGGTGTGACGGGCGGTGTGTACAAGGCCCGGGAACGTATTCACCGTGGCATTCTGATCCACGATTACTAGCGATTCCGACTTCATGGAGTCGAGTT
>NZ_JAKKRU010000036.1:0-674 GCF_025653925.1 Shewanella sp. SM68
AAGCCGCGAGGTGGAGCTAATCTCACAAAGCTCGTCGTAGTCCGGATTGGAGTCTGCAACTCGACTCCATGAAGTCGGAATCGCTAGTAATCGTGGATCAGAATGCCACGGTGAATACGTTCCCGGGCCTTGTACACACCGCCCGTCACACCATGGGAGTGGGCTGCAAAAGAAGTGGGTAGCTTAACCTTCGGGGGGGCGCTCACCACTTTGTGGTTCATGACTGGGGTGAAGTCGTAACAAGGTAGCYCTAGGGGAACCTGGGGCTGGATCACCTCCTTACCTATACGACTAACTTAATGTTTGGTCGAAAAATGCTCCTGCATTTTCGACATTCGGTACATCCGTGTACCTTTTGAGTGTTCACACAGATTTGCTTGATAGAAGAAAGAGTAAAAGATAGACCTAGTTAAATAGGTTTATCAAAGATGGGTCTGTAGCTCAGCTGGTTAGAGCGCACCCCTGATAAGGGTGAGGTCGGTGGTTCAAGTCCACTCTGACCCACCAAATCTTCGTTCTCCTTTGTTAAATTAACACTCGTTTAGTGAACTAAACGTCGCGTTAATTTGCCGCGGATAACTCGATTTGGCAAACCAATCCTTTTAGAGGTTTGGAACATCTTACTTACTCGCACTGCATGT
The DNA here is from genome assembly GCF_025653925.1 of Shewanella sp. SM68. Classification (NCBI taxonomy): domain Bacteria; kingdom Pseudomonadati; phylum Pseudomonadota; class Gammaproteobacteria; order Alteromonadales; family Shewanellaceae; genus Shewanella; species Shewanella sp. SM68. Next base: position 642 of record NZ_JAKKRU010000036.1, read on the forward strand.
AAATGGGGCTATAGCTCAGCTGGGAGAGCGCCT
>NZ_JAKKRU010000037.1:0-656 GCF_025653925.1 Shewanella sp. SM68
AAAAAACTCCTTGACGCGAAACGGGAAATGCGTAGAATACGCAGCCCTAGCCAACTGGAAGCGTTCGACGCTCAGTGTGGTACTCAAGTTCTCTTACGAATATTGAGTTGCTCTTTAACAAGATAAAACAAGAAATCTGTGTGGACACTCACAGGTGTTGAGTTAATCGAAACTGCTTAACCTTCGGGTTGGCAGTCAAAAATTTAAATCAATGTAACAATGAGTGTTCATAGTAATATGTACAGTTTGTTTCTGCTTTTAAGTGGGAACAAAAAATCAGAATTCATTGAGCCGCTGAAGTCGCAAGACGGAAGCAACAAAACTTTAATTGAAGAGTTTGATCATGGCTCAGATTGAACGCTGGCGGCAGGCCTAACACATGCAAGTCGAGCGGCAGCRCAAGGGARTTTACTYCTGAGGYGGCGAGCGGCGGACGGGTGAGTAATGCCTAGGGATCTGCCCAGTCGAGGGGGATAACAGTTGGAAACGACTGCTAATACCGCATACGCCCTACGGGGGAAAGGAGGGGACCTTCGGGCCTTCCGCGATTGGATGAACCTAGGTGGGATTAGCTAGTTGGTGAGGTAATGGCTCACCAAGGCGACGATCCCTAGCTGTTCTGAGAGGATGATCAGCCACACTGGGACTGAGACACG
>NZ_JAKKRU010000038.1:0-647 GCF_025653925.1 Shewanella sp. SM68
CCACTTTGTGGTTCATGACTGGGGTGAAGTCGTAACAAGGTAGCCCTAGGGGAACCTGGGGCTGGATCACCTCCTTACCTATACGACTAACTTAATGTTTGCTGAGTGTTCACACAGATTGCTTGTTTAGCTTCTCTTAGGAGAAGTCAGAGCTGAATGCGCCGCTAGCCGGTACGCATTGTTCTTTAACAATTTGGAAAGCTGATAGTATTTAATTGCATGAGTCTGTCATGTGATTAATTACAAAACGTTTAATGCGAAAGCATTGAACATGAGTTCTCAAACACTTTATTAAGTGTCTTGAATATTCAAAAGTAAATTATTCTTTATTGAATAGTTTACGTCTAAGGCGCGTCCACTTCTTTGGTCAGAAGTGAGACAAGTAAAACCAAGCTGGTCGCAATGCGGCGCAGGTGAGTGAAACTCATTTGGGTTGTATGGTTAAGCGACTAAGCGTATACGGTGGATGCCTTGGCAGTCAGAGGCGATGAAGGACGTAGTAACTTGCGAAAAGCGTTGGCGAGCTAGTAACAAGCATTTGAGCTAACGATGTCCGAATGGGGGAACCCAGCAGCATAAGCTGTTATCGCAACATGAATACATAGTGTTGCGAGGCGAACGAGGGGAACTGAAACATCTAAGTACCC
>NZ_JAKKRU010000039.1:0-605 GCF_025653925.1 Shewanella sp. SM68
AAGATGGGTCTGTAGCTCAGCTGGTTAGAGCGCACCCCTGATAAGGGTGAGGTCGGTGGTTCAAGTCCACTCTGACCCACCAAATCTTCGTTCTCCTTTGTTAAATTAACACTCGTTTAGTGAACTAAACGTCGCGTTAATTTGCCGCGGATAACTCGATTTGGCAAACCAATCCTTTTAGAGGTTTGGAACATCTTACTTACTCGCACTGCATGTAAATGGGGCTATAGCTCAGCTGGGAGAGCGCCTGCCTTGCACGCAGGAGGTCTGCGGTTCGATCCCGCATAGCTCCACCATTTACACCTTATTCTGACTTTATTGMAAAGTAATAAGGCATATGCACTATGGATAGAGATGCCAAAGATAAACTAAAAAATTATCTTTGGCTTTTTTAAGCCCGCTCTTTAACAATTTGGAAAGCTGATAGTATTTAATTGCATGAGTCTGTCATGTGATTAATTACAAAACGTTTAATGCGAAAGCATTGAACATGAGTTCTCAAACACTTTATTAAGTGTCTTGAATATTCAATAGTAAATTATGCTTAGTGGCATAGTTTACGTCTAAGGCGCGTCCACTTCTTTGGTCAGAAGTGAGACAAGTAA
>NZ_JAKKRU010000040.1:0-555 GCF_025653925.1 Shewanella sp. SM68
TCCCCCATTCGGACATCGTTAGCTCAAATGCTTGTTACTAGCTCGCCAACGCTTTTCGCAAGTTACTACGTCCTTCATCGCCTCTGACTGCCAAGGCATCCACCGTATACGCTTAGTCGCTTAACCATACAACCCAAATGAGTTTCACTCATCTGCGCCGCATTGCGACCAGCTTGGTTTTACTTGTCTCACTTCTGACCAAAGAAGTGGACGCGCCTTAGACGTAAACTATGCAACTAAGCATAATTTACTATTGAATATTCAAGACACTTAATAAAGTGTTTGAGAACTCATGTTCAATGCTTGCGCATTAAACGTTTTGTAATTAATCACATGACAGACTCATGCAATTAAATACTATCAGCTTTCCAAATTGTTAAAGAGCGGGCTTAAAAAAGCCAAAGATAATTTTTAAGTTTATCTTTGGCATCTCTATCCATAGTGCATATGCCTTATTACTTTGCAATAAAGTCAGAATAAGGTGTAAATGGTGGAGCTATGCGGGATCGAACCGCAGACCTCCTGCGTGCAAGGCAGGCGCTCTCCCAGCTGAGC
>NZ_JAKKRU010000005.1:0-341119 GCF_025653925.1 Shewanella sp. SM68
CCCAGATGGGTTTTACAAAGAAGCCTTAGACAGAATATCGACACTTGATAAAGTTAAAGACTCAACAGAAAATCAGCTTTCCGAATTATTATTAACGTGAGCCAGAGATGGACACGGTAATAAACAGAATTTGCTTGGTGACAATAGCCTTGTGGAACCACCTGATCCCATCCCGAACTCAGAAGTGAAACGCAAACGCGCCGATGGTAGTGTGGGGTCTCCCCATGTGAGAGTAGGTCATCGCCAAGCGCCTAATTTAAATAATCTTAATTGATTAGTATAGAATTGCTGATATGGCTCAGTCGGTAGAGCGCATCCTTGGTAAGGATGAGGTCCCCAGTTCGATTCTGGGTATCAGCACCATTACAATCTAGTGTTTAATCCTAGAATAAAGAATTTGCTTGGTGACAATAGCATTGTGGAACCACCTGATCCCATCCCGAACTCAGAAGTGAAACGCAAACGCGCCGATGGTAGTGTGGGGTCTCCCCATGTGAGAGTAGGTCATCGCCAAGCGCCTAATTATCTCATTGAGATGTAACCAAGCCAGCTGAATAAGCTGGCTTTTTTGCTTTTGTAATCTGTAACATTATTTGCACTAATAGCAATGCTGCCGACTGTAAGTATTGCTATTAGCTTTGTTGACGAGTCTTTTCTTCCCCTCAATACACAAGCTTTGCTTCCAGATTTTTCACTATTCATCGATAAAAAAGCAGCCAGAAGGCTGCTTTGAGGTGGTACTTTCGCATTAGGTTGCTTAAGCTTCTTTAAGCCACTGGGCAGCACGTTTAGCAAAGTAAGTTAAAATACCGTCTGCGCCTGCGCGTTTAAAGCAGAGTAGGGACTCCATGACGATGGCCTTTTCGGCTAACCATCCATTCTGGATTGCTGCCATATGCATGGCGTATTCACCACTGACTTGATAGGCGAATGTTGGCACTGCAAGTTCAGTTTTAACGCGATGCACTATATCTAAATACGGCATACCTGGCTTAACCATCACCATATCGGCTCCTTCTTGGATATCGAGTGCGACTTCATGCAAAGCTTCGTCACTGTTCGCCGGATCCATTTGATAGCTATGCTTATTGCCACCTTTGAGGTTACCCGCTGAGCCTACGGCATCACGGAATGGACCGTAGTAGTTTGAAGAGTATTTTGCCGAGTAAGCCATGATTTGGGTGTTGACGTGGCCTGCTGCTTCTAATGCTTGGCGAATCGCGCCAATACGGCCATCCATCATGTCCGATGGTGCAATGATGTCAGCTCCAGCATCGGCGTGTGACAGTGCTTGCTTCACTAAAATCTCGGTGGTGATATCGTTAAGGATATAACCCGTTTCGTCTATGATGCCGTCTTGACCGTGAGTGGTGAAAGGATCTAGTGCCACGTCAGTCATGATGCCGAGCTGTGGAAAGGCTTTTTTTAGCTCGCGCACTGCACGTTGCACTAGGGCATCTGCGTTATAGGCTTCTTCTGCCATTAATGTTTTTTTCTCTGCAGGTGTCACAGGGAAAAGTGCGATCAATGGGATACCTAACTCAACCAGTTCTTCAGCTTCTTTCAGTAGCAAGTCTATCGAGTAGCGTTCAACACCGGGCATAGAGGCTATTTTTTCACTGCGATTAGTGCCTTCTAGAATAAACATTGGGTAAATCAAGTCATTGACCGTTAGATGATTTTCGGCCATGAGGCGACGGCTAAAATCATGTTTACGCATGCGGCGCATTCTACGCTGAGGGAAGGCACTGGTAATGATATTCACATTTGACTCCTAATTAGGTACTGGTCTTACTTGATCCGACAAATACAAGCTGACTTGATTACGCCCACCGTTTTTTGCTTGGTAGAGGGCTTTATCTGCTTGTTCTAGTAATTTAGTACTGTGTTGATCGTGGGTCACTATATCGGCACTGACTCCGATACTGATAGTCAAAGGTATCGCTTCACCTTCCCATTCAAAATGAATAGAGGCAACAGCGTCTCTTATTGTTTCAGCAACTTGGAGAGCACCTTCTGCAGTTGTATTAGGAAGGATGATAGCAAATTCCTCCCCCCCAAAACGTGACACTAGATCCGTTGGCCGTTTTAAATGGTGCTGTAATGTTTGAGCTATTGTACGTAATGCTTGATCGCCTGCAAGATGACCGAATCTGTCGTTGATCAGCTTGAAGCGATCAATATCAAGCATTAACAGTGCTATGGGTGTTTCTTGTCTGCGACTGATCCGGCTTTCAGCGATCAAACGTTTATCAAAGGCACTGCGGTTTTTGACCCCTGTTAAACTGTCGATAGTGCTTTGTTCTGTGAGTTTTTGATTCACCTCATGCAATTCTCTGAGGGTGATTTCCAGTTCTAAAGTCCGCTCTTGCACCATTTGTTCGAGTTTCTCATTGCTCTCGGCTTCCGCTTTTAGGGCTTCTTCCCGCGCACTACGAATTTTCTGTGCTTGTTTCAAGGCTTCTTGCTGGATACGTAGTTTAGCTTTGCGCTCATCGTTATAGCGGATGGCGAGCACCAGAGACATGAAGATAATTTCAAAAGTCAGCCCAAGCATCACAGGCGTTTGCGGTTTTAAATTGAGGTCAATCACGCTGAGATATAGCAAGCTACTGATGCAAGCTCCCGTCAGCATACTCACCCAGCCAATAGTGTACATACGTGCCAGTTTATGGCCATTGATGGCCTGAGTAATGGCAAAGACCATGAGGACCAAGCTGAGTACAGCAACGGAAATGATCTCGATATAGAGCGCCGTTCCATATTGGATAAATGGTGTGGCGAGTCCAACACAGAGGATATACACAGCACTATAGCGACAAGTGAGTAACATACGGCGGTTTAAATATTTGAGCTGTAATATTTTTTCAGTAAACATTAACGCAAATGCCATAACGATTGGCAGTAAAAACGGCACCATCACTTGCTGTAATAGCGGCCAGTCTGGCCAGAGGAATCGGAAGGCAAAACCGTTAATCGTGGCAACGAGTAAGGTCATACTAAGGACATAGCCAGAGTAATAGCTGTAGCTGAATGAGCCCGATGCTATGGCGATAAAAAGACTAAAAATGCCAATTGCGGCAAGTACACCGAGTTGGAATCCATGCTCAACGGCGGTAGATTCGGCAATTTGAGCTAAGTCATTAGAAGACCATAGGTTTAATGGTACTGCAGCACTACCTTCAGTTTGAATATGCAGATAGAAAGTATGGGAGTCATCTGTGTTGATCTTGAAAGGATATAGGAAAATATTACTCAAGAATGGTCGATCCTCATAGGGGAATATATCACCCATCAGCACAGTATTCATGAGTTTATTATTGACTAAATGGTAGATAGTTACCTTGTCTAACAAAGGGTTATCTAGCGCTAAAATGCGCGAAAGTGTTTCGTCAGGGCTGGTTAAGCTGAAACTGAGCCAAAAATCATGGCCGCTGAGTTTTTGAATGTCTTTATTGGTAAAGTTATGCCAATCAGTTTTTGGCAAAGCTTGTATTTCGGCCAGTTCTTTTGCTGGTGTAGGGTGGCTGACCATTAACCAAGGCGTAAGGTTTAAAGGCGTCGTGGTTGACTCGTCAATGCTCAATAAGGTTGCCAAGGCCTGTGTTGGGCATATCCATAGCCACAGCAAGAGTATGAGTGGCATGTTTTTGTTAAGCATGGACTCGATCCAAATTAAAAAACGCTAAGCTATTTTGGTAGCAACGTTTTGCAAACTCATCCGCATCTTCTCCGCGTAGATTTGCAATATAATTTGCGATATAAGGAAGGTATTCGGGCTTGTTTTTGCTCGATTTAGGCTTGGGCCGCATACTACGGGGGAGTAGGTAAGGGCTATCTGTCTCGATTAAAATGCGATTCTGCGGAATAAAGGGAACGAGTTGCGCTAGTTCTTGGCCGCGTCTTTCATCGCAGACCCAACCTGTTATGCCTAAGTGTAAATCGAGGTCAATATAGGCTTCCATCTGTGCGTGAGTGCCTGTGAAACAATGCAAAAGCGCGCCACTAAGCTGTGGGCGATATTCCCGCAGGATAGCAATAAAGTCTTCGTGGGCATCGCGTTCGTGCATTAGCACCGGCATTTGCAGTTCAACGGCTAAGGCGAGTTGGGCAATAAAAGCTTGGCGCTGGATAGGTCTCGGGGAGAAATCACGATTGTAGTCTAAACCACATTCGCCAACGGCAACCACTTGCGGTGCATGGCAGAGTTCAGCTTGTCGAGCGTTTGAGCCATCATGCCAACCACTGGCATGGTGGGGATGCACACCAGCAGTGCAGTAAAGTTGATTAGGATATTGCTCGCATACAGCAATGGCTGCCGCACTCTCAGTTAAATCGCCGCCAATAACAATTAACGGCGAAACCCCTTGGTCCGCCGCCGCTTGTATTATCGATACAGTATCTTGTTCGAGTGCGCTGCCAAGTAAATTGACAGCGATATCTATGTATGAGGGCATTATTTTAGGCGTTTTACCCGAACCTTGGCATTGCGATCATCGGTACCCATTAAAAAAGAACCTAAAGCGGCTTTTTCAATATAGACAGTTTCACCTTGCTTAACATTGTACTTACGGCCATCAGTTTGTTTCCATACCTGACCGTTAGTGAAAGTCACTTTAATGTCTCCGTAGGCATCTTCAGCTATAGATTGAATCTCTAAATAAATCTTATCGACAGTATTTTCTTGAACACGCTTGGCTTCCATCCCAAAGTCATCGGCAATTTTTGCCGTTGGCGCTTGGGGTGCGGTTGCCACTATCGCTGCTGCAGTCGTAGGGGCTGCAACTGTTGCTACTGTAGCCGGTATCACTTGAGTGCTAATGGTGTCAGCTTTTACGCTTTCTGCTAGCTTGTCATAGCAAATCAAGCGGTCGAGTTTATCGGCGGTTGCTGCACATTGGGTTAACTGATGTTCAATGCTGGCATTTGCTTGGACAGATACAAGCATTATCGCTGCCGTGATAAGAGTTAAGCGCATGAGAATGTTCCTTATTATATTATTCCCCTAACGCCTTCGAGGACGTTAGTCGTTTGTTTGTTCAGTCTCTTCGCCTGACTCGTCATCTGGTTTGCTGTAGAAACGAGCCGCTAATAAACCGCCTTCGAACAATAACAGCATTGGTACAGCAAGCATAGTCTGGGAAATCACATCCGGTGGGGTTAATAGCATGCCGACGACAAAGGCGCCCACTATGATATAAGGACGTTTTTGCTTGAGATCTTCAGGTGTAGTGACACCTGACCAGCAGAGTAAAACAACGGCAATGGGGATTTCAAAGGATAGACCAAAGGCAAAGAATAGCTTCAGAATGAAGTTAAGGTAACTGGTAATATCTGTCGCAACTTGAACTCCCTCTGGCGCATTGTTAGCAAAAAAACCAAAAACAACAGGGAATACAAGATAATAAGCAAATGCAATACCGAGATAAAACAATAAGGTACTGCTGAATAGCAGTGGCATAACTAAACGTTTTTCATGTTTATATAAACCCGGTGCCACAAAGGACCAAATTTGAAATAACACGTAGGGCACTGCCACAAAAAATGATAAAACGAGGGTTAGTTTGAAAGGTGCAAAAAATGGTGCAGCGACATCCGTCGCAATCATGCTGCCACCAAGAGGCAAAGACTGCATTAAAGGTATTGCCATGTAGTGGTAGATATCATTTGCCCAGTACACACTACAAATGAACACTAATAACACACTGGCAATGGATTTTAGCAGCTTGGACCTAAGTTCAAGCAAATGGCTGATAAGTGGCTGCTGTTGCGACATGAATTATCCGTTGGCTTTCGGGTTAGAACTGGTATCCACGCCCTGAGATGGCTCACTTGGAGTAGCGGGAGAGGCCGATGTTGGACTCGCCTCTACAGTGGCTGTTGGATTAGTTTGGCTAGCTTGAACTGGATTCACTTGAGCAGGAGTGTGAATTTGATTCTCAGGCGCAGGGGTGTCTTTTGACGGATCCTGAACCTGATAAGGGCGGTTCACTGACTGTGCCGCTTGCTTTAGTTGCTCAATAGACTCTTTGAGTTCAGGTGAGAGGTTAGATAAACCTTTGCTCTCTGCTTTTTTAAGATCGGCATGCAACTGCTCGATCTTCAGCTCCTGCTCAAGTTCTTCTTTTACCGAGTTCGCCATGCGTTTCATCGCACGGATCCAACTCGTTACCGAACGCACCGCAACCGGTAGACGTTCGGGGCCAAGAACCACTAGCCCCAAAACACCGATCAGCAGCAGCTCCATAAAGCCGATACCGTCAAACATAAAGAGTTACGCCTGTTCTTTGTTAGACTCAGGTTTCTTTTCAGTCGCCTGTTGAGTTGTTTGCGCTGTTTTAGCCGCTTCGGTGTCTTCTAATGCCTTCTTGTCTTCTTCTGAAGACATGGCGTTTTTGAAGCCTTTAACCGCACCACCTAAATCACCACCCAAAGAGCGTAATTTCTTAGTTCCAAACAACAAGACAACGATTAACGCAACGATAAGCAGTTGCCAAATACTAATACCACCCATGAAGGTATCCTCTTAATTGATATCGGTTCTATTATGAACCTCTGATTAATTAGTGCTAGCTAAAATTTGCGATTCTTTGGCCTAGATCGCCATCCTACAAACCACAATATCATGCCTGAAATTAGACAAACATAAGGGGTCCATAGTGTAGCGTCTCTATTAATCAATAACGTGCCACAGATCAATAAAACGGCAGAAGTGATAAGCAAGTAGTTACTCTTGTGTGCCTGCTGCTGATATTTCAAATACTTATCTAGCATTTGTTGCTGAGAACTCAGCAATTTCCTGCCTAACTTAAGATTATCGTAAATTAGTTCAGGGAATTCAGGTAGTTTATCAGCCCAATATGGCAGTTTTGTGGATACCTTTTTAAACATAGCTTTAGGACCGACTTGGTCAGCCATCCACTGCTCTAAAAAGGGTTTGGCGGTTTGCCATAAATCCAACTGCGGATACAGCTGACGACCTAAGCCTTCGATGTAGAGTAAGGTTTTTTCCAACAATACCAATTGCGGTTGCACCACGATATCGAAGTGGCGCGCAGTGCGGAATAATTCCAGTAACACATGACCAAAGGAGATCTCGTCGAGCGGCTTGTTGAACATAGGTTCACACACCACTTTGATGGCCTGTTCGAAAGCTTGTAGATCGGTTTTTTCCGATACCCAGCCAGACTCAATATAGAGCTGGGCGATTCTGTGATAATCGCGATTAAAGAAGGCGAGGAAATTTTCGGCGAGATAGCGCTTATCGACTTCGCTGAGTGTGCCCATGATGCCGCAGTCGAGCCCAATGTAGTATGGGTTCTCAGGATGATCGCGGGAAATAAAGATATTGCCCGGATGCATGTCGGCGTGGAAAAAGTTATCGCGGAATACTTGGGTAAAAAATAGTTCAACACCGCGCTCGGCCAATAACTTAAAGTTGGTACCTTGCGCTTTAAGTGCGGCAATATCCGAGACAGAAATACCGTAAATACGTTCCATCACCATCAGGCGTGGATAGCAAAACTCTTCATACACATAAGGTACATAGAGCGCATCTGAGTTGAGGAAGTTGTTGCGTAGCTTGACTGCGTTTAAGGCTTCGAGCTTAAGGTTTAACTCGCCTAAAATGGTCACGCGGTAATCTTCGATCACTTCAGCAGGGCGCAGTCGATTACCTTCACCGAGGAGGTATTCAATCAGTTTGGCAGTTTGCGACATCAACTGCAGATCGGCTTGAATCTTGGCTTCTACATTAGGGCGCAGCACCTTAAGTACGACGTCTTTACCGTTAGATTTGAGGGTCGCGGTATGCACCTGAGAAATAGAGGCTGAGGCCAGTGGTATTTCATTAAAGTCATCGAATAGCGATTCAATCGGCGCTTTTAGCTCAGCTTCAATCGCTTGGCGGGCAAGTGCACCATCAAAGGGCGGCACTTTGTCCTGCAGCATTGCCAATTCACTGGCCCATTCATCGCTGAGTAAATCGCGGCGGGTTGAGAGCATTTGCCCAAGCTTGATATAAACGGGGCCGAGTTCCTGCATCGCCAATTTTAAGCGTTCGCCACCGGGCTTATTTTTATGCTTATTGCGGATCCAGAATAGGCTGTTCCGGGCGAGTTTAAAGTACCAAGGTGTCATCTTTGGCGGCAATACGTCATCTAGCCCGTACTGAAGTAAGGTCTTGATGACGTGGTAACCGCGGCGGATACTGGCAAAGGTCATGGCTTAATTTGGTCTCTTAATTGGGCAATCCGTTGTTCAATCGCGCGAGTGTCGGCAACTAAATCATCCATTTGATCGCGAAAGTGCATTAACTCAATTGGGTGCGGTGCGAGGCGATACTCTTCAACTGCGAGTTGCCCTAAGTGGGAGCGGGTTTTACGCAACACTTCGAGTGCAAAGTCTTTTACCTGATGGCTAGAACAGATGAGTTTGTGAGTGGGGCCATCACCTAAATAACGGGAAACTGGCTCGGCAAAGTCAAACTCGATACTGCGTAGATATTGGCTAAAGCTTTGTAATAAATTGAGATCGCCCTCAAGCTTGAGTTTATCTTGCTTGATTAGTTCAGTCAGGTTTACGCCTTCGGATACGCGATAAAGCGTCGTCGCATCGGCATGTAGACTGACATCGACATCGCCTTCATAGCGGCTCAGTACTTGGATCTCTTTGGCAAACACTAAATAGAATGGCCAGCTGAGCTGCGATAATTGGATACGAAACACTTTGCCATGCAACTGGCGCTGGCGCGAATAATCGTCGCCCGCTTGGGCCTGAAGTTTTTTCAGACCCGTTTCAATTGCGGCGCAGGCAAGCAGCACAACTTCTTGCGGCATCATTAGAATTTATAACCACGGTGCAATGCGACAATGCCGTCGGTCATGTTGGTGTAGTCGACTTGTTCAAAGCCTGCATCAACCATCATTTGTTTTAATGTGTCTTGATCTGGATGCATACGAATCGATTCAGCCAGATACTCGTAGCTGTCGGCATCTTTAGTGATGAGTTCACCCATCTTAGGTAATACTTTGAAGCTATATAAATCATACACTTTGCGCATGATTTCATGCTGAGGCTTAGAAAACTCTAGCACTAATAACTTGCCACCAGGCTTAAGCACGCGGTTCATCGAACGCAGCGCCGCATCTTTATCGGTCACGTTACGCAGACCAAAGGCGATGGTAATAATGTCGAAGTGGTTATCGGGAAACGGCAGTGCTTCGGCGTTGGCTTGCACATAACTGACATTGTTGACTATGCCCTTGTCGCGCAACTTAGTGCGCCCGACTTTTAACATGGAATCGTTAATGTCAGCTAAAACTACTTCACCTTTATCACCCACTAAGTGAGAGAATTTTGCGGTTAAGTCACCTGTACCGCCGGCCAAATCGAGCACTTTCATGCCAGGGCGGGCGCCAGAGACTTCAATGGTGTAACGTTTCCAAAAACGGTGAATGCCGAAGGACATCACATCGTTCATTATGTCGTACTTAGCGGCAACAGAATGAAACACGCCGGCAACGAGTTCAGCCTTTTTATCGGCCTCTACGGTTTTGTAACCAAAGTGGGTACTTTTAGATTCGCCCTCAGACATCAATGTGTTCCTATTGTTTTGCAATGTATTAGTTGCGAGTGTAAGCCATCGCCTGCATTTGCTGAATCTTTGATCTATCACTCTGTGATCGAGCTAGTAAACTAACTGCAATGCCTTAGCTTGATGCACTCCTGAACAGTCGTAGGATTAAGTGCTTAGCGACCACGTAAAATGGACTGGCATTAGACCACAATATCAGGATTTGGTGAATAGCTTAGCGCCCAGTTGGGTGCAACTGGTGATATTCATTGTGCCAAAAATTGCATGCGAGCCTGCACATAAGCGTAGATAAGCTCGCTTAGGCTTTGGCCAACATCCCTAAAACCGGCTTCAATCCCAGCTTCGTGGCAACTTGGTGCAGCCTCGGCTAAATGCAAATAAGCACATGGGCAGTGGCGAGCGATATAACTGACATAATGCGCCGCATCGAGCAATGGCACACCTGCAGCGGTTGAAGCGCTACTGGGCATTTTAGCGATAGCATCTACGTCAAGTTCTAATCCTACGGGGAAACCTGTGTCATTAAGTTTGGCGGCGATTTCAAGTAAAGCTTGGCTAAGGCTGATTTCACGGCGCACCCAAATTTGTTGCAAGCTATGCCAAGTGCCACCAAATTCGCTGAGTTGGCTTAGGTTGGCTTCGCTGTTTTTTAACTCGTGTAAACCCAGTACATGGTAGCAACCTAAGGCGCCGCGATCGGCTGCATAACTAAAACCATTACCGCTGTGACGGCCTTCAAGCAAACGAAAATCCGAGTGAGGATCGAGATTCACCGCGGCGACTTGGCGCTGATAGTGGCTGTAGGTTGCCATCAACAAACCATAGGCATTGTTGTGGCCGCCGCCGATGAGTATGGGTTCTAAACCCGCCTTTAAAATCGCACTGACGACACGGATAACGCGCTCATCGAGTTGCTCCACCGCATCACGTAATTCATCTAAGGTGACGTCACTGTTAGCTGTTGTATTGCTCGTAGTTTGTTGCTGCAGATCGGCGGTGTTCACTTGGCCTAACACTAGGCATTCGGCGCCAGAAAGAAAACGATTCGATTGTAAATTGAGCCATTGGCGCATACTGGTTGTGAACGCATCGGTTGCACCGCCGCGGCCTAAATTGGCACGTGGGCCTATATCTTCGCCAACGCCGATAATGGCAAAGCTTGCACCGTGGGCTTTTGCAGTGGCGAGTATGGTCTCTAACGTGTGTTCGTGATTGGCCAGATGGACGCATTGGCCTAGCTTAGTTTCGCCCGTTCTTGTGCTGACGAGTGAGGCGATATCGGTATGGGTAAAAGGAATAAATTCAGGCATAGATTGATATTCTTATTCGGCCAGAGTCGAGCTATTGTGGCCAGAGTAGGGCGAGGATTCAATGGGGAAACGCTGAAAATAGTGAATAAAAAAGCCAGCTTAGCTGGCTTTCTTGACTGAAGAGTGAGATTACTCAATGTCGAGTGGTTCAGGTGATAAAATCACACCTGTGTTATCAGCATAAATGTGATCACCGGGTAAGAAAGTCACACCGCCAAAATTGACTGGAATTTCCACTTCGCCCACTGAATTGCCATCAGCACCCACTGGAATAGAGGCAAGGGCTTGAATACCAATGTCTAATTCTTCCAATGCATCCACATCGCGTACAGAACCGTAAACGATAATGCCTTCCCAGTTGTTTCTGACCGCAAGTTCTGCGATAGCGCCATCGATCAGCGCACGGCGTAATGAGCCACCGCCATCAATGAGTAAGACTTTACCTTGGCCATCCTCTTGTAGGACTTCGGTAATTAGGCCGTTGTCTTCAAAGCACTTGATGGTGCTAATAGAACCGCCAAAAGAGCTACAACCACCGTAGTTACTGAACATGGGCTCGACTACATCTACGACATCTAAGTACATGTCACATAGTTCTGAGGTGTTGTATTCCATATTTACACTCCTATTGATCCGCGTTGCGTACAGTTTAGCGAGTTTACGCCAGTATAAAAGGGATTATTGAAAAGAAAAGTGTTATCAATCACGGTATTGTTGCCACTTGGCTGTTAACACATCTGTAGTAAATTTTCGTCACACTATAGAATTTATTCGGTAAAACTTGATATTGGTCATTAAATAACGGTTTTTTATTACAACTCTGTTGCGCGTTTTGGTATTATATCCCAAGTTTAAATTAACTTACTTAACTTAATTTGCTTTAGGGGCATGGACCCCCCGTTACGCTTATGGACGGTAGAGGGCCTTCGAGAGGTGCCTATGGAAGCTGTAAATACGATTGAAATTATTGGTTATTTTGCCTCTATAATGGTGGCGATCTCTCTAATGATGAAGAATATCATTTGGTTGCGATGGTTGAATTTTGTAGGATGCACTCTGTTTGTGGTTTATGGGGTGTTTATTTCTGCTTGGCCTGTGGCCGGCATGAATGCGTTTGTTGCTTGTATTAATATTTACCATTTGACAAAAATTTACCGTGCTAAGGCAAATACTCCCGCCGCAGCCTAAGTTTTATTGGATTGTGTTGCTCTTGAGATTAACGTTTAGAGCAACACAATATCCTGTCTCAGTCCTATCGCTATTTCTAAATAAATCCCTTAGCCCCTGCATAACGTCCCTAGAATCCTTCTAGATCAAAACCTCAGCCATGCTTCTTGTCATAAAACCTTCGAGCAGATGTCACTTAGCCGTCACAGGTCTTTCTTAATCTCAAGCTATCTAATAGTGCTTTAGCTAATGTGGTTTAGGTTTAACTATTAGCAAACAGTAAATTAGCCGTGAGCAGTCAATAACGAATTCAATCGTGAATAGAGCCTTGGTGAGTCGGTTGGTTTCAGACTAAGCACTCTAAGCGTCGTCGAGAGAATGCACAGATTAACATCGCAGTAAAACTCGCTGGTATGCCAGCAAGGAGCCTGTTTTATGTTGAGTTACGTTGCAGACTTAGACAAGCGAATGTTTTGCCATATCGTGAGCTTCACCCAGCACTATGGTTTATATGCCCGTGCAAAGCGGGTATCAGCGAGTGGCGATGGGCATGTGTATTTATATTTGTCCGTGGGTTTGATGCTGACGCACGCTCAAGGACAGGCTCTATTTAATTTGATGTTAGCGAGTTTTTTGGTTGAGTTACCTCTGTATTTACTATTGAAAAATAGTATTCGTCGCACACGGCCATGCCATGCATTAGTGGGATTTGAGAGTGGTTTTGAACCATCGGATCGCTTCAGCTTACCGTCTGGTCATACAGCTGCGGCCTTTGTGATGGCAACGAGCGTGGCGCAAATCTATCCAGCGGCGGCTCCTGTGGCGTATTTATGGGCTTTTAGCATAGGGGGCTCACGTATTGCACTTGGCGTGCATTATCCCTTAGATATTCTGGCGGGAGCCTCATTGGGGATTGGGTCGGTATTGCTGGTTCATCCAGTGATTTAATTCAAATATGCGCCTGTTAATCATTTCATTAGTGGGAATTCTCCTTCACTCATCAGTTTAAGGATACGTAATGCGAATACTCTACGGAGTTCAAGGCACAGGGAATGGCCACTTAAGTCGTGCACGCGTCATGGCTAAAGCATTGATGAAACAAGATATTGAAGTGGACTTTCTATTTTCGGGGCGCAAGCCTGATCAGTTTTTCGATATGGAGTGCTTTGGCGATTATCGCGTTCAAGCGGGAATGACGTTTGCGACGTGCTCTGGGCGCGTTAATGTGCCACAAACAGTCCGGCAAAATTTGTCCTTGTCGTTATTTAAAGATATTAAAGCATTAGATCTCAGTTGCTACGATTTAGTACTCAACGACTTTGAACCTGTCTCTGCTTGGGCTGCGCGGCGCCAAGGCGTGCCATCTATTGGGATTAGCCATCAGGCGGCGTTAACTCATCCGGTGCCAAAACTCGGTAGCACTTGGTTTAATGAGATGCTGCTCAATTATTTTGCTCCAGTGGATGTGGCGCTGGGGTGTCATTGGCATCATTTTGGCTTCCCTATTTTGCCGCCTTTTGTCGAAGTGGATGCCAGCCCATTCGAACACACGCATCAGATTTTAGTTTATTTGCCTTTTGAAGATGCGGATATGATTGCTCACTTTCTGTCTCACTTTAGTGATTATCAGTTTTTGGTATATCACAGCCAACAACCTAAAGGCCAAGTTGCTGAACATATTAAATGGCACGGTTTTAATCGTGAGGGGTTTAAGCAACATCTTGCCAGCTGCGGCGGTGTGATAGGCAATGCGGGCTTTGAACTTGCCAGCGAAGCATTAACCTTAGGTAAAAAACTCTTAGTCAAACCACTGATTGGCCAGTTTGAGCAGTTATCGAACGTGGCGGCGTTACAACTTTTAGCGGCCGCAGATAGCATGATGAGTCTTGATGTGAACATAGTTAAGCGCTGGCTTAAAACGGCATCACCTAACCCAATTGCATATCCAAAGGTGGGGGATACCCTCGTTAAATGGATTAACGGTGGCGACTGGCACAATAGTCAGCCGCTGTGCCAAGAGTTATGGAGCCAAGTCACGCTTCCCGATACTTGGCGTTAAACAGCGTTGCAGTTCAGATGAAAAGCAACTTAGGCACTAGCTGGGTTAATGGCGTTAGCGTATAATTTCGTCAATTTTGCTGTTAGTCCCTTTCAGCACGTCTATTTTGGCCTAGCTTGGCCGTTAATTATGTTGTTATAAATGAGCCTGAAAAAGTTTACTCAGTACAAGTTACTGTTTTTAATGTTGTTATTACTTTGCATCCTACTTCCTTTTATTCCAGATCAGGTTTACCACATCCCCGGCCCTGATATCGCTAAGCAAAATTTTCATGTGATTGAGTTTAATGATAAAGGTCAGCCCCACGACGAAAGGCAATGGCAAGGTTTAGAGACGCGAATCTTACATCCAGAGCCTGCACAGATCCCTGAATTATTGATTTTTGTCCATGGCTGGCATCATAGTGCTGAGCCTAAGGATGAAAACTTTATTGCCTTTGAGCAGTTTTATCAGCAAATGGCCGCGTCCGATACCCAGCGCAACTTGTTGGGGTTGTATATTGGCTGGCGGGGCGATAAATATGATCCTTTTTGGATCGATGGCTCAGATGATGCAAAAAGTTGGATTGAACCCTTAGATTTTCCCACTATTTTACAGCGTAAACGGGTTGCTAAACGTATCGGGCAGTTAGGTCTATCACAGCTGCTGGATAAGCTTGATAGCTTAGTAACACAGCATAAACTGCTGCGTTACACTGTGATTGGCCATAGTCTTGGCGGTGCTGTTGTTTTGCATGCGAGTAAAGATCGCATCAAAGCCGCCATTGATAATCAGCAGGATAATCCTAATTTATTCTTACTGTTAAATCCCGCCGTACCTGCTAAAGAGTATCAGCCATTAGATACGTTGGTGAGCTTAGATAGACAAAAACCGAGTATGGTGGTGTTGCAATCGAAGGGGGATTTTGCAGTGAAAGAAGCCTTCAATTACATCAAGGACGGCGAGCGCGCTGTAGGGAACTCTTGGGCTATTACTCACGATATTGACAAATGCTCTGGTGGCAATTGCACTACACCAATGAAGATGCCTTCGGCCTTGATGGCGCACGATCAAATCCCTGGCTGTATGATGACGCTGCCTCAATCGGGCTGGAAAATTCGTGCTCGCCTGCAGGCTCGTCGTACCGTGCAAACCTGCCCTGATGCCAATATGCAAGCCGTATGGGTACTGGCCGTGTCTGACGAAATCGTCTCTGGGCACAATGGCATTCTCACTCCAGAGCATGGTAAAGCCTTGTCTGAGGTGATGCGTATGATTGATTTATATCGAAATCAATTACCTAAACATGCGGTGGAAAGCCCTGCGAACCAAGATCTCGGCACCTTAGCGCCAGAGTCAGAAGCTGCAACATCTACCGAAGGTGAAACGCCTGTGCCACAAGAGCCAGTGATTATTGTCGAGCCTTTACCTGAAGAGCAGAGTTCACCGACACCTAAGGTTAATGCACCATTGCAGGAGCCAAACGTATCACAGGAACAAGATAAGCCTGCTGCGACTGAGGCGTCACCCGCGCCAATTAAAGCGCCGGAATCAAAGCCTGAGGCTAAGCCAAATGACGGTGCAGAACCTCAACCTAAGGTTGAAACTGAAGGCATAAAGTGATCGGTAGCTGTATGGAGTAAGCAATAGACGATACATCTAGTGTTGTATGTCATTGAAAATATTTAATAAGCTGGTGAATAAACGTTATGAGTCAATATGAGAGCTGAGTTAAGAGCAAAAATCATCGCAGTTTGTCATAAAAAAATTGAGACTAAAGGTGATAATGTCGGCCTCTCATTTTACGCCTTCTTTGCGAACAAAAATGATGATCCAGAGTTGCTTATGGAAGCGGCGACTTGGTGGATTCAAACTCATCGCTTAGACCATTTTGTTAAGGCTCATAAGGTGATAGAGATAATCCAAAAGGAATCGGAAGAATAGATCCTAAATCGCTTACTGCGGATTTTTGGTTTGCCACCTGCGCCAAGTAAAAGTGATTAGCGCAGCGAGTATTAGGCTGACCATAGCCCATGTGGGGTATTTATGCTGGTGGTAAAACGCCAGCATGGGAGCGATTTCATCGCGGATTAACACTGGGCCTAATCCAAAGAGTGCCACCCAAATGCTGGTGGCGAGAGCATTGCCAATCACAAATTGTTTTAATGGCATTTTAGCGAGACCGCAGCCGATAAACATAAACTGTTTTAATCCCTCAACAAAACGACTCAACACTAAAGCGGCAATGCCATATTGACCAATAACGCCATGGATTTTGTCTTCCAATTGCGGCTTTATCCACCCTTTTTTGAGTAATACGTCGCCAAAGCGCCAGCCGATAAAATATCCTAAACAGTTACCGCAGAGTGCTCCGCAAGCAGCGACGATTAATACCAATGGCAGTGACATTTGCCCTGTAGCGGCTAATAAACTGGCGACAATTAATAAGGATTGTCCTGGCGCCGGAATGCCAAAACCCTCGACAGCAATCGCGACAAATAGCAGAACATAACCATATTGCTGCAGCCAAGGCGTGAGTTCTGTGATGATATGTTGTAGCGTTTCTGGCATAGATGAAAGTGCTTAAATCAATGGGACGATTGGGCCATCATACTCGCCAATTTCTCTGGTTGGATAGATTTATGAGCAAAGTTTCATGCCCGTTTTCGTTTGCAGTGATTAGCAAGGCTCAGGTGATATCAATTTTGCCTTAAAAATATAAAAGACCGAACTGAGTTCGGCCTTAATACGCTATTACTGTTGCGATTTGGCGACGATATTATGTCTAGGCGAATGCTGCTTGTAGCTGTGGTACAACTTGTTTCTTACGGCTTAATACGCCGTCTAACCACACTTTGCCATCAACGGTATCTTTACCATAGGCACGTTGGGTCAGCTCCGCATCGTCAGACACAATCAACAACTCTGAACCTTCTTTCATGATGTCAGTCAGCAGCAATAAAACGCTGTGGCGGTTACCTTCCACTTTGAGCGCTTTGATATCGGCTTCTAGCTCGGCCTTGATATCGTCAAATACTGACAGGTCGATCACTTCTAACTGGC
The DNA here is from genome assembly GCF_025653925.1 of Shewanella sp. SM68. Taxonomy (NCBI): domain Bacteria; kingdom Pseudomonadati; phylum Pseudomonadota; class Gammaproteobacteria; order Alteromonadales; family Shewanellaceae; genus Shewanella; species Shewanella sp. SM68. The sequence continues at coordinate 17,174 of NZ_JAKKRU010000005.1, forward strand.
CGATACCGACTAAGTTACCGTTCATGTTGAAGTCTTTGAAGTCGCGCATTACTAAGTCACGTGCTGGTGTGCCTTGCACGGCTGATTTCACTTTGAACATTTCCATGCCCAGTTCTTTGAAATCTTCAACTCCGGCGATTTCAGCTAATGCTTCAACGCAGCGAATGTCTGCAGTGGTGCAAGTCGGTGATTTGAAAATCACGGTATCGCTCAAAATGGCGCACATCATGATGCCAGCGATATTTTTAGGGATAGCGACTTGGTAAAAGTCGAACATCATCTTGATCACTGTGTTGCTGCAACCCACTGGGCGGATCCAGCATTCTAGCGGGGTATCTGTGGTCAAATCGCCAAGTTTGTGGTGATCGACAATCCCGACGATGGTCGCTTGGGCGATATCATCCGGTGCTTGAGTCAGTTCTGAATGGTCAACGATATACACTTGCTCACCAGCGTAGCTGGTTTTGTATTCTGGAGCTTCGAAGCCGAAACGTTCCAAAATAAAAGCAGTTTCGGGTGACAATTCACCTAAACGTGCGGCAATGGCTTCTTCACCGATTTGGTTTTTTAAATAGGCTAACGCGATAGCACCGCAGATTGAATCTGAATCGGGGATCTTGTGACCGACAACGTAAATGGGCATTTCAGGGACTCTCCTTTAAATTTGTGACAATTTTAGCAATATTTGGCTTTAATCGGAAATAGCCAAAGCGCATATCACTGCGCTCTTCAGTTACTATTTCTCTAAAAATCGAACGCTCAGGTTCGGCAAAGATGGCTTAAGGTTTAGATCTTCACTTTTATCACGACTTTACGCACCGCCGTGGCGATATCGCCTGTGCCGGGCATATGCATGTCACCGGGGAAAAATAACGCAAACATGCCTGCTTTGAGTTTGATATAAGAGGCATTGGCTTGGTTTGCCTCGTAATCAAACTCGGCGTAATCGTGTTTTTCAAAATAGGGTTTCGAGGGTGTTTGCTCCGCTAGTGGCAAGTAACCAAACTCTTCTTCACCGCTGAAAACATATTGCACATCGATATATTTTTGATGAACTTCAAAGGGTTCTGTCGACTTATGTTTGGTTTGATAGTCATTCACTATCACAAAAATATTGTCGCCATCGAGGGGATAATTGCCTACGGGTAGCTGACTAAAGTCGGTCGTCGCTAGATGTTCTAATGCAGTCGCAAGCCGAGGGCTTAAGGATTGATAAATATGGCGGTTTTTTAAGGTATCGACGATCATCGGCTACTCGACATGGTGGAAGTGAAATGGGCGAATGGTAAAGATTATAATCCGATCACCACAGTTAGGACATAAGCTTTGTCGATTGGAAGCAGGTCTAAACATGTCGGCATAAAAAACAGGCCATTGAATGACCTGTTTCTACATCAAGTATTATTAAACTTAGCTAAAACGGGTTTAGTAAGTGTATTTGGCTTCTAAAAAGTAGTAACCACCATTAAAGCCAAAGGGGGTATTGGTTAATGGGTATACAAAGATACCATTGAAATTATTGTTATCAGGTCGTTTTTCTGGATACACATCAAACAAATTTTGCACCCCAGCCGTAAAGCTTAGCGCATTGGTGGCAGCGTATCTTACCGACAGATCCATCACCCACTGATCGCTATAGTTCACATCGCCCGTTGAATAACCTTCACTATAGTCACCAAAGTAGTTTAAGCGGATATTGGTTTTAAAATCCCCGAGTTCATGGGTTAGCCCAATACTGCCCGTGTTATGCGGCGTAGCAGACGTCATGCGGGTTCTTTCTATACCATCAAAGAGTTTCTTTTCTAATCCGCCTAAAATAGATGGCAGATTGATGTCTTGGATCTCGGTTTTATTATAGGCATAGGCTAAATTCGCCTGTAAATCGCCCCAAGTGCCAATATCAATATCTTGGCTAACAACGAGATCGACCCCGCGAGTGCGGCTATCGACGGCATTGACGAAAAATCGTGCTGAATCGGCATTGGTGCCCGCAAGTGCCGCTGCAACCGCAGGGCTATCAGTCGCTCTTAGGGAGCCAGATAAGATGATGCGATCATCAATCTCTATTTGGTAAGTGTCGAGTGTTACCGCGAGGCCAGCGTTATTGGTATAAACAAGACCGAGACTAAATGATTGCGATATTTCAGGTTCTAGTTCGTTAATTCCAAGCGCCTTTGTCACTGGTGATAAGGTGTTGAAGGTGCCTGATTCAATAGGAACCAGTTGCCCCGTCACTGGATCGGGATTAAACAACGTCGAGATATTGCTGAAGTACAGTTGTTGTACGCTCGGCGCTCTAAAGCCTGTATTGATAGTGCCACGCAGGGCTAAGTTGTCGGTAAAATCGTAACGACCCGCGAGTTTCCAGCTCGTGTTGCCGCCAAAGTCAGAGTAGTTTTCGTAGCGTAGCGCTGCCGCCCAGTAAAACTCGTTGGTTAATTGGTTTTCAAGTTCGGCATAAATGCCTGTGTTATCGCGCGTTTCATCAACCTCAGACTCAGGGGTAAAACCGGTGAAGCCTTGGCTACCTGCCGCTTTGCCATTATAGCCACCATTGATATACGAATCTTCTTCTCCGGCTTCAATTTCATAGCCGTTTTGGCGCCATGAAACACCGGTCGCAAACAGAATTTCAGAATTGTTTATAAAGGCAAAATAACGGGAAATATCTAAATTGATATTGGCTTCACGGGTCGATAACGTTCCTGCGTCGAACTCAGTAGGAGTTTCAGGGCCTAAGGAAGCATTTAAGGTATTGACGATATTATAGTTAAATGAATTTTTACCATATCCTACTGAGGCATCAATGTCCCAGTCACTCAGGTTGAATTCATAGCCTAGGGTAAGAGATGAATCGATAATTTTGGGGTTAATTTGCGGTAAAAAACCGTCGGGATACACTTCGGGTAAGTTACGGGCATCGAGAGCTAAACGGTAAAAAGCACCCGATTTAGTTTCACGTTGGCTAATACCACCAAAGGCATACAGTTTTCCGTCGGTAGATATAGGCTGAGCCGCATTGATAAATAAACCGACATTATCATATTCGGCATCACCAACGTGGTGGCTCTTACGGTTAAATGTCGCTTCGCGCGGATCTGCTGAGCCATCTGCTAACTTAGGGTATTGCTGCCGTGGATCTAATCCTGCGCGGTTTGTGCTGTCTTTGTGATGCGCTTCTAGGGTTACATTCACAAAGCCATCATTGCTTAAACTGATCCCATGGTTAACGCCTACACGCCATTGCTCACCGTCACCTTGGTAGGTTTGTCCGGCTTGCGCCGAGACGCTTCCCCCTTGATCGCTGTCCTTGAGTACCACGTTAATCACGCCAGCAATTGCATCCGAACCGTATTGCGCTGAGGCTCCATCTCGGAGAATTTCAATGCGTTTTATCGCTGTCATTGGAATCGCATTTAAATCGACGTTAGAGGAGCCTTTTCCCATAGTGCCACTTAAATGTACTAGGGCAGAACCATGGCGACGCTTGCCATTTACGAGTACTAAGGTGTGGTCTGGCGACAGGCCACGTAAGCTCGCGGGGCGCACCGCATCTGAACCGTCAGTCACCGAGGAGAATGGGAAGCTATAGCTTGGCGCCGCAAATTGCAGCGCTTTAGCGGTTTCGGTCATACCTGTTGATTCGAGTTGTTCGGCAGTAATGATATCGACCGGCGCAACACTGTCAGTTGCCGTGCGTAGTGCTATGCGTGAGCCTATGATCTCGATTTTTTCGAAGCCTGTTTGTTGCTCTTCGGCTTGGACTGCTGGAATAACCAGTGTGGATGACACTGCCAATGCGATAACGGCTAGACGCATAAAAACCTCTCAATGATGTTTGTGACCCAATACTCGAACTTAGGTGTGCAGATAAAATAACAATCTGATGCCGAGAAGGTTATCACTGTAACAATTGTTACATTAAGACGTAAATATGCTAACTCAGAGCCTAGTGTTCTAAATAATATTTAAAATGCAGTTGAATATATTGATGAAAACCTCACTATCGACCTGCGTGCTTTTGAGGCTTCGTACGGCACAATACACGTTGTCGCATGCACATTGCGACTGAGTTAAGTCGATGATACGAATTGTTTATTGACGTGCGCCATCGTGGTTTAATGCGTTATTTCATTTTAATGGCACTGGCTTGAAGGAACACAGATTTGTCAGCGTTACGATTTCTCGCGGGAGCAACAGCATTTAACACCTTGGCAGAACAAGGCCTTAAAGCTGAGCATTTTACCCAGTTGCTTGCCGCCTCTGGTGGACCTAAGTGGCTTGGTATCGCTGGGTTAGATAAGTATCTGTTTGCTGATTTTTTCAAAGACAGGCAAACGCCTTTATATACATTAGGCGCTTCCTCTGGGGCTTGGCGTTTAGCGTGTTTGGCGCAGCAAGATCCCCTCATAGCCTATGGCCGCTTAGAGGATTTTTATATTGGTCAGCGTTACGACAATATGCCAACACCGCAGGAAGTCAGTGCGCAAGTTAAAGGCGTAGTGCAGGGCATTTTAGGGGCAAACGGTGGCAGGGAAATCGTTAATAACGCTCATATTCACAGTCATTTCGTCGTGTGCCGAGCTAAACATTTAAATCGTTTAACGGCAAAGCTTCCGCTTGCGGCGGGGCTGGCGATGACAGCGGCGACCAACTTAGTGAGCCGTCGGAGTTTAGGTTGGCATTTTGAGCGTGTGGTCTTTAGCCAACAAACTGCAGCATCTCCCTTTTTGCAACTCAACGATTTACCCAGTCAGCAGGTCGAATTAACTGAGGCTAATGTCGATGCTGTGATGTTAGCAACGGGGTCGATTCCTTTGTTGCTGGCCCCTGTGTCCCAAATTGAAGGCGTTGCCGATGGGCAGTATTACGATGGCGGCATTACCGACTATCATTTTGATTTGCCTTTATCCCGTGCTAAGGGGTTGACGCTGTATCCGCATTTTTATCCGACCATCAGCCCAGGATGGTTCGATAAATCCTTGAAGTGGCGCCAAGGTCGCGCTAATTATCACAATGCGCTAGTGTTGGCGCCATCGGCCGAATTTGTCGCTTCATTGCCCTTTGGCAAAATCCCCGACCGTGAAGATTTTAAGCAACTGGACACGGCGCAGCGGATGCAATATTGGCGCACGTCTGTGGCTTTGAGTGAACGTCTTGCAGAGGAGTTTGCCTCGGTTGTTGCGAGGGGAAATGTGCTGGATCGGCTAGAGCACCTCTAGGTTGAAGTGATTTGGTCTCGAAAACTGGGTTTGACATGACGTGGTCGAAATGCCCTGATTCAAAATAGCGAGGTCGCAAATTTCTTTGTGCGCTCAGCGGCTTTAGGAAGGAAATTCTTTCACCTGCTACACTCTACAATAATAGGAAATACGAATGCATTGAGTTCGTTTCCTTCTATTTTGGGCAGGAGGTTGCTATGCAAACACGAGAAATGGCGTTACTCATGCGCGATGCCTTGTTACTGCCACAGGGACGGGTGGAGGTTCGCGTGGTTGACCCAGATCATCTGCGCATGGTGGCCGATGTATTCAAGGGAAAGTATGTGCTCGCCTTTGCCACCATTAGACCCAGTGGTAGTCCGCCCTGTTATCCCACTGCCACCCAATGTGACATTATCGATTTTAATCAGCTAGAAGATGATTCACTCAGCATAGTGCTCGAAGGGCGTCAACGCGTCAGCATCCTCTCAGCGGCGCAGGCCAAAGATAAGCTGTGGATGGCGCGTACTTTACCTTGCCGTAACTGGCAAGAAGAGGCGATTAAAGGTGAATTTGAGTTGATAAGCGCCGCATTAGAGCAATTTTATGAAGTAAATCCCGATCTGTTTGAGCTCTATTCTCAAGTGCATTTGGAAGACGCCGCTTGGGTGAGCCAACGCTGGCTCGAGGTTTTGCCTATGTATAACAAAGATAAATTAGTGTTAGTGAATCAGCCAGATTGCCATAAAACCTTGGACTTCGTGCTGCAACTCATCAAGTCCCATGTGGACTGAAAAACCACAAAAAGGCTAGAATAGCGGCTTTCTATAGCCGCTTTTTTTGTGATATGACTGCATCTGCCCGCGCCGCCCAACCTTCTTACATAGTGCTTCCTGTGAATGTCACAGATAAACCCACAGTGTTTGCCTTTCTTGCACAACATTTTGCCCGTATAGGTGAAGATGTATGGCGTCAGCGGATCCTCGATGGAAAAGTGCATTGGCGGGATGGCAGTTTGATCGCCTTGGACACTGAATATCGTCCAGCGGCGCGGGTGTATTACTACCGTGAAGTGCCGGTTGAAGCGAAAATTCCCTTCGAAGAACAGATCCTATTCCAAGATGACAATGTCATTTTGGCCTACAAGCCGCACTTTTTGCCTGTGACGCCAAGCGGCAACTATGTGAACGAATGTTTGGTGCATAGACTAAGATTGCGTACTGGCATTGATACTATCGCGCCCGCTCATAGGCTTGATCGTGAAACCGCTGGAGTGATCCTGATGACGGTCGCGCCTGAAACCCGCGCGCTCTATCATCAACTCTTTATTGACGATGCGATTCGTAAAGACTATCAAGCGATTGCCAAGCTGACATCTGAGATTATTGAACAATATCAAAAGGGCTGCTTAACTTTGCCATTGCACTGGACGGTAACAAACCGCATGCAGCCGAGCGACCCGAGTTTTACCATGAAAATCGTGGAAGGCGAGGCAAATACCCATTCCGAAATTAGCCTAGTGGCCATAAAAGGCGATCTTGGTTTGTTCCACTTGAGCCCGATTACCGGCAAAACTCACCAGTTGCGGGTGCATATGCAAAGCTTAGGTATGCCATTGTTAAACGACAGATTTTATCCAAGCTTATTACCTAAAGGGCCGGATAACTTTGCGACGCCTCTTAAGTTGATGGCGCAGCGGTTACGTTTTATTGACCCAGTGAGCGGGATGCACCACGACATGCAATGTCAAGGTTTTGAGTTTTAGTCAGCGGAAAGCATTATTTCCAGTCTGTTTAAAGGAAATAATCGGGTGCAATTGTGTGCTTGGCCCTGTGATGGTATGAATACAATCTGCAGTATCTGAGTCTCTGCCATAGGGAGCCATATTACGATTGTTTAAAGGAAGTCCATTATGACCAAATCTGCGATCTTCTCTATCTTGCTTTGCGCTGCAGTATTAGTGGGGGCCATGTATTTTGGTGACTGGACTAAGCAGCCTTATCTGAATGACATTGCCGCCGAGATCCGTAAGGCGAGTGCGGTGATTGAACCGAAGAAACCAAGTTCGTCTGGCACATCGACAGCAGAAGCCGATGCCGAGCGGGATCAAAGCCCTAAGATCATTTGGGATCAAATGGCGCATGAAAAACCATCGAATAAGTCGCAGCCAGAAGCACTGATTTTCAATCAGGCTCAGCCAAAACCTGCCAAAACCGATGAGGCGTTATCCAAAAATACGCCTTTGATGGATTCTGGCTCTGGTGCCACTCAGCCTGAAACGGTTAAACATAATAAACCCGTTTAATCTGTTATTCCTGTTTGGGTGGTTCGAACAGGGTTTCGCTCATATCGCCATGTAAAACCGCAATTTTTGTTGGTGCACCATCATCTGCTAATTCCAACATACCTATTCCGCTTTTATTCACTAGACGTTTACTCGGCTCACCATTTGGTCGCCTGCCGCGCAGCAACATACGTTTACGTTTTGTCAGTAAGTTAAGTGGTGAAAAGTGGCCATAAAACCAGCCATTGAGTTTATCGAAAATCGGTAACAGCTTCTCAGGGAAGTGATTTTTAATACCGCTGCAGGTGATTTGGTAGATGTTAGGACTACTGCGTCTAAAACGAATACTGATGTCGTAACTAAAGGAGTAATGCACATCGCCGGAGAGGATCACAAACTCCTCTGGGGTTTTACGGTGCATAAAAATACTCAGCAGTGCATTGGCGGCGCCCGGGTGGGCCATCCAGTTTTCGGCGTCTACTAACAGGGAACCGCCGATCAGAGTGGCTGTACGCTGAACAGCTTCAATCAACTTGACCCCAAACATGGGCGCAGGTGAGACGATAATAACCTTCGACTGGCCGAGTAACTCTTGCTGCAAATCCATTAACGCCTCCCAATCCATCAAGCCGGAAGGTTTTGCAAGATTAGATTCACTGCGCCAGCGGCGGGTACGGGTATCGAGTACGACCAGTTTGGGCGAGGACTCTAAGGTGTAATGCCACTGCTCAAATTTAAGTAATTCGTCGATGAGCAGATCCTGACTTTCGCTTTCTTGTCGCGTAAAAAACGCATCGAGCAGCGGGCGGATATCGGCGGCAAATTTATCAGGCGCGTTGCCAAGTCCTTGGAATAAGGTGTAGCCGATTAAGGCATTACCAATAATGCGTTTCGAAAATGCGTGTTCGTAGGCCGCTTGTTCCCATTTAGCCGTCAGGTTCCAATCATCGGTGACGTCGTGGTCATCAAACATCATATAAACGGGAATGTGCGCCATAAAGCGCCTGACTTGCCCTAGCCCAGCTTTAAAGCCAAGCAAGTGTTGCCACTCATTTTGCCAGCGGGCGGTATTGGTGGGTGATAAGCCGTCGACATCCTTCGAGATATTCACTAATTCCCACAGTTCAGGTGACCAAGTGAGTAAATACAGGGCGATGATTTCATTTAGGCTGACCAAATGATTTACGGCGATGGAGGAGGTAAAAATGGGGTGATTGCGATACCAACGCCACAGCGCGGTTTTGGCCGGATATTGGGTATGAGGCAACAGGTTTTTATGCCGTTGATACAAATATGCGGGCTGATAATGAATGTCTTCACTAGTGGTGATGCTCGCGCCTTCAAATTGCTCATGTTTAAGACTAAGCAAATCGATGACTTGCCCTATGGCGCTTAACATAGGTCCCGCAACATCATCAATATAGACCTGATCACCACTCATTATGATAAGTGCTGGGCGATCATCCTCCGCACCCCTGTTGATTATCTTGGCTAAATGGGTATCGGCGGCGACCAGTGCATCGTCACTGTGGTGATGCGGATTGCGGCAGGAACCGTGGAATACTTGGGTTAATTCAGGGGTGAAACGTACACTTGGCGTCGACGCATCGCCATAGTTCAGCTGGCTTATCGTGGCAAAAATATCACCATGCTGAGCGGCAGACACTTGGTAAGGTGTGACGATATTGGGTGCGAGCAACTCTGGGCGCGACAGTATTATTAGATATTGATGGGCATGTTGCCCAAGTGGCACATAGTGTAAATCGGCATCCTGCAACAGGTACTCTTGCTCACCAAGACGCAGCTTAAGTTCAGTTAATGGCTCACGACTTACAAACCACAGGGTAAAGTGTGAGGTATCGCAGTGGCGCAGCATGGGGCCAGCTAATATCAGAGGAAGTGTCGTACTCAAATTCTGCCTATGGGTATTTGGGTTAATCTTGCATGAGTTAACCCTAAGTAAGTTTGGTTTAGAAGAGTAAACAAGTGCGTTGAATATGAAAAGCTTTTAGAATTGTTAGCCATAAATATGCGTTGAAACTGAATGGGGCGATATGGCTAAGATTATGGTCACGGGGGCGACTGGGCTACTCGGCAGAGCTGTCGTAAAACAGCTTGAATTAACAGGACATGAGGTTATCGCCACGGGTTTTAGCCGCGCAAGTGAACGAGTGCATAAACTCGATCTTACCGCCCCTTTGGATGTCGAGGCATTTATCGCCCGCGAGCAACCGCAAGTGATAGTGCACTGCGCCGCCGAGCGTCGCCCCGATGTTTCCGAGCAAAATCCGCAGGCGGCATTGGCGCTTAACTTAACCGCGAGCCAAGCCTTAGCTATGGCAGCTAAGGCCAATAACGCTTGGCTTATCTATATTTCCACTGACTATGTGTTCGATGGCACTCAACCTAAGTACGCTGAAGATGCAGTCACTCATCCGGTTAATTTTTATGGTGAATCTAAGCTAAAGGGCGAAGAAATCGTGCTAGACACTAGCTCTGATTTTGCCGTGCTACGCTTGCCAATCCTTTACGGCCAAGTAGAAAAGCTGAGTGAATCTGCTGTGCTAGTGCTGGTTAACCAATTGATTGAGCGTCGCGCTCAGGGTGTTGATCATTGGGCGATACGCAGTCCAACCTCGACCGCCGATATTGCCCAAGCCATAGACAAGATGATTGCACAGCATATTGAACATTCTACCGTGCAGGGGATTTATCACTTTAGCGCCGCAGAGACTATGACTAAGTATCAGATGTTGTTGACCTTAGGAGAGATTTTACAACTCAGTACAGCGCACTTAACGCCTGAGTCTACGCCGACAGATAACGCCAAGCGGCCAAGGGACTGCACCTTAAGCTGTGCGCGTTTAGCTGCGCTGGGGATTAGTTCTGAAATCAATTTTGCCACTGGCGTGCGCCAAGCATTAGCACAATCGAGTGGTGCACTTGCCACGCTCGGACTCACTCTGTAGGGATCGCCATGGCTAAGATCTTAGGGACCAGTCTACAGGCTGCCGACCAAGTCGCATTACTGCGAACCTTAGGTTTGCTGCTGCAAATAGGCTTAACCACGTTTGCCGCCGATACTTTTGGTCTTAGCCTGCAAATGGAGCCGTTAGTGCATGTGTTAGTGCTGGAGGTGTTATACCTTTCGCTCACATTGGCGCTACGTAAACCCTTATTTGCTAAGGAGCGCGGCCTTTTTATTGCGCTCAGCTTAGACACATTATTTTGGATATCTTGGTTGCACTTTTCCGGCGGCGCGACCAATGCGTTTATCTCGTTATTACTGTTGCCGATTGCACTTGCGGCTGTGACTTTGCCAATCTGGGCGCCTTGGGCACTGACGGCTATTTCAACCTTTGCCTACAGCCTGATGATCTTTACTGTGCCCGAATCCCCCATGCAGCACCACGGTATGGACATGAGTTCCCACTATTTAGGCATGTGGTTCAACTTTGTGATTTCAGCATTGGTGATGACAACCAGCGTGGCATTAATTACTAAGCGTATGCGCCGCCAAGATGCGCAGTTAGCCTATATGCGCGAAGGGCAATTGCGTCAGGAACAACTCTTAGCCCTAGGCACAGTATCGGCGCAGATGGCACATCAACTGGCCACGCCGCTCTCTAGTCTGAGGTTATTACTCGATGAAGTAAAAGAAGACATGAGCGATACCTCGATAACGATTGTCGAGATGGAAACTGCGTTAGGTCGCTGTGAACATACCCTTGCCGAGCTGAGATTAGCGACGGAGTCGATCCGCGATCGCCGCCAGCGCCCACTAAAGATCATTGAGCTGGTGGACAGTTTAAAGCAAAAAACCTTGTTGTTAATGCCGCAAACTGAACTTAATTGGTTGATCACTTGTATGCCTGAGCAACTGGCAGAGCAAAGTATTCTGACTGATATGAGTTTAACGCCAGCCATCATGGCCTTGATTGAAAATGCTGCCCGCGCTAGCGCCGAAACCATAGGTGCGCCGCAGGTGGATATCAGTTTAGATATAGCGCCAAACGAAGAGCAGATCTACTTGCAGATCCGCGATTATGGCACTGGTATCGCGCCCGATTTATTGCCACAGTTGGGCACCTTACTCATAGAAAGTCCCAAGGGTTTAGGGGTTGCTTTGCTACTCAGTCATGCCAGTTTAGAGCGTTTGGGTGCAGAGTTGATTTTGGCTAATCATCCCCAAGGTGGCACTGTGGCACAAATTCGTTTCACTATTTTAAGGGAGCTGGCGCCGTCTGTATCGCACAAGACTAAGGCTAGTGACGAGGTAAATTCATGAAACGTTTGTTGATTGTAGAGGATGACCTTTCCCTTGCGAGTATTTTAGGCCGCCGATTAACACGCCATGGCTTTGAATGCCGATTAACCCATGATGCCAGCGATGCTCTGCTGGTGGCGCGGGAGTTTCGTCCTAGCCATATTCTTTTAGATATGAAGCTTGCCGAAGCCAATGGCTTAGGGTTAATTGTGCCGCTGCGTCATCTGCTGCCCAAGGTGACTATGGTGTTACTCACCGGCTACGCCAGTATCGCTACAGCGGTGGAAGCGATTCGCCTCGGCGCCGATAATTATTTAGCTAAACCTGTGGATACCCAAACCTTGCTCGCCGCACTGGAAATGGATGGGCATTCCCATACTCTTCAAGAAGATGAAGTCGACGATTCGCCACTTAATCCTAAGCGTTTGGAGTGGGAGCATATTCAGCAAGTGCTCAATGCTAACCAAGGCAATGTGTCCGCCACGGCTCGCCAATTGGGAATGCATCGCCGGACGTTGCAACGTAAATTGCTGAAGAAACCAGTGGGTGAAAGTGGACATTTGAAGTAACAATTCATCCACATGTGGGCAAGGGGCAACAGCTTAAGGCAAACCTTATGAGGTGCTGAGGCTGAGCCGTTTGACCATAAAAAATGCCACTCAAAAGGGCTGAGTGGCATTAACAAGAAAACGAGAAGTGAATCGATGAATTAGCGCTAGGATTTTACGCTAGCGCCATTGCACGATTAGGTTATGCGATTAAAAATTAACGGTTTCTTCGTTTGAGCAAGGGCCGTTAGTTTCACACACTTTATAGCTGAAGCTAGTGCCAGCTAGGTCAGTGAAGCGGTCAATAAACGATGAACTGCTTGAAGTACCAACCGCAACACCGTTACGGAAGATAGTATATTCATCAGCGTTGTGACCTTCCCATTCGAGTGCAACACGAATGCTGCCGCGACGAGATTTGTTCGCATTTTTTACTGCCATTTCTAATGCGACTTCAGGGACTTCAACCGCAAATTCTGCCGAAGTGCTTGCTGTTGCGCCATCGTTGTCAGTTACAGTCAGTGTGACTGTGTAGCTGCCTGACTCGGCATACTGATGATTGACACTCGCACCTGCGGCATTTGTACCATCACCAAAATCCCAGTTCCATGACGTCAGGTCGCCATCGCTGTCAGTACTGGTGCTTGTGAAGCTGCCGTTACCGTTAGCAAAGCTTGCAGTAAAGCCTGCAGTTGGAGCTTGGTTTGGTGTGTCATCGCCGTCATAAGCACCCACTAGGCTCACACCTGTGTAGCTGCTATAGCCGCTGACCATCACCCAATAAGTCCCTGTTTGAGCAGGATCAATAGCACAGCTTTCGGCATTACCTGACTTGTATGGACGACAGTCATAGCTGCTAGAGGTCGGCGCTTGACCAAATTTAACATACATGTCCGCATCACCTGTGCCGCCTGACATATTGAAGCTCAGGTTAGTTGCACCGCTAGCGACATCTAGTTTGTAGTATTTTTTGCTACCTGACGCACCGGCTAAACCTGCCACAGCGACACCGTTTGCGAGCTCAGTGGCTTCTGGTGGTGGCGGTGGTGGTGGGGTTTCACAAGGTGTGATACCCACAGCGGCAAACGCAGTAACCACATCGTCAGCACTTAAGCCTAAGTCAGTTGCGGCCGATTTAACACCACAGGCGCCTTGCCAGAATAAGCTGTCCGCCGTCCAATATAATTGGTTAGCGACTACAAATGTTTGGAATGCTTTGCGCGTATCCCAACCCGGTAAGTTAGCTAAAGTGTAGAAAGCTTTATTGAATACACCTGAACTGTGGTGCACGTCGATGCCATCATAGTAATCGTCGATATGACCGATAGAGATACCGTCTAAGGTTGGATCTGCCATGTAGCGCAGTGCACCACTGCCTTTAAAGATATCGGCGCCGACTAACCAGTCGTTTGTGCCGTGCATGTAAAATTCAGCGGCTTCACCCGCCATATCTGAGAAGGCTTCGTTCATGCCGCCAGATTGATCTGCGTAAACCAGCCCTGAGTTTTGCTCAGTGAAACCGTGGCTCACTTCGTGTGCCGAGACATCTAAGCTCACTAATGGGTGGAAGGTAGTTGCGCCATCACCGAAGGTCATAGCGCTGCCGTCCCAGAAAGCGTTTTCGTAGTTGTTGCTGTAGTGAACTCGCATCGTTAACTGAAAGGTTAACGGTGCAGTGTTGTACCACTCGCTATACATCTTGTAGATCACGTTGCCGAAGTAGTGCGCATCGTTTAATGGCGAGTAAGCGCCGTTGATCTCTTTGACTGTATTGCGTGGGCAAGTATAAGAGAAGGGGGTGGCGCCTGAAGTGGCACCGTTTAGGTTAACGGTTTTCACGTTAGGTGAGTTCATGGTGCAAGTGTCACCGCTCACTTCAACGTCTAAGCTAGAAAAATCAGTACCGTATTCGTATTGGCCAGTCTTAATGTTACCGCCTGGACCTGTGCCCGTTGCAGCGTGATTAATCCCTTCCCAACGCTTGAGCACTTCACCAGAGTGCGCGTCAACCATAGTGAATGGACGGCTTGGCTCATCGCCATATACTACAAATGAGGTCACATAAACGAGGCGAGTTTTAGCGGCATCATCGAGGTAAAGCCATAATTTTGCTTGTTTGTTTTCAGCTTTTAGACCTGCAACGGCTTTGTCAGACTTGCCACGGATCGCAATATCTAACGCTTTATTAGCCGTTAAAGTGGGTTTGACAAAATCAGCCGATTTTTCAATATTTTTTAATACACGGCCAGACATGTCGCTGTAAAAGCCCATGCTCGATTGTGACGTCGCAACAGAGAAACCATAAACCGGTACGTCATGGAAATATTGTTGTAAACGTTGTTTTTGCTTGCCTTGACCTAGGTTGAGTTTTTTCTCGACTTTGAGTTGGCTACCTGCGTCTAAGCTGAACTGAGACACTAAGTTATTGCTTGAAGACGCGCTTCTAAGAGTGCCGACATCGACAACATCGGCAGCAAATGCGGATGTGCCTAAAGTGGCCGACACAGCAATGAAGAGTAGCGACAGTTTTTTGTTTAGCATCATGCTTGAAATCCTTTTTCCGTTTTGTAAATAACGTTGGAATGCCATACAGCTTAACTGGCTCGGGCGAGCGTTTTTTTATTGTGATTTCTACAGGGTCTTCGGCATCCCTCTGCCATGGCCGCATAGAATGAGCTGTTGCTCAGGCGGGAATTCTCAGATTTTTATTCTGTGCAAAGCGTGAATAACCGCATGACTCTAGATGTTATTTAAATGTAAAAGTGTTAACAATCGTACAAAGGAACTATCTTCAACGTTCATTTAGACGCTTTTAAATCTGAATTAGGACTTTTGGGTAATAGCGATTTAGCCAAGCGGAATGGTGATGCACTTGAGTGTTTTAAAATAATTTAATGATTTATTTCAATTGTTTATTTTTCAGTGTTCTTGAAAAGGCTTGATTAAGGATTGGGTGTGCGTTGGGGGCATCATCCTATCAAGGGGTTAAAACCCTCGGCTTTGATTTATTAATTTAGAAAGACTCCATCGGAGTTGCCGCTGCTTGACTTGCTCTTCAGCTTATTTCACCAAGGTAACTCTGTGCTATCGTAGGCAAAAAAACGCCCTGTTTGTGCGGGTGTAGCATTGGCAATGATGGGCAGTAAGCAGTTTGCGACATACTCAGGTGTAAACAATTTGCCTTTGGGGACACTCTGTTGAAATGGCTGAGATAATGGCGTGTCTGTCGTGCCCGGATGCAGAGACAACACCACGCCGTGTTTCATGGTGCGTTGCCACTCAATCGACAGTGTTTTGAGAAACATATTCAGCGCAGCTTTTGAGGCGCGATAGCTGTACCAGCCACCCAATCTATTATCGGTAATGCTGCCGACTCTCGCCGATATCACGGCAAATCTTGCCGAGCTACTTTGTTTTAAGGCATGGCAGAAGTGTTTAGCCAGCATGACACTGGGCAGGGTATTGAGCGTTAAATTGTGCTGGAAAAAGGTGATATCCAGTGACTGTAGGCTTTTTTCTGGCCCTTTATCTTGGGAGTGTAAGATGCCGACACAGTTAATTATCCAATCTAATTCAGTGAGTTGTTCACTTAGCTGTTTAATCTCAGCTTCATTGGTCACATCTAATGCATGCCATTGGATTTTCTCCTGCCTGTCTTGGGGAAGATGATGCCAGTAGGTGGCGTGCACTGTGGCGTCGGGATAGCTTTCTTGAATTTGCTTAACCATGGCTTTGCCAATACCCCCACTCCCGCCGACGATAAGTACTTTCATAGCAAACTCTCCCTATCCAAATATCTATATCAAATTCTTTATATCAAACTCTTTATATCAATGAGTCACGCTTAGCATTACTCCGCTACAAACGGTTTAGATGAACGAGGTTGTGCTCGGCCGTGGCTAATATGGCGCTTCTTACGGACTCGTCCATCTTGTCCCATGTGTTGTACAGCATGCCGATCCTTGGGTTCTGCGACAATCGCGCGCGGTGTTTGTCCATAAAGCGCCAATAAAAGCTATTGAACGGGCAGGCGAGTGTGCCGCTGCGCTCTTTTATCTTGTAATGACACCCGCTGCAGTAGTCACTCATTTTATTAATGTAAGAGCCGCTGGCGGCGTAGGGTTTAGTACCGACAATGCCGCCGTCGGCAAACAATGCCATGCCGCGGGTATTAGGCATTTCAACCCATTCGATGGCGTCAACATACACGCCTAAATACCACTCATCGACTTGATTTGGCTCTATTTCGGTTAATAAGCAGAAATTGCCGATCACCATTAAGCGCTGAATATGATGGGCGTAGGCAAAATCTAATGATTGGGATAAGGCTTGTCGCATGCAGCTCATCTTAGTGTCGCCATGCCAAAAATAATCGGGCAGCGTCCCATGGGCATCGAGCGCATTAGTGCTGGCGTACTGCGGCATATTGGCCCAGTAAATGCCGCGAACGTATTCTCGCCAACCTAATATCTGCCGCACAAATCCTTCAACTTGGGCGATATCAATCTCAGCATTCGTTTGATAACTGTCGATGGCCGCATTGATGACTTCTAACGGGCTGATTAATTTACTGTTAAGGCTGAATGATAGTCGACTATGGTACAAGCTCCACTTGGCGGGATGTTGCGCTGTCATGGCATCTTGAAAACGGCCAAAGGAAGGCAAGCAAACCTGACAAAAATACGTTAATAGTGTGAGGCTTTGCGCACGGTTTATCGGCCACAGCAATGGCGCATCAATACGACCCATGGTCGGAATTTGATGACGCTCAAGCCGAGCGAGGATCTCAGTCACATCGAAGCTAAACATTAATGGCTCAGGCAAGACTTTTATATCCTGAGTTTTAAGTTTTTGACGGTTGCTGGCATCAAAGTTCCACTGCCCGCCGAGTGGTTTCCCGTCATGCATCAAGATGTTGTAACGCTTACGCATGCGGCGATAAAAGTGCTCCATCATAATGTGTTTGCCGACGGGGAACTGCGCATCGATTTCGTCAAAGGGTAAGATAAAGTGCTCTGTATCGACACAGTTCACCACGGCTGTGTTGAGTTTAAGCTGACTTAATTGCTCAAGTAGGCGGTATTCATCAGGCCTTTGGTATTCAAACTTGATCGCGCCAACCTGTGTAACCTGATGTTGAATGAGCCCCAGTAGATCGCTATAGCCCTGAGTGTTATTGAAGGTGTCATCAAGGGTGAGATAGAGCACTTGATGCCCTTGCGCACGCAGCTCTTTGGCAAATTGCGCCATTGCCGCAAAGAAGGCACATATCTTTTGCACATGATGGGTCACATAAGTGTTTTCTTGGTGCAGTTCTGCAATCACATACAGCACTTGATCATCAACGCGGTTAAACCAAGAATGCTGGGCATTGAGTTGATCGCCTAAAATTAACCTGACGGTATGAAATTGCTGTAATTGCATTAAGTGGACTCGTTGAATTACTTTCGCGGTTAAGCATTTCGCGATGGGAGATTGTTGGACATTACGAATTGGGTTGCAGTGAGGATCACAAAGCAGGGTATTTGTCGTGATTTCGACAAGGAGGTTTATCTAAACTTGGTTTGATAGCTTTTAAAGCAAAGTCAAAGTCGGGGGCTTCACCCCTTGATTTTCAATCAAGAGTCCTTGCCGAACAACGTCGATGTCTGACTGCCAGTTCGCCATCCTTGGCTCTCGTTCGTACCGCTGTTTTCGCAGCACTCACCCTAGCGAAGTTACATGCATTAACTCTTTATTTATAAGCAGGGCTTCGTGCTTATTCAAAATCGCTAACGCTTACGGTGGTACATCCCTATTAATTAAATAAAGAATCCGAAAGCTAACTTGGCATCCATGCCTCGCTCACGCGATTTTCTTCAACGCCCTTCGGCAACTTCGCAGGGGAAGGTAAACTTCTGAAGTTTTAGGGTTGTTTGTTAGTATTTAAAAAGAGTACTAACACTCCATTTTTAAAATTTAACAATGGGAGTCTAAATAACAAGAGCTAATTCATATAATAAGGCTGGTGGAGCACGTTTTATATTACAAAAATGAGATTGGGTATCCTTAGATATAAAAACATCGGCCTAGACCGATGTTTTGGGGTTGTCTGATGCAATAAAATTCACATAAACAGTGAGATAGCTAACCACTAATCCCAATATACTGTATAGACATGATAGCCAGCATACGGCTTAGGGGATAGTTGATGTTCGCCATAGGGCCAGCCTGTCCCCATTCCATCTGCCGCGATTCCTTCAATCCATTCTTCCACTTCCGCCAGAGGCGCACAGGTAAGAATATGAATGTTCTCAGCTGCAGGCCATAGCTCATCATCCTCAAGTGCTTCGGACCATTCATCGTGCATCCCAACATAAACACCTTGCACATCTGACCTATGTTCGATTTCTTTCAAGCAACGATAGATTTCTTTGATGGATGGTCGACCATAACCCCAATTATTGGGTGCGATAGACTCTTCATCTTCGTTTTCTAAAAAGTACTCATTTAATGTCACTACCGGACAGTGCTCTGGATCGGCGGTCGATAAGGCGCTTAATTTATTGAGTAATTCCGTTCTCGTTGTCACTGACAATACTCCATTTCTAAGATTTGTTTCCAGCGAAGGTTTAACTGTTTTATCACATATGCAGGGCTAATAATAAATCTGGCCATCCATTTTAGAGCAACAATATAATGCACTTTCAGGTTGCCTACAAAGAAGCTGTTTTCAAGACACCCAGCTTAAATGGCGTGGTAGTTAACCTCCGACTATAAACATTAAACAAGGAGGTTTATATGCCGCGTCCTCTCAGAACTCAGATAAGCCTTGAAGACACTCCCTGTTACCATTGCTATAGCCGCGTTGTGCGGCGTGCTTTTTTATGTGGCGATGATGCCTATTCTGGGAAAAATTATGACCATCGCTGTAGTTGGGTTGAGTCACTACTGTTTGAACTTGAAGCCGTTTTTGCTATTGATGTTGCAGCCTTTGCGGTGATGTCGAATTATCTGCATGTGGTGTTGCCAGCCGATATCGACAGTGCCAATCGTTGGACTGACTGAGAAGTGCTGGAGCAGTGGCATAAGTTGTTTAAAGGCGATGAATTAACACAAAAATCCGTTTAAGGAGAGTTAGTTGAGGCGCATGAGGTCAACCGATTAAAGCATTCAATTGCAATTTACCGCAGCCGATTATGCGATATTTCATGCCTAAGTTTTCAAAAGAGTGCGATGTTTGAATGAGCTAATAGCAAGACAAGCAAATCAAGAAAATCAAGAAAATAACTGTACAGGCCGCTTTTAGCAGGGACGGTTTAAACCACAGGCCTTACTTGATGAAGTTGCTGATTTAAAATGGTAGGCCTGATAATTTTCATTCCATTATCCTTGACCATGTGCTCGCGGTGTTCGCGCTTCCTTATGCTGCAAATGGCGCCATCGAGCGCTTAGGGATAACTCATTTTTAAATCAAAGTCGGCGAGTCACTGGCGTAATAGTCTTAATCGTTGGGTACATTGATCAAAAAGTTATTATTTTATAGTATGTTACTCAATTTTAATGCGTCACTTAACGCAGCAGGAGCTTAGTTTGTATGCGGGAATATGATGGGATTGAAAAGCGTTACCAAAGGCCTGATGCCGATTTAGCTAAAAGTTTGATGATTATCGAAAATTTATTGGGTTTTACGCCGCTAGAGGATAGGTTGGAATTTGATTTGTCTTTTTGGGCTGGCGGCTCAGGCGTATTCGATAAGTTGGCGGTTTCATGTTCTGTGACTCCCGAGCAAATGGTACTCGCTCAAGATAAGTTGAGACTCTATTCCCCAGAGGCGGCGATAGCATTGGATGAATGGCGTGATGATTTTATTTGGTTAGTGGAAGATGAAGACGTTTGTACCGATGTGTTGGTTAGGTCGGCGCATTTTATTAATAAAAATAAAGCGCCATTTCAAGATGCTTGTCTTAAAACGCAGTCCATTTATTTCGCTTACATGAGTGATGTGAATGGCTGGACTGCGGTATGGGGTCAGCAAGATAGACTCAATTATGCTTATTTCTGCCAAGGATAGCCTTTATCTTTAAGTGATTACCGACAATCGCCAGTTAAGTGTTATTTACCAGTCCGTAATCAAGGGCGTAGTTTTCAAGCTTGGCATCGAGATCATCTAGATCTTTATAAAACTCGTCATCGAGCTTATCGAGTACGCTGTACAGGTCTTGGTTATCGGTTGCGGCTAAACGACGATCTCTGTCGATTGGTACTGGCTTTTCGCCAAACACGGCCTGTTTTGCTTGGTGCAATAAGTTTAACGAGTGGCTTGCTCCCATTTGGATAAGTCCACGCTCAGCGAAGGCGTAATGCTCACCTGAAGAGTTGTCGAAATATTGAATAAATCCACCATTATAGACCTCGCCAGATAAGCAGTTCACCGCATAGTAGTTTTGTTCCTCTGGTCTAAGCGTATAAAAACCTTGATCTTTGTTATGTACCTTTACAACAAGATCTCGCCAAAAGGCTCGAAAGGGACAGGTTTTATCGAGTTCACGCTCTTGTTGGTAGTATTCCTTCGCACGCTCGAGGTTTGCACGTATGCCATTTTTGCAGGGCATGCATAAACCCTCATTTTTCTCGGCGGTACTCGGAAGGATTAAGGTGTTACATTCTTGGCAGGGGATTTTTTCCGACATGGTCTTTCCTTTGATACTCAAGTCAGTAAGAGAAGTTACAGCTTCACAAGCTACCCATTGTTAAATTCTCTGTTTTTAGAGTTTACATCCCACAATTAAGCGTCTATTTACATAACGTACTAATTGTACTTTATATTCATCGCAATCAGCGGTTCGCGTGAGGCTTTTTCTGCGCGTAGGCGGGCGAGGTATTTTTCCCATAGATCCACTTGGTGGGTGGCGAGATCGTAGAGCACTTTCCACGAGAATAGACCTGTGTCGTGGCCGTCATCGAAGACGATTTTCACTGCGTAATTACCGACGGGTTCAATGGCGCTGATGTTGACGTTTTTCTTGTGGGTGACCAGCTTTGGATTACCGTGACCATGCACTTCGGCCGAGGGCGAGTAGACTCTGAGCATCTCGCAGCTGAGCTGATATTGCTCACCATTATCGAAACTGATTTCTAGAATGCGCGATTTACGTTTCAGTTTAAGATTGGTGACATTGGGCGTTGCTGTGGTCATAGGTTGGCTACCAAGAAAATGCTAAGGATAGGATAACGACTCATTAAAATAACACCTGACTAATGTAACCACTCGCGGCCAAGGATACAAAGGGTAAGCGAGAGCCTTGGTCAGGCTTTTTCGTTTAAGTCACACTTTTGCAGTTGAGTCGTTTACCGCCAAGTCATTTGAGCTTGGCGGTGAACGGTTTAGTACTAGAGGATAAAGCGGCTGAGATCTTCGTCTTGGACTAAGTTGTCTAAGTGGGCGCTGACATAGTCGGCGTCGATAACAAAGGCGGAGCCCGATTTTTCCGATGCCTCGTAGGAGATATCTTCCATCAGCCTTTCCATCACAGTGTGTAAACGACGGGCGCCGATGTTTTCGGTGCGCTCGTTCACTTGCCATGCCGCTTTCGCAATGCTGTCGATACCCGATTCGCTGAATTCAACTTTCACGCCTTCTGTGCCCATCAGCGCGATATATTGCTCGGTGAGCGAGGCGTGTGGCTCAGTCAGAATGCGTTTAAAATCATTGGCTGATAGCGCATCTAGCTCGACACGGATTGGTAAACGACCCTGTAATTCAGGAATTAAATCTGACGGTTTAGACATCTGGAATGCGCCAGAGGCGATAAACAGTATGTGGTCGGTTTTTACCATGCCGTGTTTTGTGGTGACTGTGCAGCCTTCGATGAGCGGCAGTAAGTCACGTTGTACGCCTTCACGGGAAACGTCTGGGCCTGAGGTTTCGCCGCGCTTACAGATTTTGTCGATTTCGTCGAGGAACACTATGCCGTGTTGCTCAACCATTTCAATGGCTTGTTCTTTTAAATCTTCTTGATTAACCAGTTTTGCGGCTTCTTCTTCGATCAATAGCTTAAAGGCTTCTTTGATCTTCATCTTGCGACGTTTTGCTGGTGCTTGGCCCATGTTTTTAAACAGACTTTGCAGCTGGTTGGTCATTTCTTCCATGCCTGGAGGCGACATGATTTCAACACCAATTTGCGGTTGGGCCACATCGATATCGATTTCTTTATCGTCTAATTGGCCTTCGCGTAGCTTTTTGCGGAAGACTTGACGGGTATTTGAGTTGGAATCGGTTTCAGTGTTTTCCCAGTCGTTTTTCGGCTTAGGCAACAGGGCATCGAGAATACGCTCTTCGGCATTTTCTTCAGCGCGTTGGCGACACTTGCCCATTTGCTGTTCACGGGTCAGCTTGATGGCGATATCGGTCAAGTCGCGGATTATTTGCTCGACTTCCTTACCGACATAACCCACTTCCGTGTATTTAGTCGCTTCGACCTTGATAAAAGGCGCGTTCGCCAGCTTGGCTAAACGACGGGCAATTTCAGTTTTACCAACGCCCGTTGGGCCAATCATCAGAATATTTTTTGGGGTGACTTCTTGACGGAAATCCGCGTCAAGTTGCATCCGGCGCCAGCGGTTGCGCAGGGCGACAGCAACAGAGCGTTTGGCCTTTTGTTGGCCAATAATGTGTGCATCCAGCTCGTGGACAATCTCACGGGGGGTCATTTCAGACATAATATTCCTCACGGGCTGTTTAGTAATTGAGTTCTTCAATCGTTTTGAATTGATTGGTGAATACGCAGATATCCGCAGCAATAGTCAGGGATTTTTCGGCGATTTCTAAGGCTGACAGCTCAGTATTTTGCAATAGTGCAAGGGCCGCCGCTTGGGCATAGTTGCCGCCTGAACCAATGGCAACTAAGTCGTGTTCTGGCTGAACGACATCACCATTACCTGTGATGATCAGCGAGGTTTCCGCATCGGCCACGACTAACAGAGCTTCGAGTTTACGCAGCATACGGTCGGTACGCCAATCTTTGGCGAGCTCAACGGCCGAGCGCAATAAATGGCCTTGGTGCATTTCGAGTTTGGCTTCGAAACGCTCGAATAGGGTGAAAGCATCGGCGGTGCCGCCTGCAAAACCTGCCAGTACCTTGTTGTGATATAAGCGACGCACTTTTTTGGCGTTACCTTTCATGACGGTATTGCCTAGGGAGACTTGGCCATCGCCGGCGATGACAACTTGATTATTACGGCGTACTGATACGATAGTGGTCACAATGAATCCTCTTCTGGCCCGCAGCAAAAGTTGCGGTGGATGATGAGATATATATGGGGATGGATGACAATAATTCAAGTAATCGCGGCAAATGCCAAAGGAGTTTGCGATCTTTCGCGCTCCTTTAGCAGTAAAAATAAGCGCTTATTGGGAAAGGGTGGATCGACCTACAATAGTGCGGCCATCGAAGGGATAGTATTTAAGATCCCAGTTTTCACTGCCGAAGCTGCGATCGTCAGAGACATAGTTGAAAATGCAGTAAGCATTGGGATCTTTTATGTCGACGGCACCATACCAGTAAACAATGTCGACATTGGGAACTGTGCGCCAAGAGTATTGATCGGCAATGACAAATTGATTATTAGCCAAAAGACCTTGCCATAACTGACCACAATAATCGCCCTGCAATTTAGCACCGGCATCAGCGGTTGCAGTCTCTATTCCCAGTGGAAATCCTGTGGTGGTCGAGTCGAGTTTTCCGTCACCATAACAGGCGAGATCTTGGGTATAACCAGAGTGACCGCCCGCAAGCCAGCAACTGTGATAAAGCTTAACACCAGAGGCAAAGGCCGCAAATGCGGTTTGGGCTCTGGCATCGTGGGCATCTTGACCTAGGTTTAAAAACCGTGGTGCTGCGACGACGGCCAAGATCCCAAGGATGATAATGACCACAACCAGCTCAATTAATGTAAAACCCTTCGATGACTGCAAACGACTCATATTGCTCACCTATTTGTTAGAGGACAATATTCTAACGGAACTTTGATTTGCAATCAGTAAGCCATTGATAATATTTAGTTGTTTAACATTGCTGTTACATGGTTATGCAGCAAGATGGTAAGCCATCACTTCACCCTTCAATGCAATCAGCCGAATGTAAACGGCTTATAAAGCCATTTTGTCTATAACACGATAGCGGGTTTGTACGTAGCCATTGTCGTACTGCTGCGTGTGAATTGGCATTAATTGAATCGCTTGAGCTAAGTCGCCAAAGAGGGGAATACCTTTACCCAGTAAAGTGGGGATGCGAGTGAGCGTGAGTTCCTGAATTAGCCCCGCCGCTAAAAAGCCTTGGATTGTTTGGCCGCCATCGATATAGAGATGCTTAAAGCCACGGGTTTTGAGTTGCTCGCTAATGCTTGCCGCATCGCCATTTAGCACTTGCACGTGCTCACTTAACGCCGACGGTACTGTTACGCCGCTGCGACTTAATACAAACACTGGGATATTTACATAGGGCCAATCACAATCGAAGGAGAGGACTTTTTCAAAGCTTTTTCGTCCCATTACAATCGCATCGATAGTGTCGATAAAGGCATGATAACCAAAGTCTTCATTGGGATTAGTACAGGGGTGCTGATTTAAAAAGTCGATATCCCCATCGGGTGTTGCGATATAACCGTCGAGGGTCGCGGCAATAAAAACGGAGGCTTTCATTCATCTTCCTTAATGCTATTTTCGAGCGTGTTTCTCTAATGATTCTTTCAGTGCTTGTTGTTGAGCTAGGCAGTCTTGTTTTGCTTTGCCCGACATATCGTTACACGTTTGACCTTTATCTGGGCCTTCCAATATGGCCGCCGCAACATAAACTGCGGCATCGGCTGCATTGCATTCTTGTTTGCTGTAGGGGGAATTTGTATCACATTTTGAATTAAGTGGCCCAACGCAGCCACTCATACAGGTTAAGACTAAGGTGCTAAAGCTGAGTAATATTAAAGGTTTGAACATTCGCTCTTCCATGATTCATATTATTTGAGGCGGTTGGAAAGTATATAACTGCTTTGCAGACGGAACTTGAACTGGATCGTTCTATTTCTACTTTAGTTGTTATTTTGGAGGAAGGCATTCGCGGATGGAAGCAAAAAAATCCCCGAGGGTATAGTTACCCTCGGGTGGAGGTTCAAAAAGCAGTGGATTTCTTGAGCGCCTGCGGGGCACAAAGGAAGGAACCTATGGCTTGATTGTGCGGGCTGATACGACATTTCACAAAGCCAAATGCGCAAACTGCGACAGCTTGTCGCAGGTTGGATGAAAACTGTGTAGTTACGGTATCTTGAATGGTCGGGGTAAAAAGGGTTTAACGGTTAAATCCTTATGCGTGGCGAGAAGGCTTAACGATTGTTTAGTGACCACGGGTGATTGACTTATAAGACAGAATTCAGATTGCCTAAGTGTTGCACTAGCTCCGCCATATTGTTCACTTCGAGTTTCTTCATGATTTTGGCGCGGTGTACTTCAATCGTGCGCAGGGATAAAAACATCGCCTCCGATATTTGCTTGTTAGTCATGCCTTGGATCACATGGGCTAACACTTGCTGTTCGCGCTCTGTCAGTTGGTCAAACTTATGCTGCAGACTTTGCTGCTCGAAGGCCGCTTGGCTTTCACGCAGTGCCTTTTCAATCGCTTGTACTAATGCTTTACCCGATACTGGTTTTTGAAAAAAATCGCAGGCCCCCTTACGAAAGGCGCTTAACGCCATAGGTAAATCACCGTGGCCAGTGAGAAATATCACGCCTAGCGGGCTGTGGGTTTCCAGTAATTTTTGCTGCACTTCTTGGCCGGTGATTTCTGGCATTCGACTATCTAAAATCACGCAGCCCGCCTGTGATAATGCACAGTGCTCAAGGAAGTCGCGGCCGCTGTTGAAGGTTTGCACTTGATAGCCAAATTGTCCGAGCATAAAGCCCAGTGAATCCAGAATCGCTTCATCGTCATCGACTAGATAGAGTGGCAATTTTATCGACATGGTGTTCCTTGTAGGTCGGTAAGCATGCTATCAGCTTAAGCTGGGTGCAGAGTGGGCTCAATTTTAAGCCTAGGTCTTGGGAGATACATCACTAAATTAGCCGATTCCCTCTGGGCATAAACCAGAGTTTGGCGGCATTTCACAGCTTGATTTTTATCTGCGAGCTAAAGTCGTTCCATGACAATGGCATATAAGAGTGGGTAATAGAGGCGATGACGATTGACTCTTGGTGTAAAGCGATATTGATGGGATTCTTGCTGAGTGTTATTGGGCTTAATCCGTCCTATGCCAACGAAGCGACAGAAGTGAACCATTTTAGAGTCGGAGTGCTGGCAAATCATGGCGTGTTACAGGCCAAGCAGCGTTGGCAACCCATGATGGATTACCTCAGTGAGCAAGTGCCTAATAGTCATTTTGAAGTCGTGCCTGTGGATTTTAATGGCATGCGTAGTCAGTTACTTGAGCATGATTTGCAGTTTATCGTCACTAACCCTGGGCAATATCTACATCTAAGTAACAATTTCCCGCTGTCTTGGCTTGCGACAATGAAGAGCCGTAAGCATCAAGGCAGCACTTTTACCATAGGCGCGACCATTATTGTCCGCGCCGACAGCCCTATCCGTACCTTGCAGGATTTGCGCGGGCGCAATGTGGTCGCCAGTGATCCGCAGGCTTTGGGAGGGTATCAAGCGGCCATGGGGTTACTGCATAAAATGGGGTTTTTACCCGAACAGTTTTTTGGGCAAGTGCGCTTCCTCGGTTTCCCGTTAGAACCGCTTATCTATCAAGTCAGAGACGGCAGTGCCGACGCCGCAATAGCGCCTTTTTGTACCTTAGAGGAAATGATCGCAACGGGTCTTGTTAATCAGGGTGATTATCGGGTTATCCATCCTGCTACGCCTGCAGGATATGATTGCGAGGTGAGCACTCAGTTATACCCAAACTGGTCATTCGCTGCGGCGGATACGGTTTCTCCTAAGCTGACTATGGCGATTACCCGCGCCTTATTCGATTTACCCGCCGATCATATTGCAGCCATTACCGCCGATACTTTGGGCTGGACTGCGCCCGTAAGCCAGTTAAAAGTGATTGAGTTATTTAAAGAATTACAACTACAGGGAGCATCACCACCACTTTATCAAACCGTATACAAATGGATGGCAAAAAATAAAGAATGGGGTGGCGCACTGTTGTTAATTTTCATTATTTCCACCATTTATCACCTGTGGCTTGAATATAAGTTTCGCCAGAAAAGTGAGTTTTTAGTTAGCACTGAGCGTCAATTAAAGGATAAGGCACTGCAGCTTGAGCGACTGCAAAGTGCGGCGATTCTTGGGGAAATAGGTGCCGGACTTGCCCATGAACTCAATCAACCCATAGCCGCCATTACCCAATACAGCGAAGGCGCCATGCTACAACTGGAAAGGCTTGGGCAAGATAATCCGGAACTCTATGATGTACTCGGTAAAATTAATGCGCAGTCGATTCGCGCCGGAGCGGTTGTGCATCGTATTCGCGGTTTACTCAAGCGGCGTCAGGCCAAGACCGAACCTTTAGATATAGTGCCAGTGGTGAAAGAAGCTTTAGCTCTGTTGCGGCGCGAGCTAGACCGCGCGAATGTGCAAGTGAATGTGCGAGTGCAGGGTGAGCCCTTTGAACTGATGGGCGATAGCGTTGGTTTAAGTCAAATGTGGGTCAATTTAGTAAAAAATAGCTTAGATGCGTTAGAAACCTGCGGCGATAATCGTGTGCGTCAATTATGGATCGATATCTATTATCATCCAAATGAAATCAAAGTGTTAGTTATTGATAATGGCGAAGGGCTACAGGGGCAGGCGAGTGAGTTGATGGCATCTTTTGCCTCAACCAAAGATGCGGGATTAGGCCTTGGCTTAGCCATCTGTAAGGATGTGGTTACCCGCCATCACGGCAGCATTCAAATCGAAAACTGTCAGCAATCTACGCAAGCTTTACTCCCTTGGCAACAGGGCTGTGTGGTGACAGTCGTTCTTCCCAAGGAATAAATTACCATTAGGGCAGTGGATAGTTTTGGGAGAACTGGCTGAGCTTTTCTACTAAAAACTCTATGGTGCGACGGATCTTATGGCTGGGATAATCGGTTTGTAGGTATACCAATTGCAGTGGGATAGACGGGGCTATTTTATCGGCTAGCACTAAGTGGAGTCTGCCTTCGGTCACATCTTGCGCCACATCGAGCCAACTCTTATAGGCAATTCCACGACCTGAGAGTGCCCAGTCGCGGATCACTGCGCCATCGTTACAGAAACGTTGGCCCCTGACTTCGATTTCAACGGGTGCGCCGTTATGACTTAACTTCCATTTCTGCCATGGCTCACCGCCGCGATTTAAGATCAGTACTGCGTGTTGGCTAAGTTCATTTAGCGTGCTTGGTGTGCCGTGTTGTGCCAGATAAGCGGGTGAGGCGACCAGTACCCTTGGGGTCATGGCGAGCTGACGCCTTTTAAGGTTTGAGTCGTCAAGTTGACCATAGCGCAAAGCCAAATGGATATTTTGGTCGATTAAGTCTGTCATATGATCGCCAAAATACAGCTGCACTGTCAGTTCTGGGGCGCTGTCCATCAATTCATCGAGCCAAGCACGGATCTGGCTGCGACCAATATCCGAAGGTAAGGCGAGGCGTACTTCACCCTTAAGCTCACCCCTGTGTTCGGCTAAATTGGCGCTGGCGGTTTCGAGAATAGCCAGTGCGGGTTTCGCCGAATCGAGAAAGATCCGCCCTTCTTCTGTGAGCTGTAAGCGCCGCGTCGAGCGAGCAAATAGCTGACATCCTAGCTTTTTCTCTAATCTTTGCAGCGCGGCACTTGCCGCTGCCGGCGTCATGCCTATTTCTTTACTGGCTGCCGAGAGACTCTCTAAGGCTGCGATACGCAGCGCTAATTGCAGATCGTTTAAATGATACATATCAAATTATTTTTGAAAATGATTTTAATAATAGCCTGATTATCAATATAGATTAACTAATGCACAATTGCACCACTGATGTTTCATCTTAATTTCTGGTTCGGAGTGTGTATGAGTCTATTCATGTCTTACAAATTAGCGTCACTGGCATTAAACAATCGCATTGTGATGGCCCCTATGACTCGGGCGCGTACTACGCAGCCAGGTAATATTCCTAATGATCTGATGGCGCAATATTATGCCCAGCGCGCCTCGGCGGGGTTAATCATCACAGAAGCGACACAAATCTCCGATGACAGCCAAGGTTATTCATTTACGCCGGGCGTGTATACCGCGGAGCAAATTGAGGGCTGGAAAAAAGTCACTGCGGCAGTGCATCAGGCTGGCGGTAAAATCTTTAATCAAATTTGGCATGTTGGCCGTGTATCGCACCCGATTTTTCAGCAGGGTAATACCCCGATTGCGCCATCAGCTATTGCGCCCGTTGGCACGAAAGTATGGATTGTGGATGAAGCGCATCCTGAAGGGCAAATGGTGGATTGCCCAGAACCTAAGGTTATGGTGCAAGCGGATATCGACCGTGTTGTGGCCGATTTTGCACAGGCGGGAGTGAATGCGGTTGCGGCGGGTTTTGATGGCATCGAAATTCACGGCGGCAATGGTTATCTGATTGACCAGTTTTTACGCACCAATTCAAACCACAGAACTGATGCCTACGGCGGTTCTCAGGAAAATCGCATTCGTTTTTTACTCGAAATTGTCCAAGCCGTGAGTGCGAAAATTGGTGCCAATAAAGTCGGGGTTCGCCTCGCCCCTTACGTGACGTTTAAAGATATGGCGTGTCCTGAAATTGTAGACACTATTCTGTTAGCGGCTAAGCATTTATCGGCATTGGGCGTGGCATATTTACATCTTTCAGAGGCGGATTGGGATGATGCACCGCAGGTGCCAGAGTCTTTTAGAGTCGAGCTGCGTAAAGTCTTTAAGGGCAGCATTATTGTTGCGGGTCGCTATGATGTGGCGCGTGCCAATGAAGTGATTGATAACGGTTATGCTGACTTAGTTGCCTTCGGTCGACCTTTTATTGCGAATCCTGATTTGCCTTACCGTTTAATGCATCAATTGCCTTTATCTGCATTCGACAAAGGGCCCTTGTTTGGCGGTTGTGGGGTGGGTTATACCGATTATCCTACACACAACGAAGCATTGAGAGCCGTCATCCGATCCGCTGACGATGAGGTGGCATAATGGATCGGGTTAACACTTTGTATGTTCAGCGCTTACCCGCTTGGCTCAGCTTAAGTCTATGGTTTTCAGGCTTTATGGGTATTGCAATTGTGGGTTTTAGCTTAGCAAGTCTGAGCATGGATGCGTTAGCCGCTCAAGGGGCAACAACACAGGATAGTGCTAAAGTGCGAGCGGCATTAGTGCCAAAAGTGGCGGCAATGGAAACGATTTCTGATCAATCACCGCAGGCACAAGCTATCGCCCGCGCCGCTTTGTTATATGCCAGTTTTTGGCACACGGGCGATGCAAGTTTTGCCCACGGCGCATTGGCGACTGGTTTTATCGACCGTACTCTGCCCGCTGGCCGCGCACAGGGAATCACGGGTCCACTCGAAGCCTCAAAGGCATTTAGGGCAGCGGTCCCCGATCTCTCTGTTTCAGTTGAGCATTTGCTAGTCGTTGGCGATCGTGCAGTGGTACGTCTGCGTTTTAATGGCCGCTTCACTGGTGTCTTTGGTGAGCAAAAAGGCCAAGGGCAGAAAATCGATTTTCGTGCTGTTGACATGTATCGAGTACGGGATGGTTTCATCACAGATAACTGGCACCTCGAAGATTATCAAACGCTATTTTCTCAATTAGCTGCAGGGACTCAATCATGAATCAACGTCGACGATTTTTAATGGCAGGTGGCGCCATCGCTGCTGGGTTCGGCCTAAGCCAAACGGCGCTTGCTATTGGTTTACCATCATTAGATACCTTAGAAAATGACTCCAAAAGTTCAGGTGGCAGTGGTATGAACAAAATATTTTGGCCAAGTGGTGAGCAGTTAGTGATTTCAATCTCAATGCAGTTTGAAGCAGGTGCTCAAGATAAAAATGCCGAAGGGCCGTTTCCGCCGATGGAAAAGGGCTATCCAGATACCATCACCCCGACTTGGTACGACTACGGTATGAACGAAGGCATTCCAAGGCTGCTGCGCTTGTGGCGTAAGCACAATATCAAGGTGACTTCTCACATGGTTGGGCGCGCCGCTGAGCTACATCCTCAACTTGCCAAACAAGTTGTAGATGAGGGGCATGAGATTTCGGGCCACGGACAAACGTGGACGCCACAGTACAGCATGTCGCCAGCAGAGGAACGCGCCTCCTATGTGGCGAGTATTGAGACGCTGCAAAGGATCACTGGTCAGCGCCCCTTAGGTTTTAATGCCTTTTGGATGCGCCATAGTACTCAAACCCTCAATATTTTGCAGGACTTAGGTTTTATTTATCACATTGATGACCTATCGCGGGACGAACCTTCAATTATCCCAGTAGGAAATAAGCCTTTTGCGGTTGTGCCTTACACTTTACGTAACAATGATATCGGACGTTTTGGTGGCAACACTGCCATGACGGCCACGGCCTTTTTGCAGGAACTAAAGGATGAGTTCGATATGCTCTATCAAGAAGGTTCGACGCAGCGACGGATGATGTCGATCAGTGTGCACGACCGTATTGGTGGCGCTCCTGGACTTGTGACCGCTTTAGATAAGTTTATTCAGTACGCTAAAGGTCACACTAACGTAGGCTTTATGCGTAAAGATGCCATTGCTAAATGGGCGCTGGCGCAAAAGGACACACCGACCAATCCTGCAAGAACATTTTAGCCTGCTGTAGCTTTGTTAGAAGAGGTTTGAATGGTTAACAAAAAGCGCGTTGTATAACGCGCTTTTTGTTTTTGGGAACCCTTATTACAGCGAGTCGGAAGTGATTAACGCATGGCCAGCATGGCCCAAGTGCGGCGACCTTGCTCCAGAATTATCCCCACGGCAAGTCCCGCAGCGGCGTTGATGGCGAGGCAAGTCACAGCGGTTGATAAAATTACAAAGATACAGAAGGGCTTACCATCGATTAAGCGTTTCGACCATGCCAGTTGCAGCCCCGCAGTGGTCAGTAAACTGCCGAGGATTGCCATAGGAATAAGGCTTAATAGCCAAGCGATATGACTACCCCAGCATAGGGCTATCATTAAGCACGTACTGCCAAAAATTAACGGCGCCAGATAAGTGCGGGCGCCAAAATGGTATTGCACCGCGAGTCCGCCCGCACCGTGGCACATGGCCGAGGCACCAAAGGGCGCGAGCAATAAGTTGGCAAGACCAGAGCTAATGGCGAAGTTTTTGGGCGTGAGTTTGGCGGCATCTTCAGGGAATTTCTCCTGTGCCATTACAGACGTGGCAATGACCGCATTGGTTAAGGTTAATGCCAGTTGTGGCAAAACCAACAAAACGACGGCAGAGGTCCATTCAACTGATGTCGGCCACGCTAATTGAAATGGCGCTGTCATTGCTTGAATATCAAAGTTAGTGGCTAAACTAGTTTGTGTACTTGCTTGCCAAATCATCCCCGCTGCTATGACTAAGGGCATGGCAAGGTAACGCAGCGGCAAAAATTTACTGATAAATAACAGTACAAATGCCCCCACGCCAACCAGCCAAAATTCACTCATCATCTTAGTGCCCATCCACATCAGTTGCAGACCTATGGCGAGTTGAATGCCAACACTCACAGCTTGGGATAACTGTTTGGCTAACCAAGTGATGGCGCCGCTAAAGGCGAGAATTAACAGGATAATGCCCATTAACATGGCGCTTGCCTGCAACATGCCTGGGGTTAAGCCCTGAGCGATCACCAGTGCAGCGATGACTTTCATCGGTTGTACCGGAATCGGGCGACGGTAAAACAGCGCGCTGAGAATAGCGAATAGACCAAACCCCAAAAATATCCCTTGGGGCGAAAATTGATTGAGGGCAATTAACCCTAGTACTAAAGGTAAAAAAGTGCCTAAGTCAGCAAAAGCGCCACTGGTTTCACCGAGTAAACGGTTGAATGAAGGATTGGATACTGTTTGGGAAATTTTGCCCGAGGTCATACTGATTGCCGTAATTGAACACGCTATGACTACGCAAAATAAATGCCATAAAAATCAGATGATTTGGGGGGTAAACAGAGTCAAACTACCGTATTGAGTCACTCAATGAGACAAACTGGGGCAAGGCCGAAGAATGGCTGAGTCTAATTGTCTGCACCTGTGTCTATTGCGGCTGCATTGGGTTAATTGTTAACTCAAGCTCATTTGTGAGTCATGATTCAACCGCAACACTGGCGGTCAGTGCCGTGGTTGATATTCTTTATTGTGTAATGTTGCGTGTTAAGGTTGCTGGCGCGTTGGTGCTAGAACGATTTCGCGTACGCACACATTTTGCGGTTGTTGCCATGCAAACAGTGCAGCAGCGGCGACGTTTTCAGGGACGATAACGCCGCCCATTTCTTCTTTCCAGTCATGGTAACCCGCTTTAATGTCATCGCTGGTGGTATGGCTCAACAGCTCAGTTTCTACGGCACCGGGGGCGATAGTGATAAGGCGTACGTCATCTATGGCGACTTCTTCACGAATGTTTTCTGTTAAGGCGTGCACGGCAAATTTAGTGGCGCAGTAAGCGGCGTGGTTTGGAAAGGTTTTACGCCCCGCCACAGAGCTGACATTAATGATAGTGCCAGTTTTGCGAGCTTTCATGTCGGCTAATACCGCATGAATACCATTAAGCACGCCCATCACATTGATATTGAGCATGCGGCTCCATTCATTGGGATCTTGCACATCGATTTGGCCCAGTAGCATGATTCCTGCGTTATTGATAAGACAGCCGACCGGACCGAATTGTGCTTCTGCTTGGGTTATGGCGGTTTTAATAGCTGCGCCGTCGGTGACATCGACGCTGATAGAAAGGCTGTTTGGTAATTCAAGCGCTTGCATTGCTTCAACTCGGCGTGCCAGTAATAGCAGCGGGTGGCCTGCAGCGCTAAAGCTTTTGGCCATAGCGGCGCCAATACCCGATGAAGCGCCCGTGATGACGACCAGTGATTTAGTAACTTGATTCATTAGTATTTCCTATTAATTGGAGCCAATGTAAGCCGTAAACAAACTGTTGTTCGGCGTCTTGAACTTGTTAACCAGTATAGGCTGGGGATTTTCAGTCGAAAAATACTTATTCCAGCTGGATATGATAGGCTCAGCCTATGGCACTATTGTTGAAATTTGTGCTGAACTCGTCGGTTGTCGGAGAAGATTAAATGGTCGATTTGCGTTTGCTGCGTTTCTTTATTGCAATTTTTGAAGAGAACAATATTACCTCGGCGGCTAACCGTTGCTTTGTGAGCCAGCCTTCACTGTCTGCTGGGTTAAAGCAACTCGAAGAAGAGCTTGGTGGTCAGTTATTTGAGCGCAGCAAAAA
Source organism: Shewanella sp. SM68 (assembly GCF_025653925.1). Lineage (NCBI taxonomy): Bacteria > Pseudomonadati > Pseudomonadota > Gammaproteobacteria > Alteromonadales > Shewanellaceae > Shewanella > Shewanella sp. SM68. Next base: position 51,912 of record NZ_JAKKRU010000005.1, read on the forward strand.
AGGCGTTAAACCTTTGGACAGCGCGCACTATCTATACCCTTTGGCGGTTAAATTAGTCGAGGAGGCGAGTAAGTTACCAGGCTTGTTTATGGCGAAGGCAAGCCGGCAAAAGCTACGTTTGGCTGTGATGCCAGACTTAAGCCAGCGGCGTTTGGCAGGATTTTTACAACAGGTGAATCAAGCCGTTGATAAGCTAGATCTGGAGCTGGTGGATTACCAAAGCCCTGCAGATTGCCGTTTAAGCATCGACAGCTTGCGCCATGAAGATGAAGTATTTTTTCCGCTGTGGGAGGAGGATTATGTGCTCTGCGTCCCCAAGGATCATACCCTCGCCCAAGTAGATAGCCTACGTCCCGAGCAGCTCAATGGCTTTGACTTTATTGAGTGCCCACCCTGTGAAGCCCATCAGCAAACGATAGGTTTATTGGCGTGCAGCAATATGTCGCTTAATTTGGTCGCTAAGGCTGAGTCAAAATCTCTAGTGATGTCGCTAGTGTTAGCCGGATTTGGCGTGAGTTTTTTACCCGATGGTTTGATTGAAGATGAGCCTAGGCTCAAGCAAGTGAAATTTGATGGTCCGAGAATGTTCCGTCGTATTGGTTTGTGTTATCCCTCCCATCAGGCAGTTGCGCCAACATTGGCGACCTTGTTACGGCATTTAGCCGCTCGATCGAATTAATTCCAAGTTAGTTTTGGGTTATCAGCATTCAGATTAGTGAGTTGCTAAGGGCGATTCAGTGAGATTAAGTGGAGGCTCGACGCCGTAGGATTTAAATAGTTGAGTAATTTCACCTGAGGTACGCATGTCGTCGACTATCTGGTGAACTTGCTTGGCATATTGATGCTGCGGCGACATGAGCGGAATACTGAAATAGCGGCCATTTTTGCTGATATCTACGTACGCCATCTGTTTGAGTTGGGGATCTTTGGCAAAAAATTGCATTTCATGCTGTTCGGAGGTGATGGCTAAATCGATACGTCCAACCTTCAACATATTGATTAACTGACCGTTATCATTAACAAAAGACACTTTTAGTTGGTTTTGATTGTCATTAAACTGCGGACAGTAAAAAGCGCCTCTAAGTGCGCCAATGATATGAGGTTTTAGTTCATCGAAATGTTTGACTTCAAGTTGTCTATTCGCAAGGGCAAAGTAATAGACGTAGCGCTTGTCGTATCCCAGTAGCATAGGGTCTAGAAAATCGTTGCGCTCTGGCGTCATCGAATGGACAGGAATTAGGTCGACTTGTCCCATTTCTGCCACTTTAATTGTGCGTGCCCAAGGCACATTACTCCAATTTATCTTGTGACCTAGGCGGGCGATGACTTCATTGATGACAGCTGCACCTGGGCCTTTGCACTCACCATTTTCGACATAAATAACAGGATGCCTATCGCGGCAGTGTGCTTGCCAGACAACAGCAGAGGTTTCTGCCCTTGCTTGGGACAGAAATAAGCATGAAATGACAATGATCAGTATCAGCCTCATTCATCTTGCCTATTAAAATGCTCAGTTTTAATTATCGGGCTGGACAGTTAATTCGACTAGGTTTTATTTTTGAGTCGTTTAGCTGCGCAGGTTTGGTCAATAATTGATTGTAGTGCTTATACATCCACTGTGCTTTTTAAGTAATTATAAATTCACTCTATTTTGTAACCAAACGGTTTGGCCTGTTAAATCTGACCAAACCTTTTCTGGGGCTCATTCGCTGCTAGGAAACTTACCTATCCGACTCAAGATAGGGCGTTAATTGGGTTTCAATAGCCTCAATTTGAGTTTCGGCGTAGGCAAGTTCGGATTCGGTTAAACATGATTTTGCGGTGTTTTGATGGAGTCGTTGAGCGCTATTCATCCCGTATTTACCAAAATGACGTAGCAATAAACTAGACCAAATAAACATTTGTATAGGTTTATTTAATTGTTCTGCGCCGTAAATATTGACCAGTTCCCGCATAGCAATTTCATGACCTAGCTCTGCCGATTTGACGTACCAAGCTTCTGCCGCTTGTAGAGCCTCTTGAGTGGGTTTTTCATCACTTAAAAATGATGCAGCCTTATAGATATAAAAATATTGTTGTTGCTCAGCGGGGATTGGATGCTGATGCAAGAAACTGTCACGTATACGCTCAGCCTCTCTTATCTCTAAGGTACCTAGTTGCTGACTGAATCTGGCTAATTCTTTTAGATGATCGGCTCTATTGCTCATGGCCGCGAGCTGGTAATACATTAACGCTTTAATTGGTTGGCGACTCACGCCTAAACCTTGCTCATAAATCTTGCCTAAGCCTAGCAGTGCGTCTTCATTCCACTTAAGTGCGAATTCTTCAAAGTCAATTTTAGCCTGTTGGTAATCACTTTCATTTTGTGGCGCTTTCAGTAAAAGATGAGCAAATTCAATCTTAGCGAAGTCATTACCTCTAGCGACAGATTGGCTTAACCAATGGCGCGCCTTGTCATAGTCGACAGCAAAATCTTCACCGTAGAGGAAACGTTTACCAAGATAATACTGGCGGAAATCATCGTCTGCGGCGCGCTCGCTAAGTAATGCCTCTGCACGCGCTAAATCTTTAGGTCCACCTTGGCCTGCAGCAAGCATATGCCCTAGATCATCTTTTGCTAATTCATAATCAGCGGCTGCGGATTTCTCAAAGTATTCACGTGCTTTGATATAGTCCGAAGTGACGCGCTCATCATGCCAGTAGAGTGTGGCTAAATGGTAATAGGCTCTTTGGTTTTCTTGTGCGGCGGCTTTTCCGAACCAGTAAATTGCTTGGCTAGCATCGGGATCGAGAAAGGGCTGGCTTAGATACAAGTAAGCAAGCTCATATTGAAACTCGGCTTGCCCCGCTTCGGCATTAGGTTTGAGCTGTTCTGCCTGTGCGATTAACTCATCGAGTGTTTGCGACTCAGAAGAGAGCAAATTAGGTAGTGTGAGCATGGGTAAATATTGAGGCTCTATTTCGGCGGCTTTTTTATACCAATCGTTAGATGCCTTGGGATCGGCGGGAACTTGTGGGAATCGACCGGAATAAAGTTCGGCCATAGCAATGGCGGCAACGGCTAAGCCTTTATCGACTGCCTGCTGAATATAATCTAGGCCAGAGTTGACTTCGCCTTGGTTAATCAGTGTTAAGCCATGATTGAGTAGCGCAGTAGGATCACCTGCGGCAAGTGCTTTAGCTTGCACTTGTTTTTTTTGATATTTAGCGAAAAAAATAAACAGTACAATAAAAGCAATAATTATGAGTATCAACAACATAGTAGTCCATCACTATCGATATTTGGGAGTATAGTAAACGTAAATTTTTACAAGAATGCAAGTATACAATTTGGGCTAGGCTGATCGACTAAGCCGAACAATCCCATGGGTATTAGCGTGATTTATCTTGCAGATGGATCTCTCTAATGGGGCAGGCAATCTCGATTCCTGCCTGCTTAAGGGCGTTATAAAGAGCGAGGTTCACCTTATATTTATGTTGAAAATAGCTTTGTGTGGGCACCCAGTAACGAACCCCCATTTCAATTCCATTAGCATTAAAACCATTGATGCCGATATTAGGTGTGGTCTCTTGATAAACATAGGGATTATTGCTTAATAACTCAGTTATCACACTAATGGCTCGTTCGGGATCTGTGTTGTAACTGAGATTGAACTGGGTTTCGACCAGTTTATTGCTAAAGGAATTATGCAGGATCTCACCGACGATATGCTTATTAGGAATGCTGATTTGCTCGCCTTCCTCATTGGTGAGTATGGTCATGCCTAAGTGGATACGTTTAACAACGCCGCTTTCCCCTTTGATTTCGATAGTATTGCCTACCAAAAAAGGGCGGGTGACGATAATAGTCACGCCTGCGGCATAGTTCGCTAGCATACCTTGTAAGGCTAAACCTGCGCCGAGGGAGGCAGCACCAATTGCCGCAACCATAGGGGTAATACTGATGCCGATCTTGCCGAGGGCGATAATCCCGACCATGACGATGATCAGAATGCGGATAAGATTGCTGACAAAATTGCTTAGGGTGATATCGATATTGTGTTTGTCGAATTGCTTAGCGACTAAGCGTGATACTTTACTGGCTACCCATAAACCTAACAAAAAGATCAGCAAAGCACCTACGAGTTGAAAGCTGTAGGTGACTAAAAACTCGGTGATGAGTTGATAAACGCCTTGTAGTTGCTGCAATTCTTGATCGAGTCCAGGTGTTATCATTATGATATCCTTGTAATAAAATTAACTGTGCGATTATAGCGTAGAAATTTCACCAAATACTTTTCGCCCTTCATGTGTGAAGCGTATCATGTAATCGTGGTTGGTTTAATGAGTCGATAGGGGGAGTCAGGTATGCTGTTCGCCTATCCAATAATGGAGTCGAGTGTTTATGAAAACGCTGTTGTTATGTTTGTCTTGTCTGTTAACCCCAATCTGGGCGTATGCTGCGAGTTATGTTGCCGGAGATGCGATTAATCCCATTTCACTTCTCGACCAAAATGATAAAACCATTAATGTGACTGATGAGACTCAAGTGCTGCTCTTTAGTCGCAGCATGAAAGGCGGTGATGTGATTAAGGATGCACTTACACCCTTGAGCGCGACTCAAATGCCAACGGGTTTAGTTTATGTTGCCGATATCAGTGGTATGCCTTCTTTGATCGCTAAATTTGTAGCTGTGCCACAGATGCAAGATTTACCTTTTGCGATTGGGTTAGATAGGGATGGTGAGATCAGTCGTTTATTACCTGATAACAAAGATATGGCCACTATGATATTACTCAAGCAGCGTAACATTTTGGACATTGCCTATTTTGATTCCAGTGAAGCCTTGAACCAAGCCCTCGCAAAACTCAATCAGCCGCAGTAACAAATCGATTTAACGGACGTATTTTAAGGCATTCATTAGTCTTCTTTTCGCTGTGTGATTGTTACTTCAAGATAACTGTTTTTAGATGGATATTTTGGCTCCAGCCAGTCTATCCATCTCCCTTCCGATAACGTCGTAAAAAATTCACTTTTTATTCTGATAATGCACACAAATTTACCTTAGGGTTTGTGTGCATAATTATTTGTTTTATAGCGCCTTTTTTTGATGGTTCAGTTCCTTAAAGAGTTGTGGAATAAAAAGTTATTAATACAGCATAAAAATTCGTTGCGTAAAGCGAAAAAATATCGTTTACTGCGCACGTTTTTACTACATCACACTTACTGTTATCTATCTGACCCAAAGGAGACTCTGGCCCAATGAGCCAATTTCAATCTATTGATGTTGCTGACTATTATGATATGGACACATTCAAGCGTATTGAAGCGTTTGCCAAAGACAAAGCAACCCCGTTCGTCGTGATCGATACCAGTATCATAGCGAAACAATACGATGACATGGTTAATAGTTTTCCTTACGCCAACGTTTATTATGCAGTTAAGGCAAACCCCGCGGCCGAGATCTTATCTTTACTAAAAGATAAAGGATCAAACTTTGATATTGCCTCGATTTATGAGCTAGATATGGTCATGAATGTCGGTGTGACAACCGATCGAGTCAGCTATGGTAATACGATTAAAAAGCGTCAAGATGTGCGTGCATTTTATGAGCGTGGCGTGCGTATGTATGCATCTGACTCAGAAGCCGATTTGCGAATGATCGCTGAAGAAGCGCCGGGTTCACGTATTTATGTGCGTATTCTGACCGAAGGTACAGATACCGCTGATTGGCCGTTATCCCGTAAATTCGGCTGCCAAAACGAAATGGCCTATGAGCTATTAGTATTGGCACAGGAATTAGGCTTAGAACCTTTCGGTATTTCTTTCCATGTGGGTTCTCAGCAACGTGACATAGGTGCTTGGGATTCCGCTATTGGTAAAGTGAAAAGTATTTTTGACCGTCTGCGTGATGAGCACAATATCACCCTGAAGATGATCAATATGGGCGGCGGTTTCCCTGCTAACTATATTGATAAAACCAATCAATTGGGTGTGTATGCCGAGCAAATCACTCACTTCCTGAAGGAAGATTTTGGTGATGATTTACCACAAATTATTTTGGAACCAGGTCGTTCGTTGATCTCTAACGCGGGGATTTTAGTGTCTGAAGTGGTACTGATCAGCAAAAAATCTTACACAGCGTTAGAGCGTTGGGTGTTTACCGATGTGGGTAAATTCTCTGGCTTGATTGAAACGATGGACGAGGCGATTAAGTTCCCGATTTATACTGAGCGTCAAGGCGAGCTGGATAAATGCGTGATTGCCGGCCCAACCTGTGACAGTGCAGATATCATGTATGAGCACTATAGCTATGGCTTACCAAATGACTTAGCCATTGGCGACCGTATGTATTGGTTAACCGCAGGGGCTTATACGACGACGTATTCAGCAGTATGCTTTAACGGTTTCCCACCGCTGAAGGATTACTATCTGTAAGCGATTGTGATGACATTAATAAGGGCGCTTAGGCGCCCTTATTTGTCTTTAGAGTAATAGTGGGATTACTCGTGGGATTTGAGGATCTGATAAATTTCCTCTTTTAAGTGTAACTTTCTGCTTTTGAGTTCTTTCACAGTGGGATTGAAATCACTGGCGACACGTTTTTCCAGTTGTTTGATTTCCTCGTCTAACTGATTATGCTCATTAAACTTACGTTGAAAATGAGCATCTTGGGTTTTCAGGGTGGAAATTAATTCTCTGTACTCTGGAAACATCGGCATTCTCCTTGTCGTCATTTACTACACTTCAGGTTACGCCTTAACCCTAACCTTATACCAAGTCGTTAAACGTGACTTAGATCACTTTTAGCGGTCACTTAGATTAATACTAATGGATGATTTATTTTAATCTATTTTAAATCAGCATCTTAGGCATTTGTTGCCACAGACTCTGGCATGAGTTCAGGATCTGGTTCACACTTTGTTTGGTATAAATCAGACTGACATTCGAAATATGGGCAAATTTGCTATCTTGTGAGCAGATGCTGGTGTAGTTGGTAATTTCATTACGACTAAACAATTACTTCTTGCCGATAATTCTGTGATCAAGTTAACCTTCACCGCTTCGATACTAGGTTAAAGTCGATTTTATAAGAATTTAATTATCAAAAATGAAAGGGGTTTTCACAATGGCTGATGTATTTCATTTAGGTTTGACCAAAGCGATGCTCGATGGTGCAACCTTAGCAATCGTTCCTGGTGATCCAGAGCGTGTAAAACGTATTGCTGAACTAATGGACAATGCGACGTTTCTTGCTAGCCACCGCGAGTATACAAGCTATTTAGCGTATGCCGATGGCAAGCCAGTAGTAGTGTGTTCAACCGGTATTGGTGGTCCATCTACTTCTATCGCAGTAGAAGAACTTGCACAATTAGGTGTGAATACCTTCCTGCGTGTAGGGACTACAGGCGCAATCCAACCTCATGTTAATGTGGGTGATGTGATTGTTACTCAAGCTTCAGTACGTTTAGATGGCGCGAGCTTACATTTTGCACCTATGGAATATCCAGCGGTTGCAAACTTTGAATGTACCACTGCTATGGTTGCAGCGTGTCGCGATGCTGGTGTTGAGCCACACATTGGCGTAACAGCTTCTTCTGATACTTTCTACCCAGGCCAAGAGCGTTATGACACTGTCACAGGCCGTGTAACGCGTCGTTTCGCGGGTTCAATGAAAGAATGGCAAGATATGGGCGTACTGAACTATGAGATGGAGTCTTCCACTTTGTTCACTATGTGTGCCACTCAAGGTTGGCGTGCAGCCTGCGTTGCTGGTGTGATTGTAAACCGCACCCAACAAGAAATTCCTAATGAAGCCACAATGAAGAAAACTGAAGTGAGTGCGGTTTCTATCGTGGTTGCAGCAGCGAAAAAATTGTTAGCTTAATTTTTAGTAAGCTAAGCAACACTCCCCTGCAAAGTGAGTGCTCAGAATAGAAAAGGTGCCAATGGCACCTTTTTTGTTGCTTTAAAACTATGCCGATACTGATTAGAAATGGTATTGAGCAATCACAGAGTAAGTGTCTTGATCGACGCCTTTCACACCGTATTTATTGGTCCACAGATCGTATTCGATACCCACCAATAATTTATTGGCTTGATGATCACCGAACAGGCTCTTTCCGAGATCGTATTTTAGCTGTGGGTTGAAATGGAAGTTCTCCTCGTAGCCGTTATCGTCGGTGGCAAATACCCAGTCGATAAAGCCATCGAGTACTATGTTGGCAGATCCAACAGGGATATCGATACGAAATACAGGAGTGAACTGCCAGCCGTCACTATTGTTACCAGTGCTCATACCATCGCGGCGATAGGTGTTAAAGTTAAGATAAGTGAAGTATGGTACTGCTACGTCAACCCCTAAACCGTAAAGTAAGCTGTGGACTGGGCCTTCACCTTCTTCATAGGTTAACGCTAGAGACAAGTCTGTTATTGGGCCAAAGGCTATTTTTTCGCCAAGAATTTTACTGGCACTAAAACGTGGCGAAATTTCACCATAGGTAGTGCTTTCCATGCCCGTGTCGTTACCTTTGAAATAGATAAAATCTTGGAAGGCAAACCAATCACCGTATTTCCAGCCGCCAGCCGTTTCTAAGGTAATAGTGGCTTGTTTATCTGATGGCGCTAAATCGTAGTCTTCGCCATAGAGGGCTGTTGCACTGAAATCCCACCACTGTACTAAGTCACCCGCAAATGCTTGAGGAGAAAGCATTAGTGCTAGGCATAGGCATGTTTTTTTCATTGTTATTTCCTGTTGTATAGGTCGAAGTTAATTCGTGTCTTACTCAATCCGCTCTCTGACCTATGGCATGGTTTGATGGGTAAGTTCAAACCTAGCGCGAGTGTACGTCAAAGGACTTGCTCAAAAGTGGGGGCAATATATGCAAAAATTTACATTTATTCAAAGTTTTTATCGAATGTTGTTGTCAAAATCACATAATCATTAGTGAAGGATTTTATTTTTAGATAATTGATTTTTAATGTTTTTTATTGTTATTGCGCCGCTTGTGGATTGGGAGCTTGCTATCTTTTTGAATTGATTATGCTTAATTTTAAAACAACCTAACGGCTTTCGTGGGCGGATATGGGAGAATGAGGATTAAGTCATCGGTGATTGAGTGTGCATTTTGATAGGGTAAATTTTGACATATTATGTCGATTATCCGAAACTCTGCTGTTATAGTGCAGTAAAGGACACTCTCATTTCAGGGGGAAATATGGAGTTTTCAAATCCGATTTTAGTGTGGGCAGTGATTGGTTTAGTGTTAATGCTCGCCGAAATAGTGGTTCCAGGTGGCATAATAGTGTTGCTGGGTGCGGCTTGTTTAGTCGTGGCAGGTGCGTTAGGCATAGGACTGGTCGAAGGTGTCGTGCAGAGCATGACTCTATGGTTTATCTCTGCCATTGTGTTGTTATTGGCTTTCAGACAAGTCACTCAGAGGCTCGTTGGTGGTGATTCCCATGTGGATAACACGGATGAAGCAATCGAACTATACAATCAAATTGTTCGCGTAAAGCAGACCATAGGTCCTGGGCAAACACCTGGGCGGGTGGAGTTTCAAGGTAGTGAATGGCCAGCGCTTGGCGATGGCAGCATTATTGAGGCGGGTACCGAAGTCAGAATTATTTGTCGTGAAAATATCGCTCTAGTCGTTGAGCCTATTTCAATAGAAGCTTCCAAAAACTAAAGGATGGAATCTATGTTTGTATTTACCTTAGTCATTTTATTTATCTTTTTTATTCTTTATAAGTTGATGTTAATTGTGCCGATGCGTGAAGTGCATGTCATTGAGCGTCTTGGCAAATTCCGCGCAGTATTAAGCCCTGGATTTCATTTTTTGATCCCTTTCTTCGACCGCGTCTCCTACCGTCACGATACCCGTGAGCAAGTATTAGATGTACCGCCACAGAGTTGTATCTCCAAAGATAACACTCAGCTTGAAGTGGACGGCTTGGTCTACCTAAAAGTGATGGATGGCAAATTGGCGAGTTATGGCATTGAAAACTACCGTAAAGCAGCTGTGAATTTAGCCCAGACCACTATGCGATCTGAAATCGGCAAGCTGAGTTTGAGTGAGACTTTCTCTGAGCGTGATAGCTTAAATGAATCAATCGTGCGGGAAATAGATAAGGCTTCCGAGCCATGGGGAATCAAGGTATTGCGCTATGAAATTCGTAATATCACGCCTTCACGCCATGTTATCCACACCCTTGAGAAGCAGATGGAAGCTGAACGCCGTAAACGTGCCGAAATCACCTTAGCGAATGCCGAAAAAGCCGCGATGATCAATATGTCTGAAGGTGAGCGCCAAGAGGCCATTAACCTGTCAGAAGGTCAAAAACAGAAACGGATTAATGAAGCTAAAGGTACAGGTCAGGAGATCGCTATCATAGCGAAAGCAAAATCCGAAGGTATGGCAATGATCTCGCAAGCATTAGCCGTCAATGGCGGTACAGATGCGATGAATATGCTATTAAAAGAACAGTTTATTGCTCAAGTTGGTAAGATCCTCAATGATGCACAAGTCTCTGTTGTTCCCGCTGAAATGGCAAAACTTGAAGGTTTCTTCGAAGGTATGGAGCAAGTCACTCAGACTATGAGTGGCCAGAATAATCTTGGCAAAGGAGCGCGATAATGAATATTCCAGTAGATACAGATTTGATTGTGATGGCAATTTGGGGACTAATATTTGCCATTTTTGTGATTAAACTATTTCAATCGATCCGCCTAGTACCCACTAAATCGGCTTTTATTGTTGAGCGTTTAGGTAAGTATCACAGTACGTTAGATGCGGGGTTCCATACTTTGATCCCCTTTGTGGATAAAGTGGCTTTTATTCATGATTTGAAAGAAGAAACCATCGACGTACCGCCGCAGGAATGTTTCTCGAGCGACGAAGTAAACGTTGAAGTGGATGGGGTGATTTATATCTCTGTGACTGACCCTGTGAAGGCCAGCTATGGTATTACCGATTATCGTTATGCAGCAATTCAGTTGGCGCAAACGACGACGCGCTCTGTCATAGGGACACTTGATCTTGATCGTACGTTTGAAGAGCGTGATGTGATTTCAGCTAAGGTAGTGCAAGTCTTAGATCAAGCGGGTGCCCTGTGGGGAATACGCGTGCATCGTTATGAAATTAAAAATATCACACCACCTGAAACCGTTAAAAATGCCATGGAAATGCAAGTAAATGCCGAGCGTGAGCGCCGTGCATTATTGGCTAAGAGTGAAGGCGACAAACAGAGTAAAATTAACCGTTCTGAAGGGGTTAAAGCTGAAACGGTAAACCGTTCTGAAGGTGAGATGCAGCGCCGGATTAACGAAGCCGAAGGTAAGGCTGAGGAAATTTTAACCATTTCCCGCGCAACGGCAGAATCGATTGAACGTCTCGCCTCTGTTATTGCCGCGCCGGGTGGTCACAATGCCCTGCGGATGCAACTCGGTGAGCAATACTTTAAACAGCTCGATGGCTTAAGCCAGAAGAATAGTCGAGTCGTATTGCCGGGTAATATGGTGGATTTCGATTATTGGATGAATAGCATAGGCTTAACGGAAGAAAAACCGAGCTAAGGCTGTGGTTATGTGGTTAAAATCTGAAACTAGCTAGTTCATTAAGGTCAAATACCCAAGTATTTGGCCTTATTTTTTGGCTGTAATTGGATACTGAGTTATGAAGAGTAGGTGGGTTAGACAGCTTCTGTTGAATGAACCGCCAGAAGCTGCAGTTGGGCATAGATAAATTTTTCATTGAATGGAAGGCTAATAAGCTAGGCGTTCATGAATTTGGGAATGGGCGTGGGTTTCAATGAGCTTGGCAATTTGGTTTTGTTCTAATTGCTGAAGCGCAGAAATTTCGTCATAAATCTTGTCTTGAACATCCAGCGGCATGCGCACATGTTCCATAAACATCCTAATTCCCAGCATGTCGCCACTCTTGAACAGTTGGCTGAATTCGGTGGCTTCTATCTCGATTAATGCATTCATAATACTTCACCCTGAGGTTGGATTTGACACAGATACAGCGGTCTTGCTGTTAATTAAGAGATACGCCTAAGTTTGATCTAGGTCAATTAAACTGCATATTAATCTTTCTTAATAAATGATTTTGTTGTTTACAAATAATGGGTTATAAATTTAGTAGATCAGCAAATTTGAAATGAGTTGTTGTTTAAAACTGAGTTTTTATGGGCAGGCAGAATCAATGAGTGAGTCATGTTATACGGATAAAAAAATAGCGACGAGCGATAAAACGCTGGCCGCTATTTATTCTTAATAGTCTATCAGGAGTAGGCTAAAGCCTTATTTAGGAATCGCCAGAATCTGGCAACCATTAATCCCCGCTTTTTGCAGTGTATGACGTTTACGCTCTGCATCACGTTTACGCTCGAAGGGGCCTAAAGCAACCTTGTACCATACGCCAGTCGTACCTTCGACTTGTCTCACTTGCGCCTCTAAACCTTGGAAAGCGATGACAGCTTTCATCTCGTTCGCCTGTGATTCTTGGCGGAAAGAAGCACACTGCAACTGATATTGCATCGGTGTTCTGCTCGCAACAATATCGGGAATATCGACCTCAACATGCTTATTTTCAAGCTCGTTCAGATAGGTCCATTCTTCCTTTGGTTGTGGTGGCAGAGCATTAGGATCCTTCTTTGGCGGAACAATAAGCTCAGCAGTTTCAGTTGTCTCTACTGGGATAACGACCGCTTGGCGTTCAGGTTCTTTGACCTTAGGAGTAAGCACCGCTGTCTCTTGAGGCTTAACTTGTACTTCCGTTTTCTTGGCTGGAGCGGGTATCGGCTTCACTTCTTGCTTAGCATTATCTTTAATGCTTGACAGGAAATAGACGAAACAACCCACAGCGAGTATGACAAAGCCTATCAAGGTCAGCGGCAGCTTCTTACGCGGCGCCGATTTAGATTGTGAAGGCTTTGCTCGAGTTGGGCGAGTCGCGCGGATTGGGCGCGGTTTAGCGCCCGACTGCGGCCTTCTATTGGCATAATCGCGATTACTCATGGCTTACATCCGCTCTAAGGTTTCAATACCGAGTAGATTTAGGCCTTTTTGTAACGTACGAGCCGTCAGTTGCGCGAGTAATAAACGGCTGTTCTTTTGCGCGTCATTATCGGCGGCAAGCACTGGACAAGCTTCGTAGAAGCTAGAGAAAGCACCTGCTAATTCATATAAATAAGCACACAGTACGTGCGGCTGACCTTTATCGACAACACGATTGAGGATCTCACCGAACTGCGCCAACTTATTACCGAGATCTTTCTCTTTTTCATGCTCAAGCACGATTTTCGCTTGGCTGAGATCCAGATCGGTTACTCGCTTGAATATGCCCGCAACGCGGGTGTAAGCGTACAGTAGGTAAGGTGCGGTATTACCTTCGAAGCTGAGCATTTGTTCAAAGCTGAAAATGTAATCGCTGGTGCGGTTTTTCGACAAGTCAGCATATTTAACGGCACTGATCCCAACGACACGGGCGATTTCAGTTAGTGTGGCCTCATCCATATCAGGATTTTTGCTACGAACGAGTTCTAGCGCGCGCACATTGGCTTCTTCTAACAGGTCAACTAATTTAACGACACCGCCGCTACGGGTTTTGAATGGACGGCCATCTTCGCCGTTCATAGTGCCAAAACCTAAGTGTTCTAACGACATATCTTCACGGACAAACTTAGCCAGTTTCGCTAGGCTAAAGACTTGTTGGAAATGCAGTGCCTGACGTAGGTCAACAAAATACAGGACACGATCGGCCTTTAACACGTTCGAGCGGTAGCGCATTGCCGCAAGATCTGAGGTGGCATACAAATAGCCGCCATCGGCCTTTTGGATGATAACAGGCAATGGCTCACCTTCTTTGTTGCGGAAGGCTTCTTGGAATACGACTTTAGCGCCGTTACTTTCGGTTAATAAACCTTGGGCATCTAAATCTTTAACCACTTGCTCGAGATCGGCGTTATAAGCACTTTCGCCGTGTACATCGGCGCGGGTCAGGCTCACACCTAAACGGGCGTAGACTTCATGGCAGTGGCTTAACGAAATGTCGTTAAATTCGCGCCACAGTTTGTTGCAATACTCGTCACCAGATTGCAGTTCGACCACTAACTGACGAGCGCGGGTTGCGAATTCTGCTGATTCGTCGAAACGCAGTTTAGCGGCACGATAAAAGTTTTCTAAATCAGACAGTTCAAGTTGAGCTTCTTCACCATTTTTGGCGCGCAGCTCTTCCATATAGGCCAGCAACATACCAAATTGTGTGCCCCAGTCGCCCACATGGTTTTGACGAATAACCTTGTGGCCTAAAAATTCTAACGCACGCACAACACTGTCACCAATGATGGTTGAACGTAGATGGCCTACATGCATTTCTTTGGCGAGGTTGGGTGAAGAGTAATCGACAACAACGGTTTGTGGTGTCGGTAACTTAATGCCTAAATGCTCATCGTTGACGGCATTTTGCAGTTGATCTGCTAAGGCGCTGTCGTTGATGAAAAAGTTGATAAAGCCTGGTCCTGCAATTTCAACCTTAGCCACAAAAGCCGAAGCCGGTAAGGTATCTATGATCAGTTGGGCTAATTCGCGTGGATTCTTGCCTGCGACCTTGGTTAGCATCATGGCTAAGTTGGTTGCCAAGTCGCCATGACTCTTATCCTTGGTTCGATCTACCTGAATGCGTGCTTCAAAGTCAGCAGGCACAATACCTTGTTGTTTAAAGGATTCTAGAGTTTGTTCAAGTAATGATTGGATATGTGATTTCATGGGTTCTAATCGGCACTAACTTTAAGAGTGAATACAGGGAATAACCGCATATTTTAGCCGTTTGTGGTTAACAATTGCTATCTTCCCGATGATTTTTTATCAAATGGCGCTTAAATACTTATCAAATACTCGACTCAGAGGAGATCCTGTGGATCTCTGTCTAAGCTCCATCGGCAGCGTTTAGCTTCGATAAGTTGCTCTACAAGCGGATGAATACGTTCAAACTCTTGTTGCAAGCGATTGCGGTTTTTAGCTTGGAATAAGAGTTGGCGGCGGAACTTGCCGGCTTTTTTATCTAAGGGCGCTGGCATAGGACCAATCACCTCAAATTCTTTATCTTGCGGCAAAAGCGCGGCAAAGGCGTTGAGAAAGTTATCGGCATCACTGGCTAAATGCGCTTCGGCACGCACCAATACCATATGCCATGCTGGCGGCAGCAGTGCCTGTTGACGCTCTTTGAGCTGGCTGCGAGCAAACTCGCCATAACCGCGGTGCAGCAAATCCCGCAAAATGGGATTGTCGCTCTGGTGAGTTTGCAATAATACCGTGCCGGGTTTACTTGCGCGCCCTGCGCGACCTGCAACTTGGGTATAGAGTTGTCCAAAACGTTCGGGCGCGCGGAAGTCGGCGCTAAATAAAGCGCCATCGACATCGAGTAACCCAACAAGCGTCACATCAGGGAAGTGGTGGCCCTTAGCCAGCATTTGCGTGCCGACGAGGATTTTATATTCTCCCTTATGAATCGCATTTAAGTGGGTTTCTAATGAACCTTTAAGGCGGGTCGTATCACGGTCGATGCGCACTACTGGATGTTTCGGAAACTCCTGTTGCAGCGCTTCTGCGAGCTGTTCTGTGCCTATGCCTTGGCCCATCAACATAGTGCTGCCACATTTGTGACACTGCTTGGGGATAGCGTATTGATTGCCACAATGGTGACAGCAAATTTCGCCAAGGGATTGATGTACAGTGAAAAACGCGTCGCAGCGGTCGCATTCGTGTAAGTGCCCACACTCGTGGCAAAGCAGGGCTGGTGCGAAGCCGCGGCGATTGAGAAACAACAAGACTTGGTTGCCTGCGTCTAAATGCAGGCGGATTTCGTTCAGTAACGGCACTGACATACCGGCTTTCAGCGGCATATTTTTAATATCGATAATGCCTTGGCGCACTTTTTTAGCCGCACCTGCGCGTTCACCCAATTGTAAATGATGGTAACGGCCGCTTAAGGCATTTTGTAGACTTTCGAGTGAGGGCGTTGCTGTGCCCAAAATCACCGGAATCGCTTCTAAATGGCCACGCATGACTGCCAAGTCGCGGGCATGATAACCAACGCCTTCCTGTTGTTTGAAGCTACTGTCGTGTTCTTCATCGAGTATGATGATGCCGGGATACGCCATAGGTGTGAACAATGCTGAACGCGTGCCAATAATGATTGCCGCCTGACCACAGCGGGCTTGGCGCCATGCTTCGAGTCTTTGATTGTCGGTTAACCCTGAATGCAAAATGGCAACATTGACTTTGAAACGGCGCTTAAAGCGATTGATTGTCTGGGGTGTTAAGCCGATTTCAGGCACTAAAATTAACGCTTGTTTGCCTTGCTTGAGGATTTCTTCGAGTACAGCAAGATAGACTTCCGTTTTACCCGAACCGGTAATGCCTTCTAATAAAGTACAGTGATATCCTTGTTGCAGATTTAAAGTGGCAACGGCGACGGCTTGTTCTTTATTGAGTTTATGTGGCGTTTCGTCCATTTCGAGTGTGGTGCGCCAGTCGAGGTTAAGCTCGGCAATTTTTTCATGGCGTGCCACCCAGCCTTTATCTTCTAGGGCTTTAAGCGCCGCTTTACTGATGTCTAAGCTGATAACCTCTTCTTGGGTTAAGCTGGCGGTTTTGAGTAACTCGAGTAGTTTTTTCTGTGCGGGTGCGCGTTTAACCGCTTCGGGCGCAATATTTTGGCCTATTTCAGTTAATTGCCAGAATTGGATTTTTTGTGGCGCGGCATCGAGCCCTTTACGCAGAGCCACAGGTAAGGCTTGGGTTAGCATCTGCCCTTGGCTGCAAAAATAGTATCTCGCAGCCCAAAGAGTTAATTTATAAAGTGATTCAGGCAGTAAAGGTTTATCGTCGATAAACTCGAGCACAGACTTAATTTGCTTTGGGGCTAAGCTGCAAGACTCAGTGATACCTGTGACTAACCCGATCAATTGTTGACGACCGAAGGGAACTTTAACGCGCACACCTATTTGCGGTGTACTAGGATAGGATTCGGGTACGCGGTAGCTAAAGGTTTGCCGCATAGGCACAGGTAACGCAACTTCGACAAACAATGACATATGCAGGCAAGTCTTAGACAAGAATGTGGTTTAGTGTACTCAGCGCGGCTGGCTAGGGCTAGCCCTAATGATGGTTTACCAAGGATAGTTGAGAGTAAATAAATGGCTAATATAGTGAAATCATTAGGTCTACTTGCTTTGGTGTGCAGCGCACCTAGCATGGCACAAGTCTCCCATGTGAGCATTAATAGCCGGATGTTTGAATTAGGCGCTTACCCTAAACTCAGGGTGAATGTGATCGCAGACAATCAAGATATGTCGCGCTTAGAGTTTGTCGTGCAGCAAGCTAGCGGCGAAGAAAGGTTAATGGTTGAGGAGATTAATCGCTTTTTAGTTTTACTCACTGGCGTTGAAGATGTGAAGGATAGCAGCGCTAAACTCTTAGTGAGAGAGTATCGCCTTGACCGATGGTATGACGTCAAAAGTATCAATTTATTCGGTGCGGCTAAACCTGCCTCTGCCGCGTTAGCGACAAAAGCGGTTTCGGATTCGAAAAATACCACCACAGCGGGCGCCCCCAAAAATGCGGATAAAGTGGGCATTAAGCCTGTAAAAGTGGTGGCAGAATCAAAGCCACTTGAAGAGGTAATGCCCGCAGTGACTGTTGCTACTGCTGCAAATACCCAATCCAACGTGCCAACGGTAGAAGTGGTGACTGGCTTTAAATTTCCTGAAGCAGCGGATAAACAAAATACGTCGGCTACTGAGATAAACGCCTTCGCTAAAACCTCTGAGACGATTGCTGTTGAAAAAGTGGTCGTTGAAAACGCTGCAACTGAAACTGTGGTTCCAGAAATAGTGAAAACGGCAAATAATGAGCAAAAACAGAATATTGCTGAAACGGCCTCACAGACGCCCGAACATTGCCAGTTAACGTATCTTGCTGGCGAGACGTTGTGGCGTATCGCCAATCGATATGCCAAGGATTGGGATGTGAGTGTATATGGCGCTATGTTGGCGATTTACGAGGCAAATCCTGTGGCTTTCTCGAAGAATAGAATCAATGCACTCAAGAGTAATGCGGTGCTATCTTGTCCTTCGAAAATGATTTTGGATCAGCATTCTGATGCTAAAGAGGCGCGGGCGGTATTTGAGGCTAAAGAAGCGGGAAAATAAGCCGCTTAACTAAAGTCAAAATAGACACAGATTAACCGGCAAACGCTCAGATAATCTACTTGTATCCCTTGTAGGTATGCTGTACCATTCTGCGCCCTAAACATATTGTTATTAACATGCATGTGGTGTCCGACTACGGGTTGGAAGAGCGACATGGCCTTACACTTTTGAGGTAACCCCAATGAAACCAGGTATCCACCCAACATACGCTATCATCACTGCAAACTGTACTTGTGGTAACGTTATCAAAGTAAACTCTACTGCTGGTAAAGATCTGCATTTAGACGTATGTGGTGCTTGTCACCCATTCTACACTGGTACACAAAAAGTTGTTGATACCGGCGGTCGTATCGACAAATTCAACAAGCGCTTCGCAGTGCTTGCAAAGAAATAATTGCGATTGCAATGTTTCTAGAAAAGGCGCCTATGGCGCCTTTTTGCTTTTTGTTATTCGTCAATTTTCTTTATTCCGCTTATTCTACATATCTAGCTGGTACGACTTCACTCAATAAATCGTCAACTTATTCTGTATTGAGAGTTCAAGTGTATAATTCGACTTATTTATAGCAATTAACTATAAGATAAATATGCTAGTCGCTATATATTGTAATTTAACCAACATTTTTGAGATTAAGTCGCTACAACTAGCGCAGTAACTACAAAATATATGTTTGTTTCCTACAAAACATATTAAGAAATGCAGCTTTATTATAGGAGATAAGTTTATAAAACTAAGCTTAGAGGGGCTATTTGGCGGCTAAAGTGAAATTTATGAATCTCTTATTTATAAATTCCCCTTATTGGCGTATCTTACCCCGACCAGCCAGACTATTAACATCACCCTTTGGTGAGACTAGATGTGTGTTGGTAGGTCTTACTCTCATCAATTATAAATGTCGCATTTCAGGATTTTAAAATGTCAGATATTCGTCAACAAGCACTCGATTATCATGAATTCCCCATACCAGGCAAAACCGCAGTTTGCCTTACCAAACCCGCCGAAACGAGTCACGATCTCGCCCTAGCTTATAGCCCAGGTGTGGCTGAGCCAGTACGCGAAATCGCTGCAGATCCTGACAATGCGTATCGTTATACCAATAAAGGTAATACGGTTGCCGTGATTACCAATGGTACGGCTATCTTAGGTTTAGGGAATTTGGGCCCTTTGGCTTCTAAACCTGTAATGGAAGGTAAAGCATTATTGTTCAAGCATTTTGCGAATATCGATTCGACAGATATTGAGATTACGCATAATACGCCTGAGGAATTTATCAATACTGTTGCTGCGATTGCTGACACTTTTGGTGGTATCAATCTTGAAGATATTAAAGCGCCCGAATGCTTTGTTATCGAACGTGAATTGATTGCTCGTTGTAAAGTACCTGTATTCCATGATGATCAACACGGCACCGCAATCGTGACTGCGGCGGGTATGATCAATGCGCTGGAAATTCAAGGCAAGTTGATAAGCGACGCGACTTTTGTCTGTATGGGCGCTGGTGCTGCTGCCATCGCTTGTATGACTATGCTGGTAAAATGTGGTGCGAATCGCGCCAACATTTACATGCTAGATACTAAGGGTGTTATTCATTCTGGTCGTACAGATCTTAATGAATATAAAGCACTCTTTGCGAATGATACCGAAAATCGCACGCTTCTTGATGTTATTAAAGGCGCAGACGTGTTTTTAGGTCTATCAGGTCCTGACGTCATTGGTGCAGAAGAAGTCGCGCTGATGGCCGATAAGCCAGTGATTTTTGCGTGTTCTAACCCAGACCCTGAAATCAAACCTGCACTTGCTCATGCAACACGTAGTGATTTGATCATGGGTACGGGTCGTAGCGACTATCCAAACCAAGTGAATAACGTATTGTGTTTCCCATTTATTTTCCGTGGCGCATTGGATGTGCGTGCGTCTTGCATTAATGATGAGATGAAAATTGCGGCAGTTCATGCAATTGCATCACTGGCAAAAGAGTCAGTGCCCGCGAGTGTGTTGAAGGCTTACCCTAATGTGACGTCGCTGAGTTTTGGCCCAGAATACGTGCTGCCAAAACCTATGGACCCACGTTTATTGCCTAATGTTGCCCGTGCGGTTGCACAAGCGGCTATCGACTCTGGTGTGGCTGCTATCACCACTTTACCTAAATACGCCGACTAGGCTAAAAGTGGTAAAAACATTAAAAAGAGGCTAATTAGCCTCTTTTTTGTTTTTAAGTGGACATTAAAGTCACAGCGTCTTAGTTGCCTTTTAGGTTATGCTACTGAATAATCAACGGACAACTTTTGTTGAACTTCTGTTAAAATCGCACAAATAATTATAATAATCCTGCAGGATAGCGGATAGATGAAATTCACCCGAATGTTAACTACAAAATTAACCAGCTTTTGGTTAATGTCATTAGCCGCTATCGCCTTTGTATTTTTGCTGAGCGCTATGATGAGTTTCGTGCAGCTGACTTATAAATTTCAGCAGCAAAAAGTCGCTGAACTCGAAACTATGTTAGTCGATCAGTTCCAACACCAACCTGATTGGGAGCTAGAGGCTTGGCTACCGCCCATGCTGCTTGCTTACAATGCCGTTAATTTTCGGTTGACCTTGAAAGATGAAGTGTTATTTGCCTATGAAGGCAACCTTTCTACGCAAAATGCGATGGTGTATGACCATGTGCTAGAACCGACATCAGGCTTGCGTATGCAGTTAACCTTGACTCAGCCCTTTGAACATTACACTTTCAGTTGGTATGAAATTCTGATTTTGTTGGTCGGTATCTTAGCCGTGGCTGCCTTAGTGCGTTTTGGTTATTTATGGTTTTCACAGCAGCTCGATGGCATTGAAGAATTAGCCTTACGCAGTCGATTGATTCTGCAAGGTAAGCATGAGCAAGCACTCGCGACTCCCGGAAATGGTAAACCAAGGCTGATTAACCGTGCTTTGACTAAGTTGTTAGAAGAGTTACAAGACGCCCAAAAGGAGCGGGGGCGTTTCGACAAATTCATCCGTTCTAATACCTTTCTTGATGCTGAAACGCGCATTGGTAACAGACTCTTTTTGAATAATCGTCTCGACGCCCTTAGCCATAATCAGGCTATGCTTGCCCATGGGGTAATCTATTTATTAGAAATGGATGATCTGGATTTATTGCAGCAATCCCAAGGTGAAGCTGTGACGAAAGAGCTATTAAACTCGACAGTTAATGCGATAAGTCAATTGCTGCAAACTCAAGCTAATAGTATTTTTGCCCGTCGTTCCCATAATCAATTTGCCATAGTCGTGCCGCAAATCTCCTTAATTGAAGCGGATCAATTTGCCAGCAAATTACTCAAGATATGTCTAAGCCAGCCTTTGCCTGATGTTGAGAATAGCGATAACTTTTTCCACCTCGGATGCGCTTATTTTACCGCAGGCGATAATGCGGCTCAGTTAATTGAAGAAGCCGATATGGCTTTGAGGGCGGCACAATTACAGGGTAATAGTAATTGGTTTATGTACGACAAAGGCGCGATTGATGAAGAATTTGCCAAAGGCTCAGTGCGTTGGCGTAGTTTTTTAGAAAATGCGTTAGTGCAAAGGCGATTCTTCCCCTTTAGCCAGCCGATAATTGATTCAGATGGTAATGAGCACCATAAAGAGATATTTACGCGGGCTAGGGATAATCAGGGGGCGTTAATCCGTGCCACACTCTTCATTCCTATGGCGAATAAATGTGGCTTAATGCCACAGGTCGAACGGCAAATTATTGAGCGGGTATTGTTATTATTGTCGAATGAATTAGTGGACGGCGTATCGAATGCTCAAACAGTTAAGAAATCAGCGCCGCAGATATACAGTATTAATCTGAGTTTGGATTCGCTAATGAGCCGAGCCTTCACTCAATGGCTAAAAACGACGCTATTAGAATATCGCCATCTCACCACGCGACTGATTTTCGAAGTGTCTGAAGATATCGTTATTCAACATCAAGAAAAGTTGCAGCCTAAATTAGATATGATCCGTAAAATGGGCGCGAGATTATGCGTCGATCATGTGGGTCAGCAGGTTGTCGGTACTTATTACATTCGCGAATGCCATTTTGATTTAATTAAGTTACACAGATCCATCGTGCGTCATATTCATTTACGACCAGAAAACCAATTATTTATCCGCAGTTTGATTGGCGGTTTATATCGAACGGAAGTACAAGTCTGCGCCGAAGGGGTAGAAGTCTTTGAAGAGTGGCAGACACTGCAAATCCTCGGTGTTGGCGCAGCGCAGGGAATGTATTTCAGTGAACCCATAGAGGCTAAGTAAGGGAAGTTCAGTGTTTGGGTGATTAATGTCGTCTTAGAGACAAATAGATCCTATTATTCACGTATTTATCTATAAAATACGAGCATTTGCGGCTAAACTAGCCAGTGCCAAAAATATGACGTTTGCGGTTTTTATTCTGTATCGAGCAGGTCATAGGTCAAGGAGCACTGGAGAGTGGAGTGACAGGAAGTTTGTGCGAAAGAGACTACTCAAGCTTTTAAATTCAGTTGGTTATAGGCATCTTTATGGAAAAAAGTCTTATAGGTCGATTAGCCTTTTGGCAGAAGAGAACAGAACCGACTAGCCTTGGTGTCTATGTCTGCGCCGATAAATTATGGGTTTACGCACCTGCCCAAAAAGAAAATGCTGAGCAGTGGTTACCCTTTGAGCTGAAAGATGAGCACTGGTCATTGGCGTTTGCTGCTGTGGCTAAATCCTTTCCCAATGCACAGTTACAGCTGATTTTGGCTTCCGGCCTTTATCAATTACTGCTGACCGATAAACCGAATGTCGATACTGTCGAGTTATCCCAAGCCTTGTTGTGGTCAATTAAAGACATGGTCACGCTACCTGTACCGCAAATCCATTTGGATTACTTTGAGTCACCCATTCCGAGTAATAAAATCAATGTTGTGGTGGTGGATAAAGCTAAGTTAGTGAGTATGGTGCAGGCCATTCATGAACAAGATTTACAGCTTTTCGGTATTAGTATCGAAGAGTTAGCCGTGACTAACCTATTTAATGATGACAACCAAGCGCGTCTGGTGGTAAGCCATAATCCCGGTCAAGAATTGCTACTGACTGTGGTTAAGCAAGGTCAGCTGTATATGCAGCGTCGCGTGCGCGGATTTACTCAATTGGATAAGACTCAAGCGGATGAGTTAAGTTATGGCATGGCAGACAATTTAAGCTTAGAAATTCAGCGCTCTATGGATTATTTTGAAAGTCAATTGAGACAGGCTCCGGTATCTTCTATCGAACTCCTCGCCGATGGTGCCGTGGATACTTTAGCTAAGTTAGTCTCGGCAAACTTCAATCAAGCTGTGAATGTCATTGATAAAAGCTGTGTTGGCGCGCGAATGGCGGGATTAGCCTTTGCCGAATTTTATCGAGGTACTGAGTGATTAAATACCGAGTCAATCTTTACACTCCTTCATTATTGCCCCCGAAGCAAAGATTAACCTTTGCGCGTTTAAGTGCCTACGCCTTGGTTTTTGCGATCTTATTTGCGGTTTTAGGTGGTTATAGCTATTGGCAAGTCAGTGAGTTACAACAGGCACAGCAGTTGGCTGCCCAACAAAAGCAGCAATTCGATACCCAAAAACAGGCATTAGAAGCACAAATTGCTGCGCGTAAACCCGATGTCGATCTTGTTGCGCGAGTCGATTTAGCGGCACAACAGTTAGAGCTGAAGCAATTACTCATGGGAGAATTGAGTCTTAGGACTTCTTTAACTAGCCGTGGTTTTGCGCCAGTTCTTAAAGATTTAGCCGTCGTGTCGGATGCGAGTGTTTGGCTTAGTCATATCGTCATTAATGAGCAAGATTTTATGTTCGAAGGTTTTGCCGACCATCCTCAAAGCATTCCGCAGTGGATTGGCAAACTTAAAACTACGCAGACTTTAAAGGGGCAAGCTTTCTCGTCGATGAGCATGGATCGCGGTGAAGATAAACCTTTGGCCTTTACCTTGAAAAGCGATAACAAGGAGGAAGCCGCGCAATGAAGCAAAAGTTAGCCCAATTAGGACAACAGTTTGATGCGCTAAGTCGCCGTGAGCGAGTGTTGATCTCAGTCGCCATTCTGGCCGTAGTCGGCATGCTGAGTTATTTACCCTTAGAGTCCCTGTGGAAAACCCATGTGGCTGTTTCACAACAGCTAAAAGCCTTAGAGCAGGAAAACGCGATTTCGGCTCAGCAGATTGACTTGTATCAGCAACGTTTAGCGTTAGATCCCAATCAAGATTACCAACAGCGTTTAGTGCTGTTGCAGCAACAGAATCAAGCCCTAGATGCCCAGCTCGATGAGCAGATGGTGGATATGGTGCCGGCTGACTATATGCCGCAGTTGCTGGGTAATTTACTAGGACAAGTGCAAGGGATTAAGTTAATTAAGTTTATGTCGATAGCGCCCATCCCTTTGTTACCTGTGGGTGAAGAGAAAAAACTCAATCTATATAGCCATGGTATTCGCTTAAGTCTAGAGGGCGATTATTTTTCTGTGTTGCGCTTTGTTGAAGCCGTTGAGGCCATGCCAGATAAACTTTATTGGAAACGTCTCGACTATAAAGTCGCGGAATATCCAAAAGCGACCGTTGAGATTGAACTTTATACCTTGAGTATTAATAAGGACTTTATCAGTGTTTCTAAATAAGTCTTATATTATCAGTGTGTTGTTATTGGTTAGTAGCCCTATGGTGTCTGCTGAATCGCTGCGCGACCCGACTTTGCCCGGTAAAGGCTTTGCTGTGCAGAGTCATGCGAGTCAAATGCAGGATCAGGCGCTTGTACTTAACAGCATAGTAAGCTCAGGAAACACGGCTTATGCTGTGATAAATAACAAGATATTGTCTGTTGGCGACAGCGTTCAGGGGCTGAGTATCGTTAAAATTACCCCCACTTATGTATCGCTGTCCGATGGACGGAAATTGACATTGTTTCAAGCAATAACAGAGAGATAGGGAATACACCTCAGATGAAAGCGATTAAATACTTTACACCTCTGCTCTCACTTTGCCTTGTGGCGTGTCAGACCACAAATAGGCCACAGCCGGAGGCGAGTAAGGCGGAATTAGCGGCCTCAATGGCGACGGCAACGGCATCAACGACGCCACCGCCTGCGACTATGCCGGACGCGGTTCAGCGGGAATTGAATTCAGGCGCATTGCTATCAGGTTTGACCCCCACATTGGAAACTGAGCGTCGTTTCGATGTATCAGCCCACGATGTTGATGCTAAAGTATTTTTTCCAAGCTTAGTCCAAGGTACACCACTGAGTGTCGCCGTACATCCTGACGTGCAAGGTACGATCTCATTATCCCTTAAAGGTGTGACGTTAACTGAAGCAATTCAAGTGGTTGAAGATATCTACGGCTACGAAGTCAGTCGTGAAGGGCGCATCCTAAGAGTGTTTCCTGCTGGAATGCGTACCGAGACGTTTCCGCTGAATTATCTCTATATGGAACGCGATGGCTTATCTGTGACGTCAGTGAGTTCAGGACGGATTTCGGATAGCAATAATTCCAATAGTAATTCGAACAATAACAATTCAAACAATAGCGGCTCGAATAATAACAATAACTCGAACAGCAGTAATGGCAATAACTCGAGCAGTAATGGCGGTAGCGATAGTAGCAACGGTACTTTTATCCGTTCGCGTACTAAGACAGATTTTTGGGGAGAGTTAAAAGAGACATTATCCTCGATAATCGGCGAAACGGGTGGCGGTCGTCAGGTTGTTGTTACTCCGCAGGCGGGTTTAGTGACCATTCGTGCTTTTCCTAGTGAATTACGCCAAGTGCGTACTTTCTTAAATTCCGCAGAAAGTCATTTGCAACGCCAAGTGATTTTAGAAGCGAAGATCCTCGAAGTCACATTATCCGATGGTTATCAGCAAGGTATCCAATGGGATAATGTGCTGGGACATGTTGGCAATACTAATGTGAATTTTGGTACATCAGCGGGCCCAGGTTTAAGTGATAAAATCACCTCGGCTATGGGTGGTGTCACCTCGTTGAGCATTAAAGGTTCTGACTTTACGACCATGATCAACCTATTAGATACCCAAGGTGATGTGGATGTACTGTCTAGCCCAAGGGTCACTGCATCGAATAACCAAAAAGCGGTGATCAAAGTCGGTACTGATGAGTACTTTGTCACCGACGTTTCATCGACCACAGTTGCGGGTACAACGCCTGTGACCACTCCACAAGTCGAGCTTACGCCATTTTTCTCGGGCATTGCCTTAGACGTTACGCCGCAAATTGATAGTGACGGTAATGTGTTATTGCACGTGCATCCATCCGTTATCGATGTGAAAGAGCAGACTAAAGACATCAAAGTGAGTGACGCTTCGTTGGAGCTACCGTTAGCGCAGAGTGAAATTCGTGAGTCTGATACTGTCATCCGCGCCGCCTCCGGTGACGTAGTCATCATCGGTGGCTTGATGAAGAGTGAAAACATTGAAGTGGTATCGCAAGTACCTTTGTTGGGTGATATTCCTTTCCTCGGTGAATTGTTTAAAAACCGTAGTAAGCAGAAGAAGAAAACCGAGCTTATTATTCTGTTAAAACCTACGGTAGTTGGTGTTGATACCTGGAAAACTGAGCTACAACGTTCTAAGACCTTATTAGATCGTTGGTATCCGGAGACAAAGTAAGCTTCTATGTATCAGAAGCATTTTGGCCTAAGCCAACCTCCATTTTCACTGACACCGAATACCGGATTTTTTTTCGGCCTGTCGCCACACGTGGAAGCCTTGCAAGTGTTGCAAACCGCGCTGCAAACGGGCGAAGGCTTTATCAAGGTGACAGGGGAAGTGGGGACTGGTAAAACGTTGATTTGCCGCAAGCTTATCAACGAATTGCCGAGTCAGTTTCATTGCGCATATTTGCCTAATCCTTATCTCACTCCAGCTGAATTACGCTGGGCGGTAGCGAGTGAGTTGGGCCTTAAATACACCAGCAATATCGATCAGCAGCAACTCACAGGACTTATTCAACAGCAGCTTTTAGCCTTGAGCACCCACGGTCACGCCATCGTATTGGTACTCGATGAAGCGCAGGCATTGCCGGACGACAGTCTTGAGGCGCTGCGGTTATTCACTAATCTGGAAACCGAGACACGCAAATTATTACAGGTAGTGTTATTTGGGCAACCCGAGCTCGATGACAGGCTTAAACGCCAAGAATTTAGGCAATTAAGACAGCGGATTACTTTTAGCTACAACCTTCGCCCACTGACATGGGATGAAACCGACGCTTATCTTCGCCACCGATTAGCTATCGCTGGGCGTGCGGGCGAACCACTCTTTACATCACGGGAAACACGTCAGATAGCCTATGCGTCCCGGGGGATCCCCAGATTGATCAATATTCTTGCCCATAAAGCCTTGTTATTGAGTTTCGGCGAAGGCGCTACTCGTGTGCAAACCTCCCACGTTAAAGCCGCAATTCAAGACACCGAAGATGCAAGTGTTCGCCGATTATTATCGTGGAAATGGTTGCCTTTTTTCACTTTGATGACAGTGGCTTTCGGTTTGGGATTACAACACTTTTTCAGAGGTGTTGTATGAGCGTGATCAACAAGATGCTGCAGGATCTCGACAAGCGTCAGCAGGGGCATGAGCTCAGCAACGTGGCTCAGCCACAGGTGCAATATTTAGCTCGCAGGCGGGCTCCGTTTAACGGGCTGCTGCTCTGTGGTGTGTCATTGCTATTCGGTGGTGGCACGGTTTATGGCTGGCAACTTTTCATGGCAAAGCCTGCTGAAGCGACTATTTCGGCTCAAGCAAATGGGCAAAATGAATCTACTCAGACTCAAATCGAGCCTGTGCAGGTAGACAAGATTACCTCGAGACAGCCTTCAGCAAGCGTCGAAGTCGTCGAAGAACCGCTTAACGTTGCGACTACGCAGGAGTTTACGACTAAGAGTGAAGAACTTGAGCCCAGTGTCGACGACGTTGTACTTAATCCGCCGCAAGAATTTGAATCAGAAAATGAGGTTGAACAAGAGTCACAACGACAACAAGATGAGAGCTCAGCACTCGCAGATGACCTAGTTGATACGTCAAGCGAGCCAAGCCATTCACAGTCAAATCGTGTGACATCGAGTGTGCGAAGCGCCGAGGTCACTGCTGCCGCACCCTCTGCATTAATGATGTCAGAACGTGCCAGTGTTGCCGCCGATAATGAACTTAACGCGAGCAATGAGCTTAAAGTACAAGAAGTTAAAGCTGATGCAGGCACTAATCGACTCACGCCCCAACAGCAAGGGCAAATGGCGATTACTGAGGTGGAGTTGACCCCAAAGCAGCTGGCGCAAAAGCGGTTCACATTAGCGAATGAGGCTGAAAGGGATGGCAAACTCAAAGATGCCATTAGTTATTATGAGCAAACATTAGGCTTTGATCCCAGCATGCATGAAGCGCGCAAGCAGTTAGCTGCGCTGCATTATGGGCAAGGTCAATTAGCCAAAGCCAGTGAAGTGTTACAGCAAGGCATGCTGTTATTCCCACAGCAGTTAGACTTTGCCTTATTGCTTGCTCGGGTTCAGCAAGCCTCTGGTCAGGCTGATCTCGCATTAGTGACGTTAGCCAACATACCTGACACGCATTCACTGGCGAGACAAAAGTGGATGGCACAATCGGATTTGGCGCAAAAGTTAGGACAGTTTTCGTTGTCAGAACAAGCCTATAGACAATTATTGCAACAAGAACCTCAACAGGCTAAATGGTGGATGGGGCTGGCCTATGCGCTCGATTCGCAGCAACAATTTCCTCAAGCACGCCAAGCCTATCGGACTGCTTTAGGCCATAGAGGCTTATCGGCGCAAGCGAGTGCCTTTATCGAACAACGTTTGACTCAGCTAGGAGATAGCCAATGAAACCCAGATTAAAAATGCGTTTGGGCGATCTGTTAGTTCAAGAAGCCATTATTACTGAAGCGCAGTTGCAACAGGCGTTGGCTGAGCAGCGCAATACGGGCAAAAAACTGGGTCGTACTCTGATTGATTTGCAATCGATTACTGAACATCAGTTACTGCAGTTCTTGTCGCAACAATTGAATGTGCCTTTGCTGGATATCAGTAAAATGCCAATCCCAGCGGAAGTGGTGCATCTTATTCCTGAGGTGCAAGCACGACGTTTCCGCGCTTTAGCGGTTGAAGACAGGGGCGATAGCGTATTAGTTGCAATGAGCGACCCCGCGGATTTGCAGGCGCTCGATCACCTCGAAATGCTTATCGCACCTAAGCGTTTGAAGTTAGCGGTAACGCCCGAGCAGCAACTGCTGCAAGCGTTTGATAACTTATATCGCCGTACAGACCAAATTGCCCAGATTGCCGGTAAGCTCGAAGAAGAATACGCCGCCGATGAGATGTTCGATTTAGCCAGCCTCACGTCGGGTGACAGTGACAATGAAACCACAGTGGTTAAGTTGCTGCAGTCGATTTTTGAAGATGCGGTGCAAATGCGCGCCTCGGATATTCATATCGAACCCGGTGATAAAGCCTTACGTATTCGCCAGCGTATCGATGGTCAACTACATGAAACGATTCTGAATGAAGTTAATATTGCTGCGGCTTTAGTATTACGACTTAAGTTGATGGCGGGTCTCGATATTTCCGAGAAACGTTTGCCGCAGGATGGTCGTTTCCATATGGAAATCAAAGGTCATCATATCGATGTGCGTATGTCGACTATGCCGATTTACCACGGCGAATCTGTGGTGATGCGTTTACTCGATCAATCAGCGGGTTTATTGACCTTAAACGAAACCGGTATGCCACCTGCTATTTTGGCGCGTATTCGTAAACAGATTAAACGTCCCCACGGCATGCTACTGGTCACAGGTCCAACGGGTAGCGGCAAAACGACCACCTTGTACGGTATTTTGAGTGAGCTCAATACCGCCGACCGTAAGATCATCACGGTCGAAGATCCGGTCGAATATCAATTGCCGCGGATCAACCAAGTACAAGTTAACCATAAGATTGGCTTAAACTTTTCAAATGTATTACGCACCACCTTACGTCAAGACCCCGATATCATAATGGTGGGGGAAATGCGTGACCAAGAAACCGTGGAGATTGGTCTTAGGGGCGCATTAACGGGTCACTTTGTGCTATCGACCTTGCATACCAACGATGCGGTTACAAGTGCGCTGCGTTTACTCGATATGGGCGCTGCGAGTTATTTAGTTGCTAGTGCCTTAAGGGTGATTATTGCCCAGCGTTTAGTGCGCCGTGTCTGCCATAACTGTGGGGTAGAGTATCAACCGACACCGCAGGAAAAAGCCTGGCTGAGTAGTGTGAGCCGCAAAGATTTTACCCATGCGAATTTTAGGATTGGCACGGGTTGCCAGAGTTGTAATGGCAGTGGTTATCGCGGGCGGATCGGTATTTTTGAAATCCTCGAGCTAGATGAAAAGATGATCGATGCTATGCGTACTGGTAATCCACAGGATTTTGCCAGAGCCGCGTTGCAGAGCCCTAACTTCACCCCACTCGCAGAGTCTGCTTTGCAATATCTGAGCGAAGGCATGACGACGATTGAAGAGGTTGCTAAGTTGGTGGAAGACGTGAGTGAATCTCAGATACCTTTGTCGAAGGATATTATCAGCCAACAAGGCGTTGAGGCGTAATTATGCCAATTTATCAATACCGTGGACGCAGTGGTCAAGGTCAATCCGTTACGGGACAATTGGATGCCGCGTCGGAAAGTGCCGCTGCTGACATGCTATTGGCGCGTGGCATTATCCCCCTTGAAGTCAAAGTCGCCAAAGTGGCTAAGTCGTTCTCACTGACTAAGTTATTTGGTGGCAAAGTCGCGTTAGAAGAATTACAGATTTTTACCCGACAAATGTACTCCTTGACCCGTTCTGGCATTCCTATTTTGCGGGCAATAGCAGGCTTATCTGAAACGGCGCATTCCCAGCGAATGAAAGATGCGCTTAATGATATTTCTGAGCAGCTTACCGCAGGGCGCCCCTTGTCATCATCCATGAATCAACATCCCGATGTGTTTGATTCTTTGTTTGTTTCTATGGTGCACGTGGGGGAGAACACGGGTAAGTTAGAAGATGCCTTCATTCAACTTTCAGGTTATATCGAGCGTGAGCAAGAGACGCGGCGACGAATTAAATCGGCCATGCGTTATCCCATGTTTGTATTGATTGCGATTGCGCTCGCTATGGTGATCCTCAATATCATGGTGATCCCTAAGTTTGCCGAGATGTTTTCTCGCTTTGGCGCCGACTTGCCGTGGGCGACAAAAGTGTTGATTGGTACATCAAATCTATTCGTGAATTATTGGGCGCTGATGTTGGTGGCGCTGATTGGCACTATCATTGGCATTCGTTACTGGCACCATACAGAAAAGGGTGAGAAGCAGTGGGATAAGTGGAAGTTACACATTCCCGCCGTAGGGTCGATTATTGAGCGTTCGACGTTAGCCCGTTATTGTCGCAGTTTCTCTATGATGCTCAGTGCGGGCGTACCGATGACGCAGGCCTTAAGTTTAGTGGCCGACGCGGTAGATAATGCCTATATGCACGACAAGATAGTCGGTATGCGCCGTGGCATAGAGTCTGGCGACTCTATGTTGAGGGTATCGAATCAGAGTAAGTTATTTACGCCACTAGTGCTGCAAATGGTGGCTGTGGGCGAAGAAACGGGGCAAATCGATCAATTACTCAATGATGCGGCAGATTTCTATGAGGGCGAAGTAGACTATGATTTAAAGAACCTCACCGCGAAATTGGAGCCAATTTTGATCGGTTTTGTGGCCGTGATTGTCTTAGTGTTAGCCTTGGGGATATACCTGCCAATGTGGGATATGCTCAATGTTGTCAAAGGCGGTAAGTAAGCGATATGGATAATATTTATTTCCTATCTTATACGTGGGACTGAGGTTAAATGCAGACTCAGCAAAAGGCTGAAAGCGATCTATTACATATCTATGGACGTATGATCGCCATTGGAATTGTATTGGTTATCATGGCGGTGATCGGAGCTAAGTACTTTTTTACACTACCGCAAATAGCGGCTCGTGGATTGGAAGTGGAACACGCCCGTTTTTTAAATGTGCTGGTGATGGTGCGTTCCCAGTGGTTGTCTTTGGGTAAGCCGGCGCAATTGCAGTTGAACTGGGAGGTATTTGATAATCCCTCCCCAGAAACTGAGTCGAGTGTTGTCGATATCAATGATTTAGGATGGCCACAACCTAAGCACTTAAATGATCAAGGCTGCCAAGATTTGTGGCAACAGTTAATGGGCGCTGAAACTGATAATTTAGGTCTAGAGGCGGATTATTTGGCTAAGGATAATAGCTGCCACTATCGGTCTAAAAATGGC
This sequence comes from Shewanella sp. SM68, assembly GCF_025653925.1. Lineage (NCBI taxonomy): Bacteria > Pseudomonadati > Pseudomonadota > Gammaproteobacteria > Alteromonadales > Shewanellaceae > Shewanella > Shewanella sp. SM68. Next base: position 84,465 of record NZ_JAKKRU010000005.1, read on the forward strand.
GATAGTTTAGGCTATCAACTGAACTCTGGCAGGGTCATTTTTTTGACTGCTCCGTAAAATATTGTTAACTCAATGGCTTTTTAAAATTGATTTAACTGTTAGAATAAAATTTCTGAGGTCTGGGGACATATATATGAAAACTAAGCAAACAGGGTTCTCATTAATCGAACTTGTGATTGTGATTGTGATTTTGGGTTTACTCGCCGCAACGGCGATTCCACGATTCTTAAATGTCACCGATGATGCTGAAGATGCCAGTGTTGACGGTGTTGCGGGTGGTTTATCGACTGCAGTTAGCTTTGTGCGTTCTCAGTGGGAAGTTGATGGGCGTCAAAATAGCAGCGTTATCCTCGACGGTAACACAGTAAATGTCGATACACGTTTTGGCTATCCAACGGGAACTTCAGTAACCAGTGCGACAGCTATGACAAATGCCAGTTGCCAAGAAGTGTTTAACACTGTGTTGCAGAGTGCTCCACGTAACGTATTATTTAACCAAGATGCACGTAATCAACGTTATACCGCTCGTGTTATTAACGCCGCAGGCGGCAGTGCTAACTCAATTACTGGCGCAGTCGTCGCAGGTTTAGATTTATGTGTTTATCACCAAGTGGCTTCACTGGTGTTAAATCAAACGAATGGTGTACCCACTCCTGCCCCTGATTTAACAACGGTAGGTGCTAAGGGAATAGTGTATAACCCAGGCACAGGCAGAGTATTAAGCTTCACTCAAACACCATTTGTACCATAGAAACTAAAGCGTCATGCTTAAGTTAATCAACTTTTTTGTAAAGTTATTGAATAGGTAATTAAGAATGAAAAGACAACAAGGTTTTACCTTAATTGAATTAGTCGTAGTTATTATTATTTTAGGTATTCTTGCTGTCACAGCGGCACCTAAGTTTATAAATTTGCAAGGAGATGCCCGTAAGTCGACTGTCGAAGGCGTTAAGGCTGCGCTGCAGGGGGCAAACACTCTTGTCTATTCAAAAGCTGCTATACAGGGGTTAGGTAAAGCTGCTGATGAAAATGTGATTATCGGTAAAAATGGTACTGAAGATATTAAAGTGACTGCTGACTTTGGTTACTTGAATAGCAGGGCTGATTCTGCAACAGTTCAGACTAACCTTGAAAAAGCTTTAGATATGAAATTTGATGCATTGGCAACAGGCACCGTAGGCACAGTAAATGACTTTGGGGTTGTGTACAAAAGTGCTACATCTTTCATTATTGTTCCTAAGGGAAAGAAAGACACTGAAGACTGCCGTTTAGAATATACACCTGCAACTAGCACTACATTACCTGTGTATTTAGTTGTAGCTACCGCGTGTTAATGGAGTTTCGCAGAATGAAAAAGCAAAATGGTTTTACATTAATTGAATTAGTGGTTGTTATTATTATATTAGGGATTTTGGCTGTGACTGCAGCGCCTAAGTTTATTAATTTGCAAGGTGATGCGCGTGCTTCTACAATTCAAGGAATGAAAGGGGCTATTCAAGGTGCCAATAGCTTAGTTTATTCAAAAGCGGCATTACTCGGTATTGAAGGTGCAGATACAGGTAGTGTTGATGTGCTCGGTAATACAGTTGCAGGGACTCCTGCGACAGCTACTGACGATGTTCCGGTAGTATATGGTTATATGGCTGCAACTAAGGCTGCTTTAGAAAAGGGTATGGATGTTAAGTTTAATACTGGAACTTCCCCATCATCAGCAGTACCTTCTGGTGAAGATGCTGCTGATTGGGTTATAAATGCAAGTGGTAATAGTGCGACTATCTGGCAGCGTGGCGCTCCTGCTGATGTAACTACAACTGGTTCTGAAGCAAGCTGTAAGATTGTTTACACTGCAGCAGCAAGTGCAGGTGCTTTGCCGACTATTACTCTAACCGATAATGGTTGTTAATTTAATTTATGTGAAAAGGCCTGCCTAGCAGGCCTTTTTTTTAGATAAAATACGGTTCTTACATGATTTTAAATAAATGAGTCCGCCAAATTTACCGACATTTATTTGCGTTAATCATATAGTTGACAGAAACTGAACCTAGCACTTGAAATCAGCAATTAACCCGAGCGATGCTTAACTTCTCTATGTCAAAACAGGCCGGATTTACTTTAGTAGAATTAGTAACGACCATCATCTTGATTTCAATTCTTGCTGTGGTTGTACTGCCACGCCTGTTTACTCAGTCTTCCTACAGTGTGTATAGTTTACGTAACGAGTTCATTAGCGAGCTGCGTCAAGTACAGCAAAAAGCGCTCAATAATACCGACAGGTGTTTTCGTGTAACCGTTTCTGGCACTGGCTATCAAGTGAGTCAATTCTCTACCCGAAATGGGGCGGTTTGTTCTGGTACCGCATTATCGCCAAACCCGCTTTATACCCAAGCTTTTCAAGGTGGTGCTCAATTAGTGCTAGTAGGCCCTAACAGTACTAATATCAGCAACTTCAGCCTCGATTTCGATATCGATGGTAGCACTTCGTTGGCTTGTAATGGGCCATGCATTAATGTGATTGCTAATGACACTGTGATGATTAACGTCTCCTCCGAGGGCTATATTTATGCGAATTAATCCTCGGTTGCTATTGGGCAAAGCATCAGTAAAAGCATCCAAAAAAGCCAAACCACAGCAGGGTTTTACCCTTATCGAATTAGTGATTGGCATGCTGGTGATTGCCATTGCGATAGTGATGCTAACCAGCATGTTATTCCCCCAAGCTGATCGTGCGGCCAGTACCTTACATAGAGTACGCAGTGCTGAGCTTGCACATTCGGTGATGAATGAAATCTGGGGTAAACGTTACGATCAAAACACTAATGCCAATGGTGGCACACCAGCCTGTGGTAGTCCGCTCGGTAGTAATTGTTCAACGTCATTAGGCCCTGAGTTCGGTGAGAGTCGTAACAACTTTAACGATGTGGATGATTACAACGGCTTAAATGAAACCGCGACTATGCTCAATTCGACCCAAACCTATGCAAATGCTTATCCTAACTATCGCTTAAGCGTCACCGTTGCTTATGGCGCAGTGTCCAATACTAAGCTAGTGACGATTAATGTGACTACGCCCGACAACGAAGTGATTACTTACAATATGGTGAGGAGTAATTACTGATGGCCTCACCTTTATCTGCGGTTAATAAAAAATCCACACTAGGTTTTACCTTGGTCGAGATGGTCACTGTTATCTTGATTCTGGGGATTCTCGTGGTCGGGGTGAGTAGTTTTATTATTTTTGGTACGCGGATTTTTGTTGAGTCGAGTTCAGTCGATCAAGTGCTAAGTCAGAGCCGTTTTGCCGTTGAGCGAATGACCCGTGAGTTGCGTAGTGCCTTGCCTAATAGCCTGCGAGTTAATACCGATTCGCTGACCTATCAATGTGTTGAGTTTGTGCCTATCGAAGCCAGCACGACTTATCTAACTATGCCAATAGTGCCAGCTGCCGCCGCGAGTACTGGGATAGTTATTCTAGATAATACCGCGAGTGCGATTCGCGTGAATCAATTTGCTTGGATCTATCCCTTGATTGACGCCGATGTGTATAGCAGTACGCGACAAAAACGAGCACAGGTTAAAACGATTGCGACTTCGCCTTCCCCTTTGGAGCATCAAGTGACGCTGACGTTTACTGCGCCAACACGTTTTGCTGAAGCATCACCACGGCAGCGAATCTATTTTGGTTCAAATCCTGTGAGTTATTGTTTTGAAAAAGAGCCAAGCGGTAATGATTTGCAAATCGTGCGTTATGCTGGTTATAACTTTAATGCCGTTCAGCCAAATCCTGCCGCTATGCCTGCCACTATGGGCTCGGGCGTGCTAATGGCGCAAAGTGTGGCAAATGTTTTAAATAATGGTGCTGATTTACCGCTGATTTTAACGCCATCTAGCCTAGTGAATAATGCTATGGTGCATTTACAACCGCGGTTTAATGTAAATGGTGAGACGTTCCAATACCGACATCAAGTGCAGGTGATCAATGCCCCTTAATTCACATTGTCGCTCGGTAGGGCGTAACTCAGCATCCAGATCATCACTATCAAGATCGTCCTCTCACGCTCTGCCTGCGCGTCAACGCGGCAGTGCATTGATTATTGGCGTATTTGTGATCACTGTGATGTTTCTACTGGCGTCAGCCCTGATCAATATTGTGCAGGATGGGGATACTGGATTAACCCAGGAGGTGTGGGGGACGCGTGCCTTTGCCGCCGCGAACAGTGGCGCCGATGCCGCATTGGCAACATTATTCCCATTAAATGGTTCAGTTGGCATTTGCCCTGTAACGAGCACTTGGAATCCTCCTAATGTAACCGGTTTCCATGTCTGCACTGTGACCTTGACGTGCAAAGCCTATGCGGTAGGTACCACCACCCAATATCGAATCAACAGTAAAGCAGTATGTGAAAGCGGCGAGACCCGTGTTAGCCGACAAGTTGAGGTAGAAGCTCGTGGGAATTAATCTTTTTTATCGTGCCATATTGGCAGTACTTATTTTGAGTTTTCCCTCGTCAGTGATGGCATTCGACCCTATTGATCAGAGTGTGATTTTTGCCAAAGTTGCTCAAGGGCATCATGGTGATTACTCAAACGTGTGCCGTCAGATATCATCGCCACAATTAATGATAAATGGTAATGGCATCATTAATGGTACTGGTGGTGCTGCATTAGATTATTGCTCGAGTAACGATGGCAGTGGGCTTTCTAATAACAGTTGTGATAACGGTACAGGCGGAGTGCGGAAATGCACTATCGATGGCAGTGATATTCGAGGTTTAAAATTAACTGGGAGTAATGCTTTTTTATCGAGTAGTGGTGCTGGTGGCGGTTATGGTTCTTGTAATACTGGCGAGCAATTAACGCTTGGTGGTAATGGGCAAAGTCAGTTTAGCAATGTTTCGCTTTATTCTGCTTGTACTCTGACTCTATCGGCAACTCAAAATGAGTATCGATTTAACACTATCGCTATTGGAGGCGGCGCGACACTCGTTTTACCTGAAGGGGACTATTGGGTAGATAGTTTTACTTTGAATCAAGATGCTAAGGTGATTTTGCAAGGCAATGTCCGCATTTTTATAAAGCAACAGTTTGAATTAAATGGCAGTAAATTCAATGAAAATAATGCTGCTTCTGCTCTTATTATTGGTTATAGCAATATTCAGCTAAATAGTGATGCTGTACTCAATGGGCGAGTTTATAGCGATGCAACATTAAGTCTAAATAATAACTCGATTATCAATGGCCGAGTCACCAGCCGTTATTTGGTTATGAGTAGTGGTCGTATTAATGATTATGTACCGGTATTACAGTGTTTTAATGACACTTTCTCCCAAAGTGCATTAAGCAGTGATTGGGTCGTTTCCCGTAGCAGTGGCACTTTTACTCCATCTATTCGAAGTGGTCGATTACGCTTAAACGAAGCTAAATCTGACCAATCTACGGCATCTACCTATCAAAGACTCTTTCCTGGAAAAGCTAACTTAGTGGAGATCCAGTTTGATCACTATGCCTATGGTGGCAATGGTGCCGACGGCATTGCGGTAGTGTTATCGGATGCTTCTATAACGCCGCAGCCTGGCGCCTTTGGCGGTCCATTGGGTTACGGTTATAAACCTGGTATTAATGGGTTCGCGGGTGGTTGGCTTGGGTTTGGTATTGATGAGTTCGGTAACTTCTCCGGTGAAGGCGGTAGTTCTAATGTCGGTCAGCGACGCCAGTCCGTTGCGGTTCGCGGTTCGGGTGTCGGCACGTCAGGGTATAATTATTTACGCGGCGCTTGTAGTAATGGCACTACTAATACGAACGGTAGTTGCTTATCGCCTGCGGTAGACGGCAATAATGTGTCGCCTGCACACAGGTATAAAATCACAATTGATTCGCAAGCCGCGAATCAATCTATTGTGAAAATTGAGCGTAATACAGGTTCTGGTTTTGTGACTTTAGTTCCCGCATTTAACGCCGCAGCACAAAATGGTCAGGCGGCCATTCCAAGTGATTTTTTATTGTCTTTAACGGGCTCAACGGGGGGCTCAAATAACAACCACGAAATCGATAACGTGCAAATTTGTGCGTTAAAATCGAATCCTATTGGTGCTCAGATCGATCATTTTGAGTTTGATCATACGGGTCAAGGTCTGACCTGTAATGCTGAGACGGTAACGATTAGAGCCTGTGCAAATGCGAGTTGTAGTCAACTCTTTACTGCACCTCTTAGCGCAACCTTATTACCTGATTCTGCGGCAGATGGCGTATGGGTTGGCGGTAATCAAGTGAGTTTTAGCGGTGGCACAGCGCAACTGCAACTGAGGCGAAATACTCCCGGTGTAGTGACTTTAGGCGTGAAGGGCTCTAATCCCACCACCAAACCCTTAAGCAAAACCCTTTGCCGTATTGGCAATGGTGGCTTGAGTGAAAACAATTGTTCACTCACCTTTGCCGACAGTGGTTTTGTATTCGATGTACCCGATAAGCGTGCGAATCGCCCCGAGCAAGTGTTAGTCAAAGCGGTGAAAAAATCCGATGTGACGAAGCAGTGTATCCCAAGCTTCCAAAGCCAGACCAAAACGCTGAATTTCTGGAGCAGTTACCAAACGCCAAGCGCGCCTATCTCGTCTAAAGCCGTCACCATCAACAATACGGCAATTGGCACCTCGAGTGTCTTGCCTACGGCGGTGAACCTGCTGTTTGATACCAACGGACAAGCAAGCATTTCAGTCAATTACCCTGATGCAGGTAAATTACAATTAGATGCAAAATATACAGGTACTGGTGATGAACAGGGCTTAGTCATGGCAGGTTCAGACCAATTTGTCAGCGTACCAGCGGGATTGTGTGTTAAGCCTGTAGATGCCAATGCTAGCTGCTCAAGCGCGAATATGACGTGTAATGTTTATCGTAAAGCGGGTCAAACCTTTGGTATGACGGTGCAAGCGATGGCATGGGAAAAAGATGGCGATCCGGACTTTTGTTCGGGCAACTTACCCACGCCTAACTTTAGTGATGCGCAGATGAAGCTTGCCAGTAAAGTCGTTGCGCCAAGCATTGCCAACGGCGGACTTGATGGGGCGTTAGGCGTGGCATCCTACAGCCACTCGGCGCAGGCCAATAATCTCAATACCATCAGCAATCAGACCATCAGCGAAGTTGGAGTATTCCAAATTGCAGCGCAGGCGAGCCCAAATTATTTAGGGACGGCAAGCAGCTTAAATATTCCAATTGGATATTCAGCTAATATTGGCCGTTTTGTGCCCGATAGATTTTTAGTCAGTAACGTATCGGTCATACCTGCCTGTGGCGGCTTTAGCTATATGGATCAGCTGTTCCCTATGTCGATGGAGCTCAGTGCTTTAAATATCGCGGGGGATATAACGAAAAACTATTTCCCGCCATTTTCCCTCGCCACTGCCAAATTAGTGGGAGAAAATAACAATAATGGTGTCGATTTACAGAGTCGCTTAAGTGCCTTACCTATAAAGGCTGAAAGTTGGAATCAAGGTGTGGCGACGGTCGATGCTTCTTACCAAGCTAACTTTAGTCGGGTGACCCCAAATGTGGCGACGAATCTGTATCAGGATGGTCCCTTCGAGCTGCTCGATATTGGCGTGCAATTGATGGATAACGATCCTCGGCCGAATGGGCTTTACAGCTATGTGGCCTCACCAGACATGGATGCGGCATCTACAGGCACTTGCACTAACTGTAATGCTAAGAAAATCAGCACTCAAACCCTTCGTCATGGCCGTGTGGTGATGGATAACACCTATGGTCCTGAGACAGAAATACTGCGTATGCCGACTCGAGCCGAATATTGGAATGGCAGCAGCTGGGCCTTAAATACTGCCGATAACTGCACAACGGCAGTGTATGCTTTGGGTTCGCAGGTTGATCATTCCGCTCTGGGTTACAATTTTGATCCCGACTTAGTGGCGGGGCAAAGTGTTGTGCGTTCTGGCGGGACTGCAACATTCCAAGTTGGCCAATTTGAGTTGCTCTGGCAAGCCGTCACAACAAGTGGGTTGCCATACCGAGGTCAAGTGACAGCGCCCTTGGATGTGCAGCCATGGCTAGAATGGTACTGGAATTGGAATGGCGTATCGCCAACAGCGGTCACTGAACCGCGGGCAAGTGCGTATTTTGGTCGTTATCGAGGGCATGACAAAATAATCTATTGGCGTGAGGTAAACTAATCTGAGTTATTTCTCTCATTAAATTGAACTCAGGCTTTCCCTTGAAATGGGCTGCCATTTTACTTATTAGAAGTCGACGAAAACGCTTGTAACAGATTCTAAATGCAATGCCTTAGTTTGATATTTGTTGCTGAATTGTGTGTTTACTCGTTTTTTGTTGCTGATATTTTCGTCAATAAACAGTATTTTCCGCTTAAATACTGTTTTTTACGTGGCGATTTGAAAAAAAATCACTTCATTAGCGATTGTTAACCTCCTCGGTCTTGTGGAATCAGGGTGGCATTGATAAAGTTAGCTGATTTTTCTTTTCTTCTGACTCCACAGAATACAGGCTAGTTACATGTTTAAGAAGCTACGCGGCATTTTTTCTAATGATCTATCGATCGATTTGGGTACAGCTAACACATTAATTTATGTTCGTGGCGAAGGCATAGTCCTCAATGAGCCTTCTGTTGTTGCTATACGTGGTGAGCGTAGTGGCTCCGGTCAGAAATCTGTTGCCGCGGTCGGCACAGAAGCTAAACAAATGCTAGGCAGAACGCCTGGCAATATCCAAGCTATCCGCCCAATGAAGGACGGTGTTATTGCAGATTTTTATGTGACGGAGAAAATGTTGCAGCACTTTATTAAACAAGTGCACAACAATAGCTTTTTTCGTCCAAGTCCACGCGTGCTTGTGTGTGTGCCCGTTGGTGCCACTCAAGTAGAACGCCGTGCTATTCGTGAATCAGCCATGGGCGCTGGTGCTCGCGAAGTGTATTTAATTGAAGAACCAATGGCAGCTGCGATTGGTGCGGGTTTACCCGTATCTGAAGCGACTGGCTCTATGGTGGTGGATATCGGTGGTGGTACCACTGAAGTCGCGATTATTTCACTTAATGGTGTAGTGTATTCGTCTTCAGTCCGTATAGGCGGTGATAAGTTTGATGATGCGATCATCAACTATGTCCGCCGTAATTACGGGAGTTTGATTGGTGAAGCTACGGCTGAGCGTATCAAGCACACTATCGGCACTGCTTATCCTGGCGATGAAGTGCTCGAGATCGAAGTCCGCGGCCGTAATTTGGCAGAAGGTGTACCTCGTAGCTTTACACTGAACAGTAATGAAATTTTAGAAGCCTTACAAGAGCCATTATCTGGCATCGTAAGTGCTGTGATGGTGGCGTTAGAACAATCTCCACCAGAATTAGCTTCAGATATTTCTGAGCGCGGTATGGTGTTAACTGGCGGCGGCGCTTTATTGCGTGATTTAGACCGTTTATTAATGCAAGAAACCGGAATTCCTGTAATGGTGGCGGACGATCCATTGACCTGCGTAGCACGTGGCGGTGGTAAAGCCCTCGAAATGATTGATATGCACGGCGGCGATCTGTTCTCCGAAGAAACCTAATTTAACTTCGGTATGGGGCGGTTAATCACCGCCTTAGCTTTCCTATGAAGCCAATTTTTGTTCGTGGTATTTCAAACCAATTCCGTCTGACACTGGCAATTATTTTGTCGGTGGCTTTGCTCGTGGCTAATCATCGCCTCGATCCTGTACGGCAATCGTTATCCTCTTTCTTTAGTCCATTGCAGTATTTAGCGAGCGTGCCCGGTGTTGCGCTTGACTGGTCGTCTGAAAGTTTTGCCACCCGCAATATGTTAGCGTTGCAAAATAAAGAGCTGCTCAGGCAGCAACTGCTGATGAGTGAACGCTTACAGCGTTTCGAACACTTACGCCAAGAAAATGAACGTTTACGCGCACTGTTGGGCTCACCAGCCTACCTTGATTCGCGCAAAATGGTGGCTGAAGTATTGGAGGTTGCTAGCGATCCTTTCCATCACTATGCGGTGCTAAACCATGGTTCACGCAGTGGTGTATTTGTTGGGCAGCCTGTGGTCGATGCCCAAGGGGTTGTTGGCCAAGTGGTACAAGTCAGTGAAATGACCAGTAGGGTGTTATTGCTCTCCGATGTATCACACGGATTACCTGTGCGTATCACCCGTAATGATGTGCGCCTTGTTGCCAATGGTACGGGTGAGTTAGATGAAATAGAGCTGCGCCATGTGGCCAAGAGTACCGACATTCGTGTCGGCGATTTGCTGGTCACCTCAGGTTTAGGGAATCGTTTCCCGGAAGGTTATCCGGTCGCGCGGGTTATGGAAGTGTTGACTGAAGATGGTCAAAGTTACGCTCGAGTCACCGCCCAGCCTTTAGCGGCGTTAGATCGTATTCGTTATTTATTGTTGATTTGGCCATCCCCCGATTCTGGTGTGACTTTACCGAGTCAGCCTACCGTGCCTGCTGCGGATCATTCATCGAGCGATAATGTATCAAAAGCAGATAGCGCTGTTCCTGCTGGCGGAAGTGTCACGCCTGCAGAGGCTTCTAAACCTGTGACCGCGCCTGCGACCAAACCGTCAACGGAAACCACTCCTCCTGTGGCTGAGGTGCATTAATGAGTTTTCAGGCCGCCAATGGGCGCTTTATTGTTTGGGTGACATTATTTATCGGCGTGATCAGCCAGATCATGCCTTTGCCAAGTGCTGTTGATGCTTGGCGTCCAGACTGGCTATTAATGATTGTTCTCTATTGGTCTATCGCATTACCCCACAGATACAACATCTTAACCGCATGGGTTTTAGGCCTAGTCTTAGATATTTTATTGGGAGCCACCTTAGGTGTGCGCTCTTTAGCCATGTCTTTGGTTATTTATATCGCTATCTTGCATTGCCAGCGTTTGCGAAACTTCCCTCAATGGCAGCAGTCGTTAGTGATCATGCTACTGATTTGTATTTATCACTTAGTGATTTACTGGGTGGAATTTGTGATGCAAGAGGCTGTTTTCAAAACGGATCTATTTTTACCTGCGATTTCAGGATTAGTGATCTGGCCTTGGATATTTTGGATTTTACGTCGGGTTCGACGTCATTATAAGGTTCGTTAACTGTGGATTTAGTTTTAGCTTCAACTTCGCCACGTCGCAAAGAATTATTGGCACAGATTGGATTCGGTTGTCCTGAGTTTAGTTTCACGCAAGTGGCACCGGATATTGATGAAACTGTGCAACAGGGCGAAGCGCCAAGGGATTATGTACGACGTTTAGCCGCTGAAAAAGCCCAAGCTGGACTGGCATTATGCGCAGATATGTCACAGCCTGCTGTATTAGGTTCTGATACTATCGTGGTGCTTGAAAATCAAATATTAGGCAAACCGCTGGATGTGGCCGATGCTAAGCAAACGCTCAGTGAACTGTCTGGCCGAACGCATACTGTGATGACGGCTGTGGCACTGACCTACAAAGCAGGCGAGTCTGACTCAATCTTAAAAACCTCAGTGCGCTTAGTTGAAACACAAGTGCGTTTTTGCGCTTTATCGACAGCTGACATTGAGGCTTATGTGGCTTCAAAAGAGCCCATGGATAAGGCGGGCAGTTATGGCATTCAAGGACTTGGCGGTTGCTTTGTGGCTGCAATTGAAGGCAGTTATTCTGGCGTTGTAGGTTTACCTCTGGTTGAAACGCGTGAGTTGTTAGCCGAAATTGGTTTTATTTAACTGCTGCTGGTTGCTTATATTGCGATTTTGGCTTGAGGTTAGAATGAACCTTATTGGCGTTTAGGGCTCTGAATCGAGTACTCCAATGACGTTGACCTTGTTCCTTTATTCGGTTTTCATGCTTAGAGAGTTTGTAACTTCGATTAATTAATCTAGTTTCCCGAATGGGGTGAGTCGTGAATACCAGTCGCTTAAATCCAAATAAAATACAGCGCAAGATGGGTTCAGAATTACTGATCAACGTAACTCCATCTGAGGCGCGCGTTGCTTTAGTTGAGCATGGTGTGCTGCAAGAAGTCCATATTGAACGCCGGATGAAACGGGGTTTAGTGGGGAATATTTACAAAGGTAAAATCAGCCGTGTGTTACCCGGTATGCAAGCCGCCTTTGTCGATATTGGCTTAGATAAAGCGGCTTTTTTACATGCGTCCGACATAGTACCGCACACTGAGTGTGTCGCCGATGTTGAGAAAGGTCATTTCGTTGTTCGTGATATCGCCGAGTTAGTCCGTCAAGGGCAAGACATTATGGTGCAAGTGGTTAAAGATCCGCTGGGCACTAAGGGCGCACGCCTAACGACCGATATCACGCTGCCTTCCCGTTATTTAGTCTTTATGCCAGGTTCTAGCCATGTTGGTGTTTCCCAGCGTATTGAACTAGAAGAAGAACGCAGTCGCCTCAAACAAATTACTTTGCCCTATGTTGATGATGACGGTGGTTTTATTATCCGCACCGCCGCCGAAGGCGTAGGGGAAGATGAGTTATCCCAAGATGCGGCATTTTTACGCCGAGTTTGGTCAAAGGTGAGTGAGCGACGTAAACGCAGTGGTGTGTCGCTCCTGTATCAAGATTTAGCCTTACCTGTGCGCATTGTGCGTGATTTTGTCGGTACTGAGCTGGACCGTATTCAAGTGGATTCTCGCCGCACTTTTGCCGAGTTGCAGTCTTTTGCGCAGGAGTTTATGCCAGAGATTGCCGATAAGATTGAGCACTATTCAGGACCTGCGCCTATTTTTGATCTCTACGATGTGGAGAACGAAATTCAACGTGCACTCGGCCGTAAAGTCGAGCTCAAGTCTGGTGGCTATTTGATCATAGATCAAACCGAAGCCATGACGACTGTGGATATCAATACCGGCGCCTTTGTGGGGCATAGGAATCTTGAAGAAACCATTTTTAATACCAACCTCGAAGCGACCCAAGCGATAGCGAGGCAGTTACGTCTGCGTAATCTCGGCGGCATCATTATTATCGATTTTATCGACATGATGACGGCGGATCATAAGGCTCGTGTTCTTAGTAGCTTAACCAGCGCTTTGTCTAAAGACAGGGTGAAAACCAATGTGAGTGGTTTTTCGGGGTTAGGTCTAGTCGAAATGACCCGTAAGCGTACCCGAGAAAGTTTAGAGCATGTCGTCTGTGGCGAATGTCCGGCCTGCCATGGCACGGGGAGCATGAAGACAGTCGAGACGGTTTCCTATGAGGTCTTTCGCGAAATAATCCGTTTAAACCGTGCCTACGATGCTGATGAGTTCCTGTTGTATTGTTCGCCTGCCGTGTATCAAAGTCTGCATACCGATGATAATCATCTTATTGCTGAACTTGAGGTTTACATAGGTAAGCGCATCCGTTTGCAAAATGAGCCTATGTACTCACAGCACAAATACGATGTGGTGATGATGTAGTGGCTACGTTTTTTACTGCAAAAAAATTTAGCCGTTTTTGTTGGCAATTTCTGGCGCTTATTTTGGTCTTGTTTGCGCTTGCCGTCAGTTTGATCCGTGGTTTATTACCGCAGGTTGATGAAGTTCGCCAGCAACTGGTGAATTACGTAAAAAGCGAATATAAAGTCGATGTGCAAGTGGGGGAGTTATCCGCCCATTGGCAGGCATTTGGTCCTGCACTTAACATCGATGACTTAGTGATCCCGCCACAGGAACAACTGCCTGTGACCTTGATGATCAAGAACGTACAAGTGAAGTTAGATTTTTGGCAATCGCTGCTCACGCTCACCCCACGAATCGAAGATGTCAATTTTGAGGGTGTCCATGTCGCTTTAGACATGGATAAGCTTACCGAGAACGATCCCGCCACAATTAATAAAGCCCCGCAACTCGATTGGCTTTATGCCCTGTTACTCAAACAACTCGATAGATTCTCCTTAACCAATGCCACAGTGCAATTGCTGAGCATGCACCAAGAGTTTCGCCCGATCCATATCCGTCATTTGAACTGGCGCAATCAGGGTGAACGTCACCGCGGTGCAGGGGAACTGTATCTCGATGATAATGCCTCTAAGCATGAGTCTCTCGGATTACAGTTAGATATCAAGGGCGATGGTGCAAATCCCGACAGTTTGACTGGGCAGATTTATTTGGCGGCTAACTCTTTGGATTTAGGTGAATGGGCTTCACGTCAGCCTAATCCCTATGATTCCACTCAAAAGTTACCCTTAGAAGGGGTTGTCAATCTTAAGGCTTGGCTTACGTTTGCCGACCGCAGCATCAGTTCTGCTATGGTTCATTTTGAGCCGAGCTGGCTGCAATGGACATTAAAGCAAGAGCCGCAGAAATTTGAAATTCAAGCGGGCGATATTGTCTGGCAGCCAAAGGAGACGGGTTGGGAAGTGCAAAGTTCAGGACTGGATTTTGTCACCAATGGTGAGCATTGGCCGGCATTAACGCTGGCCGCGAAGCGTCAAAACGATGAATTATTTGCCTATGTGAATCAAGTTAATACTCAGAGTCTATTGCCGCTGCTGCCGCTATTTCCTGGAGTCGATAGAGCCGTATTACGTCAATGGCATGCGTTAGCTCCCGAGGCGAATATTGGACCAATCCGCCTGTATCAAAAAGCCGACCAGCCTTTGCTCGCCAGTACCGAAGTGAAGCAGTTGCATTGGCAGAAGGTTGACGGTATTCCCAATACTCATCCTGTAGATGTGAACCTGCGCTGGCAAGATAAGACGTTGTATTTCTCTCTACCTGAACAAGTGTACACTCTTGATTTTGGTGATGAATTTTCGGCGCCATTAGTGTTCAATGGTGCGCCAATTGATGGTCAATTCGATACTGAACATCTGAGTTTAAATGTGCCTCAGTTGCAGCTTGAAAACGAAGATATCGGTGTTGATGCGGCATTGAATTTGGACTTTAGCGGTGCTGCACACATGGCGCTGGCGGCCAATGTTCGTATCAACAATGTGGCTAATGCCGACAAGTATTTCCCCAATAAGGCGATGGGTGAATCACTGGCCGAGTATTTGGATACTGGGCTTAAAGCGGGTCAGACCCAAGATGCGCAAGTTGTTTGGCGTGGTCCGTTAAGTGGTTTTCCCTTCGACGATAATAGCGGCGTATTTCAGGCAGCATTTACCTTAACAGATGCCCAATTTCAGTTTCAACCCGACTGGCCAGCGGTAACAGATCTGTCCCTTAACGCTTTGTTTGAAAATACCCGCATGGATCTTTGGTTAAACCAAGGCAAGCTGATGAATGTGGATGCCACAGGGGCCCATGTATTTATTCCCGCCATTGGTGAACAGACGCTGCTAAGGATTGAAGCCGAACTTGCTACTCAAGGCAGTGCGGCGACTAAGGTGTTACAAGCCTCACCTTTGGCGAACTCAGTAGGTAAAACCTTAGATGTCGTGCAAGTGCAAGGTGCTGTCACTGGCACTTTAGACATCAGCATTCCACTGTATGAAGGTGAAGCTGAAGATATTCGTGGTCAAATCCGTTTTGATAACACACCGGTATATATTGCTCAGCCAGGGCTTCAACTTCATGGCGTGACTGGTGTTGTCGACTTTGCGAATGAGGTTGTGACAGGAAAAGGCATCAAAGCGCGCTTGTTCGAACAACCGCTTAGTTTAACTTTCGACACTCAGCCTAAAGGTAAAGATTTTGGCCTTAATCTTTCGCTGAAAAGTCGTTGGGATCTCAGTCGTCTCCCCGATGAATTGCACAATCCCTTGAGTGATTTTTATCAGGGCAAAATCAGTTGGGACGGTGCTATGACTATGCTATTTACTGAGCAAGGTTATCAAATTCAAGCCAAAGTGACTTCGGATATGCTGGGGACGCAACTGTTACTCCCTGGATACTTTGCTAAACCCGAAAATGAACCACGACCTTTAGTCGCCGAGTTTGTTGGCGATCAAGATAATGCGACGCTCGATGTCAAACTTGCCAGTCATGCCGAGTTTATCGGTGGTTTCGATGCCGATAAAGGCGCAAATTTTAGTTATTTTGACTTGTTATTGGGGCGTTTATTTGGTGAGGATGAAGCCAGAAATACGGAACAAGGTCATATTCAAATCGATCTCGGTAAGGCCAAATTAGCCGAATGGTTACCTGTGATTAATGCCTTTGTTGGTCAAGAGAAAATACCGAAAACGGGCATTTTAGTTGATGATATTCCACATAAAAGTTTATTTCCCGCGGTGGCGAGTATCGATTCTCATATCGGTCGGCTCGATCTTTTAGGGCAAGAACTGACGGAGCTTAGGCTTAATGCTAAGCCTAACGAGACGGGATGGCGTTTTAATACCGTTGCCAACGAATTTGACGGTTGGATCGATTTCTATCCAAATTGGAAAACTCAAGGTCTCAAAGTTGTGGCGAATAAATTTTATTTTTCACCTAAGGTAAAGTCGAACACGGATGCCGATTTTGCCAGTGATCAAGTGCTCACTAACTTGCCGCCAGTTGCAGTGAATGTGGAAGATTTTCGTTTCTTCGATAAATCCTTTGGAAAGCTCGTTTTGCAGGCGAGCCCACAAGCGGCAGGATATAAGATTCAAACATTGTCTTTAACTACGCCCAATGTCAATTTGCAGGGCAGTGGCATTTGGCAGCAACAGGCTGGACAGAATAAAACTGACCTCAGTGTTGAGTTAAATGCCACTCAGTTTAGTTATCTATCTGCTCAATTGGGTATAGAGCCTGGCGTTAATGAAGCCCCCTTGAAGGTTAATGCGGACTTATCTTGGCAAGGTGCTCCCTATGCCTTCTCCCTCGAAACCTTAAATGGCAAGGTGAAATTCAACTTAGGCAAAGGCCACTTATCTCAGGTGAGTGACAAGGGCGCACGGATTTTCTCCCTGTTCAGTTTAGATTCTTTGGTGCGTAAACTGTCGCTGGATTTCACCGATGTCTTCGGTCAGGGCATGTATTTCAACTCTTTCAATGGCAATTTGCAGATTGATAATGGCGTGGTGAAAACCACTGACACTGAAATGGATGCCATCGCGGGTAATATGAAGGTGCGTGGCTATACGGATCTCACCACTGAAAGTTTGAATTACGATATCCGCTTTGTGCCGCAATTGGCCTCAAGTGTGCCAACTGTCGTATTGCTCAGTACCAGCGCTTGGACACTGGGTCTGGGGGCCTTTGCCCTGACAAAAGTGCTTGAGCCTGTGATTGAAGTGATTTCAGAAATTCGTTTTCGGGTGACTGGGACTATGGCTGAGCCTGTGGTCGAAGAGTTAGAGCGAAAGAGTAAAGAGATTGAAATTCCAGAATCTATTTTACCTGTGGTTGGCGTTGAGCGCCCAGCGGTGCCGACCGAAGCCGCGAGTCATAACGCCGATATCACTCAGCCGATAGAGACTAAATCGACCGAGGCTCAATTAACTGAAGCTAAGCCAACTGAAACTAAGTTAACTGAAGTCAAACCAAGCAACGCTAAATCTGAGCCACAGCTTCAAGCAACACAACCAGAAGCGCTCGAGCCACAAGACGTTAAGCCTAAAGAGGCCAGATCTGAAGAATCAAAGTCAGAAGAGCTAAAGCCAGCAACAGATCAAATTAAAGCACCCGATTTAAAGCGGGAGCAACCTCAAGCGACGCCTTCGCCTGAAGCGCCGAACACGCCTGCCACACCAGAGAATCAGCCAGCAGTAGAATCGATTAAGCAAATTCAGGGAGAGCAAAATGCACATCAGCCTGTTGCAATGTCAGAGCAGTCGCGACGTCAGCGCCAATCTGCAGTTTATCGAATCGCAGCTTAACGAACTCAAACGGGATGTCGATGCGCCCCATTTAGTCGTGTTGCCCGAATGCAGTTTACTGTTTGGTGGCCATGAAAGTCAGCAACTTGCCTATGCGGGCGATGTTCATCAGAGTCCGCTCAAATCGGCGTTAAGTGCACTGGCCGCCAAGTATCGGGTGTTTATGGTCGCGGGGACTATTCCGGCGTTGGCTGAGGATGGTCGTGTCTATAGTCGCAGTTATCTGTTTGATGATAAAGGTGATACTTTAGGGTATTACGATAAACTGCACCTTTTTGATGTGGATGTTGCCGATGGTACAAAACAATATCGCGAGAGCGAAACCTTCTGCCCCGGTGATCACATTAGTGTTATCGATACACCTTTTGGCAAAATTGGCTTAACCATCTGTTATGATTTACGCTTTCCCGACTTGTTTAGGGCGATGCGCCTTGCGGGTGCCGAGATTATTACTGTCCCTTCTGCCTTCACCAAGGTGACGGGGGAAGCCCATTGGCAAGTATTGCTACAGGCCAGAGCGATTGAAACCCAATGCGTTATTCTTGCTGCAGCTCAGTGGGGACAGCATAACGAAGGCAGCCGTGAAACTTGGGGGCAGAGCATGATAGTCGGTCCTTGGGGGAATATTTTGGCTGAACTCAAAACCGGTACAGGTTGGGTACAGGCTGAGGTCGACTTAACCGAACTGCACAGTATTCGCAGTAAAATGCCCGTCATGCAGCATAATCGTTTCCTTGAACCAAGCTTGAAATAATGTGCTAATAGCCAGCAGACGAGTTGAAATGCTGAATTTGCGCTTGAGCCGATATGCAGCATTAACACATAGAATTAGTACACCGAATTTACACTCAGAATATCAAGATCCCTTGGGGTCAAAGAGAGCATAGATGCCATTTTTAGCACAAGTAGAGCAAAGTTTATTGAAGAATGGGTTAGCGTTAGAGGGCCTGCAAACCTATCTAAACACCATACATCAGCACAAAATCGATTATTCCGATCTCTATTTTCAAGGTAGTCGCCACGAATCTTGGGTGCTGGAAGACGGCATCATCAAAGACGGTAGTTTCCATATTGAACGCGGTGTGGGCGTGCGGGCCATCAGCGGTGAGAAAACGGGTTTTGCCTATGCCGACGATATCACTCCTGCCGCCTTAAGCGCTGCAGTACAGGCTGCCCGTGGCATTGCTAGTGCGGGTGAGCAGACTCAAGTGCAAGCCTTTAAACGTCAAAAAGCATTGGCGTTATACGACAGCTTAGATCCAATTGCGGCGATGGAAGAAGTCAAAAAAATCAACCTGCTGAAAGAAGCCGATGCTTTTATTCGCAGTCTAGATAGCCGGATTATTCAAGTGGTGGTTAGCCTTGCTGGGGTGCACGAAGAAATCCTCGTTGCTGCGAGTGATGGCACTCTGGCGGCCGATATCCGTCCTCTGGTGCGCTTTAACTGTAGCGTGATTTTGGAAGAAAACGGTAAACGTGAACGTGGTGGCGCCGGTGGTGGTGGTCGTCATGACTACGGTGTTTTAATGGCAAGCGATGACACAGGTTTACCTATGTGTTTCGCCTTTGCCCGCGAAGCAGTGCGTCAAGCGCAAGTTAACCTTAACGCCATCGATGCACCAGCGGGTGAAATGCCTGTGGTTTTAGGTAATGGCTGGCCCGGTGTATTGCTCCACGAAGCGGTTGGACATGGTTTGGAAGGCGACTTTAACCGTAAGGGCAGCAGTGCCTTTAGCGGCAAGGTTGGTCAGCAAGTTGCGTCTAAGTTAGTGACAGTGGTCGACGATGGCACCTTGCCTAATCGTCGTGGTTCACTGAGTATCGACGATGAAGGTGTACAAACCCAAAGAACCGTATTGATTGAAGACGGTATTTTAAAGGGTTACATCCAAGACAAACTCAATGCTCGCTTAATGGGTGTTGCGCCAACGGGTAACGGTCGCCGCGAATCCTACGCACATTTGCCTATGCCACGTATGACTAATACTTATATGACGGCCGGTGAGTCAGATCCCAGTGAGATTATCAAATCGGTGAAGAAAGGCATTTATGCCCCTAATTTTGGTGGTGGCCAAGTCGATATCACTTCGGGTAAGTTTGTGTTTTCCGCATCCGAAGCCTATTTGATTGAAAATGGTGAAGTTACTCAAGCCATTAAGGGGGCCACTTTAATCGGTAATGGCCCTGAGGCTATGAGCCAGATTTCTATGGTCGGTAACGATATGGCTTTAGATCAAGGTGTGGGCGTTTGTGGTAAAGATGGTCAAAGTGTGCCTGTGGGTGTGGGTCAACCGACCCTCAAACTCGATAAGCTCACCGTGGGCGGAACAGCATAAAACCTAGAACCTTACGCTTATGGGTTCTAGTCGCTACCCACCATGAATGTTATCATTCGCAAAGGAAATTAGAGTAACTACTCTAGAGGTGTTAATGAAACTATCACGTGTAGTCTGGCTGTGCCTATTATCATTGCCTTCGGCTGGCTATGCTCAGCCGATTAGCTTTACTGATGCTTGGCAGCAAGTGCTGAAGGTGAGCGACAAGTTGCAAGCGCAATCGCAGGAAGTTAACCGCGCTAAGGGTGAACAAGAGGCGGGCGAGAGCTTAAATTTGCCCTCATTAGACATTCGCGGTAACTATATTCATTTGGATAAACCGATTGAGTTTGATCTGAAAGAATTAAATTCTGTGATTTCTATCCCGCCATCGCTTGGCGGCATTATTGCGGGTATTCCGCCGCTGCCCTTAAGTGAACAAGATATTTTTAGCGCCAGCTTACAGGCAATGTGGCCGATTTATACGGGCGGACAGATCACTGCGGCTCAAGGTATACATGCGGCTATGGTGGCCGAGAAGCAACAAGAATTACAATTGGCTACTCGTGATTTATTTACCCTGCTGGTGGATAGATATTACGCTGTCGATGTGACGTTGGCATTGGTGAATACTCAGACCGATCTGGTTGGCTCGTTAGCTAAGCATGTTGATCATGCTTTAGCACTAGAGCGCGAAGGGCAAATTGCGAAGGTTGAGCGCCTCAATGCGCAGGTCGCCCTAGACAATGCTAAAGTCAATTTAGGCAGTGCTCGTCGGCAACACGAAATGGCAGTGATCGCGCTGGCTCGTATGCTACAGCAAAGTCAGGTGAGCACAAATTCTCCCTTATTTGTACTGCCGCAGGCTCCTTCATTTGCTCAACTCAGCCAAATTACCCTGAGCCAACATCCGGCGCTCAAATTGCTCGAAGCGAAAGAAACGCAAGCGAACGGTTTAATAGCGTTGGAAAAAGGTAAATACCATCCAACGGTTTTCCTCTTCGGTAACTACACCTTGTATGAAGAAGACACACTCTTGACGAGCATCACACCTGACTGGATGGTTGGGGTTGGGGTCAATGTGCCACTGATCAGCCGCGATGGCCGTAGCGGTAAGGTCGAAGCGGCGAAAAGTGCACTCTTACAAGCTCGTTATACCAAGGCACAAACTAAACAAGACTTGAGCCTGCTGGTGGATCAAAGCTATCGCCAATTATTACAGGCCGAGGAAGAAGTGACGGCGCTCGATACTTCGCTCGAACTTGCTATTGAAAACCTGCGTCTTAGGGAAATCGCCTTTAATCAAGGGCTTTCAACCTCTATCGACAGAGTCGATGCGGAGCTGAAACTGAGCGCAGTGAAAACTCAGCAATTGGCTGCCCGTTATCGTTATGTGCAAGCCTATGCCAGATTAATGGCCATTAGTGGTCAACTAGATGAATTTATCGGTCGTACCACAGCCCCTACCCAAGTGCAGGAGACAAACAATGCGCGCTAACAGAATACTTGCCCTTGTGGCGTTGGTCGCATTAGGCCTTATCTTAGCCTATGGACTCAAGCTCGCTTATAGCCCGCAGCCGAGTTTGTTGCAGGGCCAGATTGAAGCCCGTGAGTACAATGTTTCGTCCAAGGTGCCAGGCCGAGTCGAGCAAGTGCTCGTGCGCCGCGGTGATAGTGTGGCCCAAGGGGATTTATTATTCGCGATCCGCAGTCCTGAGTTAGATGCAAAGTTAATGCAGGCCGAAGGTGGCCGTGATGCCGCTAAGGCGATGCAGCTTGAAGCCAACAATGGTGCTCGCAGCCAAGAAGTGATGGCAGCCAAGGAGCAATGGCTCAAGGCGCAGGCGGCGGCAACGCTCGCTAAAACCACCTATACCCGAGTCGAAAACTTATTTAACGAAGGTGTGGCGGCAAGACAAAAACGCGATGAAGCCTTTACTCAATGGCAAGCGGCAAAATACACAGAACAAGCTGCCTTAGCCATGTATCAAATGGCAGAAGAAGGCGCGCGGACGGAAACCAAAGTGGCTGCTGCAGGTAATGCCCGTAAGGCTGAAGGTGCAGTGAAAGAAGTTAGCGCCATTATGGAAGATAGCCAAATGCGCGCACCTAAATCGGGTGAGATCAGCGACGTGCTGTTACAGGCGGGTGAATTGGCACCCAGTGGTTTTCCGATTGTTAGTTTGATTGATATGCAGGATGCTTGGGCCGTGTTCCAAGTGCGAGAAGACCAACTTAAACGTTTCAAAAAAGGTCAAACAATTCAATTAACGATTCCGGCACTCGGGCTGGATGTGGATTTTACTGTGTCCCATATCAGCGTGATGGGTGAGTTTGCCACTTGGCGTTCGACTGAAAGTGGCCATGATTTTGATATGCGTACCTTTGAGGTGGAATTGCGTCCAAACCAGCCGATTACCGATCTGCGTGTCGGCATGTCTGTGCTGCTGCGCAGTGAGTAAAAGTCGTGACTGAACGTACGCCTCACGCCAACGCGGCGGACAAGATTAAGGACGAATTACAGCCATCGAGCATAAGCTTTATGGCGTTGCTCACAGCGTTAGTTCGCCGTGAGCTGCGTGCCCTATGGCATGACCCTTGGCAGTTAGCGCTGATAAGTTATATTCCACTACTGGGGATTTTATGCTTATGGTGGTTATTCAGTGCAGGTCTGCCAAGGCAACTGCCCGTGGCGATTGTCGACCAAGATCATAGTCAATTGAGCCGCATGTTGACCCGTCAGCTTAAGGCAAATCCAGTTACCGATCCGCAAAGTTTTACCGACTTATCCTCGGCGATAAGCGCGATGCAACAGGCGAAAGTCTACGCTATTGTGGTTTTTCCCTATGATATGAAAAAGGATTTACTTACAGGCCATAAGCCTACAATTGATGTGCGCTACAACAGTCAATTTTTGCTGGTGGGTAAGTTACTCTCAAGCCAAATTCAGCTGAGTTTAGGCGACGGATTACAACAAGTGGCGGGTTTAAAGCAGCTCGCAAATGGTACACCAAAATCCCAAGTCGCAGTGAATTTAAGCCCAGTCAAAAGCCAAACAACAGCCCTGTTTAACCGAAATAACAACTACATAGGTTTCTTAGTACCGCCAGTGCTGATTGCGCTGTGGCAGTTGTTATCTATGTTAGTGATGGCAAACAGTTTAAATCGAGAGCTGCATTTAGTGCCTACCACTCAGGCCGATGGTATGTCGAATATCTTAACTAAACATTTTTGGCCTAAAGTGTGGGCGAAAATGGTGCTGTTTACGCCGATATTGATGCTGCAGGGCGGCTTTATTTTAGCTTGGCTGTATTTGTATCTTGCTCTGCCGATGGCGGGGAGTTTAGCCCTATTATTGCTCGCGCAATTAGTCATGTTATTGGCAGTCTGGAGCTTAGTGTTATTAATATTTGTAGTGATGCGTGACAGTGCGCGGGTCATCAGCTTTTGTACCGCTTTATTTGCGCCAGCGTTTGCTTTTATGGGCATTACTTTCCCGACTCACGAAATGCCGCAATTAGCCCAGTGGTGGCGACTTATCATGCCATCGAGCCATTATATTGAGTCCCATGTTAGTATCGTGAGTTATGGCGCCACTTGGCCAAGTGTGGCGAGCCAAATCACCACTTATTGGGGCTTTATCTGTCTGATACCTTTGATATATTTCCTGTCGCGTAAATTACTGCCTACCACAGTTAACACCAATGCTTCAGTGACGGTTTATGACTCGGACGCAGCTATATCTGCGAAGGGGCAATAGGATGAATTTATCCAATAGCGAACACGCAAACACACCACGTCAGCTCAGTCTGTGGCGACTGATCCTCACTGAATTTAAGGCCATTATTAGCGATAAAGCGATCGCTGTGACCTTATTTGGCGGTGTACTATTTTATTCGGTTTTGTATCCTTTGCCCTATCTGAATCAAGTGCCGACCGAGCAACAACTGATCGTGGTGGACTTAGATCATTCTTCCCTAAGCCGTCAATTGATCCGTCATGCCGATGCCAGCGCAAAAATTCAAGTCATAGGCCAAGTCGGTTCGATTACCGAGGCGAAGCGTTTTATTGAGACGCGTAAGGCCCACGGCTTACTCGTGATCCCTGAAGGATTCCGCCGCGATTTATTGCTCGGTAAAGGTGTGACGTTAAGCTATGGCGGTGATGCTAGTTACTTTTTGATTTATTCCGCGGTTGTTGAAGGCTTAGTTAGCGCTGGAATGGATGCGGGAAAACAAGTGCAATTGATTGGCATGCTTGCTCAAGGACAAAATCCTAAGCAGGCCCAAGAGAGTTTAAACTCGCTTCATCTTAATAGTGTTCCTGCCTTTAACCAGAGCCTAGGTTATACGCCCTATGTAGTACCTGGACTGTTCTTGCTGATTTTGCACCAAACCTTACTCATAGGTACTGGCATTTTAGGGGCTGGGCAATGGCGGCATAAAGGGTATTGGCAGCAGGTGTCACCGGTGCAATTAGTCTGTGGTCGTATTCTTGCTTTCATGTTGATTTATATCTTCTTTACCAGCTTTTATGTGGGCTATTGTTATCACTGGTATAACGTGAGTATTCAAGCGAGCCTTGG
Organism: Shewanella sp. SM68; assembly: GCF_025653925.1. Taxonomy (NCBI): domain Bacteria; kingdom Pseudomonadati; phylum Pseudomonadota; class Gammaproteobacteria; order Alteromonadales; family Shewanellaceae; genus Shewanella; species Shewanella sp. SM68. The sequence goes on from NZ_JAKKRU010000005.1 coordinate 109,096, forward strand.
CTTAGTTGCGCTGTGGTTATTGCCGTTTTTACTGGCTACCGCCGCTGCAGGTGTTGCCATGAGTACCTTGTTCACCCGCCGCGATTTACCCACCCAAGTGCTACTGCTGATCTCTATGCCTATTCTATTCGTGTCAGGTTTTGTGTGGCCGATAGCACTGATCCCAGAACCTTTAGTACTCGGCTCACAGTTTATTCCTGCCGTACCCGCGATTATGGGTATGCTAGAACTCAATCAAATGGGTGCAAGTTGGGCGAGTGTGATGCCAAAATGGCTGCAACTATGGGGCTTATTTGCGGTCTTTTTCGGCCTAGCGATGTTAGGGATTAAGCGAAGAACGAAGTTGTTGCTGATTGATACCCATTAGTTTTTAGCGATACCTTAGATTTATATTTATTGGCGAGTGTTAATCGTTTACTGAGGACGTAATGATGTTTTACCCACCCCCTCATAAAAGTTGCTGTTCATATTATCTAAATCTTGCTCAATCCACTGCATTTAACCCTGTTGTTATTTAACCCACCGTAAAAACTGGGCATCTGAAAGCGCACTCGCTACAATCGCCGCAATTGTGATTATAGGAGTCGACATGAGTACATCTTTACTTAACGTACCAACGGGTTTGCAGGCACGAGTGATTAGCTTGGTTGAGCAAAACTGGTTTGGTCATTTTATTTTGACATTGATTTTAATCAACGCGGTGCAGTTAGGTATGGAGACCTCAGCCAGCCTGATGGCGCAATACGGTACTTTGTTGATGAGTCTTGATAAGGTGTTGCTGAGTGTATTTGTCGTGGAGTTATTGCTGCGGATTTATGCCTACAGGGGGAAATTTTTTAAAGACCCTTGGAGTGTGTTCGATTTTACCGTGATAGTGATTGCACTGATCCCTGCATCTGGGCCTCTGGCTGTACTGCGTTCGCTACGGGTGTTGCGGGTGCTGAGAGTGTTAACAATTGTGCCATCAATGAAACGGGTCGTGTCAGCTCTGTTGGGATCACTTCCAGGATTGGCATCGATCGCCACGGTATTACTGTTGATTTATTATGTGTTTGCGGTGATCGCCACCAAAATCTTTGGGGGTACGTTTCCGGAATGGTTTGGCACCATTGCTGATTCGTTTTATACCCTATTTCAAATAATGACGCTTGAAAGCTGGTCTATGGGAATTTCGCGGCCAGTGATGGAAGTTTACCCTTATGCTTGGGTATTTTTCGTGCCATTTATTCTGGTGGCTACTTTCACTATGCTAAATTTGTTTATTGCGATTATCGTCAATACCATGCAAACCTTCAGTGACGAAGAGCATGCATTAGAGCGTGAGCAGGACAAACAAGTCTTGGAGCAGGAACAAAGACAAATGCACGAGGAGTTGAAAGCCATCAGACTCGAGCTACAACAATTACAAACCTTGCTGCGCAGTGCTGCTGGTGATTCTTCTAATGTATCGACAAAGGGAGATATTGGTTCTGATTAAAGCAGATTGAGGATAGTGAGTTGATATCAAGTCTTGTACTTGAATTCTGTCGTTTTTCGCTAAGCCATCACAAATTGCGGATCACTTAATATTTTTATTGGGTTGTCTTCTTGTTGGTTTTGGGGGAGAATGCGCGCCGAAAAAATAACCGAGATACTCAGTATCTCGGTTATTTTTTATTTATGGCGTATGTGTTTTAAAACAATTGAGGCCGGTAAACATCCGGAAATGATATGAGGTTCAGTTGAACCTATTTTACTGAGGAAAGACCAATGGGGCTGTTGTGTACCGGATTGTCGGTAGTTGTTGTAAATCAAGTTGTTGCGTTAGCCATTAAACCTAGAGTGCAGACGGTTAGCCGCAAGAAAAAACTAATTGCAGATGCGTGCTTAGGTGTTCAACCCTGTACAATGGGGGTGTGCTGATGAGCCAACAAAATCTAGGTTTGAAGCAGACCCTCAACTTATGGCAAGTGGTGGTGATGGGGCTTGCCTATCTCACGCCGATGGCCGTTTTTGACACCTTTGGTATTGTTTCCGAGATCACCTCTGGCCATGTGGCTACGTCTTATCTATTCGCATTGGCGGGGATTTTATTTACCGCGTTTAGTTACGGTCATTTGGTACGTAAATATCCCTATGCGGGTTCAGCCTACACTTATGCTCAAAAAACCTTTAACCCGAATGTTGGTTTTATGGTGGGTTGGTCATCGCTGCTGGACTATATGTTTATGCCAATGATCAATATGTTGCTCGCAAAAATCTATTTAACCGCCATGTTTCCCAGCGTCGAACCTTGGATCTTTATTTTCGCTCTTGTGACCATAATGACCTTGCTTAATCTCAAGGGGATTGATCTCGTCGCGAACTTTAATGGGGTGATAGTGTTTGCACAGATCGCCATTATTGTGGTGTTCATTGGTCTAATGGCCTATAGCATTTCCTTCGGTGAAGGCGAAGGTGTCGTCGCGAGTGTGCGACCATTTTATGCCGATAATATGGCGATGGCGCCATTATTCACAGGGGCGACGATTCTGTGTTTCTCCTTCCTCGGCTTTGACGGGTTAAGTTCACTGACTGAAGAAACTAAAGATGCTCAACGTGTTATTCCTCGCGCGATTGTGTTGACGGCTTTGCTCGGTGGCGTGATTTTTGTTGGAGTGTCTTATTTTTTGCAGCTCTATTTCCCCGATATTTCCCGCTTTCAACAGCTTGATGCGGTATTGCCTGAAATTGCACTCTATGTGGGTGGTAATCTATTCCAGTCCATCGTATTAGTCGCGACCACAGTTGCCGTATTGGCATCCGGTATGGCTGCCCATGCTGGGGTTGCACGGATTTTATATGTGATGGGGCGGGATAATATGTTGCCACGTAAAGGGTTTGCTTATATCCATCCTAGATGGCGAACCCCTGCATTTAATGTCTTGTTGGTGGGTGCGCTTGCGCTGTCTGCCGTCTCATTTGATTTGGAAATGGCCTTAGCCTTAGTGAATTTTGGCGCTTTAGTGGCGTTCACCTTCGTGAATTTATCCGTGATTGTGCAGTTTTATCTAAGGGAGCAGCGTAATAAATCTTTTAGAGACCACTTACAATACTTAGTATTACCCTTGTGTGGCGCCGGCACTATTGGTGTGCTTTGGGTGAACTTAGAGTCACAATCATTAGAGCTGGGGCTTATATGGGCGGCTGTGGGAGCATTGTATTTGGCTTTACGGAGTTTCCGTTTACGCCGTGCAGTAGAGCTATAAAATTAAGAGTTATAAAATTAGTGAGAGTCATGGCTCATAGATGCACAGCTATAACTAAAGATGTGTAGTAGATCGAAGGGGCGTGGGTTGTCATCCTCTAATAAAATCTTCCAATAAAAAGACCCGCATTCGCGGGTCTTTTTATTATCTATCAGTTCGTTATTATTGCAGCAACACATTGAACTTAAGCAAGGTTTCAACGCCACTTGGTGTATTCACAGTTAGTACCACTTGGCTGCTAGCGGTTTCAGTATTCTTGAGGGAAAAGTCCGTCAAGCCTGCATTTGCACTATTTGTTTTAGGGACAGTATAGGTCGTTGATAGCAATTCCCCTTTATCCGCATCGATATTAAGCGTTGTACTAGAGGGCATAATTTGATCGGCACTGTCGTAGAACTTTACGGTAAATTCGGATGTTTGCCCTGCAGGAATTGCCGTTAAAGACTCAAGATTGTTGAGAATATTTTGACCTAGGCGATCTTCATATACTTTGACACCATCTTGCCATAGGGAGAAATAAGCTTTTGAGCCAGACATTATCATCACAACTGCTTTACGAACATAAGTCTTATTCGCTTGTCCTGTCCCGCAGAGTGCGCCTTGACATTGAGGGCCATTAAACTTGCCATCGGCACCTTTATAGGTGTCGCTAGCGAGGTTATCGAAATAGCGTTCACCACTATCATAGGCGAAGTTTTCGTTATCATCGCGAAAGGCTGTCGGCAGATCGCTAAAGCCTGAGCTATGAAAGGTTTCAATATCTAAGCCGTTACCACTGCAAGCCACAGGACCGCCATTTATCAAGCAAGCTTTTGCAATGGCACTACCATCGGCTGTATCAAATTGGTTGTTACCATTGGTGTCGAAAAAGGTTTCGTGACCTAAAGCGTAGGCTAATACTGTTATGCGATGGTTTTGAGGCCTTGGATCGCTTGATGTCCAAGTCACACTGCAGACACCATTTTGAGTTAAGCAGCTTGGCTCTATTTGGCCACCTTCACTGGTAAAGTTAACTGTTGTGTCATTGGGCGCAGGGTTGCCAAAACTATCAGACAGTCTTGCTGTCACTGTGACTTTCTCACCATCAATATTACCCGCTTCAGGGTTGGCATTACTCGTCGCTAAACTAAATCCAAGCTGTTGCGGCAAGCCGGTATTGACGGTCAGTTGCTCCGATTGGCTAGTGATGACTTCTTTAGTATCAGTATCAACTGCAGTAGCGACTACGCGCACTGGCGTGGGTACTGTACCGGATAATACGCGCACACTGGCGATACCTTGGGAGTTAGTCAGGCTTTGCGCATTCGCAGTGCCATTGGCAAAACTTAAACCACCGACAACCGTATCTAAGGTAAAGCTGACATTCTGTTGCGCTGCGGGTTGGCCATTGGCGCTGGTGACTTTGAAGCTGACTAAAGAGGATTCGCTTGAACCTGTGCCGCCCGCACCTTTGATGCGAATTTGTGCAGGCTCTGCCGACTCAAAACTTAAGCTGGCAAGCGTTTGACGTTGCAGAGTAAATGGGAAATTCGCCGTTAACGTCTGATTGCCAGCTACGGTTGTAGCGATGATTTGGTCGCTACGTTCACTGTTGCCACTGCAACTTGTGTCTTGGAAGGTCGAGCTCGCATTACCCGATAAGGTTGTAACTGGGGTATCGAGTGTGGCGCTATTGTTTGTGGTGCAATCTGAGCTAAAGCTGATGGATGAGGGTGTTTGTACTCGCGTAACCGTGCCGTCATTGGCCTCTAATACTAAACTTGCACTTACACCAAAACTACCGCCTGCGCTGATTTTATATTTGCCATTGGCATCGGCTGTTAAGGTGCTCGCCAATTGACCTTCGGTAAAGACTGCGCCATTGAATGACCCGAGTTTTAGCGTGCCTTCTTGGTTGACGGCATCTTTACTCAAGACTTCATACAAACTGCTGGTTTGCAGCGATTGACCTTGATAGTCCACAGTGACCGTTAAGGCATTTGCCCCTAATTCAGTTGCACTTGGCGTATAGGGTACCTGCGCAATACCTTGAGTGTTGGTCAACGCACTGGCAGGATTGAGCGCCGCTGAACCTGCAGTAAAGGTGACTTTAGCGCCTTCGATACCTTTGCTTTCGCTATCGAGCAATATGGCTTGTAATTGCACCGCCTCATCGACTTTAAAGCGAGTGACTAAGGCTGAGCTGCTTAAAATACTGGCGCTGAGTTTAGGTGTTTCAATGGTGTTGCCATTGCCTGAACCAACGAACTCGTAGTTACGGCTTGCAGTTAATGCGTCTGCATCAGACGGCGTATAGCTCGCCGTTACCGTACCAGCTTCTGCTGTTAATGCAGGGTTAGAAATGATGACTTCAGCAACGCCATCTGCATTGGTGAGTTTTGTTGCTGGCGCAACAGTACCTAAGGTCGCAGCGAAGCTAATCAGTTGGCCGCTAAGTTTACTCGAACCCTTTTTTAAGGTAGCGACGGCACAAAAACTCGTATCGGAGGCAAAGCTTAAATTGGTGGTTGCATCGGCGCACTTGCCGTTAACTACAGTTTTATAGCCCAGCGTTAAGCTGTAGCTGTCTGTTGTTCCGTCAGTGTCGGTGCCATCAGCTGCGCCATTACAACCACTGAGCGCTAATGCGCCCAGTAATACCCAAGAAAATACCGATAACGTTTTGCTAAGTCGCATAAGCAACATCCTTGTGGGGCTGAAGTTAATTAGTCTTGGATTTCGCTGCGTAGATATTTAAACAGCTCTTTAGATGATTTTGACTCTGGGCTTTTGGCCAGTTCTTTGGTGGCTTGACGCACCAAAGTACGCAGTTTTTGTCTGTCTAATTGCGGATAATGCTCGACGACAGTTTGAATCTCATCATCACCTTGGGTGAGTAAGCGTTCACGCATTTTTTCGAACATTTGTAACTTAGCGGTCTCGTTGTTGTTTTTATTCAAAACGATAGCGAGTGAAGCCTTGATAGGCTCAATATCAAAATTACGCATCAATTTGCCGATATACTGCATGTGGCGACGATACGCCTCAGTATTGACCTTGATTTTGCGTGTTTGCAGGATAGCGTCGTACAAAAACTCATCCAGCTCGATTTTATCTAGCTGAGTCTTGCTCAGTGAAACAAGCTCCATACCGACTTTTTGCACGGCTTCGCTATCACGCTTGTCCGTTGTTTTGCTGCTGACATAATCTTCATCTATGTCGTAGGGCTGTTTAAAATGTTCTGAATCACCAACAATCTTCATATAGATAAAACCTCAAGTAATTTACTGGCTAATAATAACATCTCCAGCCAAAAATCGCCTAGGTGAATGTGTTTATACCCAAGCTACCTGAAGATACGAGTTTCAGAGCGCCTAGGGTGCTTCAATTCAAGGCGCATCAATGACAGAATGTCGGCCACCTTTTGAATTGGTGCGACACGGAAGTGGAGTGCCCTAGACGCTCCGTCCCGGCGGGTTTTAACGCACTTTATGCCGTGTTGGTTATTTTTAACTTAGTCCACTAGGTCTGCAAATAACCGCCTTGCCTAAAGTGCGTTAAATTCCCGCTGAATCCTGCATCTTCAGGTTGTTTGGGTATAGGATACTCTCTCAAGCCTAAGTCCGCCGCGAATAATTAATGTGAATGGGATTTGTGTTTGTTATGCTACGGCAATTGCCGACAACGAAAGAGTAGCTTTGTGTCTTTGAACAGAATCGATAGTGAATTGGGCGCGCTGAAAGATGCGGTGGCCGTGGCGCTGGAATATGCCAACAAATTAGGAACGAACGCTGCCGAAGTGGCGATCAGTAAACAACAAGGTTTGTCGGTTTCTACCCGTTTAAAAGAAGTTGAAACCGTTGAATTTAATAAAGATGGTGCCTTAGGAATTACGGTTTACCGCGATGGTTGCAAGGGCAGTTCATCGACGTCGGATTTAAGTCCAGAGGCCATCGCCCTCGCGGTAAAAGCGGCCGACGATATCGCCCGTTATACTTCTCCGGATCCATTCAGTGGTCTTGCCGATAAAGCCTTGATGGCAAATCAGATCCGCGATCTTCAACTGTATTATCCACAAGATATTTCCCCCGATGAGTTAGCGCAACTGGCAATCCGCGCCGAAACTGCGGCGCTCGATGCCGATCCACGTATCAATAATTCCGACGGCGCCAGTGCCAATGCTCACACTGCGGTTAAAGTGTATGGCAACAGCCACGGTTTCTTAAACGGTTATTGCAGCTCGCGTTATAGCTTAAGTTGCAGCGTGATCGGTGAAGATAGCGAAGGCAATATGCAACGGGATTACGATTACACTATCGCCCGTAAATTCAGCGAGATGCTTGCACCTGAAACGGTAGGTTTAAAGACCGCCGAGAAGACAGTAAGCCGCCTCGGTGCGCGCAAGATCGCGACGACGCGTTTACCCATTTTATTAGCGCCAGATATCGCCACAGGGTTAATCGGCCACTTTATCGGTGCGATCAGCGGTGGCAGTTTATACCGTAAATCCAGTTTCTTATTGGATTCGATCAACACCCAAATCTTCCCCGATTGGTTTAATATCGAAGAGCAGCCGCATTTACTGGGCGCATTGGCAAGCGCGAACTACGACAGTGAAGGCGTGGCGACCCAAGACAGACGCATTATTGACCGCGGCATGTTAGAAACCTATTTGCTGACCAGTTACTCGGCGCGCAAGTTAGGCTTAACCAACACGGGCCATGCGGGCGGTATTTATAACTGGACGCTCGGCCACACTGGCCAAACCTTCGACGAATTGGTGAAAGACATGGGCACAGGTTTGATTGTGACCGAAGTCATGGGCCAAGGCGTGAACATGGTAACGGGCGATTATTCCCGTGGTGCGGCGGGTTTCTACGTTGAAAACGGTGAGATCCAATATCCAGTGGAAGAGATCACTATTGCGGGTAACTTAAAAGAGATGTTCCGTGGCGTGCAAGCCGTGAGTAAGGATTTTGATCTGCGCTCATCGATTCGTACCGGCGGTATCTTGTTATCTGAAATGAAGATTGCGGGTAACTAATCCATAGTGTCACTCGTTCAGCCGTGCTGCATAGTGCGCTTAAGTCGTCTCAGTGTTTTAGTGCCAGTGCTTTAGTATTAGTGGCATGAATGTGGTTTGAGCATAAAAAAGGGCAAGCGATTAATCACTTAATCTGCTTGCCCTTTTTGTTTAACGTTCGGATTAGATCTGTTCGACCTAAAAGCCGTGCAGTTAAAAACCATGTGGTTAAAAACGATGTTGTTAAAAACAGTGCCTTTAAAATCAGTCGTTAAAATGCATAACTTGCGCTGAGTTCAAACGAGCGACCTGCACCGGCAATCTGGTTAAAGCCATTGGTATTATCGGCCTTAAATTCAGCCACACTCACGCCGCCCAGTGGCAGCTCATAGTAGCTGTCGAACAGATTATTCACGGCGAAGGTAACAGTCAGATCCTGCCACTTCATACTGCTGTTCAAATTGAGCAAGGAGTAACTGTCGGTTTCATTTTCAAGGCGGCGGTCATCTACGCGATCTTTGGTCGCAACCCATTGCCATGAAAGACTGTTTTCCCATTGACCTAACTGATGTTGCAGTGCCAGCTCAGTTTGCAACGGCTTGATTTGATATAAAGGTTCATCACCTTCATCTCGCTCGCCACGGGTTACATTCACTTTGCCTAACACTTGCCATTTACCTGTGCTGGTTTCGGCAAACTGGTAGAGCGCATTAAAACGTGCGCCATAGAGATTGGCATCTAAGTTAGTGAATTGGAGAATATTGCGTTTGCCATCAGGCGAACTGGTGCGATTGAAGCTACCAATGACTTCGGCATCGACATAGTTAGTTACAGCTGTGTACCAAGCCGTGGTCGAGACTTGCCAGCTATCATCGTTATATTTGTAGGCTGCGCTCAGGGTATGGGCGGTTTCTGGTTTAAGATCCGGATTACCCACATAACCATTACCATCACCATACCAACCTATCATAGTGGTCGCCATAGTGCCGCGGCCCCAGCTGTAACGTTCGTACAGATTCGGAGCACGATTCTTGCGGGCTAAACCAAACTCAAGTTGTTGATTGGTCGATAATTGATAGCGCGCCAGTAAGGTGGCATCGATCAGATTATCATCACGTTTTCTGTCCATCGCATTAAAGGCTTTTGCCGCTTCGGCGTCGACATTGGGCATGCCCATCATAGGCATGTTGCTATAAGCTTGGACTTCACCTGTATTGGTGGTGACATACTCAAAGCGAACACCCGCCGATAACCACCAGCTTTGACTTAAATCTTGCTGCCATTCGCCATAAACGGCGGCACGTTTTCGCTGGCCATCGTTGATGTTGATGTAGTCATTGGGCGCCATCATAGTGCCAGGCACCGCAGGCCAAACATCGTCGAGCCGGTAGCTATAGTATTCTTGGCCGACCAGTAAGGTGCTGTCATCACCCATTGGCAAGCGCCAGTGTAGTTGATAGCTGTAGTCATCACCTTCAGTGTTCATTGGCATCTTGCCGGTTTTTTCTGGAGTGAAAAAGCCCATCTCGTGTTTCACGCCGTGCCAGTTTACTTGGGCACTGAATTCACCGTCATCGTCGAGTTTGAGTTGATAACGGGCGAGGGCACCGTAACTCTTGTTATCCGTCATATCCATGTATTGGTTAGCAAAACCTTGGAATGGAATATTTTGGTGGGTCAATTTGATGGCAACTTCTTGAGTCTCATCGCGCCATGCGGCGGTCAGTGCATGGTTTTGTGCGCGGTACAGGGTATCGATGACTTTATCGCCATTGCCATCTTTATAGCTGTTGGCATCTTCATAGGCGCCTTGATAGCTAAGACTGACATTTTTGCTTGCGACAGTGGCGTTGGTGCCGAGTAATAAGGTGTCACTCACACTGCGATATCCAGTTGAAATATCGCCACTATTCCACTTGATAGCCTCGCTTTCACCAAATTTAGGGTTAAGGCTGCTAACCTTGATCACGCCCGCAATATTGTCACCACCCGCGCTGACTGGCGATACACCCGCAATAACTTCGGCTGTAGTGATTTGATTGGCGGAGATATAGGACAGCGGGGGATTCATTTGGTTTGCACAGGAGGCAGTAATGTCCGCACCATCGACCAGCACTTTGATGCGATCGCCCATCATGCCATTGAGGATAGGTAGGGCGGATACGCCGCCCGCTTCGGAGAAATCGACTCCTTGCCCTTTCAGTAGATTTTCAGCCGAGCCTAAGGCGTTACGGTTTTCGGTCTGTTGGCCATGGACCTCTAAGCGTTCAATATTGGCTAATTCACTATCGTCAGCCATGGCCTGTGGCGCTAGCGATAAGCCCATGGCGATTGCGAGGGATGAGGAAATTACTGAAGTTTTAAACGGGTGAGATAAATACGCAGAATTTGCAGCCATCTTATTGTCTTCCATTCACTTGGATTAATTGCGCTGCATTATAAAGAGCATCTCAGTGTGGCAGGTGCGGCATATTGTCGCAGAGGGTAACAAAGCGAGTTAAAACATCAGAATATGGCTTGAGCAGAAGACAAGTTTTCCACTTTTTAATCAGTTAGGCATGATTCACTTAGCTCTTTATTGGTATCTCAATTGATAAGAGGTCCAATAGAACTCTGCGTTAGCGGTACTTTTTGTGATTTAAGCTAGCCAAAATACTTGCTATACAAGCGCTGAGTTTCACCTTGGGAATCCATAGCGGCGAGTGCTTTGGCAAATTCAAAGACTTTAGAATCTGGTGTTAACACTGTGGGACTGTTATCTGGGCTGATGGGGATATCGGCGCGATAGTTGGGGTTGTGTCTACCGCGGTAGTGGCGGCTTTTTTTCGAGAAACCGAGGTACATTTCCTGCGGTAATTCGCTGTAGTGATAGTGGAGTTTAAACTGGCTTTGGTCGCGATTTTTGAGGTAATAATGCAAAGTGGTTTGATCATAAATAAAAAAGTCCCCTTGGTTTGAAAGCAAATAATCCAAGGCCTTAGGGACGGTTAACTCAGGCGGTTTGCGTACCTTGATTTTGTCGGGTAAGCCGCCAAAGTCATAACTGCCGGGGGCGATTAAGAGGGTCATCTCATTATGGGCTAACTGTTCAATGGAGCGAATATCGGCGGCGCCAGCACGGCTAATGCCAATCGCCCGTTGTGAAAGTCCATTGGGGATAAAATGCGCGTATTGAGCTCGCTCTTCGGTGAAATTAAGGCCGGGATAAAAATCAATATTGCCGAGTTTGAGATCCCGCAGAATACGTAATTTAGGTGCGCGCACCACATTGAGTTTGCAGCCAATCTTGTCCGCCGCCGCTTGGTAGAGTTCGTGATAAAATCCCGTGTTATTGGACTCGTCTCCAATAAAGGGTAAGCGTTCGCTGGTGCGATACCCCATGGTCATCACGCAGGAATCTGAACTGGAAAAAGCGTTGGCAAGCGGGGCTTGAAGCGTTATCAGTAAAAGCAGTGCGCCGAGCCAAGGTTGAGCGACTAACACGGATGTCAAATTGATCTCCTTATCTGTCGATTACAAAGTGTAACCTGAGTGCCAATAAAGGTTATGGCAAAGTCCACTCACTAAACCTATTAATAAAATCTTATTGATTATTAAGCTAATATATTATTTTTGTTTGAATAATCTATCATACTTTCCTACTAGTCAAAGTCATTTTTTATGTTGGAGTGCACAAACTCTGTACATCTGATTTGATTGCGTTATAGTTTGCGCTGTTAGGCTATGGGCTTAACTTTCATTAAGCAGCGAGGCATAAAATGACTAAGCAAAAACCGCAAAATATGCCCTTAGAACACGAAAGTGGTCGAGGCACCATTACCGACAACGCACTAAAAGCGTTAGTGACGAGTCCCTTGTTTAGGACCCGCACCGAGAAAGCGAAAAAGGGCAAAGGGTCATACGACCGTAAGGCACAAAACCGAAAGGGGCATCAGCACAAGGGCGATGCCCCTTTTGACTTTCTAGGTCTGCGCTTTTGCTAATCTGCTTTTTTACTGCTTCAGTTCGCTGTTTTAGTCTGCTGTGTTAGTACCTCGTTAATCCTGCCAATTCATGCTCCTCCACCAGCCTTTACGCCAATCTTTACGCTTAAATCAGCCTTATTATTGATACTCCTTGTTGGAGGTTAATTGTACTTTCGCCCTGAGCGAGTATGGTGAACGCTTAGAGCGTTTTAGCGAAGGAGATGCACATGGCACAGCAATATCGAGTTGAACACGACACTATGGGTGAGGTGAAAGTCCCCGTCGATTGTTATTGGGGCGCACAAACCGAGCGTTCGCGGCAGCACTTTCGTATTGGTGCTGAGGCATCTATGCCTGTCGAAGTGATCCACGCTTTTGGCTATTTAAAGAAAGCCGCCGCTATTACCAATCAACAACTTGGCACTTTGACTCAAGCTAAAGCTCAACTGATTGCCCAAGTGTGCGATGAGCTGATTGCAGGCGAACTCGATGCGCAATTTCCTTTAGTGATTTGGCAAACGGGTTCGGGCACACAAACCAATATGAACGTCAATGAGGTGATTGCCTATCGCGGCCATGTGCTCTCGGGTGGGCAACTTATTGATGCGGTTAAATGTTTACATCCCAATGATGATGTTAACCGCTCGCAATCTTCCAACGATACTTTTCCCACCGCCATGCACATTGCCGCCTATCGCCAAGCGGTTGAGCTCGTTTTGCCCTGCATGAGGTTATTGCAGCAGAGCTTGCAGGATAAGGCCGAGGAGTTTGCGCACCTAGTTAAAATCGGTCGCACGCATTTTATGGATGCAACACCGTTAACCTTAGGCCAAGAGTTTTCGGGTTACGCCGCGCAGTTAAGTCATGCCATCGAAGGCATTGAGCACAGTCTTAAGCGGGTGGCCGAGTTAGCTTTAGGTGCGACCGCCGTCGGCACTGGGTTGAATACACACAAGGATTACGCCGTTAAGGTGGCGGACAATATCGCAAAACTCACGGGTTTGCCCTTTGTGACTGCGCCGAATAAGTTTGCAGCCCTTGCTGCCCACGATGAATTAGTCGCCCTATCGGCGGCCTATAAAGTGGCGGCGGTTAGTTTAATGAAGATCGCAAATGATATTAGGATGTTAGGTTCTGGCCCGCGCTGTGGCATTGGTGAGTTATTACTGCCTGAAAATGAACCCGGTTCGTCGATCATGCCGGGAAAAGTGAACCCGACTCAGGTCGAGGCTATGACTATGGTGTGCGCGCAAATCATGGGTAATGATGTCGCCGTTGGGATTGGCGGCAGCAATGGTCAGTTTGAGCTCAATGTGTTTAAGCCTATGATTATCGCTAATGTACTGCAATCGGGGCGCTTATTGGGGGATGCTTGCCAGTCGTTTAACGATCACTGCGTGGTCGGCATAGTGGCAAATGAACCACAAATTGCTAAGCATGTGGAAAACTCACTCATGCTAGTGACGGCGCTGAATCAACATATCGGTTATGAAAAGGCCGCTAAGATAGCCAAAAAAGCCCATAGCGAGCATAAGACTCTGCGCCAAGCGGCATTAGAACTTTAGTTTGTGACAGCAGAAGAATTCGAGCTTTGGGTCGATGCCAATAAGATGTTGGGACCCGATGCTTAATTCATAACGTCTCATCCTAGCTGCTGATAAATCAGCGAAATTGAGGCTGGCAATGAATCAAGATAGTGATCCAAGATAATGAAAAGAAACAGTGTGATGAGATAGTGAGGCCAAACAGTGGAGTAAGGATGCTGAAGCATTCGCAGTGTTAATGTTTACGGTGCATCGAATGATAAAAAACAAAAAGCGAACCAGAGGTTCGCTTTTGAGTAATAGCCTGTCCTGTATCAGAACAGCTTAGTCTTGGGTGTCAGCGTCGACTATTTCGGCCCACAGATCGTGTTCGTCTGAATGGGTGATGCGGGCACGAACCAACATACCTGGCTCAAGTTCAGTTTCACCATTGATAAACACCATGCCGTCGATTTCTGGTGCATCGGCGAAGCTGCGGCCAATGGCGCCTTCTTCGTCGACATCGTCAATCAGAATATCTAAAGTACGGCCAACGAAACGGGCCAAACGCTCGGCGCTGATCTCGGCTTGGAGTTCCATAAATCTGTGGTATCTGTCTTCTTTCACTTCTTCGCTGATAAGCTCGGCGATAGTGTTGGCGACAGCGCCATCGACTTCAGAATACTTAAAGCAACCTACGCGGTCGAGACGAGCTTCTTTCAAGAAATCGAGCAGGATTTGGAAATCCTCTTCGGTTTCACCTGGGAAGCCGACGATGAAGGTTGAGCGGATCACCAGATCTGGGCAGATTTCACGCCAGCGTTGAATCGCTTCTAACTGACGGTCAACACGGCCTGGACGCTTCATCATCTTGAGGATGCGCGGGCTTGCATGCTGCATTGGAATATCCAAATACGGCAGAATCAAACCTTCGGCCATCAAGGGGATCAAATCGTCAACCCATGGGTAGGGATAGATATAATGCAGACGCACCCAAGCGCCCATTTTACCCAGTTGGCGCGCTAGGCTAGTAATGTCTTGCTTGACTGGCATACCGTTCCAAAAATCGGTACGACCGCCTTTGTCTTTGCCGTAGGCCGAGGTGTCTTGGCTCACAACTAGAATTTCTTGTACGCCTGATTCCACTAAACGCTTAGCTTCATCTAAGATGCTGCCCGCTGGGCGGCTGTCGAGATCGCCACGTAGCGAAGGGATGATGCAGAAAGTACAACGGTTGTCGCAACCTTCTGAAATCTTTAAATAAGCGTAATGCTTAGGCGTTAACTTAACCCCAGTTTGTGGGATTAATGAGGTGAAAGGGTTGTGCTCTGGCTTAGGCACGTACTTGTGAACATGCTTCAACACCGCTTCGTAGCTGTGTGGGCCAGTGATTTCTAACACATCAGGGTGCACTTCGCGGATTTGGTTTTCTTTAGCGCCAAGGCAGCCAGTGACGATCACTTTGCCGTTTTCTTCTAAGGCTTCACGCACAGCATCCAGAGACTCTTCCACCGCAGCATCGATAAAGCCGCAGGTATTGACGATAACTAAGTCGGCATTGTCGTAGCTGTTAGTGACTTCGTAGCCGTCGATGCGTAACTGAGTCAGAATACGCTCTGAATCCACGAGGTTTTTTGGGCAGCCCAAAGACACGAAACCGATGCGATTCCCAGTGGCAACAGCATTAGTGCTTGCTGCTTCTAATGTTTTGACTGGGATATCAAGCGTGGTCGTTTGCTTGGGTTTAAAAGTTTCAACTGTCATGGTTTCTCGCTGAGGTATAAGCCGCCTTAAAAAAGTTGGCGGATTATACCTGAAGTGATTAAAAGGTACAGTAGCTTTGGCTGAAAAGTGTACAACTGGGGCGCTGAATATGCCAGTTAACCCTAAGGCCTATTTTGGGTGTGGATATAGGAAGACAAGCCAAAGATCCAAGGTCGAACTCATCTGGATAAAAAGCGCTAAACATTTTTCAGAAAAATTAACCCTTTTTAAAATTGGCCACGTTTATAGGGGCAAGAGACAATTTCTTGATGCTGTTACATATTGGCACAAGTATTGGCACTTTTTACTGATAGCCTAAGCGCTAAATAAGCGACACGGTCGTTTTAGCCGTCTCGTTTTGAATATGCGTTCTATTTGAAGTGGTTTAGGTATAAGCACATTATTTTGGAGTAAGTTATGAAAAATTCTCTTTTAGCGGTATTGGTGGCGGGTGGTCTTTTTTCTAGCGCGTTTATGGCGCCAGCAGTGATTGCCGCTGAGGTCGATTTCCCGCATATTGAAACCATGGGGGTCAGCCAAATCCAAGTCGAGCCCGATATGGCGGATGTGAATGTGGAAGTGGCCGTGACCGAAAAAACCGCTAAAGCCGCCAAAGATAATTCCGATGCCGCCGTGGCTAAGTTTATCGCCCGTCTCACCGCAGCGGGTGTGACTAAAGATCAGATCCAGAGCGCGAATTTAAATCTTCAACCGCAATATGTGTATGTGCAGGATAAAGCGCCAGAGCTGACGGGTTATACTGCCAGTCGCCAAATTACCGTGACGGTAACAGACTTAAGCCGCTTGAATGCTATTTTAGATTCTGCCTTAGAAGAGGGCATGAATCGGGTCAATAACATCGCCCTTAAGTCGAGCAAAGAAGCTGAATACGTCGCCAAAGCACGTCAAGCTGCGATTGTGGATGCCAAACAAAAAGCCGAATCTTTGGCTAAAGGCTTTGGTGAAAATCTCGGTAAGATTTGGCAGATCCGTTATTACGATCAACGCCCTGTGCAACCTGTCATGTTACGCATGAGTGCTAAAGCCGATGCCATGGGCGCCGCCGAGAGTTATCAATATGGTCAAGTGAGCATAGAAGATAGAGTTGAAGTGGTTTATAAACTGAAGTAAATCAGTCAGAGGCCTATGGTGATGGATGAAGCTCCTATTGAGATTCATCCATTTTTTTATGCCGTTTACAATCGTTTTATATTTTTGGAAATAGCATTCTTCACTCTATATGTGATGGATTTTATTAGGATGATGAACAGTAAAAACTGGCAAATTTAAGTATTTATCCTCACACTAGTAAGGTTAATGTTTAGGAGGCCGTTTATGGATTTTCCCGCTCGAATAAAGCAACAAACTTGCATGGATTGCTTAAGTGGTAAGTCATTAGGATTTGAAATTCGAATGGCATTTCAACCTATTATCCATTGGCCTAGTCGTGAGATTAGCGGTTATGAAGCCCTGGTCCGAGGCCCTGATGGTGAAGGGGCTGCGTGGGTGTTTGAGCGGATTAATGAAAATAATAAATACTATTTTGATCAGGCTTGCCGTGTTAAAGCGATAGAAACCGCTTCAAAACTGGGACTCGATAAGATGCTCAGTATCAACTTTTTACCTAATGCCGTATATAACCCTGAGACCTGTATCCGCGCGACGATTGAAGCCGCCGACATGTATGGGTTTGATATTCACAAAATCATGTTCGAAGTGACTGAGGGCGAGCAAATTGTTGATCGGGCAAAATTAGTCCGTATCTTCGAGAGCTATGCTAAGCGTGGTTTTATCACGGCAATCGATGATTTTGGCAGTGGTTTTGCTGATTTAAGCTGGCTCGAAGCCCTGCGCCCTCAAGTATTAAAACTTGATATGACCTTGATCCGTGATATCGATCTTGATAGAGAAAAGCAGTTAGCCGTGGATGAAATACTGCGTATTTGTTTAGAGCTTAATACAAGAGTTTTGGCCGAAGGCATTGAGACTGAAGCCGAACTTAATTATCTCGCTGGAATAGGGATTGAGTATTTTCAGGGGTATTATTTTGCCAAACCACAACTCGAATATTTAAGTTCCTATGAAGAGCTGAGCTTTCACGCCCCAAAGTAAATGGTTAGGTGGATTGATATCGTTGCACGATTAGAGTGATAACACCTGCTGAGACTCGATGGATAATTCTTTGTTTCTGATATCGGCTAACTGATATATCATGCGCCACCTAAAATTGCCCTTGTTACCTACTCGCTACTATGTCTTCCAACGCGCTCTATACCGATTTATCCGGTTATTACGATTTAATGTGTTCCGATATCAACTACCAGCAACAGAGCGCGAGCATCCATCGTCTGCATCAGTTCCTCGGCAATAATGGTAAGCAACATCTTGATTTAGCCTGTGGCACTGGTCCACATGTGCGGCATTTTATCGACCTTGGTTATCAGTGCAGTGGCCTTGATATTAATCAGCCTATGCTAGACATGGCCATGCGTCGTTGTCCTGAAGCTCAGTTTAACCTCCAAGATATGACGGCTTTTTATTTAGAAGAGCGCGTCGATTTGATTACCTGTTTTTTATATTCCATCCATTACAGTGCTTGCATCGAACGCCTTAAAAGCTGTATCGCCAGTGTGCATAGCGCACTTAATGACGGTGGGCTGTTTTGTTTTAATACTGTCGATAAGCACAGAATCGATAACACAAGTTCGGTTAAGCATTTTGCCGAGTTTGATGGTAGCCATTTCGCCTTTGAATCTGGCTGGCATTACAGTGGGCAAGGTGAGAAACAGTCATTAAAGTTGAGTATTGCCAAAAGCAGTCAGCCGTTTGCTGAGGTCTCGCCTTTACCTGTCTCTGATATGAAAGGCTTAGGCTCGCTGGAAGCTGGGTTACACGCCGCAGGTTTGCAAGAAGTGGGTTTACAAGAAGTCCACAGTATTGAGCAATGGCAAGACCAACATGCTATGGTCGCTACCAGCTTCACTGAGCTGCAGGAATTATTAGCGCCCTATTTTGAAGTGCATGTTTTCGAACACGATTATGAAAGAATTGTCCCGTGGGATTTAGCATCAGGTAATGCGCTGTTTGTTTGCGTGAAGATTTGACCTTCTGTTGAAGTTTGGTAACAGAAGGTCTGCTCATAATGTCAGTGTGACTTGTTAAATCTCGCTTCTCTTTCAGTCTGTTTTTATGTAAACCCAAATGAAAGTAGTGGGCTTCATTCTTGATTTTTCATCAAGAGTCGACCAAAAGGGGAAAGTACCAGTTCCCCTTTTGGATATTCCTTGCCAAATAACGTCCATGTTTAACAATCAGTTCGTCATCCATAACTCTTGTTCATAACGCTGCCGCACAGTATTCCCGTTAAAGCTTGCTTTAATAAACTTGCTTTAATAAAGAAGTCGCACAATAGAAATGATAATAGAATTAATTGAATGTAATAAAGTTGTATGTTTATTTTATTGCCTATGAAATAGTTACAATTTCACAGGCAATAAATACATTAAGACAGAATTAGCACGGCTTTAGTGTAAGTATGAAAAAAGTTTCATGTGTTTTATAAAAATAGTTAACTCGAATTTAAAATATTAAAATAAATCTATAGTGTTGATAAGTATGGTTATTATTTTCATTATGTATTGATCTGAGTGTGGTTTTTCGAGGTTGGCATTATTTTTGTAGTGTCCTTAGTGTATTTAAATAATTAACTAGGAGTACTTTATGAAAAATCCCATTCTTACTTTAGCTGCCATTATTTCTTTAGCCTCTTTTAGTGCATATTCTCATGCTGATAACATGAGCAACAGTGATGCCGCAGAAAACGGAATCTATGTCGGCGCTAACTACGGTTATTTAAAAGTCGATGGCGATGATGATTTTGATGATAATAGTGATGTAATGCAGGGTCTTGTTGGTTATAAGTTTAATAAATACCTTGCTCTTGAAGGTAGTTACATTAACTTTGGTGATTATGGTAATGGTTTAGCCAATGCCGAAACCGATGGTTATACGGCAGCCCTTAAAGTCATGCTTCCCATTGCAGACCGAGTTGAGCTATATGCTAAAGGTGGTCAGTTATGGTATTCGACAGATTATGACGTCGTCGGTTTTTCTGGCAATGACGATGGTGAAGGTGTATTCGCCGGCGCCGGTGTGGCATTTAAAGTCACAGATCGATTTTTAATTAATGCTGAGTATACTTGGTATGATGCAGATATTAATGTCGATAGCGTCGCCAATGGCGGGAAAACAGATACAGACTTTAATCAAGCCAGTATCGGTGTTGAATATCGCTTCTAATTATTTGTTGTCGATATTTATAATTTAAATATTAATTATTTAGGTGTGACGCGCTAAGTGTCACACCTTTTTTATATGGTTAATATGTCTCTCATAGTTTTTTTAAAGCAAAGTCAAAATCAAGGTCGTGGGGCTTCACCCCACACCCGACCAAAAGGGGATCAACAGCAATTCCCTCTTGGATCTCCCTTGCCGCTCCCTAACGGAGTTGAAAGCCCCTTGGGCAATTAGCGCCCTTATGCTATCGCGTCAGACGCTCGTCCCTGATTCGACTGACGCTATCTCGGCATCCATGCCTCGATCACGCAACGAACGCTAATGCCCTGCGGCAACTCCGAGGGTAGGTGACCTTCTATTGCCGCGGTATTGGCCGTAATCCCAAGTGAGTGATACATGTCCTATCTTTTCTGTTCAACGTCCTTCAACAACTTGGCAGTGGAGAGTGAACTTCTGTAGCCACTGTGTTGCTATTAATCCCAAAAGAATTTTGCTTGTCCCATCTTTGTATCTCATTACTTTCGCCACATTTTTGCATAGAAGCTGCCCAACTTTCTTCCGAATACCTCTGCCCTTGATGGTGTTGCCGCGATAGTTATTGGTGAGGTGAACGCCGTCTCGAAGGTATGTCCGCAGAATCTACATACGGCTGCGGCTGCTTTTACATGCTCTGCGCACTTGGGACAGACTCTTTCAAGTTCTGTGCGGGGGGCCAACACGTACGTTACAGTGAGAGTTCCAGCAGGCTTCACTATTAGCATGTAGATAAAAACCAAGATGCCGATCAGGATAAAGCAAAGCAGCAGTGCGATGACAAACGAGCCGCACCCGTAAGAGCCCGCAGTCCACACTTGGCTGCTCGATGTGTAGCCACGTTTTGCCATCCTTTCCGCATCTTCCTTGTATTCAGATGTAGCCTGTTCCTGGCTTCCCTTATACGTCTTCACCACTGTTTGCTGCATGTTCTCTCTCTTGTTTAACCTAACGAATCGTATAGTTTTGCCAAAGGGCTGAGACGCTCAATACCCAAATTTAGTGCATAAAACTGTGCAGAGGGTTGACGTCACGGTCTGCGCTTTTTGCTGGCGATAACGTTTATTTGTTGCACTTAGCCGATTTGCAGCAGGAATAAGATAAAGCCATCATTCTAAATATTTGCTAGGTGCGTCCTGATTCGTTCGCAAGTCTAGGAGGCTTATCATGGACATTCACGAGTAACAATGCTTTGATTTATTTTATGAACAACATCTTACTAACGTAATCTTGCAAGGCAAGCAACCTGTAATAGAAATATGAGGCAGGCAGAACTTTTTTGAGATTAACCGCTAACACTGAAACCACTAGAGTACACCAATCCCCCCTGCGAAGTTGCCGCGGGGTGTTGGCATTAAAATTTAACGAGCCATCCATTGTTAATTTTGCAAAGTGTATGCTTGTAAAAAGGCATACTGATTACTAGATGGGTTGGCGGGATTAAGCATTGGCATGTAAGTGACCGTTGACGGCATGGATGCCGTCGTCGAGCCCTCATGGATGAGTTTATGGCGTGTCACTGGAATGACAGTGCTTAATTATCAGCGGTGTATTGGTTAAGTTTGTGAATGACTTAAACAAAAAGGCGCCTAAGCGCCTTTTCTACTATTCAGTTATGGGTAAACCACCCAAAACCTCAGATTTGATTACAACTTTCTATTACACAATCAGATCATACTCATCTTTGAGTATCTTAATAATATCTGCCTTTGGATTCGCTGGCAGCGGGATTGGAGCGCCAGTCACTTTCTCGGCAACGCCGGTGTAAGTGCGTGACACTTGCATCATGGCCTCAAGTGGCAGGTCATTGTCGCGGGCGAGGGCTTCACGCTCTGGCATTCTGTCTTTGTTGAGCAGCACATCAGGATCAGGGAAATGATTTAGCAGGAACTGGCGGAAACCCTCTTTGGAGTTTTCCAAAATCTTGCCATCGCGGTAGGCGGCGCCGTCCCAAATACGTGATGAGTCTGGGGTGCCGACTTCATCCATATAAATCAGCTTTGAGTTGCCATCTTTGTCGGTCACATAGCCAAACTCGAACTTGGTATCGACAAACACTTGGTCAATGTCGGCCAGTGCTTTTGAAATCACTTTAAAGCCATCTTTTAACAGCTTCTCGTACAGGTCGATATCTTCTAACTTTTCAAAGCCAAAGGCTTGGTAGTTGGCTTCGATATCGCTGCGGCTGATGTTCACGTCATCTTGAGCGGGTACGCCTGGGATGCCGGTTAAAATACCCTTAGTCGATGGAGTGATTAACAGATCAGGGAGCTTTTGATCTTTCTCTAAGCCTTCTGGCAGTGTGATGCCACAGAATACTCGCTCGCCCTTAGAGTAAGCGCGCCACATTGAGCCTGTGATGTACTGGCGGCAAATGGCTTCGACTTTAATGGGGCGGGCTTTTTGGACTATCCATACGAACGGGTGCGGGATATCCAAAATATGGCTGTCGGCTAGGCCGTTTTCGGCGAACAGTTTAAACCAGTGGTTAGAAATCGCGTTTAATGCCGCGCCTTTACCGGGAATGCCTTTGAGGCCACCTTCACCGTGGAAGATACAGTCGAAGGCCGAGATACGGTCGCTGATCACCATGATGGCGAGCGGGGTATCTTCGGGGACGTTATAACCCTTGGTTTTGATTAAACGGCGGCTGTCGGCATCGGTTAGCCAGTAAACGCTGCGAACCTTGCCGCTGTGGACTGGGCTGTCGGTGCGGATTGGCAAATCGTTATTCACGGCTAATACGGAATCAGCAAGACTCATGACGAGTATTCCTTAGGATAGAGAGTGTAGGGATAAGGTTTTTATAAGTGTCGGTTTGCAGATGGACTATGGCGTTAGCAACAGCCAGATTCATTGCAACTGCTTTATTATTCGCGCTTGGCTTAGGGCGTAAAGCATTCAGCCAGTTTGCGGGATTTGATGTTAAATCTTGAACAGCAAAAGGGGTATTTTCGGGCGGTGTTTGAATTGTGTTGGGTGGAGATAATGCAAGGGAGGGAACAAACGCAGGGCAAGGTTGGCACCACAGTGAAAGTGGTCTGCGAAAGCGGGCTGGGCCCGTGCCATTTTGCTCGAAAATGCTAACCATTAATCCGAGAGAACCTTGTTCTAGACTGCCGCGAAAAAGTGGCGACATTCTACCTTTTTTGACAAAATTTGCCACGGCTATTTGCATCGCTCTTTGCATAGATCTTTACACAGCCCTTTACACTGCTCTTTATATAGTTCTGTGGCTTGAATCTAGCGGGCGTAAGGATTTGCAAGGGAATCACGCGCTAACACTCAGTGCTGAGCATGATGGAGTGCTGGTGTTCTGCGGACGAGCGAATGTTGAAGGGCTGTATTTTAGTGCGCTGATGTGCGAGCTTATGACGTAGCTGCAGCCGACAAGACCATCAAGCCAAATATCCAATGGAGGGAATATGAGCACAAGTCAGCATGTACATAATGATAATCAACGAGAGCTAGTATTAGAGCGGATTATCGATGCGCCGCCAGAAAAGCTGTTCCGCGCGTGGACCGAGCCAGAACTCCTCAAAATTTGGTTTACGCCAAGGCCGTGGACTGTGGCTAGCGCGAGCTTAGATGTGCGTGCTGGTGGTTCAAATGTGATCGTGATGCGTAGCCCTGAGGGACAGGATTTCCCGAATCGTGGCGTGTATCTCGAGGTGGTTGAGAATGAGCGCATCGTATTTACCGATGCCTTTACTGAGGCTTGGGTGCCGTCCGATAAAGCCTTTATGACGGCAACTATTACTTTTGAACCTGTGGACGGCAAGACCAAGTACACTGCGCGGGTGCTGCATTGGAATAGTGAAGATAGGCAGAATCATGAGGATATGGGGTTTTATCAGGGGTGGTCTAAAGCGACCGATCAGCTTGAGGAACTCGTCGCGAGCATTTAGCCAGTGAGTCTCAAGCCTCGTATCAGAGAGTAAACAATAAGCAGTATCTAGCCCAATTGCCCTGCATATTTTATTGCTGGGGATTGGGCAGGATTAGAGGTGTTATGTCGTCACAGAAAGAAGTGCCTGTACTTAAACAATCAGTGCTTGCGCCATCGCAACTCGCGCAAAGTGCGGCTTTGCAAGGCAATAGTTTTTTATCAAAACAGTTCAATGGCTTGTCGGAATTAGCCCAAGATCTACAGGGCATCGAGTTTGAGGATTGCTGCTTTCAAGATTGCCATTTTAGCGAGAGCACTTTCCGTAAATGCAAGTTTATCGATTGCCGCTTTGTGCGTTGCAACTTAAGTTTAGTGAAAGTGCCCCAGTGTCAGTTCAGCGGGGTGGAGTTTGAAGAATGTAAGTTAGTCGGTATCGATTGGACCCGCGCCGCGTGGTCGCGTTTATCCTTTGCCGCGCCCTTTTCCTTTAAGCAATCCATCTTAAATGATTGCTCATTTTTAGGTTTGTCCCTCGATGAAATTATCATCGAAGAGTGTAAGGCCCACGATGTCGATTTTCGCGAGGGCAGTTTTAATCAAGCCAATTTCACCTACACGGATTTTAGTCATAGTCTGTTTGGCCGAACTCAATTATTGGAGGCGGATTTCAGCGAGGCATCCAATTACGATATCGACATTTTTAACAATAAAATCAAAGGCGCTAAGTTTAGCCGTGACGAAGCGATTCGGCTGCTCAACTGCCTCGATATAGAATTAATGGATTAAGGATAGTGGTAGGTTTTTACTCAGCTTTTCACTCAACTTTCCACTCAGCATAGTGATGCTCATCCCACGAGTGTTATCGCAATTTACTGAAATATCTGTTTGTTTTTGAAGCCGCCATTTGTCCCATCTGGCGGCTTTTTCTGTCCGTTTTTTAAGACCTATTGATCTTATTCACGTATTTCAAGGTCAGTCCTAGGTTTTAGTTGCGGTAGATCACACCGAGCTTCCCTATGTGGTTTACCACAATACCCACCTACCTCTTTCGGGATAACAATCTCTGTGGATGAGCAGTGTATTCAGCGTATGCCGTGTATTTTGAAGATATGGTGACGCTGTTTTAACGCTTTATAACTAAAAAAGTAATCAAATCAGTGAGCAAACCTCTGCTCGATGGCGCCCAATGTGGCGACTGACGGGTGGGATGAGCGTGATGGAGGTAACCATGATTGAGCTTAATAGGCGAACCTTTTTAAAGGGAGCAGGAGCGAGCAGCGCCACGTGTGCGTTGGCCAGTCTGCTGCCGGGCAGCTTAGCGGCATTAGAGAATAAGCAGCTAAAGGGCATGGGCAAAGACATTGCCAGTATTTGTGAAATGTGTTCGACCCGTTGCCCGATTTCGGCGCGGGTGATTGAGGGCAAAAACGTCTTCATTAGTGGCAACAAGGCCGCTAAATCCTTTGGCGGTAAAGTGTGTGCCCGTGGCGGCGCAGGCCATAGTTTATTGTACGATCCACAGCGTATCGTTAAACCGTTAAAGCGGGTCGGTGAGCGCGGCGAAGGCAAATGGGCTGAGATCAGTTGGGATGAAGCTTATAAATTAATCGCTGAAAACCTCAATAAAATCAAAAAAGAACATGGCCCAGAAGCCGTGGCATTCTCGTCAAAATCTGGCTCACAAGAAAAGCATTTGTTTCACCTTGCGACCGCCTTTGGTAGTCCAAATACCTTTACCCACGCGTCGACTTGCCCTGGTGGTTATGAAATTGCCGCTAAGGCTATTTTTGGCACTAAGGTTAAACGTGATTTAAGTAATTCTAAATACATCATTAACTTCGGCCATAACCTGTACGAAGGCATCAATATGTCCGAAACCCGCGGCATGATGGCGGCGCAAATGGACAAAGGTGCCAAGCTGGTGGTGTTCGAGCCAAGATTCTCCGTCGTGGCCGATAAAGCCGATGAATGGTACGCCATTCGCCCCGGTACCGACGTGGCCGTCGCCTTGGCGTTATGCCATGTATTGATTGAAGATAATCTTTACGACAAGGCATTTGTCGCGCGCTATGTGGAAGGCTTCGAAGCCTTTGCCGCCGAAGTGAAAGCCTATACCCCTGAATGGGCTGAAACCATCTCCGATGTGCCTGCCAAAGACATTCGTCGTATCGCCCACGAATATGCCGCTAAAGCGCCCCATGCTGTGGTCGATTTTGGTCACAGAGCCACCTTTACCACCGAAGAGTTTGAGATGCGCCGCGCCCTTTACGCCGCCAACGTCTTGATTGGTAATATTGAGCGTAAGGGCGGGATTTATATCGGCCAGAAACCCGGTGATTACAACAAGCTTGCCGGTGAAGCGGTTGCGCCCGTATTGGCAAAACCTGGCGTGAAAGACATGCCAAAACCAGCAGCGAAACGTATCGATCAGGTGGAAGAACAGTACGCCATGATGTGGACATCGGGCGGCGTTTACCAAACCATTCTCGATGCCACATTAAGCGCTGTGCCTTACCAGTTACACGGTTGGGTGATGTCACGCACTAACCCAATGCAAACCATGACAGACAGAGCACGCGTTGTTGAAGCGATGAAAAAGCTCGACTTTATCGCCGTGTGTGATGTGTATATCAGCGAAACCGCCGCCTATGCGGACGTGATTTTACCTGAGTCAACTTATCTTGAACGTGATGAAGAAATTGCTGATAAGTCAGGTAAAAATCCGGCCTATTATGTGCGCCAACGGGTCGTTGAAACCTTAGGTGATACTAAGCCTTCTTGGCAGATCTTTAAGGATGTGGGTGTGGCTATGGGCCTTGGCGAGTTCTATCCATGGGAAAACATGGAAACCCTGCAAATGCTGCAGGTGAACCGCGACACTGACCTGCTGCGCCGTATCAAAGACGAAGGTTTTGTGAGCTTCGGTAAGCCAATTATGTTGTGCGAGCCTAAGATGGTTGCCGAGTTTATTAAGGCATACCCCAATGCGCGACCTGCCGATGAAGACGGCACTTACGCCAGCGCACTGACCTTTAAAACCCCGAGCGGCAAGATTGAACTCACTTCCGCGAAAGTCGAAGCCATGGCACCGGGCCGTGGGGTGATCAAGTTCCGCGAAGTGAATCTTAAAAAAGCAGATGAGCTGTACTTTATCCAAGGCAAAGTGGCGGTGCACACCAATGGTGCAACCCACAATGTGCCTATGCTCGCTAACCTGATGTCGGATAACGCTGTGTGGGTTCACCCCGTCACTGCGGGCAAATTAGGCATCAGCAATGGCGACCCAATCCGCCTCACCAGCAGTGTTGGCACAGAAGAAGGCCATGCCTTAGTCACGCCGGGCATTCGCCAAGATACTGTGTTTGCTTACATGGGCTTTGGTTCTAAAAACAAAGAGTTGGTCAGAGCAACGGGCAAAGGTATCCACTGCGGTAACTTACTGCCGCACGTTACTGCTCCTGTGTGTGGCATGACAGTGCACACCACGGGCGTCACGCTGGCAAAGCGCTAATCGGAGGCTTAAATGAATAAACGATATGTAATGGTGCACGACGAGAATAAGTGCATCGGCTGCCAAGCTTGTAACGTGGCGTGTCGCAGTGAAAATGGCGTACCCGAAGGCGTAACTCGTCTGCAAGTGCGTGTGGAAGGCCCCTTTGGTGAGATGCCCAATCTGCATTTCAAATATCACAGGGTATCTTGCCAGCAATGTGAAGATGCACCCTGCGTTAAAGTGTGCCCAACAGGCGCGGCCTATGTGGGTGAAGATGGCATTATCTCTATCCATACCGAGAAGTGTGTCGGTTGTATGTACTGTGTGGCAGCGTGCCCTTATAAAGTGCGCTTTATGAACCCAGAAACCAAGGCCGCGGATAAGTGTAACTTCTGTAAAGACAGTCGTTTAGCACGGGGCGAAGAGCCAGCGTGTGTGACTGTGTGTCCAACCGATGCCTTAGTGTTTGGTGATGCTAATGATCCAAGCAGTGAAGTGGCCATCATGCTCAACACTAAAATCACTTACCAAGATAAAACCCATTTGGGCACTAAACCTAGGGTATATCGCGTTCCTACCAAAAGAGGGGGGATTTGATTATGAACAATACTTGGGGCGACATGGCGCAATATGATCCTGTCACTTGGCACTGGGTCATCGCCGTTTACCTGTTTATGGCGGGTTTATCCGCGGGCAGTTTACTGATTGGCATTGGTTTGCGCTGGGCGAATAAGGAACTCAGCGCGGGAGCTGAAAGCAGCATTCTTAAGGCGGCAGCGATTATTGGACCTGTGGCAATTAGCTTAGGTTTAGCTTGCTTAGTGTTTGATTTAACCAAACCATTCCACTTTTGGCTGATCTTAATTCACTATAACTTCCAGTCAGTTATGGCAATCGGGGTGCTGGCGCTGCTGGCCTATTCTCCCTTGGCCTTTGCATACGCCATTATTGTGCTGCGGAATGACTTACCAAAATGGGGTTTGGGTTTCCTAACACCTATCGCTAAGTTACTTATGCCATTTCGAAAGCTGATTGAAGTATTGTTGTTTGTCCTCGCCATTGGCGTAGGGGCTTACACTGGCTTCTTAATTTCGGCGATGAATGCCTATCCTATGCTCAACACTGCGGTACTGCCTGCGCTGTTTTTAGTGTCAGGTCTATCGGCGGGCGCTGCGGCAAATGCGGTACTGGCGTTGCTGATGTTTAAGACGGACAGCCACGACAAAACCTTAGTGAAGATGCACGGTTTAGAATTGCCTGTGATGGCGATTGAAATCCTGTTCCTGTTCATGTTGTTCTGCGCCTTGTACTTCAAGGGCGGCGCGGCGGCTGCGGCCTTAGCATCGTTAACTTCTGGGCTATGGGCAAGCGTGTTCTGGATAGGCGTTGTCGGTATAGGTTTTGGTATTCCATTGCTGTTTATGCTGCTACCCGCCGCGACTCGCCACACTAAGGGGGCGATGATCATGGTGGCTTGTGCGAGCTTAACGGGCGTACTCGCCTTAAGACACTTTATTGTGTACGCAGGGCAAAGCTATTTAAGCTGAGTGTAATCTGGCTTTACATATTGATAGATAAAGAAAAAGCACTGGCAATGTCAGTGCTTTTTTATTGTTTGAATCTTGAGAAGGTTTGCCAGTACAAGCAGGACGCTTATTGGGGTAATAACTCGATAACCGACTTCACCGTTAGCACTAAGGCGCTGATACTGCACAGGACTAACGTCGCCATTTTTGTCTTCTCTTTATCGACACGGCCCACTAATCGTCCTGCGACTAAGTAACCTAAAATCACTGAGGGGAGCAGCATCAACGACAGCCACAGATGTTTTAATTCTAATAAGCCAGTGATCGCTAAAATGATCAGTGCAATCATGGAGCTAAAAATGAAGAAGGCCGACAGGGCTGCGCGAAACTGCGAGGCATCTTTGCCTGCCAACAAAATCGCCATCGGTGGGCCACCAATCGCGGCGATATTGCCGAAGATCCCTGAAACCACACCTGCACCGAAGAGGGTTTTCTTATTCACTGGCAGGCTGAATTTATACAGGCTGAGGATCACTGCGACAGTCACAATGGCGGCGATGGATAAACCCAGTATGGGCTGAGGCGCAAACAGCAACAGGCTCGCGCCGATAAAACCGCCGGGCACGCGACCTATGAGCGCATATTGCAAGCCATTGAATTCTAAGTGACCGCGTTCACGCACTAAGGTCAGCAGGGCGATGGAGAAACCCATAGCAATAACAGGCGCAGGTACAAGTTGTGGATCGACGATATACAGCAAAGGACTGGCGACAACCGCAAGTCCAAACCCAATCAGACTTTGGGTTAAGGCGCCCAGAAACACGACCAGCGAGGCTAAGGCGAGTGTCTGTGGATCTATCATAGAAAACATAGGATTTCCTATATCCCAAACCAACTCAAGATAGTGAAATTTAAAGTTTGAAGTCGCTTGGGTATAAACAAAAAGGGATCGTTAACGATCCCTATTGATGAGCACTGTGATATGACTTTGAAAGCGACGAGTCGTTATTCCATGTCTTCCCACTCTATTCCCATTTGATCCATTAACAACTTGGCTTCGGCGGGAATACTGTCTGGGTTATCTTTTGACAGATCTTCATCGTTGGGCAATGGCTGGCCAGTGTAGGCGTGCAAAAATGCCTCACACAACAGCTCGCTGTTGGTGGCGTGACGCAAATTATTGACCTGACGACGAGTACGTTCGTCCGTGAGGACCTTAAGCACTTTGAGCGGAATAGACACAGTAATTTTTTTTACTTGTTCATTCTTCTTGCCATGTTCAGCATAGGGGCTGATGTATTCCCCATTCCATTCAGTCATTGACTCACCTGTTATAACGCTAAATTCGGGGCAGATTTTAAACCCTTACAAAGAACAGTCAAATTATTGCTACTATTTCTTTGTGATTGCAAACAGATTTCTTTATGTTCAGACGTCTAAACGTCTTCACGCCTATTGACGATGGCGTTGGGCTTAGGTACATTTAGACGTCCAGACATCTCTATCAGTCTATCGAATTTAGGAGTCCACCCATGGCAGAGCGTCAATTAGCCACACTGGCAGTGCGTCAGGGTATCGAAAGCGATACTCAATATGGCGCAGTTGTGCCACCGATTTATTTGTCGACTAATTACGCCTTCGATGGTCATAAAAATCCCCGCGAATTCGATTACAGTCGTTCAGGCAACCCAACGCGCTGCATTTTAGGCGAAGCATTAGCGCAATTAGAAAAGGGTGCCACTGGCATAGTGACCTGCACTGGCATGGCGGCCATCACCTTAGTGACTACTTTGCTCGGCCCCGATGACTTATTAGTTGTGCCCCATGATTGCTATGGTGGTTCCTACCGTTTATTTACCAACTTGGCGAAGAAAGGCCAGTTTAAGCTGATTGTGGTCGACCAAACCGACAGCCAAGCGTTAGCCGCCGCCATTGCGCAGAATCCTAAGATGGTGTGGCTCGAAACCCCATCGAACCCGTTATTGCGTGTGGTGGATATCGAAGCCATTGCTAAGGCGAGCCATGGTGTCGGCGCGCTGGTGGTGGTCGATAACACTTTTTTATCGCCAATATTGCAACAACCCCTATTGTTAGGCGCGGATATCGTTATCCACTCCACCACTAAATATATCAATGGTCATAGCGATGTGGTCGGCGGCGCTGTGGTCGCCAAAGACGCGCAAATCGGCGAAAGCTTACATTGGTGGTCGAACACTCTAGGCTTAACGGGGTCGGCCTTCGACAGTTATCTGACCCTGCGCGGCCTACGTACCTTAGCTGTGCGTATTCGCGAGCATCAAACCAATGCCCAGCGTATTATTGAGGTATTAACGCAAAGCCCTGTGGTGAGCAAAGTCTATTATCCAGGTCTTGCGGATCACCCAGGTCACGCCATTGCGGCCAAGCAACAACAGGGCTTTGGCGCTATGCTGAGCTTTGAGCTCAAAGGCGGCGAGGCCGAAGTGGTGGCCTTTTTAGGTGCACTCAGCTTATTTAGTGTGGCGGAAAGTTTAGGTGGCATCGAAAGTTTAGTGGCAGTGCCCGCAACTATGACCCACAGAGCCATGGAGCCGCAGGCGCGCTTCGAGGCTGGTATTAAGGACACCCTATTGCGTCTATCGGTGGGTATTGAAGATGCCGCCGATTTAGTTGCAGATATTCAAGCAGGATTAGCCGCCGTTGCGGCTTGTCAGTAGAGGAATAATAGATGGCACGTTGTCACTTACATAAATTTGGTGGCTCCAGTTTAGCGGATGCCGATTGTTATCGCCGAGTCGCCCATATCCTGTTAACCCACGGTCATAGTGATGATCTCGTGGTGGTCTCTGCGGCGGGTAAAAGCACGAATTTCCTGTATAAATTATTAGCGCTGCGTGATGCGGGTCAGCTATGGCAAGAAGAATTACAAGTGCTGATCAGCTACCAACAGGGGTTGATTGAGCAGTTGTTGTCGAATGAACAAGCCCGCGATCTGCGTGAGCGTTTGGCCACTGATAAAGCGCAACTCATCAGCTTGTTGTCCTTAGATGAGCGCAATGAATACCAAATCAACCATGTGGTAAGCTTTGGCGAACGTTGGTCGGCACGTTTAATGGCGGCGCTACTGCGCGAATCTGGCGTGGCGGCAAGCCATGTGGATGCCTGTTCAATTTTAGTGGCCGATGAAGCCGCTGTGCCGCAAATTCGGGTACAAGAATCCCGCGCTAAAGTACAAGCCCTATTAGCCGCCCACCCAAATGAACGGCTGGTGATCACCGGCTTTATCTGCGCTAACGAGCGTGGCGATACCTTGTTACTTGGTCGTAATGGTTCAGATTTTAGCGCCAGCCTGATTGCGAGTCTCGCTGATATCGAGCGCGTGACCATTTGGACCGATGTGGAAGGGGTGTTCAACGCCGATCCTAATAAAATCAACGATGCCAAGTTACTGAAAAGCATGTCACTTGCCGAAGCCGATCGCCTAGCGCGTTTAGGCTCGCCAGTATTGCATTCGCGCACTTTGCAGCCGTTATTCAATACCGAAGTGAGCTTAGCGGTGCGTTCAAGTTATGCGTCCCACACCGACTTTACCTTAATCGCGCCCCACAGTTCGTCGGCGAGCGCGCCTGTGGTGACTAATCTCAATGCTGTTGTCCTGTTCGGCTTTAAACTCACGGGTGAGTTAACCCGTTTATTAGATTTATTGATCGCCGCGGGTTTAACGCCATTGGCCCATTGGACCTCTGCCCATCAAAGGGTTGAACTTGCCTATACCGCTGAGAATCAAAAACAAGTTCAAAGATTACTCGATGCCGAGGCAGAAGCATTAGGGATCAGTGATCAGCAGATCAACACAGATTTTGGTTTAGTCGCATTAGTGAGTGCCGACGCCGAACATTATCGCCGCAGCTTCGCCCGTTTACTGAGCCGTGATGCTAAACCTTTGTTCAGTGGCGATTTAAGTTTAGTGACGTTAGTGCCCCAGTCACAGGTGAATCTGTTAACCCAAAAAGTTCACCGCCGCTGCGCTGGCCCGCGTAAACGCATTGGTGTCCTGCTGCTCGGTGTGGGTAATATCGGTGAGGCTTGGATCGATCTGTTTAAGTCGGTTTCACCATCATTGGACCATGAACTCGAAGCCAGTGTTGAGTTAGTCGGTTTGGTCAGTTCGAGTAAAGCCTTGATTAAATCCACTGGGATTAATCTTGCCGCGTGGCAAACAGAGTTTAATACTGAAGCCACGCCTTGGCAGTATGAACATTTATTCGAGCAATTAGAGCAAGTTAACTGCGATGAGCTGGTGGCCTTAGATATCAGTGCCAGCGCCAGTTTGACGCTGCAATATCCAGAACTGTTCGAGCGTGGCATCCATGTGGTGAGCGCGAATAAACTTGCGGGCTCGGGTCCACTGCCTTTCTATCGAGAGTTAAAGCAGCAACTGGGTAATCGTCGTTTGTTTTGGCGCTATAACGCCAGCTGTGGCGCAGGTTTACCCATCCAACATGCGCTAAATGATCTGCGTAACAGCGGTGATAGCGTTGAAGCGGTAGGCGGGATTTTCTCCGGCACCCTGTGTTGGTTGTTTGAGAAATACGATACTAGCAAGCCATTTTCAGAATTAGTGATTGAAGCCAGAGGCTTAGGCATTACTGAACCCGATCCCCGCGACGATCTCTCCGGCCGCGATATGCAGCGTAAACTGCTTATCTTAGCCCGTGAGATTGGCCTTGAAATCGAGCTCGAAGATATTGAACTGCGCTCACTCGTACCAGCCGCTTTGGCGGATATTCCCTTAGATCAATTTCTCACCCGTATTGTCGAGTTAGATGCCGATCTGCTGCAACAGTATGGTGCGGCGGCGGAGCAAAATAAGGTGCTTAGATATGTGGCATCCTTAGACAACAGCGGCCCAGAGCTTAAGGCCGAAGTGGGCTTGCAGTGGATTGATACCCATCACCCTTACGCCAACTTAACCCCTGGTGATAATGTGTTTGTGATCCGCAGTGTCTTCTACCAAGGTAATCCGCTGATCATCCGTGGACCGGGCGCTGGACGCGAAGTGACCGCGGCGGCGGTGCAGTCGGATCTGACCCAGATCTGTCGCGATCTGCTGCAGGAATAACGCGGTATCAAGCCTCTTAAAGGACTCATTCGAGTCCTTTTTTATTGGCTAGAATAAATCTATCAAATTAACCAAGATTAAATGCGGTTTATGGGTATTTTTGGGCTTGACTTACATCTCAGTTTCTCTAGTATATGGACATATAGACGTCCAAACGTCCATTTGAACTAATTCATACTAGCAAAGAGTAGCGCCAAGGGCGGTTGAGGAAATACACATGGCTTTTCATCACGCACAACATTCACAATCGCTGAACCAGAGCTTGTCTGAGCTTAATGGCGATATTAATGTTTCTTTTGAGTTTTTCCCGCCATCGACCCCCGAAATGGAACAGATCCTGTGGAACTCTATCCGTCGTTTAGAGCCGCTGAATCCTAAGTTTGTGTCTGTGACTTACGGTGCTAACTCAGGTGTTCGCGACCGCACCCATGGCGTGATTGAACGTATCCAACAGGAAACCGACCTCGTTGCCGCGCCGCACTTAACCTTAGTGGATGCCAGCGATGAAGAGTTATTAGAACTGGCCAAACATTACTGGAAATCGGGCATTCGTGACATAGTGGCACTGCGTGGTGATTTACCTGCGGGCAGCCCCAAGCCAACCCGTTTTGCGGTCGATTTAGTGCGTTTACTGCGCTCTGTGGCTGACTTTGATATTTCAGTTGCGGCTTATCCAGAAGTGCATCCCGATGCGAGCAATGCACAGGCGGATTTGATCAACCTTAAGCGCAAGATTGATGCGGGTGCCAGCCGTGCTATTACCCAATTTTTCTTCGATGTGGAATCTTACCTGCGTTTTCGTGATCGCTGCGTTGCCGCCGGTATCGACGTTGAAATTGTGCCGGGCATTTTACCTGTGACTAACTTTACCCAGCTAAAACGTTTCGCGGGCATGACCAATGTGTCGTTACCGAATTGGTTACATAAGCAATTCGACGGTCTAGAAAACGATGCGGGTACACGCCAATTGGTGGGGGCAAACGTGGCCATCGACATGGTGAAAGTGCTGTCCCGCGAAGGCGTGAAGGATTTCCATTTTTACACCTTAAATCGCGCCGAATTGACCTACGCGATTTGCCACACTTTAGGCGTGCGTCCTAAATAAAACTTTATAAAATAAGCTAATAAAAACGCCGCAGAGAATGCGGCGTTTTGTTTTTCTGTGCTTTAAATTTTGAATTGAGCCAATAACGTTGTTAAACGGGCTGCGAGTTGGGCAAGTTCATCGCCAGCGCGTGCAGTTTGTACCGCACTATCTGTCGCATTGGTCGCAATATCATTGATGTTATTAACATTTTTATTAATCTCTGCCGAAACCGCACATTGCTCATTTGCAGCGCTGGCGATCTGGATATTCATCTGGCTAATGGTGGAAACCGCATGGGTAATGGCTTCGAGTGCTTCACCCGCTTGGTGAACTTGGGATACACAGCTTTGGGTGGTGCGGGTGCTGGTTTCCATCGCATTGACTGTGGACTTAGCTTTATGCTGAAGCGCTTCGATCATCTGCTGAATTTCCGTCGTAGATGCTTGAGTGCGGCTCGCCAGAGTGCGTACTTCATCGGCAACGACCGCAAATCCTCGACCTTGTTCTCCCGCCCTTGCGGCTTCAATTGCCGCATTGAGTGCGAGTAAATTAGTTTGGTCGGCAATATTACGGATAACCACAAGCACAGAATCGATTTCAGCGGTATTACGCTCTAATTCATTGATTTCACTCGCTGCTGTGGCTATTTCCTCGGCCAATATGGCGATAGTGGTTACTACTTTTTGTACAACCAATTTGCCTTGTTCGGTTGAATCATTGGCATGATTGGCGGCATCGGCCGCATCGGTAGCGTTATGGGCAACTTCTTGTACTGTTGCGGCCATTTCATTCATTGCGGTGGCAACTTGCTCGGTTTCGAGGTGCTGACGACTCGCCATCTTCTGGGTTTCCCGCGTAATGCTCGACATTTCTTCAGCAGAGGTGGCGAGCAGGCTTGTTGAGTCGGCGACGTGGGAAACTGTGTTGTGAATTTTTTCTACAAAGCGGTTGAATGCCATCGATAATTCAGCAATTTCATCCTTACCTTTTACCGCGATTCGGCGGGTTAAATCGCCTTCACCTTCAGCGATATCATTCATGGCTTGGGTGGTTTCAGCGATAGGGCGAGTAATCCCTTTGGCAATAAACCAAGCAATGGCGGTTCCAATGACCAGAGCTACTAAACCGATAAGGATCAACTTAAGGCGAATATCCGCTATCGCTTGTTCTGAATGGGTTCTATCCATCGCAATATCGAGTACGCCAAACACGTTTCCTGAGTAATCTTTTATGGCGTGGCGATATAGGGCGTAGGTTTTGTTATTTAAGGAAATAGTGCGTATGACTTCATGGCCTTGCATGACGTTATTGAGTTCATCTGTCGCTTGGGTATCAGGCGTGAATGTCGCGCCAAATAACTTATATCCAGAATCATCTGGCAAGATGAGGGCAATTTCTGCTTGATAGGCTTGTTTAAAATTATCAAAAAAGGGTTGACCGAAGGACATGCCAAACTCAACTGATCCTGTGTGTTGCCCGTTGTAACTCATTGGAACTAAACCACGAATACCTAATCCTTCCACTCCATATTCCAAGCCATAAAGAGGGCGCTTTTGGCTATTTGTTTCCACTATGGTCTTGCGTATGCTGGTGAGATCATCGCCAAATTTTTCGGGACGATGCAAGCGTAGAAAAGAAGTGGCAGGTGGCCTATGAAATTGGAATTGCTGAACCGCAAAATCGCGCTTTAGTTGAGTAAATATAGGTAAGGTACGGGCGGTGAGTTCATCACGTTCACCTGTTGCAAAGGTGCTTTGAACTTCTGGCGTGA
Organism: Shewanella sp. SM68; assembly: GCF_025653925.1. Taxonomy (NCBI): domain Bacteria; kingdom Pseudomonadati; phylum Pseudomonadota; class Gammaproteobacteria; order Alteromonadales; family Shewanellaceae; genus Shewanella; species Shewanella sp. SM68. The sequence continues at coordinate 145,773 of NZ_JAKKRU010000005.1, forward strand.
GTGAGATGATAGTTGCCATTGCTTCGGCTAATTTGCCCGATGAGGCTATCTCGGCAACAGCGGTTTCATAGATCTTATGGAGTTCTCTTTGCTCGGATTCTGCAACTTGGCGACTGAATTCAGAGAGAACGAGCGGCATGATAAAGCTCATTACTGTTAACAGTAATAGACAGATCCCAATAACGATCCTCGTACTAATTTTTAGATTTATCAAAACAGCCTCCAATTCATGTGCAAATCAACTCAATTTATCCGTTTGATATTATAGAGATACAACTTGATAAGATTTGAGAGGGCGCGAACCTTTTTAAGTTATTTATTCCCTCTTACGCTCGTTTCGTGCCCTTGGACACAGATCTATTTGTGACCTAAATATTTACTTAGCCTGCTAACTAAGTATAATGCTTAGCACGCTAACTAAATAGGTGAGCAAGATGCAAAAAGAATTAGAGCGACTAAAAGAGTTATCACTGGCGGAGCATTTAGGCCGTCTGCATCGACTGTGGCGTACCGTGGCCGATGTTGAGCTGGCACCTTTAGGATTAACTCATCCCCGTTGGACTGCCCTTTGGAAACTGCTGCGTTTAGGTGACAGCGTGAGCCAGAAAGTATTGGCCGATGCCTTAGAAATTGAATTGGCTTCGCTAATGCGCACCTTAGGGCAATTAGAAGAGCAAGGTCTAGTCGAGCGTCATTGCTGTGACAAAGATAAGCGGGCAAGGATTGTGAGCCTGACGCCAGCGGGATTAGATGTTTTAAAGCAAATGGAAGCGCGGATTATTCAAGTGCGCCGTGAGTTATTAGGCGGGATCAGTGCTGAAGAGTTGAGCGAATTTGAACGCATTATTAGCCTGATCAGCGACAACGCAAGCGCCAAATTAACCAAGGTTACAGACACCCTTTTGTGAGAAAGAAGATGACACCGGATCAACAGTTTGCCCGTTTAGTAAAATTTGCCATGTTTGGCTTTGTGATGGTTTTTGGCTATTTCATGCTGGCCGACACTATGATGCCATTGACGCCTCAAGCCATGGCGACCCGTGTAGTGACGAAAGTGACACCGCAGATCAGCGGTAAAATCCAGACCATAGCCGTGACCAATAACCAAGCGGTTGCCAAGGGTGATTTGTTGTTTCAAGTCGATCCCGCACCCTATGAGTTAGCGGTATCGCAGGCTAAATTGGCCTTAGAGCAAGCCCGTCAAGATAATGCTGAGTTAGATGCCTCGCTATTGGCTGCTAAGGCCGAGGTCAATGCCAATAAAACCACCTCACAACAAAAACGCAGCGAGGCTAAACGTCTCGATGCCCTGTATGCCACCCATGGTGTATCGCAGCAGCAAAAGGAGCTAGCCGATAGCGATGCCGCAGCAGCAGAAGCCAATTTGCTTGCCGCCAATGCGCGTTTAGAAAAACTCAAAGTGAGTCGTGGCAGTTATGGCGAAGAGAATCTTAAAGTGCGTCAGGCGCAAAACCATTTAGCCCAAGCCGAGCTTAATCTGTCTTATACCCAAATACGTGCAGATCAGGATGGGATAGTGACTAACCTGCAGTTAGAAGTCGGGAGTTTTGCGACCGTGGGGCAACCTCTGTTGGCTGTGGTATCGGATAAAGTGGATATTATTGCCGATTTTCGCGAGAAGAGTCTGCGTGGCGTGAATGCTACTTCGACCGCTTTGATTGCGTTCGATGGCGAACCTGGGCGTTTATATCGGGCGACGGTGAGCAGTGTCGATGCGGGCGTGAGTGCTGGGCAATTCGATGCCAATGGCCGTTTAGCCGCGCCACAGGAATCGGACCGTTGGGTACGTGATGCCCAAAGATTGAGATTACATCTAGTGTTAGATGGTATGGCAATGAACAGCTTACCTGCGGGTGCGCGCGCGACCGTGCAACTGCTGCCCGAGAATAGTCTGTTTAGCTTGCTCGCTAAGGTGCAAATTAAAGCAATCAGCCTGCTGCACTATATTTACTAGCCTATTTACTAGAATGTTTACTAGCGTATTTGCCAGCATATTTATCGGCATATCCATCAGTACTTATCTGTGTTGACGAGCACGAGTGACTCGCGGTGGTTTGTATTTGCCACGAGTCGCTTGAGTGAACGCTTCAAAGCAACATAAGTGTGAACGCAGCATAAGCCAGCTAAACATCCTCATTTAATGTATCGATAGAACAAGGCGACGAGCATGTTACTACGCCATAGCCCATTGACGGCCAACGATTTACGCCAGTGTTTACGGATTGCGACTGGCGCGACCTTAGGTTTTACCCTGTGTAAAATTTTTGGTTGGAGCAATGGAGTCTTCTTCACTGTGACACCTATGCTACTACTCGGATTAGTGCCAGTGATGAATGGCCATGCTATGCGCCAATTATTAGCTTCATCTGCCATGGCTGGGTTAGAGGTTGGGTTACTCAGCGGTTTCTTTGGCAGCCATCCCGGCATGATGACTCCTATCGTTTTCCTATTATTTTTATATCGCTTTGCGGCCATGTCCCGCGGCAGTTTGTTTCTCTTTGGTGCCAACGGTGTGCTGAGTCTCAGTATCATGCTGCACTTTGCCAGCTATCCCGGCGTTGACTTAAACGACTTAGTTTTCAGTAACTTTTGGGCGACAGCACTGTCAGTTGTTATCGCCTACGCTATGACGGCACTCTGGCCCGATGTGGAACCAAGAGCGGCTTACAAACCTGGGCCTAAGGCGCCGCATCGAATGCGCCACGAAGCCTTGCTCGGTGCGACCATAGCGACGGCATCATTTCTGGTGTTTCAAATATTTGATCTGCGGGATTCGATGTCGGCTCAAGCGACCACTCTTTTGCTATTGTTTCCCATGCATTGGAATGGTGCACTCGACTATGCCCGTAAGCGCGCCATAGGCACCCTGTTGGGGGTGTCGTTTGGGATATTCGTGCAGTTGCTGCTCTATGATTGGTCAGGGCTATTGCTGTTAGTTGTCCCCTTGTTGTGGATTGGACTGATGATTTTTAGCCAAGCCCATGTGCGCGAGGCGAATGGCTCTGGCGTGGGTTTTGGTGCTATGACCACGTTAGGGATTTTGTTTGGGCAGTATTTGACCCCAGGTAACGACTTAATCTTCAGTGCCTTATACCGAGTGAGCAGTATTTTAATCGCTATCGTTGGCACGTTACTTTTATGCTATTTGATACATAAGTTATTGAATCGTTTCGAATCGACGCGATTTGGTTATTGAGCAGGCCATTAAGTCTTGAAGGCTTGCAGCTTAACCTTGTACAGAGTAAGGTAAATTTATCCCGTTTGAATTGAACAATAAGTGACTCTTAATGAATGTTAAGTCTCATTTATTGGCTGTTTTAAAAATGAGCGGCTGATTTTAAAATGGGTTTAGTGTGTGAGCACAAACATAAATAACAATAACCCCTATGCTTTAGAGCTTAATTCTCTTCAAGGATAGAACATGAAGATTAAAACATTAGTCATAGGCTTAACGCTATGTAGCGGCTATGCCGCTGCCGCCGAGCCTTCTGACAAACAATCGATGAACGTTATGCCACAAGCTGCGCAGTTATGTGTGTCTTGCCATGGGGCCGGGGGTGAGGGTATTGAACCACTCGGCCCTCGATTAGCGGGATTATCTAAAGAATATATCTCGACACAATTGCAGCATTTCCAAGCGGGCGTTCGCCAAAACGCGACCATGATGCCGATGGCAATGACGCTCCAAGGTGATGGTATTGAGCAAGTGTCGAGCTATTTTTCAGTAAAGCCTGCCAATGACGTCAAGCCTGTTATCCGCGGTGAACAAGTTGTTTTTAATGACGATACCGCCCGTTTAGCCTATCAAGGTGATTGGTCCCGTGGTTTACCAGCCTGCGTGACCTGCCATGGTCCTTCTGCATTAGGTGGCGGCTTATTTCCTCGCTTAGCAGGTCAACAGGCGAGTTATATCAAAACGCAATTATTGGCATGGCAGTCGGGCACACGTAAAGGTGACGTCGATGGCATGATGGGGAGCGTCGCGAATAAGCTCACCGTCGCCGAGATTGATGCGTTAGCCAACTACTTTGCTAATTTAAAATAAGGAGCCGGCCATGAAATATTCCGCAATGTTATTACTGGCCGCGATGGGGTCGTTAACCGTTCAGGCGCAAGCTGAAACTGAGCCAGTACAAGAACGCCCAGATAAGCAAGCTCCGCTGCCTTCTTTCCCTAAGGTAGCAGATCAAACCTATCTTACCCCTAGACCTTTGAGTGCGATTCCCGAAGGCGCCTTTGGTGACAAAGTGCGTTTAGGTTATCAACTGTTTGTGAATACCCAACAGCTGCGTGATAAGTATGTGGGTAATGAGCTTAACTGTACCAATTGCCATATGGATGCAGGCCGTAAAGCCAATGCATCACCCCTTTGGGGTGCGTATTTTGCTTATCCGGCGTATCGTAAAAAAGACAATAAAGTCAGTAGCTTTGAAGAACGTATCCAAGGCTGTTTTAACTATTCGATGAATGGTAAAGCCCCTGCATCAGGTAGCCCTGAGTTAGTGGCGCTTTCTGCCTACGCTTATTGGTTAGGCATGGGCGGCTTGATGGATGAGGCTAATATCAGTGGCCCTGTTCCTGAGATCAGTGATGCTGAGTTAGTCAAAGGTGCAAAGCGGGATGACTTCCCACTACCAGAGGCATTAGCTAAGGCGATGACAGTTGAGCAACGTGCTAACTTGCCGGGTCGCGCTTATCCTGAGATCCCAAAACCCGAACAAGCCTATTCACCTGAACGAGGTAAAGCCGTGTATGTCGCCCATTGCCAAACTTGCCATGGTGTTGATGGGCAAGGTCAAGCCATTGCGGGTGTGTATGCACTGCCGCCGCTGTGGGGATCTCAAAGTTATAACTGGGGAGCGGGAATGCACAGGGTCAATACTGCCGCATTTTTCATTTATGAAAATATGCCCTTTGGTAAGAGTATGCAGTTGACGAACCAACAGGCTTGGGATGTTGCCGCTTACATCAACTCCCACGAGCGTCCGCAGGACCCACGTAACAAGGGTGATGTGAAGCAAGCGCAGGAGAAATACCATAATGACAGCGATTACTATGGTCTCACTGTTGATGGCAAAGTGTTAGGCACTGAGTCCTATCCGATTTTTCCTAAGAAGTCATAGTTGAGCCGCTGAGATTAAGTGCTCGTGTGATGTTATAAAGCGAGTAAATAAGTTAGACAGAAAAGCCAGTAAGCATTTAGCTTTGCTGGCTTTTTTATTGGTCAAATATGTGTTGGTCAATTCTACTGAGCGCTCTGTGATTTCAGGGTATTAATACTTAGTGGTTTAGCCCGCTAGTATCGGCTTGTCATGGTATTCGCTCACCGACACGCAGCCAGTCCATCCGTGGATGCTCGACCGCCCCGTCCATGGGGCGGACGGTCGTCTCGCAAATCACCATGACTCGCCTTTTGAGCATTAGCATCATTAAAGTACACAGAGAATTTAGCCATGGGTGGCTCATTAAACTATCTTGAGTGGGCAAAATATATCGGGGTGGGTTAACACTTCCTGTGTTTCATAATAAACTGATTTGCAAGTTTTTTAACCAGGTTAAACAAAGGTTTGTTACACCTTGCTGTATTTCTTTATTGATAGAAAATATCAACTGATTTGGAAAGTATTGAACTCTAATTTTTGGTGGATAACTATCTTTTCAGTTATCGTATGTAGCACGTCAAATTTATTAACAAGAGTTGACCTTGAATCCATTCAACCTACCAAAAGAAAGTTTTAACGCTAGACGAGATATACTGCTCTCTAGTTTGGAAAGTGTTATTACAGAGACATCTAACTATATCTATAATGACTATCCAAACCTCGAAAAGCTTGAGCAAGCTGAGTCATTTTGTACGCATGAGTTAATGGAAGCTCCTACGGCAAGAGTCGATCACTTAGAAAAAGTAAGCATTTTCCCGTGGGTTGAAGCGGTACAGGAGTTGGATAGTTGTTTGACGGTGATCTTTCAGGGCAACTACAAAAATGCTTTTGATTCTTTAAGGAGAGCTTTAGAACTCGTAGTAGCGGGCAGTTTTTTTGTCTTGGATAGTACTGAGTCAGAAAAGGCAAAAAAGTGGATGCATTCGGTTTCAGATAACGGTACACCAAATTTTAAGCGTGCGTTAAGTGCACTAAAAAAGGCAACTCCGCAGTATGACCAAGATAATGACGAGTCATGGACAGACGTTTTATTAGAGCATTATTGGGATATCTGTAATGTCATTCATGTAAACGGCTTGGAAAATAGCTTCAACATCATATCTCCAAGGTTTCGGCATATAAATGGAATGGGCGTCCCGCAATTTGATAAGAAAGCATGTAGCCAGAGTCTTTCTTACTACCTGAAAACAGTTGAATTAATAGCCCTTACGGTTGCATTAAGCAATCCTGTACTTTTAGTAGGTTTTGACATGGAGCGTAAATTTGGCATTAATCCACCAATGTCGGGGTTTTATAGTCCAGTCCAAGCTGAAAATTTAGCCTGCTTGATACCAGATAATTTTCAGAAGCTTATAGCTAGAATAAAAGAAACAGATACAAATATCAGATCAATACAGCATTGGTATGACTCTCTGCCTGATATCACTGAAGAAGAATTAAACGCTCAATTTGAAAGACAGGATGAATTCTTTAAAGAATTCAAAAAGTCATAAAATTAACGTGATTTCAACTCGCCTTCCGTATTCACCGTGTGCGCATCTGTGACCCCTACTGCTATAACGCAGGAATGCGGTTCACTGAGCCAAATAAATACATCCAAATATCATTTAAGTTAGATAACTTGATGAGCACAAACTATTGAACAACAAAACAGGACACCCAATTTTAAAAAATGGAAAAGACACAAATCTCTGGGATTCACAGACAACACTAAAACTACAGAAGTTCACCATCCCCTGCGAAGTTGCCGCGGGGCGTTGGAATAAATTGCGTGAGTCCGGTCATGGATGACCGGCTAGCTTTCGCAGGTGCAGGGACGCATCCTTCGGAAGCGATAGCAATTTATCCATAAGACCAAGGCCAGTCTCTAATGCATGTAACTTCGCTAGGGGCGGCAAGGGAGATCCAAGAGGGAATTGCTGTTGATCCCCTCTTGGTCGGGTGTGGGTTGAAGACCCACGACTTTGATTTATCTCGGCCGTAAGGCCGCAATCAATATAGCATTGTGCTAAACAGCACCAATATTAGCCTGAGGGGTGAAGCCCCACGACTTTTTAACTAAAGCATTCAAACGTAGTTTGGAAAGTTTTAAAGTCTCACTTTGGTGCCAATCAATTAAGTTTGAGTTGCAAAAATCTATTATGATCTCCGCGCTATAACAACTTATCTTGCTATAAGGATTACCGTGTCTCAGCCATTGGAAGAACCTAAGTTAGAAACTGCGCAAATTTGCCCTCTGTGCCAAGGCTCGAATCAATGTGCTGTGATTTTAGGTAAGGGTATTGAGGACTGTTGGTGCGCTCTGCAAACATTTCCACCTTTGGCCGCCTTGCAAGCGCAAGCATCAGATTCGCCGCTAGGGGTCATCAACCATATTTTACCGTCTGCCGATGCGTGTATTTGCCAAGCTTGTTTAATCCAACTTAAGCAGGGGTTAAGTCTGGGGCAGCTTGCAGAGCAGGATGAAAAAAGCCCATCGAGTGTGAGCGACGGGCTAGGTTATGAGGTGAAATAGCGGGCTATTAGTTTATGGTGTAATCCATTTGCACGCTAGTTTGTGCTTCCACGGCTATACCATTTTCAAACTTGGGTGCGTAACGCCATTTATTTAAGGTTTCAATACTCTCTTTTTCAAATAAAGCACCACCCTTAGAGGCTAAAATTTCAGGATTTTTCACGAACCCATGTTCATCGACAGTAAATTTAAGCTGAACCCAGCCACTTTTACGTTGCTTAGCATAGGACATTGGATAGTCTGGTACGATACGGAAAATAGGTTGTTGTTCCTGTGCGTCGGCCCAAGGACGCATTTTGCCGATAGCAATACAGTGGGCGGTGGACTCGTCACGCTTTCCTTGGCGCTCATAGAGTTCGACTAAATAAGCGTGGGCACTTAAGGCATAGGGATGGCTAAAGTTAAGGGCTTCAAACTGCTTCACGACTTCTAAAAGCAATGGCATCGCCTTGTCATCATGCTTTTCTGCATACTCAACTGCACCCACCACATAGGTTGCCTTGACTCTGTCTATGGCGTTCTCTGGTAAAATCTCTTTATAAATATCATAGGCATCGAAGGCATAGCGTCTTACGCTTTTGGTGTATAGCTCTGTATTTGATAAGCGGTTGAAGGCGGCCATTTTTACATCGGCGAGCAGTTTCTTTTTATCGGATTTTTCAGCAATTGCGATAGCAGTAAGCAAATCATTTTTCGCATCTTTGGCTTCAACGGCGGTTTGTGCAGCCCCCAGTAAGGGGTCGATAAGCTCAAGCGCTTCTTTGCCATAATGAACTTTATAGTTTGCAAGAGCGAGCTGATACAACTCATTTGCCTTCGCCGTTTTTGGCAGATTCTTTTCTGCAAATGGGTAAGGGGCGACTTGCTTTTCTATCGCGCTGGCCCAGTTCATGGCGAGATTCGCTAAGTCGACACTGTCTTTGGCATATTGGGCTTCGCCGAGTAGATAAGCGGTTTTTGCGCTTGCTTCAATATTTGCAGCATCGCCTTTTTCTACGGCGGCTTGATAGTCACTATAGGCTTTGGCAAAGCTATTTTCTGAGGCATGCACGCTAAGAGAAGTGCCTAAAGTGAGGGCAAGAAGACAGGCAATTGGCAGCATTTTTCCGTGTGACATTCTATATATCCTTATTATTGATGAATTTAGATGATACATAGGTGTACATTTTGAGGCAAGTTAGTTTGGCTTTTGTTAATGATGCTTGTGGTGAATGCAGATAACTGAGCACTGAGAACTGAGATTGAAAATAAGCGAGCCCAGCTGAAACTGAGTTCGCTTATTTATCAGTGCCTTGTCGCTTTATAAGTCGCAATCACTTAGCTGTGAAAGTCACGGCGAACTGTCCAAGCGCGCCGTATTCAAATTTGCAGACCTGTGCCAATGGCAGATCAAGGACGCCAGCGTAGGAGCCTGTGATCACATATTGCCCTTGAGTTAAGCCAATGCCTTGGGCGGATAAAAAGTTAACTAACCAGTAGAGTCCCGCCTTAGGGAAACCGTTAGGATGAATGGCGGTTTTTTGCAGTGTGTCGCTTTGCTGGTGCTCGTCATTGGCAATATCAACGCTGAGTTCAAAACAGCTCATTTCTAAACCTTCTTGCGGATTAAGCACTGGCCCTAACCACAGTCCTTGATTGACTAAGCCATCGGCGAGGGCATCAAAATGCGTCGCTTCACTGGGTGTGTGGTAGCGGCTTTTGATCAATTCCAAGGCTAAGCGTGTGTGGCCTAAGGCCTCGTCGATTTCAGCCTCTGTGTAAGGTGTGCTTCTTGGCGGTAAATCGCGAGCAATCTCGAAGGCGAGTTCGGGTTCGACTCGGGCCAGGCCTTTAGTCGATGGATAGAGCGGGCAAGTGGTCGATTGTTGATACACATCATCTTGATAAATAGGCGCTACGACGGTTTTTTCCGCCGTGGGTAATAGGCATTTCCACGCCGCGATAGGATTGTTATCGCTTGCCTTAAATATTTCTGCTACGGCTTGTTGAATAGCGAAGGCCTGTTCGAAGCTGGTTGGCCTTAGTTCTGGGATCAGTAAATCGCCGCTCGTGCCTGCTGCGCGGCGCTCGGCTAATTCTTTGGCTGCGGTATTAATATGCGTTTTAACTTGTTTGATCGTGGCGGTAGATAACATTAACTTTCCTATTTAAAGCGTTAGCTTAAAAAGAAGTGGCCTAGAGAGTGTGTGGCAGAAGCCATTTTTATGGGCCAAATATACTCGGTTATTGGCAACGCGGGAAATGCCAATGTTGGCTTTCGGGGTAAATCTGCTGCAGTTGAATCAAGAGTGCGGCCAATATTCCAATTATCGTAAGATGCTGAAACTTGCCTCACATAAGTGTCAGCTAAAGTATCCAAGCTAACGCGAATGTTTCCATGATGATCCGCTAGATATTGTGTTGGCTCAGTGCCAGAATGGCTGTCCATTTTGCGGTTTCTACTGGACTCCTCCGTGAACCTTAGCCATAACGCCCCTCAGGCAAATAATCATGCTCAGCTTGGGCTCCTGTTCATCTCAGTTGCGGTTTTATTTTGGGGCATGTTACCTATAGCATTAAAGCTCTCTGCGGCCTTTATCGATCCTGTGACTCTTACTTGGTTTCGTTTTCTGGTCGCGCTTTTAGTCAGCATAGTGATCCAATGGAGTGCAGGTAGTCTTAAGCAATTTGCAGCACTCGATGCCAAAGTTTGGTTAAGGTTAGTGCTTGCTGGCATCTTCTTGATGCTCAATTATGTGTCTTTTGTTTACTCACTCGATTACCTCGCACCCGGCGCCGCCCAACTTAATTTCCAGACTTCGCCCTTTTTCCTCGCGTTTGGTGGTGTGTTGTTTTTTAAGGAACGACTTAATGCAGTGCAACTCAGCTGTTTTGCAACCTTAGCTTTAGGTATGTTGATGTTTTTCCATCCTAATTTAAATTTTTCTGGGGCTAATAATCATCAGGTTTGGATTGGGGTGATGATCATCCAGTTCTCAGCACTGTCGTGGACTAGCTATGCCTTATTGCAAAAATCCTTACTGAATCGTTTGTCGCCCGCGAACGTGCTCTTAGTGATCTATGGCTTAGGTATTTTCGTAATGGCTCCCTTTAGCGACTTTAGTCAGTTTGTCCGTATGGACAGCTTCGATTGGCAGATAGCACTGTTTTGCGCCGCCAATACCTTGATCGCCTATGGCTGTTTTGGCCAGTCGATGAAGTACTGGCCGACGGCGCAGGTCAGTGCCATGTTGGCCCTAACGCCAGTATTTAGCTTTAGTGCCACGCGTTAGTGGTGAGCCTTGGCTGGTGGCCAGAAGTATTCCGCGCTGATGAATTAGATGGTTTATCTCTGCTGGGGATTGGCGTGATTATTGTGTCTGTGATGGTGGTGCAATTGCTGCCTATGTACCGTAATCGTCAGGCGAAGCGTTTGCAGGCTGTCTAACGCAGACATTTTATCTATGGGAAAGGCCAGTGATCACTAGACTCAGCGAATTAAAACTTCAGGATATCCGTGGGGTCATCTTCGATCTCGACGGCACCTTAGCGCATTCTAATCCCGATTTTGCTGGGCTGCGGCGGGAGTTGGGGATTCATTCTGGTACGGATATCTTGGCCCATGTCGAGAGTCTGAGTACGGGTGAAGCTCGTGCTCAAGCGTTAGACATTGTCCATGAGTACGAAAGACAAAGTTCACTCAAGGCCAGTTGGATTGATGGCGCGAGGGAGCTTATCGAATGCCTACGGGCCAAGTCACTGCCCTTGGCTATTTTGACTCGCAATATGCCAGAAGCGGCGCAAATCACTATCGATAAACTCGGCATAGATATCGCACTGGTATTAACGCGCTATGATGCGCAGCCTAAACCGCATCCCGAAGGTATTCATCTTATTTGCCAGCAGTGGCAACTCGCGCCCGCAGAGATCTTGTATGTGGGCGATTATCTGTTTGATCTGCAAACTGCGCGCAATGCGGGTAGTCACTGTGCCCTCTATTGCCCTGAAACTATTCCCGACTATGCCCAAGCGGCGGATTTACTGGTCTCTTGCTACCACAGCCTGATTCAAGCATGGCCTAAATAATTTATGCCTTGGCGGTTAACCTGTTTAGCCGCCTATATCTCAATTAATTCAAGTGACTATTTAGGTAATTGCTTACAAAGGTCATCAAATAGTGCAAAACTTTCGGTTAGCACCGTTTGTAATTGATCTTCGTTATAGCACCATGGGGAGTTTGGTACATTCCAGTCTTTGTCCCAGTCAATCTCTTCACCTCGCGCTAATCGCTCCGCCACGGCAATATCTTGATAAGAACCGCCACCGATGCGCTTATCTTCACGCCATAGGTTGAAACGAAAGCGAACCCACTGCCGCATCTCCATCATAAGCGTCATATGCGGGTAGGCGAACTTTTTCTCATTTAGCATGTAATACCCCCCCTCACTTTTGTAAAAGCGGATCGGGTAAGGGAACTGGGCAACCAATATTTGTTGACGCTCCGTCGGCACCTTAGGATTAAAATCGCCAGGGAGCTTAGGAAAGCGCGCTAACATGGAGGCATAGCGCTCGGCAAAATTAACCTCACGGGCAATGGTAATCACGGGTTGTGACACTTCACTTAGGATAAAATTGTGTTGTTGCTCAGTTAACATATCGTCATCCATCTTGACTGTTTATGGTGTTATTTTCATGGTAGCTAAAGGTTAATATCCAATTTTTCAATGGATTAAAAATGTTAGGTCAATATCAAAATCGCTTTTGTCGCTACGGCCTCGCTAAGAGTCAGAAGGTATTTAGCGGTTACTTTGTGTATCCAGCTTATCTTGCTTAAGCCCAAGCCGAATACTGTCGAGTAATGCCACTAACCAGCAGAGGATAAAGCCGTAGAGCAGTTCATTGGCATTGGCAATTGTGGTCTGGGTTTGTTGGGTGATTTCGGCAGAAATTACGCCGATATCTAGCGGTAAGATGCCGTTTTGAATATCTAAGGCGATGACTTGCGCCACTTGATAGATTTGCGATAGCAACAGCACAAGACTCACGACCGCTAAGCTAAAAAATACCAGTGCCGAGCGTTTATGTTTTAGGTAAAAATGGCCGCTGCCGGGGGCGACAAAGGCGGATAACAGGCCGGCGTTAAAGGCTTTTTTCATCGAAATACACTAGATGCGTTGCTAAAGACTAAGTCGACACTAATAGACATGTTGGCTTAACTGCAAGTTAATTTGCCATTGCGACTAACATTCCAATAAAGCCCGCAAACAGAGTGCAACCGACAAGTACCATGATTAATAACGTTTTATCTTTGTGGCATGACTTAGCGAGTTCAGGCAGTGCCGAGGTCAATGGGGAAGTGATCAGTGCTAAAAAATCCATTTTATATCCTTAAGCTAGGCGTTCTTGCACTGACTATATCAGCTTGAAATATCAACTGGCCAGTGTGCTTTGAGCTAGTGCGATGTTAAGCCAACAAAAAAGGAGCCTAGGCTCCTTTTTTAGTCTCTAGCTTAAGCTAGATTAGTCTTCACGTGGTTTACGTGGCTTACGCTCACCGGCAGGTTTGTCTGCACGTGGTTTGCGGTCAGCAAATGGCTTATCACCAGTAGACGCAGCGCGAGGCTTACGATCACCCGCTGGGCGGTCACCTGTTGGACGATCGCCACGTGGTTTACGGTCACCAGCAGGACGGTCTGAACGAGCACTGCGGCCTGAATCAACAAATACTTGATCGCCAGCTTCGCGGATGTTCAATGGCTTGCCACAAACACGTACTTTACGTAGGTGCTGTAACACGTCTTTTGGCATGCCGTCTGGCAGGTCAACAGTGGTCACTGCATCGTAAAGTTGGATTGCGCCAATGTAACGGCTGTCGATGTTAGCTTCGTTCGCGATAGCGCCAACGATGTTACCCACACCTACACCATTCTCACGACCTACGTCGATCACGTAACGGCACATTTTTAAATCTGGGTTGTCTTTCAACGCTTCAGCTGAGCCTAAGCTTGCTGGCATTGGACGCGGTTCGCGACTTCTGCGTTCACCACGCTCACCACCACGGTCATTACGATCACTTCCGCGGTCGCTACGTTCAGTGCGCTCACTGCGTTCATCACGAACACGTTCTTGAATGGCTGGCAATTGCAAAGGACGTTCTTGCTGAACTTGCTGTAATAATGCAGCGGCTAGCAGATCGGTATCGACTTCTAACTGTTGGCATAATTGAGCAACAGCTTCTTTCATGAAATCTAAATCGCCGTTGATTGTTTCAGCCAATTGCTCACCTAAGCGAGACAGACGACGTTCTGCAACAGTCTCTGGGCTTGGGATTTTCATCGGTGAAATACGGCTGTTAGTTGAGCGTTCGATAGTGCGCAGCATGCGCATTTCACGGCTAGTCACAAACAGGATCGCCATACCAGTACGGCCAGCACGGCCTGTACGGCCAATACGGTGTACATAAGCTTCGGCATCATACGGAATATCGTAGTTCACAACGTGACCGATACGCTCAACGTCAAGACCACGGGCCGCAACGTCAGTCGCGATCAGAATGTCTAACTTGCCACGTTTCAGTTGGTCAACTGCACGCTCACGGGCTTGCTGGTTCATGTCACCGTGTAGTGGTGATGAAGCATAACCGCGGGCTTCTAACTTCTCAGCTAACTCAACACATGAGTTACGAGTACGCACGAATATGATCACACCTTCAGTGTTTTCAACTTCTAATACACGTACTAAAGCTTCAAGTTTGTTGTGTTGTGATACTTGTACGAAACGCTGTTCGATTGACTCAACCGTAGTTTGGCTTGATTCGATACGAACATGTACAGGATTACGTAAGTGCTGGTTAGCAACACGCTTAATTTGCTCTGGCATAGTGGCAGAGAATAACGCCAGTTGGCGTTCGCTTGGCGTGTGCTCAAGGATCCATTCGATATCATCGATGAAGCCCATTTTTAACATTTCATCGGCTTCATCGAGCACTAAGGCTTGTAATGAATCGAGTTTCAAGGTGCCGCGACGCATATGGTCCATTACACGACCAGGCGTACCAACGATAACTTGTGGGCCGCGTTTCAGGGCATTCAACTGTTGTTGCATGCTTTGACCGCCGTAAATTGGCAGAACGTGGAAATTCTTCATAAATTTGGCATAGCTACTGAATGCTTCGGCAACCTGAACCGCTAATTCACGCGTTGGCGCTAATACTAAAATTTGCGGTGTAGTTTGGCTGGTGACCTTGTTCAATAGCGGCAGCGCGAAGGCGCCAGTTTTACCTGTACCTGTTTGCGCTTGACCTAAAATATCTTTGCCAGCCATAAGTGGATCGATACTGGCTGATTGGATTGGCGTTGGTTTTTCATAACCTAGCTCGTCAAGAGCACGCAACAAATTCTCGGATAGGCCGAGTTCACGGAAAGTTCTTTCATCGGATGACATTGGGTTGTAGCCTTGTGGATGCGCGCGCGAAATGGCGCTAAAGTTTCACAGACAGAAAATCAACCCCGTGTCGATTTCCCGCGAACGACGGATTATAGCAGCATGGCGGCCACTTTACCAATCAGAGTCACGCTATTTAACCTGTTTTCTGCATTTTTTTCGCTAAAACTGAGCAAGAAACGCGCCACTTCCCATTAATTCTTTAAATATTCAACATTTAATTGAAGTAACTCGAATGCTGACTCTGTCACTGCCGCAAGAAAAGTGATGTCGATTGTCGCGACGGTATCCTCTGGTGTGTGATATTGGGGATGGGTCGGCACACCAAAATACAGCCAAGGGATATTCGCTTTGTGGAAGGGGTAATGA
The DNA here is from genome assembly GCF_025653925.1 of Shewanella sp. SM68. Taxonomy (NCBI): domain Bacteria; kingdom Pseudomonadati; phylum Pseudomonadota; class Gammaproteobacteria; order Alteromonadales; family Shewanellaceae; genus Shewanella; species Shewanella sp. SM68. Next base: position 161,262 of record NZ_JAKKRU010000005.1, read on the forward strand.
TCCGACGCCCGCAGCCAATCGGTACTTTGTATGCTTCGACCAACGGGTTTAGGGTGCGTGAGTTTAATGCAAAGTCGGTTCTGTTGATTCAGTAGGGGTTTAAATTGATTGAACTGAGTGAAGTTTCGACTGCCTTCGAGGTAAATCGCATAGGGCCTGCCGGGGTGACTCACCATATCTAAATTCAACATCAGCTCAAAAGTCGCTTCTGGCAGGCGGGTTTTGAGTTGCTCTACCAAGGCGATACTGCCATAGAGCCCAGGTTCTTCGGCATCGGTTGCCACAAACATCAGGTTCACCTTAGGCAAGGTATTGGGTTGTAGGGCAAATTGCTGTTGCCAATGTTTGGCAATAGCGAGCATAGCGGCGACGCCCGAGGCATTATCATCGGCGCCGTGGTAAATCCTGCTGCCGCTCATGCCTAAGTGATCATAGTGGGCGACGATAATGCGCCATCGATTCGTCGGTTCTGCCGCCATCACGGTGGCGACTACGTTGGCGCCAGTTTCTTGGGTGAAGAAGGTTTGATATTCAAAGGGCACGATAAAGTCCGCTCCCCAAGGCTGTAAACCTAGCCCCTGAAATTGCTGCTTTATATAGTCACGACTTTTTGCCGCACCTTGGGTTTGGGTTTTGCGGCCTTCAAATTCATCCGAACTTAATACTGTGACTGTCACTTGTAACTCTGTGGGCTCGGCCCAAGTGAGTTTTAGCTCTGTGCGTGCACAGGTTTCGGCTGAGTTAGCGCAGCCAGTGAGGGTCGTTGTAACAACGCAGGCCAGTGCTAATAAGCCAAGTCTTTGGGATTGATGTCTTATAAGGTGCGTGATCTTGAACTTGGCGAGCAGCTGACCGATGCGATTGTGGTTGAATAGAGTCGATGCGCTTAGGTTTATGTCGCTTAGGTTTTTACTTAAAAGTGATTGATACTGCTTCGGTAATATAAGGTGAGTCACTGGGGACTGAGTGCTATCACGCATGGACATTCCTTATCGCTGAAGCCTTCGCCAGAAGATGAATATCATCTTTGCCTAAATCCGATTCTAATTCAATGAGATCTATATGTATGCGATAGCTTAAGCATATTGGATTGCTGAGCGAAAAAAGCGCAGTGCTTAGGGCGACTGCGCTTTTATTATTCAGACCAACGGCGGCGTGAGCCGAATGTTAAGCCTTAGCTTTATTGGCCTTTGCCAGCTCGATATCCCGTTTTAGCAGTGGCTTTAAGAAGCGTGCCGTGTGGGAGGTTGGATGCTCGGCGACTTCTTCCGGCGTGCCTGTGGCTAAAATCATACCACCACCACCGCCACCTTCTGGGCCTAAGTCGATAATCCAGTCTGCGGTTTTGATCACATCCAGATTATGCTCAATCACCACAATCGTGTTGCCGTGGGATTTGAGACGATGCAACACGTCGAGCAGCAATTGAATATCGGCAAAATGTAAGCCCGTGGTCGGTTCATCCAAGATATACAAGGTTTGGCCCGTGTCACGCTTAGACAGCTCTTTGGCAAGTTTCACCCTTTGGGCTTCACCGCCTGAAAGAGTGGTCGCACTTTGGCCGAGACGCACATAGGACAAACCCACATCCATCAAGGTTTGTAGCTTACGGGCAATGGCAGGTACGGCATCGAAGAACTGACGCGCATCTTCCACTGTCATCTGCAGTACTTCGTGAATATTCTTGCCTTTATAGCGTACTTCTAAGGTTTCGCGGTTGTAGCGCTTACCTTTACAAGAATCACAGGGCACATACACATCGGGTAGGAAGTGCATTTCTACCTTGATCAAGCCATCGCCTTGGCAAGCCTCACAGCGGCCACCTTTAACGTTAAAGGAGAAACGGCCGACTTGATAACCGCGAGTCCTCGACTCTTGGGTTCCGGCAAAAATCTCGCGAATTGGGGTGAAGATGCCGGTATAAGTGGCCGGATTTGAGCGCGGTGTGCGGCCAATCGGGCTTTGGTCGATATCGACCACTTTGTCGCACAGTTCCATCCCTTCGATACGGTCATAGGGTGAAGGCTCGTCCACAGTCGCCCCATTGAGCATTCTATGGGCGATTTTGAAGAAGGTATCGTTGATTAAGGTTGATTTACCCGAACCTGATACACCCGTCACACAGGTGAATAGGCCAATGGGAATGGTTAAATCCACATTGCGCAGGTTGTTGCCGCGCGCGCCAAACAATTGAATAACTTGGTTTTTGTCGAACGGAATGCGCGGCGTATCGATATGAATGCTGCGCTTACCAGAAATATACTGGCCAGTGACCGATTCTTCACAGGCGATGATCTTCTCAATCGGACCGTCGCAAATGACTTCGCCGCCGTGTACACCTGCGCCTGGGCCGATATCGATCACGTGATCCGCCATACGGATCGCATCTTCGTCATGTTCGACCACAATCACAGTGTTGCCCAAATCTCGTAGGTGGATCAGGGTTTGCAGCAGACGTTCGTTATCCCTTTGATGCAGGCCGATTGAAGGTTCGTCGAGCACATACATCACGCCGACGAGCCCTGCACCGATTTGGCTGGCGAGTCGAATACGTTGGGCTTCACCGCCGGAGAGGGTTTCTGCCGAGCGCGATAGGCTCAAATAATTGAGGCCCACGTTGACGAGGAAGCCTAAGCGATCGCGGATTTCTTTTAAAATCTTCTCGGCAATCTGCGCCTTTTGGCCGCTAAATTCGACTTTCTCGAAGTAGTCCAAGGCTTCGCCAATCGACCAAGTGGTGAGTTGTGGCAGGTTGATATCACCTAAAAACACGTTACGTGCTTCTTCGCGTAAGCGCGAGCCACCACAGCTTTGACAAGCTTGGGTATTGATAAACTTGGCTAATTCGTCACGTACCGAGTTACTTTCGGTTTCGCGATAGCGCCTGTCCATGTTGTTTAGAATGCCTTCGAAGGGGTGATTACGCACCACCACATCACCGCGGTCATTAATGTATTTAAAGGCAATACTTTCTTTACCTGAGCCGTAAAGTACGATTTTGCGGACTTTTTCGCTAAGCTGCTCGTAGGGCACTTCGACATCGAACTTATAGTGTTCGGCGAGTGAGCTAAGCATTTGGAAATAGTAGAAGTTGCGTCTATCCCAGCCGCGAATCGCACCGCCCGCCAGTGAAAGCTCGGTATTGGTGATCACGCGCTCAGGATCGAAAAATTGTTGTACCCCTAAACCATCACAGGTTTGGCACGCGCCGGCGGGATTGTTAAAGGAGAAGATCCTTGGCTCTAATTCCGCCATCGAATAACCGCAGTGCGGGCAGGCAAAGTTGGCCGAGAAGATCAGTTCTTCGCCTTTGGATTTACCAGTACCAGTGTCGTCTTCCATGCTGGCAACGGTCGCTATGCCGCCGGAGAGTTCTAGCGCAGTTTCGAAGGATTCCGCTAAGCGTTGCTTGATATCGTCACGCACTTTAAACCGGTCGACGACCACTTCAATCGTGTGTTTAACGTGTAAGTCTAAGGTTGGCGGATCGGTTAAGTCACACACTTCACCGTCGATACGCGCGCGGATATAACCCTGCGCCGATAGACCTTCGAGCAATTTAACGTGTTCACCCTTACGGGCGTTGACCACAGGTGCAAGCAGCATCAAGCGGCTGTCTTGGGGCATTTCCAACACTTTATCGACCATCTGACTGACGGTTTGTGCCGCCAAGGGTTGATTATGTGTCGGACAACGCGGCTCACCCACGCGGGCAAACATCAAGCGCAGGTAATCATAAATTTCGGTAATCGTGCCCACGGTCGAACGTGGGTTATGGGAGGTGGATTTTTGCTCTATGGATATCGCCGGGCTTAAGCCTTCGATATGGTCCACATCGGGTTTTTCCATTAAACTCAAAAATTGGCGAGCATAGGCAGATAGGGACTCGACATAACGTCGCTGGCCCTCGGCATATAAAGTATCGAAAGCGAGGGAGGATTTGCCAGATCCCGATAAGCCCGTGATGACAATCAGTTTATCCCTTGGGATAGTCAGGTTGATATTCTTGAGATTGTGGGTGCGTGCGCCGCGTATTTCAATCTTATCCATCTATCGCTCTAATGCCATATGCTTAAAAAAATGAGCACAAGTATCGCACAGTTCCGCCGCTGAGTTTAGTTGATTCTGTGATCTGCACCAATCCTAGGGCTGGCACTGGCTTTAAGTCGACCTGCTTTGCGGGATGTTGTGGATGGAATGGATTAACTAAGATTAATACTGTTGTTGCGCACTGACTCACAGGACAATTGTGAACACTATGTTAGACTCATTCCCCTGTGTCTGAGCGTTAAAAATAAAGATGTTAACTCAGACACAGTCAATATAGGTCCGTGATAAACGAGATAAAAGCTAAGTGTATAGTCAGTGGTTTAGGCCACTATTTCCTTTTGAGCAAATCCTTTTGGGTGTGGTAACATGCGCCCCTTAAAAGACTTCAATCCAGGGCAAAATCATGGGTAACAACGGACTTTCGGGTACTGAGAAAAAAGTCGCGTTTTCTTTAGCCAGTGTATTTGGTTTGCGCATGATGGGCTTGTTTATGATCATGCCCGTCTTTGCACTTTATGGTCAGCATCTCGAAGGCTTTTCGCCTCTGTGGGTGGGTATTGCTATCGGCGCCTATGGCCTGACTCAAGCCGTGCTGCAAATCCCCATGGGGATTTTATCTGACAAATATGGTCGTAAGCCGATTATTCTCGGTGGCTTAGTATTGTTTGCTATTGGCAGTGTTATCGCTGCTAACGCAGATACGATTTATGGCGTTGTCTTTGGTCGAGCTGTACAGGGTATGGGCGCGATTGCCGCTGCCGTGCTGGCGCTTGCCGCGGATTTAACCCGCGACGAGCAGCGCACTAAGGTGATGGCGATTATTGGCATGTGTATCGGGTTATCTTTTGCCCTGTCTTTGCTAATGGGGCCTATCGTTGCGCAACATCTTGGGTTGACTGGGTTGTTTTGGTTAACGGCGGTATTGGCTATTGTCGGTATGCTGTTGATCCAGTTTTTAGTGCCTAATCCCATCACTCAGGCACCCAAAGGAGACACTTTAGCAACGCCCGCTAAGCTCAAACGTATGTTCCTCGAGCCGCAATTATTTAGGCTTAACGCTGGGATTTTTATCCTGCATTTAGTGCTCACCGCAGTATTTGTGGCACTACCGCTGGATCTGGTGGATGCGGGTCTAGTGAAAGAAAAACATTGGATGCTGTATTTCCCCGCCTTTGTGGGCGCATTTATTTTGATGGTGCCGCTAATCATCATAGGGGTTAAGCGCAAAAATACTAAGGCGATGTTCCAAATTGCCCTCGTGATCATGATAGTGGCATTGCTGTCGATGGCCGCATTTGCGAGCAATCTTTGGGTATTGAGTTTTGCCGTGGTGCTCTTCTTTACAGGGTTTAACTATTTAGAAGCCTCACTGCCAAGTTTGATTGCTAAATTTTGCCCCGTCGGCGAAAAAGGTTCGGCCATGGGCGTGTATTCTACTAGCCAGTTTTTAGGGGCTTTTTGTGGTGGTATGCTCGGTGGTGGTGCTTTCCAGCTCGTGGGCGCAGTCGGGGTATTTATTGTTGCCGTGATCTTAATGTCTATTTGGTTATTCCTGACATTAGGCATGCAAAATCCTGTGCTGTTAAAGAGTTACACCTTAGAAGCTGAAGTGAAAGACAAGGCGCAAGCGCGCGATATGGCAACCCAGTTATCCCAATTAATGGGCGTTGTTGAAGCCATAGTCGTGCTGGACGAGAAAGTAGCTTATCTCAAGGTAGACGAGCATTTCGATTTAAGAGAAGCACGAGCTGTGTTAGGCTCTGCTCAATAATATCTGGTCTGCCGTGTGGTATTTGGGGAAGCTGATTTTCCTCTATGGCAATAAAGATAAACAACATACTGAATTAATAGATTATTTAAAGAATCGCAGGAGATTTCAATGGCCAGTCGTGGTGTTAACAAGGTAATTTTGGTTGGCAATTTGGGACAAGATCCAGAAGTGCGTTATATGCCAAACGGTAATGCAGTCGCAAACATCACAGTAGCGACTAGCGAATCGTGGAAAGACCAACAGGGTCAACAGCAAGAGCGTACTGAATGGCACCGTGTGGTTCTGTTCGGCAAATTAGCTGAAATTACCGGTGAATACCTGCGTAAAGGTTCACAGGTTTACCTTGAAGGTAAACTGCAAACTCGTAAGTGGAAAGACCAAAGTGGTCAAGACCGTTACAGCACTGAAGTGGTTATCGACCAAAGCGGTAGCATGCAAATGCTAGGTAGCCGTGGTCAAGGTGGACAAGCACAAGGCGCGCCAATGGGCGGCATGCCACAAAACGCAGGTTATCAATCTGCACCACAACAAGCCGCGCCTGCGCAAAATCAATATGCGCCAGCGCCTCAAGCAGCACCTGCTTACCAAGCGCCAGCTCAGCAACAATATGCTCCGCCAGCACCTGCCCAGCAGCAAGGTTATGGTCAGCCACAGGCTCAACAACCACAACAAGGTGGTTATGCGCCTAAGCCACAAGCCGCTCCAGCACCAGCTTATCAAGCGCCTGCAGCACCGGCACAGCGTCCAGCGCCACAACCACAGCAAAACTTCACTCCAGATTTGGATGATGGCTGGGATGACGATATTCCATTCTGAGGTATGCTGGAGATATAGTTCTGTTAAGTTTTAATTTGGAACGTATCGAAGCATAAAGACGGTATCGTCTTAAATAAGCAAAGCCACGCGAGTCGTGGCTTTGTTGTTTCTTGTCTTTATGCTTTTAGTTTTTGTGCCGTGAAGCGTGGGTTAGGTTGCTAAATCTTTCACCTCGCTTGCTCACATAACGATACGTTTGAGATAGAAACTTAGAACGTATAATCGAAGTTATAACGCATGCCTAGCATGATCTGGTCATTGGTTTCGCGGTATTCAAAATCTGTTTTTTGATATTCGATGAAGGTGCTGAATTTCGGTGTTTTATGCCATTCCAGCGTAGTGTTATAGGCATTGTATTTCGCGGAGGTGATGTCATTGTCGCCATCGTCATATTTGGACACGCCTAGCTTGATTTTATAGCTGTCAGTGATGGGATAGCTTGCAACTACATCCAGTGTTGAACCATCCAATGTGGTGCCATCGACGCTGTCTTTTTCAATGTTTTGGTAGGCTGCGGCGAGGAACAGAGAATTGAAATTTTTTGCTAGGGTTACACCAAATGTATTTTCATCCTTGTTGTCCTCTAACTCTTTATTATAAAAAGCCGCGGCAATGTAGATGAAGTCGGTTTTATAACGGATACCCGTGTTAACGAAGTCACTGCCGCCACTGCCTTTATTGCCGTCGAATTGTGCATCGGCCGAAAATAATAGGTCGCCAAACTCTTTACGATAGGTCACGAGATTATTGAGCCTGAATGGGCTCGCACTGTCATAGGCGAGTGGGGTTCCTGAGCGGTTAAAGATATCAACGGGATCGGAAATCATTTCCTGCGTGACGGCTTGTTTACCTATGGCTACGCTACCAAAAAATCCCTTTAATCCGACATAGGCTTTGCGCGCATCGCCAAAGTCACCGTCATCTTTGATATCGACCTTAAATTCCCCTTTCGCAAAACCGACTAAGCCATTACCGAGTTGGTGCTCTGCAGCAAAACCAATCCGCGAGTTCGCATCGCCTACATCCCACACATCGTCCGAGTTAGTGTGGGTCAGGCCGAAGGTTGGGCGTAAAGAACCATAAAAATTAAACTGGGTATCCGATGGCACTGATGGCTCATTTTCTTGAGCTTCGAGCATGGCGAGTCTCTGCTGAATTTGTTGTAACTCAGTGCGTAATTCGTCATTGGTTTCTGCTGTATTATTGGCTTGAACGGCAAAAATAGGTGTGGCAAAGCTCAGCACAAGTATGGCTGATGTGAGTTTAGACGGTTTCATTTATGTTTCCTTACATAACAACTACTCGCGTTACGCTAATGGATTTTGTTGCCGATTGAGCTGTATCGCTAGTAGTAAGGAGCTGCACTTATGATAGTGCTGGGGAGGCGCCTAACTAAGAAAATTAGGCTTCGTAACTCAGCAGCTGACAGATAAAAGCTGTCAGCTGGTTTTGGAAAGGTGTAATCCTATCAATCCCGCCGAAACAGCGGGACGTTAGAGGGAGGATTAGAGTATGGTCGCGGCCATTTTGCGGCGCAGGTAAGCGATTTGTTGCATGTGCGGCAAATCTTTGGGGCAGTTATCTTGGCAGCCGAGTAGCGTCATACAGCCGAATACGCCGTCTTGATTGCCAATCACATGGTAGAAATCATCCGCGCTGCGGCTGTCTCTGCTATCCATTTCAAAGCGGGCAATTTTCATCATGCCAACCGCGCCGACAAAGGTGTCACGCATTTGTTTGGTGGCGCAGGCCGACACACAAACGCCACATTCGACGCAGCGTTCTAGCTCATAGATCCGCGCGGCTTCTTCGGGTGCCATTGGATTTTCGAGGCGATGAATGTCCTGATCATCGGGTCTAGGATGCAGCCACAGTTTTAAGCGTTCGGCTAATTCACGCATAAATTTACCCGTGTTCACCGATAAGTCGCCAATCAGCTCGAAGCCAGGTAGCGGCATGAGGGTGATTTCGCCATTAGGATAATTTGCCGTTAACGTGCGACAGGCAAGCGTGGGGAAACCATTGATCACCATGGCGCAACTGCCACAGATGCCCGCGCGGCAGACAAAGTCGAACTGCAGTGAAGGGTCTTGTAGCTCACGTAGTTGATTTAAGGCGATAAATACTGTCATGCCCGGTGTTTCAGTCAACTGATAACGTTCCATCTTTGGCTTGTCTTGGCCATCTTGCGGATCGTAGCGGAAGATATTAAAGCTGATTTGACGGCTCATAGTGGTTTGTTTCCTACCGGTTGGGCTGGAGTGATCGCTAAGGTATCGCTGAGGCGTTCATTAGGAGCCTGCAGGTGGCTTGGCAGCTCGTATGGCATCAGGGCTCGCTGCAGTGTGTCTCTATCGGGGTCATCACCTAAGCTCGCGAGCACTTGATTGATTTCTTGTACGCGTTTTTCGGTATCTGGATGGGCGATAGTATTGTCGTTACCGTAGCCCCGGTATCCCGGTGGTAGCTCCATTTTCATCACATCTAGCGCTTCATAACGCAGTACTGGTTCAAGTGATTCTGCATCAGGCCAAGTTGCCAGTGTGCGGTTGAGCCAATCTTTATCATTGCGTTGTGGGTAATCTTCCCGTGAATGGGCGCCGCGGCTTTCAGTGCGAGCCTCTGCGCCACAGGCGACGGTTAGGGCTACTTTTAACATACGGGTGACGCGCAGCGCTTCGACTAACTCAGGATTAGCGTGACGTTTTTTACATTTAAGGCCAAGATTTTTTGCCCGCAGCAGTAAGTCTTTCAAGCCTTTGATGGCTTTATCTAACTCGGGTCCATTACGGAAGATCCCGACGTAGTTCATCATGATGCGTTGCATTTCTTTCTTTATTTGGAAGGGGTTTTCTGTGCCGTTGCCTTCGACCAGTCCATCGATTTCTTGCTGCAATTTATCAATGAATTTTTGGGTCAGTGCGGTATCAATTTCTAAGTCGTTATTCTCACAAAAATCAGCCACATATTTACCGATGATCATGCCGCCGACCACAGTTTCTGCCACCGAATTACCGCCTAAACGGTTAAAACCATGCATGTCCCAACAGGCCGCTTCTCCGACACTGAACAGCCCTTTGAGTTGTGGACTCTCGCCTGTGGCATTGGTGCGCACGCCGCCCATGGAATAATGCTGGGTAGGCCTGACGGGGATCCAATCTTTGCAAGGATCGATACCGAGGAAGTAATCACAAATCTCTTTCACTTCGCGCAGGTTAGTTTCGATATGCTCACGGCCCAGCTGCGTAATATCCAGCCACAGATGCGGGCCGTAAGGGCTTTCGACACCATTACCTTTACGCATGTGCTCTGTCATGCGGCGGGAAACCACATCGCGGGAGGCGAGTTCTTTTTTCTCTGGCTCGTAATCTGGCATAAAGCGGTGGCCGTCTTTATCGCGCAGGATACCGCCATCACCACGACAACCTTCAGTGGTAAGGATCCCCGCGGGCACTATGGCGGTAGGGTGAAACTGCACCGCTTCCATATTGCCTAAGGTGGCGACACCAGTATCGAGTGCTAACGCTTGGCCTATGCCTTCGCAGATGGTGGCATTGGTCGATATTTCATAAATCTTGCCATAACCACCAGTGGCGATGGTGGTGGATTTGGCCACATAAGCGCGCAATTCACCTGTGACTAAACAGCGGGCAATGACTCCATGGCAACGCTTACCGTCATGGATAAGCGACAGTGCTTCAATCCGTTCATGTACTGGAATGCCCATGGAGATAGCTTGGTTATCGACCGCGTACAGTAAAGAGTGGCCAGTGCCGTCTGCGGTGTAACAGGTACGCCATTTTTTAGTGCCACCAAAATCGCGGGCATTGATCAGGCCGTGAGCTTCTTCGGCCTCATTGAGCGTTACCCTTTGCGCGTTCATGATGACTTCGCGCGGGCCGGCGGAAATCCTTGACCAAGGCACGCCCCAGTTGGTGAGTTCTCGGATCGCTTTAGGTGCAACGTGGGCAAACATGCGTGCGACGTCTTGATCGCAGCCCCAGTCAGAACCTTTGACTGTGTCTTGAAAGTGAATGTCTTCGTTATCACCCATGCCTTTAACAGTATTGCCTAGGCTGGCTTGCATTCCGCCCTGTGCGGCGGCCGAATGTGAACGTTTTGCGGGAATTAACGATAGCACTAAGGTATCTAGGCCTCGTTCTTTGGTGGCAATCGCGACTCTAAGGCCTGCCAATCCTGCACCAATGACTAATGAGTCTGTATAAATGATTTTCAAATCAGATCCTTATCTAATAATTTAGATAACATTTCATGGATTTATCATTGCGCTCCTCGGGCATAGATGCGCTGCAACTATGTATCAGAGGAGGATCCGTATGTTGTTTGTCTTGCTATATAGGCTAGGTGCGCCTATAGCGTCATGCCCATTACTGAGGAATAAACGGTTGAACTGGCAAAACTAATTCGATACCAATATTGATATAGGTCACTAGGCTTAATGTGCCTAAACACAATAAATAGACGATCAATACTTGCGCTATAGTGCGGATAAGTGGACGGTTACTACTCACACCCCACTTTAATATCACTCGGTATAAACCAACGATGCCGTGGAATAACACGATAGGTAAAAACACCACGTATAAGAGCCAAGCGTTATCGTGGTAAACCCGTTCGGCCGAAAGGTGAGGGCCAATATCAGGGTTTAAAATCATAGTGGCAAGATGGGCCGACACTAAGAAAAACAGTAAGAAACCGGTGATCATCTGCCAGAACCATGCTTGGGTATCTCTATGCTTGATAGTCGACATAAAGCCACGCATCGCTCGCCATTGGCCTAATTGCACTGGAAAACGACGTAGTGCAGTGGCTGCATGTATTGCAACAATCACCAGCATAATGACTGAAATGATCTGGGTCACTATGGGGAAGCCATGACCCGTCGAGCTAAACATACTGCCTTCTAAGAATTGCACCATGTGAAAGAAGGTTTCTTTACCAAATAAAATGCTCGCCTCGAAATGCATATGAAATAAGAGGAAAATACCTAATATAAGTCCTGTCACACTTTGTAAGCAGTCTGCTTTAGCCGACCAAGCTTGGCCAAATGGTCCGCCGTTAATGGCGGTAGGAACACGCGTTTTTGCTGACATTAATTCACCTCTTACTCGATTTGCTATGGCGTGAATGTACCTGCATCACGCCAAAACAAAGTCTATAGATACAGATTAAAAGAAGAGGGTTAATCCATTTGTAGGCATTAGCCCTGAGAGCACTTAGGGTAAAATTGAGCTACAGCATCATGCCGCCAAACAGGAAGGCTAATGCCACACTGGTGGCAATCGTCACAACGCCAGGGACCAGGAACGGATGGTTAAATACCGCCTTACCAATCCGTGTCGAGCCAGTATCATCCATCTCGACCGCAGCCAGTAGCGTGGGGTAAGTCGGTAATACAAACAGCGCGCTGACGGCGGCGAAAGAGGCTACGGCTGTCAATGGACTTACACCAATCGCCAAGGCTGCGGGCATTAGCGCTTTTGTTGTCGCGCCTTGGGAGTAGAGCAGCATGGAGGCAAAGAATAAGGTTACCGATAATAACCAAGGCTGACTTTGCAGTAAGGTGCCGGCAAGATCTTTGATTTCCTCGATATGATTCGACACTAAGGTATCGCCTAACCAAGCCACACCTAACACACAAACACAGGCTGACATGCCTGACTTGAAGGTGGCCGCATTAGAGATTTCGCTCGCGTCTAACTTACAGAAAATCGTAATAGCGGCAGCTGCCGTGAGCATCAGCACCATAATTGCTGCGTCGCGTGGCAATACAGGGTCAACAATCAAACCGACTTTGTCAGATATCGCAGTGGCATAGGCCATGACAGCCGCAATCGCCAGCAAGAAAATCATCACAGATCGTTTCGCGCCGGCTTTAATTTTGATCTCCGTTTTGCCGCGTGTTTTGACTAAACCTTTGGCTAAGCGTTCTTGATAGACAGGATCATCGGCCAGTTCTTTACCCATTAAGTTGGCAACAACGGCGCCGACCATGCAGGCGAGGAAAGTTGAGGGAATACAAACGGCTAACAGCACTAAATAATCTACGCCAAACGGCTCTAAGATACCCGAGAAGAACACGACAGCCGCTGAAATCGGTGAGGCGGTAATGGCGACTTGAGATGCGACAACGGCAATAGATAAGGGACGAGAGGGGCGAATGCCTTGCTCTTTTGCGACTTCTGCAATAACAGGTAAGGTGGAGAATGCTGTGTGGCCTGTACCCGCAAAGAGTGTCATGAAATAGGTGACGACAGGGGCCAGAAAGGTGATTTGTTTGGGATGCTTACGTAATAATTTTTCTGCCAGTGAGACTAAATAATCCATCCCTCCAGACACTTGCATGGCCGCAATCGCGGTGATAACTGACATAATGATGAGGATCACGTCAATCGGGATATTGCCCGGTTTGAGTCCCATCCCCGCGGTCAGTATCAGTACCCCGACACCGCCAGCGAAGCCGACTCCCATGCTACCCATCCTTGCACCAAGGTAAATAGCCCCGAGGACGATAATTATCTCTAATATAATCATAGTGTTAACTCTATTTTATTTTTAATTTCAATAGCCTACGCATATTCACTCTGCGCAGGCTTATTCTTGAATCATCGAGTTATGGGCTGGGGAAGGCTCCCCAGCCCCACTGAGTTACACTTTGGCTTTGCTAGTGTTTTTTGCTTTGTACTTAGGATTCATCAGGTTTTCAACTGAGAGAATGTCATCGAGTTCTTCAACCGTTAACAAACCGCGTTCGAGTACCACTTCACGGACATTTTTACCCGTTTGAGCGCAAATCTTGCCTATGATGTCACCTTCATGGTGGCCGATGATTGGGTTAAGGTAGGTCACGATCCCGATAGAGTTCATCACATGGGCCATGCAGATCTCTGGATTTGCTGTGATACCTTCAACGCATTTTTCACGCAGGGAGATACAGGCATTACCCATCAAACTGAGCGACTCAAACATTGCCTGTCCAATCACAGGTTCCATTACGTTAAGCTGTAATTGGCCAGCTTCGGCGGCCATAGTGATAGTGATATCATTGCCGACAATCTTAAAGGCAACCTGATTGACGACCTCAGGGATCACGGGGTTAACCTTGGCTGGCATGATGGAGGAACCCGCTTGCAGCTCAGGAAGATTAATCTCCTTCAGACCTGTACGTGGACCCGATGAAAGTAAGCGTAGGTCGTTACAAATCTTGGACATTTTAATCGCCATACGCTTAATTGCACTGTGCAGCATAACGTAGGCACCACAATCGGATGTCGCTTCGATTAAATCTTCCGCTGGCACATAGGCGCGGCCAGTAATGTCTGCCAGATACTTAATGGCTAATGCGGAATAACCGACAGGCGTATTGAGCCCTGTACCAATGGCGGTTGCGCCTAAGTTCACTTCTAACAACAGCTCTTGGCAACGCTTGATGGACTTAATTTCTTCTCGCAATGTAACAGCAAAGGCATGAAACTCTTGGCCTAAGGTCATAGGCACGGCATCTTGCAATTGAGTGCGGCCCATTTTTAAGACGGTTTTAAACTCTGTGGCTTTAGTGTCGAAAGCGCTGATAAGGTCGGTTAATGCATCTAACAGAATATCGGTACTGTTGATGACCGCAATACGGAAACCTGTTGGATAGGCATCGTTAGTCGATTGGCATTTATTGACATGGTCATTAGGATTGATGACATCGTAACGGCCTTTTTCTAGCCCCATGATCTCCAGTGCAACGTTGGCTAATACCTCATTGGTATTCATGTTGACTGAAGTGCCTGCGCCTCCTTGATAAACATCGACCGGAAATTGATCAACAAATCGACCCGTTGTGAGTATTAGATCGCACGCTTCAATAATTTTGTCAGCGATTTCAGGACTTACAGCGCCTAATTCACTGTTAGCCATGGCAGCGGCTTTTTTTGTTAGCATCATGCCACGGACTAATTCAGGTACATCGGAAATTTTTTGATTACTCAGCTTAAAGTTTTCGATGGCACGCAATGTATGTATGCCATAATAAAATTCATTGGAAACTTCTTTCGTGCCCAATAAATCTTCTTCGATCCGTACGCTATTAGTATCTTTCATTTCGATCCTATTAAATCCAATTAATAGTAAGATATATCTCCGAGTATTGAGTTGTGGATGTGTACAATAAGTATACGTAACACATCAAGAATAACTCATCGAAAACATGAAGGAGAATCGTCTCCTTGACTATCGAAGTAGATCTTAACGCTTTGGCAATAACAGGATTAGGATGGTGATCACTTAACTGTTTGAAATAGTGTATTTCTTTTGTTTCTTAGATAAGTCTCTCAACTCGGATCACTAGTGTGAGCCATTACTTTTTGATGCAAATTAGCTATAGATTTGTTATTCGTTAACCAATCGGCGACATATTTATTCAAGTGTTTTTAAATTTAAATAAACCATACGATATTTAATTGTCACTGCGTCAATAGCGAATAATCATTGATTAGTTAAATCTACTCAATAATAAATGCATGGTGCTTTCCTTAAAGTTTAAATAATCAATTAGATAACGCTAAATCTGTTATTTCATTTTAGTGAGAGCTATCACAGTGAGGCTTAGACAATAGTGCACACTGTGGGCGTTTATTATTAATCAAAGGATGTAAGCATGAATTTTCCAATGCGTAAGCTTTTGCTCTCGGTCACTTTAGGGTTATTTCTCTCCTCCGCGGCGCAGGCGCTTCCACAGGTACGTATTATTGCTACGGGTGGCACTATTGCGGGAGTCGGACAATCGGCTACTGAGTCTAACTATCAGGCTGGTGAAGTGGGCATTAGTAGCTTAATTGCGGCCGTGCCTGAAATGAAACAACTTGCCGATATTCAAGGTGAGCAACTGGTTAAAATCGGTTCGCAGGACATGAACGATAAAGTTTGGCTAGCCTTAGCCAAGCGCATCAATCTGCTATTGGCTGATAAAGATGTCGACGGTATCGTCATTACCCATGGTACTGATACCTTAGAGGAAACGGCGTATTTTTTAAATCTCACCATCAAGAGCGATAAGCCTGTAGTACTGGTTGGGGCAATGCGTCCATCAACTGCCATGAGTGCCGATGGCCCGATGAATTTGTATAACGCAGTCGCGACCGCCGCTAACCTCGAATCTAAAGGTCGAGGCGTGTTGGTGGTGATGAACGATACCGTATTGAATGCCCGCGATGTGACTAAGACTAACACTACAGGTGTACACACTTTTGCCGCGCCTAACTTTGGCCCGCTTGGCGTTATCCATAACAGCAAGATTGAATACATGGGCAAAACTGAGCGTCAACATACAAGGCAAACGCCTTTTGATGTTAGCAAACTCGACAAGTTGCCACAGGTAGGGATTGTCTACAACTATGCTAATGCCAGCGATTTACCTGTTAAAGCTATGGTTGAAGCGGGTTTTGATGGCATAGTCAGCGCCGGTGTAGGTAATGGTAATATTTACCACTCAATATTTGACACCTTAGCTAAGGCGAGTCAAAAAGGCACCTTAGTCGTTCGCTCTAGCCGAGTGCCCACAGGCGCAACCACGCTTGATGCCGAGATAGACG
The DNA here is from genome assembly GCF_025653925.1 of Shewanella sp. SM68. Classification (NCBI taxonomy): domain Bacteria; kingdom Pseudomonadati; phylum Pseudomonadota; class Gammaproteobacteria; order Alteromonadales; family Shewanellaceae; genus Shewanella; species Shewanella sp. SM68. The sequence continues at coordinate 177,498 of NZ_JAKKRU010000005.1, forward strand.
ATGCTAAATATGGCTTTATCGCCGCAGGTAATCTTAACCCGCAAAAAGCCCGCATTTTACTGATGCTGTCCTTAACGCAAAGCAAAGATCCACAACAGATCCAACGTTGGTTTCAACAGTTTTAAGATTCAACTGCGTGATAAAACAAAAGCCCTGCGAATATTCGTAGGGCTTTTGCATTAATGGCTTACCTGTGAAGTGGTTTTTTCACGAGGCCATGAGCCGAAATATCTAAACAGTGTTGTGATTTTTAAAGCCAAAATTGTGAGGGGCCAACTCAGATTTTCAATCAAGATATTGCTCTGTAATTAGATTTAAGAAAGGGCTTGGCTAATTAAGCACTCAATATCTCACTAATATATGCATACCATTCCACAGTAACCATTAAATCCACAGCTGTTTCAGCTTCCTTCCTATCTCATTATTTTTCGGCATATTCTGACTATATATCAAGGCGATAAACTATTTTTAGTACGGCATAAGGTATTGATTTTGTGACTTAAAGTGCTTTAGGTACTATAGTGAAAGCTTATTTTATCTGAAACATAGGTGAGCGCTTCCTAGGTTTCTTGTTTGATTTTGGGGGCAAAGTGCGAATTTTAATGAACAATTTCAAGGTAATTAGTTTTGTGCGTCAGTGGTTACTATTGGCGCTTTTGAGTATGGCGTTGCCACTGCAGGCGAGTGAAGATCCGCTGTGGATGGGAACGACAGGCTTGCCTATGAGTGAGCGGATCCATACCGGTGAACTTGCCAATGGTATGCGTTATTTATTGGTGAGCAATAAGACGCCGGAGCAGGCGGTCATAGTGCGGATGCGGGTGGATGTAGGCTCTTTGGTCGAGTCTGATGCCGAGCAAGGATTAGTGCATTTTCTTGAACACATGGCCTTTAATGGCTCGACCGGATTGGCGGCGGGGGAGATGATGCCGACATTGCAGCGCCTTGGCCTGAGTTTTGGCGCCGATACCAATGCTGTGACTGAGTTTCAGCAGACGGTCTATCAATTCAACTTGCCAAGTAATAGCCAAGATAAAATCGATACTGCTTTGTTTTTAATGAGAGAAATTGGCAGTAATCTATTACTCGACCCAGCGCTAATTGAACGTGAAAAAGCGGTGGTGTTGTCTGAGCTGCGTGAACGTAGCGGTGCGGATCTTGAGAATTACCGTAACCAATTACAGTTTTTAATGCCAAACACATTGCTGTCAAAGCGCTTCCCTGTGGGTGAGGCGAACAGTATCAGTAATGCCAATCGCGAGGCGTTGCTGTCTTTATATCAGCGTTTTTATACGCCCTCACGCACCACTTTAATTGTCGTGGGTGATATCGAGGTGGCCGCGGTAGAACAAAAGATAAAACAACAGTTTGCCAGCTGGAAAGCAGCGCCTTTGGCCGCTAAAACCAAGGAACAAGCTATTGGTACTGTCGCAGAGCGCCAAAGTGTCGATGCGGCGGCATTTTTTGATCAAAGTCTGTCAACGTCAGTTTCCCTTGGCATGCTAAAACCCATCTCAGCGATTACCGATAGCCCTGCTGTGCGGGAGCAGGAAATGTTGCTCGAGCTCGCCCACGGCATCTTGTATCGCCGTATGGAGTCGCAATTACTGCATAGCCAAGGTTTATATGGTGTAAACCTGCAGGTTGGGCCGCAGTTTGATATTGCCTATGGCACACAAATGAGCCTAGGTACGCAGGAAAATAACTGGCAAGAGGGAATCGCACTCTTGGAGAAAACCCTGCGTCAAGCAAAAGAGTTTGGTTTTAGCCAGCAGGAAATTGACCAGCAAATCAAACGTATGCATAAGGGATATCAGCTAAGTGTCGCGGGGAGCAGTACCATTCACAGTGTGAATATTGCCGAGAGTCTAGTGTATTCGGTGGCGGGCAATCGCGTCCCTGTCGAACCTGATTGGCAGCTCGCATTTTTTGAAAAAATAATGCCAACAGTGACACCGCAAAAGCTAAGCCAAGTGTTTAATCAAACGTGGAACGCTACGCCGTATTTGTATCTGACCAGCAATAAGCCCATTGAAAATGCTGAAAAACAGCTTATCGCCAGCTACGAGAAAAGCCGTAAACAAGCGGTGAGCGCACCAGCAATCAAGGCGATTGATGAGTTTGCTTATACTCAGTTTGGTGAGCAAGGCAAGTTAGTTGCCGACAGTCGCGATAAGGAAACGGGGATTCGCCAACTGCAATTTGCCAATGGCGTGCGCCTTAATCTTAAGCCTACCAACTTTAACAAAGGCACCACATTGGTCAGCCTAAACATTGGCTTTGGTGAAGTGCCATTCCCTGAGTTGGATGGTTTGTCTTATCTGTTTAACAGTGCGTTTGTGCAGGGTGGGCTCAAGGCCCATGATTATGACAGTCTGCAGGATATTTTTGCTGGGCAAGATATTTCCATCAACTTAGGCCTGCGTGAGCAAAGTTTTGGCGGCGAGATTAGCACTAATGCCGCAGAGCTACGCACGCAGCTTGGCTTAATGACGGCTTATTTAATTGAGCCAGGTATGGATAAGCAGGCTGAGCAATTGTTTCGTGAACAAGTGATTGCCGAGCAACAAAGTATTCATAGCAACCCACAATCTGAGTTTTCTAATCAGTTTGCCCGTATCTCCCATAATGGTGATAAACGCTATGGTTATGGTGAGCCTGAAGAAATTCTCAAACGTCACTTTGGAGAATTAGCGCCGAGTTTCCATTCGGCCGTCGAGCAAGGGGCGATTGAACTCGCTATTGTGGGCGATTTTGACGAAGCGAGTGCCATTGCTGCTGTGGCTGAAACGCTTGGCGCCATTAAGCGTAGCCCTATTGCTAATGCTCAGTCGATAGTACCTGTGTTTCCGAAAGTGCCCGTTCAGAAAACATTAACGCATTATGGTCAACTGGATATGGCGGCACTTGCCATGGTGTGGCCTACAACGGATATGACTCACTTGAGTCAACACGCGGGATTGGGTCTGCTGGAGCAAGTGCTAAGCATTCTATTAACGGAAAACGTGAGGGAGAAAGCGGGCGCGAGTTATTCGCCATCGGCCTTTTCTTATAACGATTTCAATGCCAGCGGTTATGGTTACTTAGGTTTGTTTAGCGTGACGACTCAAGCTATGTTGCCAACGGTTGCCGAGTATTTCACCGCCGCAGTTAAGCAAGTTAAAGCGCCTTCGGGGATCAGTGAGGACTTACTTAATCGAGCCCGCCAACCTGTGCTTGAGTGGATGCAAGCTGCGCCGCAAACCAATGGTTTTTGGTTAGATCTCACCTCAACTGCCCAGAGTCATCCTAGTCGTTTTGCTGCCTTTAAACAAAGGCAAGCGTTAGCGCAGCAGATGACAGTTGCAGAACTTAATAAATTGGCGCAGCAATATCTGCAAGACGATAGCAGTTTAATGATCCAAGTCCTTCCTGCACCGCCAGAACCTCAGCAATGAGTGTTGGGCTCATAGAATAGTAGACTGATCATTCACCGACATATCCCCTGTGGTCGCAAACCGCAGGGGATATTTTTCTACCCCTTTCCTTCTTCAGTTCTGTTACCAACTTTTCTTCCTCGTTCGTGGTGTTATGTCCTCCCATAGGTCGTCAATGGAAATACCTGTTGTCGAAAATGCCACTCACAGATCTGCGCGAGTGAAACTAGGCTAGGCGCAACTAATGTGTGAGATGGCTAATGGGGTGAGGTATATGTTTCGATATCTATTGTGCAGTTTTTGTCTAGTGCTTTTGTACCCGACAGGGATAGATATGTACTTGATCGGTTTGCCGCAAATTGCGCAGGATTTAGGGGCGAGTGAGGCGCAGCTGCATATTGCTTTTTCTGTGTATCTTGCGGGCATGGCGACCACTATGCTGTTTGCGGGGAGCTTAGCCGATAGGATTGGGCGTAAACCCATTACCTTGTTTGGCGCATTTTTGTTTGCTATTGCCTCTTACTTTGCCGGTAGTGCGCAAACCAGTGATCTCTTTTTAATGGCACGCTTTGCACAAGGGATAGGTGCTGGTTCTTGCTATGTAGTGGCTTTTGCGATTTTGCGTGATGTATTAGACGATAAGCGCCGAGCAAAAGTGCTCTCTATGGTCAATGGCGTGACTTGCATTATCCCTGTGATAGCGCCTGTGATAGGCCATTTAATTATGCTTAAATTCCCATGGCCTAGCCTATTTAACACTATGGCGGGGATGGGATTAATGGTCTTAACCCTGTGTATTTTTGTATTACGCGAAACCTATCCTAAACCGCAACTTCACACCACAGTTGAGCCAGGTGGGTATAAAGAATCCTTTAAACAGCGGTTTTTTCTCAGTCGTGTGGTGATAACGACTTTAGGTGTGACCACGATTTTAAGCTATGTAAATGTCTCTCCCATGTTGATCATGGGGCAGATGGGGTTTGACCGTGGACAATATTCCAACACTATGGCTATGACAGCATTTGTGAGTATGGTTGCCTCATTTTCGACGCCCTTTTTGCTTAACTTGTTTAAAGAAAAATCGTTAATTTTGTTCTCTCAGACATTATTTGCCGCCGCAGCACTGGTGTTGATCTTGACTCAATTGGGCGGGGTTAGTCAGTCATTCAACCTGCTAGGTTTTAGTTTTGTGTGTTCGGGGTTTGCGATTGGATTTGGGGTCACCATGAGTCAGGCGCTCAGCCCATTTGTGGCTCGGGCTGGAGTTGCCAGCTCTTTACTGGGAATTGCCCAAGTGTGTACTTCAGCTTTATATATTTGGGTGATGGGTCTGCTCGAAGTGAGTGCGATTAATATATTATTAGTGATCCTCGCTGTCGGTGCGCTGGTGAGCATTACACTGATCTTAGCGGTTCCTAAATTGCCGGAAATTGTAATTAATGACCAAATCCCTGAGTCGGCTAGATCTTAACTTATTGTTTATTTTGCAGCTTTTATTACAGGAGCGGAGTGTCTCTAAGACTGCCAAAAAGCTCAATGTCACGCCATCCACTGTGAGTAAGTCGCTGGCCAAATTACGGGATTGGTTTGACGATCCCTTATTTGTCAAAACGCCGCAGGGATTTCAGTTAACGCCATTGGCTCACGGTATGGAGCAGGAGTTATCCGAATGGTTGCAAATGGGTAAGCAACTGATGGCTAAGCGCGGTGACGAGATGACCAAAGGGCTCACCTTCGAGTTGATGCTTGAGTCGCCTTTGTTGCTTATCATGCTTAATGAGCTGACTCAGGCCATTTATACTCAATACCCTGATGCAAAGGTGAAGGTACGAAATTGGGATTACGATTCACTCGAAGCGATTGTGCGTGGTGAAGCTGATATGGGGTTTACCGGCCGAGAAAGTCATCCCCGTTCCAAGGAATCCCTTGATTTATTACCCTATTTTATCGATTTTGAGGTTTTATTTACCGATCTTCCTCAGGTGTATTTACGCCGCGATCATCCCGCCTTACAGGAAGAGTGGAATATAGACACCTTTCTTAAATATTCGCATATCAATATCTTGTGGGAAAAGAGCGAAACCTGGGCCTTGGATGATGTGCTTATTGAGCTTGGGTTAAGTCGCAATATTGTGCTGACCTTGGCCAGTTTTGAGCAGTCACTGTTTGTCGCGGCAGAGCCTCACCACAGCATGATGGCAATTGCGCCACAATATTGTGAGCAATATGCTCGCCAATTACATCCTGACTTAGTCAGTCGCCCGATCCCGTTAAGTGGCGAATATCTTGATAAACTCGCCATTCCTTTTACCTTGATTTGGCATAAGAGAAACAGCCACAACCCCAAAATCACTTGGCTAAGAAACAAGATAAAAGTGATTTATCAGCCGCGTGCGCATGATTAAGACGTTAAGCTTCACAGAGGATATATGTTAGAACTGTTGATTCCTTTAAAGAAGACTGTAAATCAGTCTGCAAAAGATGACCTAGAGCACTGGCTAAGTTCCATGCCTGACGGGGCTGCTTGGTATGTTATTTCGGATTATTGTTTCGGGGACAAAACTAAGCAAAATGACACAGTGTCATTTACAGTTCTCTTACATCACGACAAGCTGGATAATATCAAAGAATATATCAATCACTTTGCCCCTAAAGACATAAAATCAACTCGGACGGTATCTGTCGAATTCTTACAATATATTAATTCCCCAGTTACCTTTTCGTTTACTTTCGTAATTGACCGAAAGGCTAACTTGCTTAGAGATTATGCTACAGATGAAAATATGCTGTCATTCTTACCAGCGTTTCGCAATGTAGTATCAGATATCGCAAGTAACTCAACATTTCAAAACGGCTATGTTGATGGAGTCATGAAAAGAGTTAGAGCTTTTGAAGCTGATTTCTCAAAGAAAAACTTTAATTCAAAATTAGCCCGTCAAATTTACATAGTGTCAGCATTTGCTAGTGTCGTTTTTGAAGTTTTAGCTATAGCTAAAAAGCCCAAATATATTCAGTGGATTTCTGACAGAGATGCGCTGCTTGAGCGATATGATAGTTTTGCTTTTGACCTATCATACTTTTTATTTTTACAGAGTTATTCTGTACACTTTGAGCGAAAAGAAAATTCAGTGTTAATGTTAGATACCCCTCAGTTTCTATTCCCAGAACCAGAGAAGTCTGGGAAAAACCATTATGATGAGTTAATTCGAATTCCTGATTATTTGGCGGGGACCTTAGCGGATCTAGATGTCTCATCCAATAAATTTACTAAAGATAAGTACAATACAATCCTTTTAAATTCGTTAGTTAACTCTCGCAACCAAGCTGTCATCTACGTTACAGGCAAGGGAAATGATCTTTATTGTAAACGTTTGGTTCACAAAGCTTAATAAGTGTCTCATAAAGCTTAACAAACGTCTCATAAAGCTTAACAAGCGCCTCATAAAGCTTAATAGGCGTCTCATAAGGGACTGTCAACGTGTGGCGTTTCCTGTCCCATTCAACTGCGATGTGGTTACGGCTGTTGTGATTGAGTTTGGTAGTCGCGTTGTCTGCTCCTTAGGCGGGTGTTATTCCCAATTGCTGACAAATATGTTGGATACAAAGTTCTCGCTGTTGGCACCATAGCCCGTAGCTGACGGGGATAAGTTTAATCCCCGCGCGCTGTAACAGTTTATACAGTTCAATCTCGAAAAAGTCCGCCCAAGGCCCTGGGTAACCGATTAAATCTATTGCTAAATATTGGTTACCATAGCGGCACAGAATATCCAGTTCTAGCCCCGCCATATGGTAGGCGCGCCAGACTGTTATGCCTTTTGCTTCAATCGCGAGTGCCACAGACTGGCCGAAGGTATCGAGGGAATCGACATAATTGTGTGCCGCTTGAAATTGGCCCGCCGATGCTAAGTAAGTTGCCAGTAAATTATTGTTGGGGAGTTCATGCGCTTGTACCGATAAAAATAGCCACTGCATTTGTTTAGCGCGGGTGATGGCGACATTGAACATATCGGCTCGATTTAAATACACGGCGGCTCGGCTGTCGTTGGCCGTAATGCTAAACGACAGCAGCATAATATCGCGCTCTTCCCCTTGAAAACCAAAGGGCGTGGCAATCCGTAAGTGGTGACGCTCGAGTTGTTGTGCGCTAAAGCGCGTGAGGATCTGCTGGGATAAATACTCTGCTTGATTGCGAAAACAGGAGAGCACACCAATGCTGGAGGGCACTAATACATTCTCTTGTTCATCAATCAGTTGAGCTAACTTTTGAATTAATGCCTCCGCTTCTATGGCGTTAATTCCCTTACTATCACGGCTGCCAGTAACGTGGACTCTGTGTAAGTGCCCTGAACTTGTGCAAGGTCTGTGCTGCATAATCTTCAGCATGCCTTGATAAAACTGCTGATTACTAAATTGGATCAGCTCAGGTTTACTCCGAAAATGCTCATTTAAAAATACCACTTGGGATTGGCTCGCGAGGGACTGTGACGCTAAGTCGAGCATACTGGCATCACGGTAGCTCATTAGGCCGCGACAATCCGGGGCGAGTCCGAGTTGGGTCTGGATTTGAGTTTGTTTTGCGCGGGATAAAAACGAGAAATGGCGCAGTTGTTTGCTATCTCCCACCACCAGTGCCGCCTTTGCTCGCTGCAAGGCCGGTAAACATGCGGCAATATTGGCTTGTGTGGCTTCATCAATAATCACTAAATCAAACATTTGCTGCTCCATGGGCAGCACTTTATGCAAGCTGGCAAGGCTAGATAACCAAATGGGAAAGGTTTGTTTTAAGGCATCAAAATCCGTCTTGTAGAAGCCGTCGAGTTGCTTAGCGGATTGCCGAGCGCGTAACGCACTGGCAAAACTCACCAGCGTACTGCGCTTATGTTTGAGTAATTGGTTTAATCGATAGTGAGTTGCTAATTGTAAGTATTTGAGGCTTAAGTCTTCTTTTTGCGTGATGAGGGCCGTTAATTTATCGAGTTCATTCCATTGCTGGGCAAACCTTTTGATACCTGCACGGTAAGCCCAGTTGTAAAATCCTAAGCGCCAACGGGATTGTCCTTTTTGTAAGGTCGCCAGTTTTTGGCCGCGACGTATGGCATGGCGGCAATGACGTATAAAGCCCGCTTCCATTTTGACTTGCTGACGAGTCACGGTATTAAGTTGTTGTTTTGCATTGAGTAGCAACCTATCCGAGACGGCTTCATCAGATGCAGGATGCTGACCATGGAGCATTTCATCAATCTGGTTTTTAAGGACTTTTATAAACTGCGGCGAGCCTGCTCGAATAAGGCTGCTCCCTAGCTGGAATTGTTGTTGCAATTTATCGGCAATCACATCAACAGCTACATCGGTGTGGGCGACGATGAGGACAGATTTACCCCTTAATACCTGCTCTGCTGCCACTGTAGCTATGGTGTAACTCTTACCTGTTCCCGGTGGGCCTGAGATCTGCCCCAAAGTATGATTGGCCGCAATCTTTAAGGCCTGAATTTGCGCGCGGCTTAATAACCCAGGAAGATAAGCCTCTTGTGTGTCTTCACTGGCGCTGATTGATGTTGTTTGTTGTGTTTCTGCGAATAGCGCTTTAAGCGGTGCTGATGGTTCTGGCGCTGTCATTAGTTTGTCGAGTTCGTGCAAAATGCCCCGACTCGCGATCGAACGTTCTGCCAAAATGATTTGGCTTCGACTGACAAGAAACTGCCCACGTTTACGGCATAAGCTAGTGAATTCAGCCTCATCGATCAGCTTGGGAAAATGCAATAAATGACTGGTATCAACATCGGCTTGGCCCGCCCGCAGCCAAGATATCCAGCCACTGACATCCGTTGGATTATCGCGTAAATCTTGGCTTAGGCTATGTCCTTCAACGACTAATTTTTCTAATAGAGCTTCATTGATAGTGAATGGTCCGCTGCCAGCTAGAGTGTTATTGCTCTCTAGGTAGAGATTATCGCCGTCAGCCTGTAATTGGCATTCGCGGTACAGCAGTGGCGTCACGACTTTACGTTTTTCGCCATTAAGGTCGACTGTGCCGCAGAAAAACAGACAGCAGTGCAATAATACCTTTTCGCGTAAATACAAAGCGCTACGCGCTAGTAATGCACTGGCGGGAGCAAATGGCACTGGCAAGCGGGGTAGGAAGCCACTGCTTAACTCGTCTTCATGTTGGAGTAATAGCTGATCTTGCTCGGCAAGCTTGTGGCTAGACCAGAGATTGATTTCAGCACTATCGTGTTGAAAACATTGTTTGTAGTAGTTGAGAATCCCTTGCAAATCCTATCCATCCCAAAGGCTTAATTGGCGATGCGAGAGTAACCTAATCGCATTAGTCGAACAAGGTTTGTACCGTCTGAGGATAGTTTATCCATAGTCGCTTTAAGCCTAAAAGAGAGGTGTTCGATAGAACAGTCATTTTCCACTGGAGCAGAAGCGTTTTTGAGAAGCGAGCAAAAGTATCAGCAACCGCATTTGTATCAATTAAGGGCCTGAAAAGTGTGGTTTGTATCACTTTTTGGTGTGTTATTGAAATGTTTGTTAAGTGTTTGAGTTTGTAAAATATTTGTTTTTGTTTTTAGTGGAAATTGCCATTGTTGTCATTGTATAACTGCGTAGATTGAACTGAATTTTTGTCTGCTAATGAGGGAAACAATGATAAAAAGTAAGCTAAAGGGATTCGCTGCGGTGGCTGTTGCCTGTTTAGCGGTAACGGCATGTGGCTCAGATGATAATAATGAAGAGGGCACAGATCAAAATGCCACCTATGTGCAATTCTATAATGCTTCAGCTGGAAGCACTGCTACTGCACTCAAAGTTGCCGATAAAACCTATGAAAGTGTGATCTATGGGGACACTATGCCGCGATTTACGTCGACTGCTGGCGTAACTGCGATTGAAGTGATGGCTAAGGATGCCTCTGATAAAGATATCTCTATTTATAAAGAAAATATCGATTTGAAAGTTGCAACGGACCATTTCTTTGTATTACATGGTGATTTTACCGAACCTAAATTACTTAATATCAACTATTCTCGCACTGAACTCGATAAGCTCAACGAAGTGGCTGAAAACAGTAAAATGCAGCTCTTGATTGCCAATACTGCTGTACATGCCCAAGCCTTTGACGCTTATGTTTCTAAGTCGACCCAAACCTTTGCCGATGCTGTGATGTTAGGCAGTGTGGCCTACGGTGAAGTGTCGCAGCCGCAAGTGATGGATACGGGTGAATATAAGGTTTACCTCGCACCAGCGGGAACAACCAATGTTTCTTATACAACTGCGAACATTAAATTCAGTTCTAAGGTGCCTTATAAGCTGATCATCCGTGAAGGTTTTGGTGCTTCGGATTCAAAAATCACCTTGGACAGTGTCGATTCAACCACCAATGTTCGCAATCATGTAGCATTAGAAGCGAGTGTCGATTATCGCGTCTTTAACGGTTTAGGTTCGCACATTATCGATGTGAAAGTGGCTAGCAGTAAGCAAGATACTCTGTTTAGCGAAGTGCCATCTTTTGGGGTGACTAGCTATCAAAGTGCTGAGTTTAATGATTTTGGTGTGAGTGTGTTCGACCACGGTACGCAAAATAAATTGCTCGATAATGTGCTTATCACCCTTAACCAAGATGACATTAAAACCATCTTCATCTATGAGCAAACGACCGAGCAGGGCAGCCAAGTGAAGGCGATGGAGATGAAGCAAACTCAGACGCCAAGTCCCTATAGCTTTAAGTTCGACATTGTGAGTTTTGCCGATAAAAGCAATCTAACCGTGTATTTCTTAAAGGCAAATGACACGATTGAAACGGCTGTAAATAAGATCACCGCAGTCAATCCTGCGAGCCCTCAGTCATTGACTGTGCCAGCTGGCGAATATTCTATTAAGGTTATCGCTGTGGAAAACGGTACTAAAACCGTTGTCTATGCATCCGATTTAATGGATTTCAGCAATGAAGACAATGTGACTATGGTGCTGAATAAAGATCCTTCTACTAGCTTTGGTTATAACTTGATTAAGATCTAACCGCTAAGGTGAGTGAACGGCTCTAATAAAACAGCGCTACTTAGGTAGCGCTTTTTTTGCTGTTTTTTTGTGCTCGTTTTAGTGGGCTTAGTAGATTGAGCATTATTGTCTTAGCATTCACTTTTTATTGATTGTGGCTGCGGGGTTAATGTAGGCTGATCGGCAAAAATTAAGCCGAGCATTGCTGTGATGTGAGTAACGCGAGCAATATAGGAAAAGGAGTTCACTGTGATGAGTAAAGGATTTAAAGACGGCCATTTCCAAATTGGTGAAGGCAGTATTAGCGGCACTATAGCGTGTATGTTAGCGATATTATCGTTTCTGGGTGTATTGGCGTTTCATTTTCCCGAATATCTCACCACTCCAGAATTACGCCAAAGCTATAATGTCGATGTTATTCGCAGCTTAATATTTGTCGCCTTAGTGGTGTCGGGCAGTTTAGGTTTATTGAATTTTATTCGAAATAAAAATAAGCGTTTCGGCTTTGTGGCTTGGGTATTTGTGAGTTTAGCGATTGCCTTTGGTGGTCATCAAGTTGAGGTCGAGCCTTTTGCTAATCATAAGGTCTCACTGGGTTTAGATTGGTTTATTTTAGACTTATTAGGCTCAACCTTAATTTTCATTTTTATCGAGAAATGGCTACCCCATAAACCAGAACAAGCAATATTGAGACCCGAGTGGCAAGGGGATTTAAACCATTTTTTGGTGAATCACTTAGCGATTGGATTTGTATTATTGGTGGCAAACCAATTTGTGCAGTCGACCTTTTCTTGGGCTATTTCCAGCACAGTGCAAAGCTTTATCGCGGATCTTCCCTTTGCGTTGCAACTGTTGTTGATTTTATTGGTCGCCGATTTAATGCAATATGCGGCGCACCGTGCCTACCATGAAATTCCTTTCCTGTGGCGCTTCCATTCGGTGCACCATAGCGCGAAACATTTAGATTGGTTGGCTGGTTCAAGGCAACATATGTTTGAGTTGATTGCTACCCGTTGTTTAGTGCTCACGCCGATTTTTATCTTGGGATTCTCCAAAGATATCATCAGTATTTATGTGATTATCGTTGGCGTGCAGGCGGTATTTAATCATGCCAATGTGCAGGTTAACTTTGGCTGGCTACGTTACTTAATTGTCAGTCCGCAATTCCACCATTGGCATCATGCTTCCGATAAGGCGGCAATCGACCGTAACTATGCTGCCCATTTTTCTTTTTTAGATTACCTATTTGGGACTGCAGTTCGAGGTCAGAAAGAGTGGCCAGAGCAATATGGTGTCGTGGGCGATTACATGCCTGTTGGCATGTTTAAGCAGCAATTGTATCCCCTTGGTTTAGCGAAGAAAGACACAAAATAATGGCGTGCAATTAGAATGGTTTGTTTTGGAATGATTGTCCGGGAGTATTTGTTAGGTCAACTGAGTAGTGGCGGTTAACTCTGACACTGGATAGAAATAAGCCCAACACAGCGCTTGGGAACCGCGCTTTGTTGGGCTTATTTGCCGTTCAAACTACAATCGTTATTCGGAAATTTTCAGTTCTTGGCCTGGCTTAATAATGCTTTTGCCATTGAGCTGGTTCCACTTCATTAAGTCAGCCAGTTTAACCTTATTCGTACGGGCGATTTTATCCAGCGAATCACCTGATTTCACCTTGTAAGTGGTCGCTTTTACTACAGGTTTATCGGTCGATGTTGAGGTAGTCGCTTTAGCTTTGGTCGACGACTTATTGCTCACTTTTTTATCTGTCTTCGCCTTGGTTTTAGTGGGTTCTGGCTCATTATCATTGCCCGCCATTGGCGTTAACAGTGTGAGCTCTTGGCCGATTTTTAGGCGGTCAGATGTCAGATTGTTGGCCTGTTTTAATGCTTTCACTGACATATCAAACTTGGCTGCGATTGTGCCTAGGCTGTCACCAGATTTGACGATATAGCTTTGGCTATCATAGCGTTTTTGAGCGTAGAGCTTGTCCTGATTTTCCTGATAATGACCTATGTTTTCCAGCGGTAAGGCGATTTGATATTTGCCTTTGCTGGGGATTACACCTTGGCGAAAGCCTGGGTTATAGGTTTTAAATTCTGCTTTGCTGAGCCCTGCTGCATTAGCAATCTGGCCAATATCTACGCCATTAGGTGCTGGCACTCTTTCCAAGAAAGGGCGGTTAGCAATAGGGGGGACTTTTAAACCGTAGTGGTTGGGATTTCGAATAATCTGAATAAATGCCAGCCACTTAGGGACTGTTTGTACTCGCTTAGCGGGGATACCCAGTGACCAAAAGTCCGTAGGTTTGCCCTTGGCTTTGTTTTTATCAATGGCGGCTTTGATCACTAGCTCACCGGTATTGTAGGCGGCGACGGCGTTAATCCAGTCTTTGTCTAAGGTGTCGTATAGGTGCTGTAGATAGTCGAGCACTGCATCGGTTGAGGCCAGCGCATCTTTACGGCCATCATAGGCAGAATTCACCGTTAAGCCAAAATTACGTCCAGTAGCAGGGATCATTTGCCACAGTCCTGCGGGGCCGTTAGCTTGTGCTAAAGGGTTATAGCCACTTTCGACTATGGGCAATAACGCCAATTCTAATGGCATGTTACGTGCTTCGAGCTGGCTGACTATGTAATATAAAAATGGCTCGGCGCGATCGCCAACCTGATTCATAAATTTTTGTTTATCATCGAAAAAGTTACGCTGTTTACGTACTTCGGCATCATCATGGACGTCAATGGTATTGGCGTGTTGGATCTTTTCCCACACATCGCTGTACTGCTCAACCACGGCGGGTGGCGTTTGATGCTGTTGTGGCGAGTGGTCGTTATCATTACTGACATCACTTGCAGTGGCATTGAATTCAGTGGTTGATGGGCTTGCTGATGTTGTAGCGCAACCGCTCAGTAGGGCCATTAGCATGGCAAGCATAAGCACTGTAAAAGAGTGCGTTTGGCGAAAATGTGTCCGCATGATTGTCCTGTGATGAGTTGACTGGGCATTCCATATTGGTGCACATGCTAATCTGTTTTCGAGTTTCTGGATAGCTCCCCCAAGTTTTACCTATAGTATCAAAGTTGTCTTAAGGCCGATTGTGCCGCCCTTTGATTGCAGATCCTGCGTTTAGCTTTGTCGATTTATACGCTACCATAGCCGCGATTTTTCATTAACTTGGGTAGCAAAGTGCAGACGTTAGCGCAGTTAAGGGCAGGGCAGTTACAAGGGATCACACGTTTACAATTGGTTGAGGATTTAACCGAGTTCCCGCGGGAGATTTTTGATTTAGCCGATACCCTCGAAATCCTCGATTTATCGAATAATCAACTGAGCACTTTGCCCGAGGATTTACACCGCTTATCGCATTTAAAGATAATTTTCGCCTCGAATAATCGCTTTGAACATTTGCCTGAGGCATTAGGGCGCTGCACAAATTTAGAGATGATTGGCTTTAAGGCCAATCAAATCAAAACAGTGACTGCTGCGGCATTACCGCTGCAAACCCGCTGGCTCATCCTAACCGATAACCTCATTGAGACGTTGCCTACGGCCATGGGCGATTTACATCGTCTGCAAAAATTAGCCTTAGCGGGTAACCGTTTAACAGCCTTGCCCGAGTCGATGGCCAATTGCCGCAACTTAGAGTTAGTGCGTTTATCGGCCAATCAACTCCACGCACTGCCAGCTTGGTTACTCAGTTTGCCCAAACTGACTTGGCTCGCCTTTGCGGGAAATCCATTCAGCCATACCTTAGTCGATCCCCATGCCGATGTGGCCACATTGGCGAATGTGACTCTGGGTGATATCAAGTTGGCTGAGAAGCTTGGCGAAGGGGCTTCTGGGGTCATTTATCGAGGCGATTGGTTGAATCAAGCCATGATAGCCGCGACGGGGTCGGCGCAGATTGCGGTAAAACTCTTTAAGGGTGAAGTGACGAGCGATGGTTATCCCGCTGACGAGTTAGATTGCTGTCTCACAACGGGTGATCATCCCAGCCTTATTAAGGTCGTGGCGCACATTAGCCAGAAAGATCAATTGGGTTTAGTGATGGAACTTATTCCGCCAGGGTTTAGTAACTTAGGGCTACCACCAAGTCTTGTCACCTGCACTCGCGATACCTTTAAAGACGGTAGCGAATTTCGCCTTGATGAAGTCGCCAAAATCACACACCAGTTAGCCGATGCGATGGCGCACATGCATGCCAAACAAGTAAGCCATGGTGATGTCTACGCCCATAATATTATGGTTAATCAACAGATGAGCTTATTGTTTGGGGATTTTGGTGCGGCATCAAACTTATGCAATCTATCGACAGCAGAACGCTTAGCGATAGAAGCTATTGAAGTGCGGGCGCTTGGTTGCTTGATTGAAGATCTATTGGCCTATGTGGATGCATCTGCCTATGTGAGTGCCTCGATTGGCCCTCTTTACTACACACAGTTGAGTGCGATTAAAGACGAGTGCATGCAGTTAGATGTGGCTCAGCGCCCCTGTTTTGCAGACGTGAAAAAGGCCATCGGAGCCCTGTTAAAAGGTAAATAGTGGCTTGCTAATAGGCTGGCTCTACACTTGTTTCAAGTTTGCTGTATTTTATGGTTGTTTGTGTGATTTAAGTGCTCACTATTAAGTTTATCGTTAAGTTATTGTTTTGTTTGGTTGTGTAACCGAGTTTTTACTGGCACTGACTGGGATTAAGCCTATAGGCTGTATACCCAAATAACCTCAAATTGCTTAAACAGGCACTTTGGGGGGACTTGGTATTAGTTTTGGGTTCAATCCGGTTTGCTGTTGTCGGATAGGATGTCCGTTGAATAGTAAGAACGATAGGTTTGCATACTATGTTTACACGAACGCTGTTTACACAAAGAGTAACTGAACGAGCACGCAGTGCATGCGATATTTCATTAAAAAGCCATTCCCATCATCTCCCAAAGGCGCCCTTATTCGCGCCTTTGCCGTTTCTACTGGCGAGTGTTTTCGCTTTAGCCCCTATGGCCGTGATGTCGGCGGACAAGGTCGATATCATCCCTGTGACGGTCGAGGCCGTTAAAGAAACATCCTTTGCCGATGTAGTGAATGAAGTCGGTAAAATCAACGCTATCGATTCAGCCACGCTGAACTTTAATGCTAGCGAAAAAATTAGCGCGATTCATTTTAGTAACGGCGACAAAGTGACTAAAGGCCAAGTGATTGCCGAGCAGGACAACATTAAAGCCAAGGCTGATTTAGACAAAGCCAAGAGCACCTTAGCACTGGCTAAAACTAAGCTGGAGCGTATCGAAGACTTACTGATTAAAGAACCCTTTGCGCTTGCTAAGCAAGATGTGGATGAGCTACGGGAAAATGTGAATCTGGCCGATGCGGATTTTCGCCAGAAACAAGCCACCATGAACGATTACCTGATCAAGGCGCCCTTCGATGGTCAGTTGACCAGCTTTAGTCAGTCTATCGGCAGTCAAATTGGTGCTGGTACGGCCTTAGTCACCCTCTATAGTTTAAATCCGGTCGAAGTGCGTTATGCCATCAGTCAGAAGGATTTAGGCAAGGCGCAAAAGGGCCAAAAGGTGAATGTGACTGTTGAGGCCTATGGTAATAAGGTATTCAAAGGGTTAGTTAACTATGTTGCCCCTGCGGTAGATGAAAGCTCAGGACGGGTTGAAGTGCATGCCGCCCTTGAAAACCCTGAGTTTAAGCTTGCTCCTGGCATGTTCGCCAACATCAAGCAGTTCTATAGTCTAGGGATTAAACGTCTGTTAGTGCCGCAAAATTCGATTATTGCCAATAACGATGAACGTTTTGTCTGGCTAGTGCAGGGCGATAGCGTAGTAAAACAAGTAGTTAAACTCGCTCAAAATACGAATGACGGTTATGCCGTCGTGACTGAAGGTTTAGCCGAAGGCGATTTAGTCGTTAAAACGGGTATGCAAAACCTCAAGTCCGATAGCAAGATCAAAGTCGTGCAGGATAGAAACACTGCAGATAAAGCGGCAACATCAAGCGCTGACAAAGGTGCTGATTCAGGCGCTACTCCAAATATTGAGGTGGCTGAATAATGCGTTTACCCGAAGTCTGTATTCGTCATCCTATCTTCGCCTCCGTACTCAGTATTATGGCTGTGTTACTGGGCTTGATTGCCTTTCAAAAACTCGATATCCAATACTTCCCTGAGCATACCACCCACTCGGCATCTGTGAATGCGTCGATTGCAGGGGCGAGCGCCGATTTTATGTCGAGTAACGTGGCCGATAAGTTGATTGCTGCGGCTTCGGGCATAGATAAAGTCGATACCATGTCGACCGACTGTAGCGAGGGGCGTTGCTCATTAACGATTAAATTCAATGATGACACCAGCGATATTGAATACACCAACTTAATGAACAAGTTGCGTAGCAGCGTCGAAGGGATTAACGATTTCCCCCAGAGCATGATAGATAAGCCCACAGTCACTGACGATACTTCGGCCACAGATTCTGCCAGTAATATCATCACCTTTGTGAACGCGGGAGGCATGGAAAAGCAGGCTATGTATGACTACATTAGCCAGCAGTTAGTACCGCAACTCAAACAAGTTCAAGGCGTTGGTGCCGTTTGGGGGCCATATGGTGGCTCACAAAAGGCGGTCAGAGTCTGGCTCAATCCTGAACAAATGAAGGCGCTGAATATTAAAGCTGCCGATGTGGTGGGCACGTTAGGCTCTTACAATGCCAGTTTTACCTCGGGTGCGATCAAAGGTAAGTCGCGGGATTTCTCGATTAACCCTTTGAATCAAGTTGAAACGCTTGAAGACGTGAAGGATCTGGTGATTAAGGTCAGCGAGGGTAAGATCATCCGTGTGTCCGATGTCGCCGATGTGGTGATGGGCGAGGAAAGTCTGTCGCCGAGTATGTTGTCTATCGGTGGACATAGTGCAATGTCATTGCAGATTTTACCGCTGAGCAACGCTAACCCAGTGACAGTGGCTTCGAACATTAAAGCCGAAATTGCACGCATGCAAAAACATTTACCCCAAGGCTTAGAAATGAACTTGGCTTATAACCAAGCTGATTTTATTGAAGCCTCCATCGACGAAGGATTTTCTGCGTTGATTGAAGCGGTGATCTTAGTTTCGCTGATTGTGGTGTTATTTTTGGGTAGCCTGCGGGCGGCATCGATCCCCATTATTACCATTCCCGTGTGCGTGATTGGGGTGTTTGCTGTGATGTCGGCGCTCGGATTTAGTATCAATGTGTTGACTATTTTGGCGATTATTTTGGCTATTGGCCTGGTGGTGGATGATGCCATTGTGGTGGTCGAGAACTGCTATCGCCATATTGAAAACGGTGAAACGCCTTTCAATGCGGCAATTAAAGGCTGTCAGGAGATCATTTTCCCTATCATTGCCATGACGTTAACGCTCGCCGCTGTGTATCTGCCGATCGGATTAATGTCGGGCTTAACCGCCGATCTGTTTCGGCAATTCTCCTTTACCTTAGCAGCGGCCGTAATGATCTCTGGCGTGGTGGCGTTGACTTTGTCGCCTATGATGAGCGCCTATCTTATCAATACTACTGAGCAACACCCTAAATGGTTTAGCCGAGTCGAGAATGCGCTGCAGCAGTTAAATCATTTGTATATCAATGAGCTGAATAAGTGGTTTTTCCGCAAGCGCTTGATGTTTGGTGTGGCTGTGGTTTTGGTGGGTCTTGCGGGTATTGCTTACTGGCAATTACCCAAAATACTCTTGCCTGCGGAGGACTCTGGCTTTATCGATGTGGCGTCTAATGGCCCTACCGGTGTCGGTAGGCAGTATCATCTCAATCACAATGCTGAGCTTAATGGTGTGATGGACGAGCATCCCGCGGTTGGGGCTAACTTGTCCTATATCGAGGGAGAGCCAGTGAACCATGTGCTACTCAAACCTTGGGGTGAGCGCAGTGAGGGTATAGATGATGTGATCAGCGACTTGATTACAACATCAAAGGAAAACGTTTCTGCCTATAACATGTCGTTTAGCATTCGCTCAGCAAATAATCTCAATATTGCCAATAATTTGCGTTTAGAGCTGACGACCTTAGATCGGAATAAGGACGAACTCAGCGAAACCGCCGCCAAAGTGCAAAAATTACTCGAGGATTATCCTGGCCTGAATAACGTGGGCAACTCAGTGCTTAGGGACCAACTACGCTACGATCTGTCTATCGATCGCAACGCCATTATCCTCTCAGGTGTGAGTTATGGTGATGTCACTAATGCACTTTCTACCTTTCTTGGCTCAGTGAAGGCGGCGGACTTACATGCTACCGATGGTTTTACTTATCCTATTCAAGTGCAAGTAAACTTAGACAAACTGAGTGATTTTAAAGTGTTGAATAAGCTGTATGTCACTTCAGAATCAGGGCAAGCACTGCCATTGTCGCAATTTGTGTCGATTAAACAGACCACGGCAGAATCTAACATTAAGACGTTTATGGGTCTTGATAGCGCTGAATTGACGGCAGATATTATGCCCGGTTATTCAACTGATGAAATCAAAACCTACTTAGATGAACAATTGCCGACATTGCTTAATGATGCCCAAGGCTTTAAATACAATGGTGTGGTGAAGGATCTTATGGATTCGCAGGCGGGCACTCAGTCGCTATTCTTGCTGGCATTGGTGTTTATCTATTTGATTTTGGCTGCGCAGTTCGAAAGTTTTGTCGATCCCTTAATTATCTTACTGACAGTGCCCTTGTGTATTGTCGGTGCGTTATTGACCTTAGCCTTGTTTGGCCAGAGTGTGAATATCTATTCGCAGATTGGTTTATTAACCTTAGTGGGGCTAGTGACTAAACACGGTATCTTGCTGGTGGAGTTTGCCAATAAGCAACAAGACCAAGGTTTGAGTGCGATTGAGGCGGCGCGAAGCAGTGCCAAATCTCGTTTAAGACCGATTCTAATGACGTCTTTAACCATGATTTTAAGTGCGATTCCTTTAGCCTTGGCATCGGGACCGGGCTCGTTAGGATTAGCTAACATAGGTTTAGTCTTAGTCGGAGGTCTGTTAGCGGGCACTTTCTTCTCGTTATTTGTAGTGCCTGTGGCCTATGTCGCTATGGCGGAATTGAAGGCCAAGGATGTGCTTGCTAGACTGCGAAGTGCTTAAGTTGAGTTTTATGTGCTGGGTTTATCGCCCCTAGGCTGACAGGCATGGGTTCAACTTGCCTGTAAATACGTTATGATTTAAGCCAACGGCTAAACGCGTTGGCTTAATGATCTTTGTTGTATTTAAGCGAGTGTTTAAGTGCGAGTGGATTTGCCTCATCAGCAACGGAGAGCTGGCATTATGAGTTTGTTACATTGCTTTCATAGGGCTTTTTTATATTTGGCTTGCTCGGCTGGATTGATGTTTGCCTCTCCCGTCATGGCCTCTTTTTGGGATTCTTTATTTCGTAGTGAGTTGCCCGTCGATCAAGTGACTGCACCTGTAGACAGTTCGCGTTTCGAGTTCGTTGGTGTATTACCTGCTAATACGCAATTAGAACTTGTCGGTTATTACGTCTCATCTGTTTGTACTCGAAAGGAAATCCGTTTTCCCAGTGGTGATATTGCTAATCCCTACCGCGCGACATTCGAAGAAACCTCAGTGCTGCGGCAAGTGATTAGCAGTGGTAGCAAAGCGAGTGAGTTTTCGCTGCCCTTAGCTTTGAATGGTGGCGGCGATTGTCTGTGGCGGCTTGAGGATTTAATGCTCGATGTGACAATACTGCCGAACCATCCGTTGTGGCAAAGGGCTAAAGCACTTAAACAACAATATCTTGCTAAGTTGCAGCGCACTTCTGTTGTGGATGCGGCACAAGTTGCTAGCCAAACTACGTTGCCGACTCAAGTGTCACCCCACGATGATTTTTATTTAAGTCATGAACTTAATATCGATCCTATTTATGCGGGTAGCGAGGCGGATAATTCGTTGCTTGCGACTACGCCTTTATCTTTAGCGCCAGTTTACTATCCAGTATTTATTCATTCTCCTAAGGAAGACAAACCCTTCGAGGCTAGGCTGAAAAGTAGTTTGCAGCAAATTTCTAGCCTATGGGCTAGTCCTTATACTCAAGCGGTTCGTCGCGGTGATGAGACTGTGATGCGGGTGAATTTTAATCCACAGATTGCCGAACAGTATGAGGTCAATGTTTGGTATCAGCCTGATACGGTTGAGGTGAATTATCCCGATGGTACTCAATATACTTATGCTAACGGTGATGTGAAATTGTATGCCTATGGTAAACCTGAATCACAAATCAATACCTTAGCTCAGAGTTCAAAGGCTGCTGATAAACGATTGTTAGCACGTATCTATGAGCTTGGGCACGCCTTACCCAAGGATAAAATTAAGGCACAGAAATATTACCGTGAAGCCGCTGAAGCTGGCGATATTGAGGCGCTGCATTGGCTGCGAGATCAAGCGGGTTACGCGGGGCGTGCCGATGAAAAGATCTATTGGCTGGAGCGCGCCGCAAGCTTTGGCGATAATGCGGCAAAGCTTGAGTTAATCCGTTTACCTTTATCGGTTATTGAGCGTGGCTTGGTTAATACAGGTGCGGATAAGGTTCGTGAAACGCAAGCATGGCAGCAGTTAAATCAGCTAGTTGACCAAGGGTTGCCTGAGGCAAGAAGTCTGATGGCGTTTTATCAAGTGTTATCTTGTTCGCCCTATTTTAATGCTACAACGGCATTGGAAAATTATCGCCAAAGCGTTAAAGCTCAACCTGATTTAGCGCGAGATGCCGCCGAAACCTATTACTACTTTAAAGAGGACTTTGAGCAGAGCGAGGAGTTTTGGATAATTGCCGCCGAGCGAGATCTTTACGCCGCCGCTGAACTTGCCAATATCCTGTTATTGGAACCCTATCGAGATACGGTTAACGCGAGATACTGGTTAGAAAAAGTGACAACCTTGGGTGCCAAACAAGGCTTGCAAGCGGATATTCTAGGCAATGCTTACTTCCAGTTCGCAACCCTGTTAGATAAAGGCGAGGGTGGACCGGCCGATGCAAAAGCAGCGTTAACGCTTTATCAGCAGAGCATTGAAATGGCAGAGCGGTTTTCAAACGACTATGCAGCAAGGGCCAAGGAGAGAGTGCAATTGCTCGAAGGGATGCGCTAATAACGTATTGCCGCTAAAGACTCTATGACGTCAGTGTCGCTTATTCAGCTTATCTTCAATAAAAATCCCTGCAGAAGCAGGGATTTTGCTATTTATTCAAATGCTTGATTTATGCGTAATGGCTAAAACTGCTTACTTAAGCGATGCAAGTCATCAAACTAGCGTAAATCAACCTGCAGTGCGACTCCCGCACTCTGGGGCTCACTTTGCACTGTGATGTAATACCACCCCACGTTTGGCGCATTGACTGTGATGCTTTCCCGCGTGTTGGCGGGTGTCACAGAGGCTGCATCGAAGTGTTGAGCATTCGCCCAAGTCGTCCCCGAAAACAGGCTAACATCACCACTGCCGTGGGCGGAGTTGATGCTTAGCTGATTCGTTCCCTCTGGTACCCAAAGGTAATAATCGTTGCGCCCATCTGCGGTGCAAATGGCTTTGCCAGCACTGAGCTCACCATAACTTAAAGGTGATTGCGTCGCGCAGGCGTTGGCAATGAGCACCGGATCGGGTGTGTTACTCGTGCCTGTGCTTAAGGTCAGTGTTACGCCGCTAAACTCAGTGGCAGTATCAATCGTGATATAACGCCAGCCACGATTGGCGCTGAAGCTAAGCGATTCTTGATTTCCTGCTTTAGCGCTCTTTGCATCGGCATTATCTGCGTCGGCCCACTGACTGGCATTGAAGTAAATATTGGCATCCCCAGAGCCGCCCTTAGTGGTGACAGTGAACTGGGTATTATCTTCCTCAACCCAGAAGTAGAAGCTGTTACGCCCGCCACTGATGCACTCATTTTTGCCTAGGGTGAGCTTACCGTAATTTAAGGTCGCTGCGCCGCAATTGGCTGGTGGCTCAGGATCCACGCCGCCATCCCCCAGATCGGGGTCGATATCAGCAAATAGCTCAGTGGTGCTGACTTGCATATCGACACCACCAAAGTCCCCCGATAAGGTAATGTAGTGCCAATACTCGTTAGGGTTTAACTGCACCTTAATGACTTGATAGTTACCGTTGCCGATCCCCGCGCCTTGGTTTTGTTCTGGGCTTGCCCAACCTTTAGAATTGAAATAAATGTCGGCATCACCCCAACCTCCGCCAATCTTGATCCAAAGATCTTGGGCCGAGCGATCGGTATTAGTGAAACTGAAACTGGCGCGGCCGAGTTTAGAATCAATACATTCCATCGGCACATCGATTTTCAGGCTGGCCGATTCAGTGTAACGGTAGGCTTCGTTCGTCACTTGGCAAGGCGAGTAATCCTTACTGATAGTGCCCGCAGGACCACTCCAATTACCTTCACGGCCACTGGGCTCAGCATCGACATCACTTGGGCCTTTATCGACAATGCCATCGTCAGCCGTGCTCAAGCCGCTGGCGAGCCAACCTTGCCACTCGTTGTCGTAACGTGTGCCAATACCATCCATAAAGGTTTGATATTCAGCGTATTGGTCGTTACGTAGGTAGGCGAGAATCTGTCTTATATCGTCCCTGTGATGCTCAAACATGAAACGCACCGCCAGATAACCCCAACGGTAGATGCGGTCTTGGCCAGATTCATAGTTGTTTTTGAATATGGTCGACAACATATACTCACCTGTTTCGCCCATGGCAATTGCCGCAGGGTTTGCGTCACGGTAAGAGATGTATTCCGCGAGGCCTTCAATCCACCAAATGGTATTGGCCGAAGTGCCACGACTAAAGTCACCAAACAGGTTATAGCGTCCATCGAGGTAGTGTACGTATTCGTGTTGCAGGTTCCAGACGTGGAAATCCGGCGTGCGCCATTCGGCTTCATAGGCGATGAAACGTGCCTGATTTTTGAGTCCGGCGGGTGAGCCTTCTAAATACATGCCGCCATTGTCGGTACTGATACCAAATATACTGTTGGCTAAGGATTTATACTCAGACGAACTGCCGAAGATCACTAGCTCTAAGTCATCGTTGTTATCCTGCCCCACGGGTTGCATGCCCGTTTCGAGTTTACTGTGGAAATAACTTTCTTGGCTGGTTAGCACATCACAGGCCCACTTGGCTTGATCTTGATAGAGATCTTGGGCGCGGATCTTGAGACTGTCGGAGCATTTCCAATTAAAAGGTAAAGCATCGGCTTCTAACTGCGCCTTAAAACCACAGATATTGTAATCGTTACAATGGCTGCGATCGTAATAGTCTGCCATTTCTGCCGCCGCGTACCAAAGCACTTTGCTCGGTTCGGTTTTGCTGGTGCTGCTGAGGATGTTTTTGACCAGCTGGGTCACTCGCGGGCGCATGGCATCAATGTAATACAGCCTAGATAACTCTTTAACTGAGTTGACCAAAAGGTACTCTGCATTGGTGCCTAACAAGTTGCGATGTTCGAGTTGGAAGTTATTCAGCGCATCTAAAATCCCTTGATCACGCGCGAACAGCGCCTGCATGTCATCATTCCATTGGGCGCGGAATAAGGTGGTAAACACTGAGTTTGCTGCGGCGTTCATGGCGAAACTGGCTTGCCAGTAAGCGTCGTAGTCCGTAAGCACTTTGATAGTGACATGATTAAACTCGGCGCCGAGCTCGGCTGAGTCAATCAGGATTAAGGCTTCTTTCAACACGCCAGCATTAGCATCGGAGACTGTCCAAATCGCAGCGTTCGCAAATAAAGCGTTGAGGGCTGATTTTAAGCTGGCCTTAGCGGCGCTGCTGTAAGCGGGCACATCATTTGGGCTGTAAAACTGCACATAGAGGGCGGCGCGGACAAAGTAAATATGGGACTCAAGATGCTGAACATCGACCCCAGTGTAGTCCTTGGCTTTAGCGGCAATGGCATTAGCCACACTGATCACATTGGCCTCGCTAAATAGCGCGGTCGCAGCACTGCCTTTGAGGCTATAGAGCTTACCGACGCATTCGGGTGTCGATTGGCTCAGTTCATTGACTAGTGCCTGACCTGATTTCCCAACAAAGTCACTGCAGTCGCTGACTTGCATCGCGGCGCTACGATTCTGCAACTTAAGTGGGGGTTGCTCCGAGACCTCTATCTGACGTTTCTGGCGTGAATGAATCTTAGGCTGCTCTGTCATCGTCGGATCATTGGGGGATGCCATCAATGGCGTCTCCCGCAGTAGCGGTCTATGTGATTCAATTAAGCTAATTGGTGCAGAGGGCGGTGGCGGGACGGGTTGAGCTGGTGAACTGTTTGGTGTGTTGTTGCCTAATGGGGGGCTTACATGAGTGTTATGGGCAAGAACGGGAGTTGCAATCGCTAAGCTAATTGCTGCGAAGAGTAGTGTGTTTTTCATTGTGTATCCGTAGTTATCTAGTCTGCAAAGCAGATCTTCCTTGGGCGTTATTTGATGCATTTAACACAGACTTGCATCAAACCTCATTGGATTATTTGCGTGATAACAATAGCGCGACAAACATCGCAGCCAGCAAATAATGCCTCAGAATAATGGCTGTAAGTTTTTAATATATCTAGTATTTGTCATAATATTTTTTTGATACATCTTTTCTGTTCAGCTTAGGTTCAGCTTTCAGTTCAAATGGTTAACGTCAGCCGCTTGATTTAGTGCGATGGAATATAGAATGGAATAACTGTGGCTATTTGGCTTGAAATTGCGCTAGCTTAGCCGCATTAAGGTTTAGCAAACGAACCGTTTAAGCATAGCAATCTGCTATTAGGTTGGTGCCATTCTCACAGGAGCTTTTATGTCAGCTTTACCAAGCGAGTACACCCATATTCATGTTGAGCAACCTGGGGCGCCCGAGGTGATGCGGCTATCGCGCTCACCTTTGCCTGTCCCTGCGGCGGGGCAAGTGTTGATCCGCGTGCATGCAGCAGGAGTGAATGGCCCCGATGTTAAACAAAGGGTGGGCGCGTATCCACCGCCACCGGGTGCATCACCGATTATTGGTCTTGAGGTTGCTGGGGATATTTGTGTCCTCGGTGACGGCGTGAGCCAATGGCAAGTTGGCGATAAGGTATGCGCCTTAGTGCCGGGCGGTGGTTATGGCGAGTATGTGCTCACCTATGCGGCCCATTGTTTGCCGATCCCGACGGGTTTTAGTTATGTGCAGGCAGCAGCGCTGCCAGAAACCTTCTTCACCGTATGGGGTAACCTGTTTATGCGTGCGGGACTCAAAGCGGGCGAGACGGTACTGATCCACGGTGGCTCAGGTGGCATTGGTAGTACGGCTATTCAGTTGGCCAGTGCGCTGGGTTCAAAAGTAATAGCTACGACGGGACAGGATGAGAAACGCGATTATTGCTTGAGCCTTGGCGCCGCTGAAGTCATCAACTATCGTACTCAAAACTTTGTTGAACCTGTGATGGCACTCACTCAAGATAAGGGCGTAAACGTGGTATTTGATATCGCGGGTGGTGATTTTATCAATCTTGACTTACAAGCCTTAGCGATGGACGGGCGTATGGTGTCGGTAGCTATGCAACGGGGGCCTAAGGCCGAGGTTGAGATTTTCCGCCTGATGGCAAAACGTATCATGTGGACAGGGTCGACCCTAAGACCGCAGAGCGTGGAGGCCAAAGCCGCCATTGCTGCTGAATTATTGGAGAAAGTTTGGCCGTTGTTAAACGCCCATAAAATTGTCCCCAATATTTTTGCAACCTTTCCATTAGCACAGGCTGCTAAAGCCCATGCTTTGATGGAGTCGGGTGAGCACAGAGGCAAAGTAATACTGACTGTCATTTGAGCTAGGCATACTTGGTTTTGCAGCGACATATTTGCTTTAAGTCGCTGCCATTCGAGTCAATCTAGAAGACATTCTGACATCATAGTGGCTTAGTCATTGTTCGGTAAATATGAGTTTGTAGCGCTGTAATTAAATCCTCATGGATAACCTTGATGGTTAACTTTACAGCAACCTAGAATTGTTAACGTTGATGACTCATCAAACACCATAGATATGATTGCTTTTTCTTGGGAATAAAACTTGCCGCGTCGATTTTTTAGACTAAAGTCGTTAATGATTAAACTTTTTGGGTACTTTGGCAGAAATTAATACGTAATTAGTGAAAATTTCATGGTATGAGGCATTGATTATCGGAAATATTCTGTAAAAATACCCAGTTGAAAACGTCAGAGACTTTCAGGCGCTATTCGTGGATCAAAGCAAGCGATGCTTCGCTTATTCAGGCTAAAAAACTCATGGTGTATGTGTTGATTTAAGGGTATTAGCATATATGTATAACACAGCAAAGAAACAGGTTTGGTATGGTGAGCTGAGAACATCGAAAGGCAACGCGATTGTCGTCCATGACAACCAGCTGCCCGATGCCTCCCCAGGACGTATCTACCTATACAATACCGATCGCGATGCGATCATTGAGTATGTGGAAGATATAGTCAAAGTGAACCTATACGACTTAGATGAGGCTGCGTTAAAAGCTGCTGAGGCTAAGTTTGGTGGTGCATGGAAGGCGGCAAGATCTCAATTTATGAGTAAACATCAAGCTCGCATTGACTTGAACAACGTGAAGGAAACTGCGCCTGTACGTAAGGCGAAGCCTGAAGTTGAACCAGAAGTCGAATCTGATGCCGTTGGCGTGGATTTTGACGATGATTGGGGCGATGATTTTGATGATTAACACAGTGTCGGCCTAAGGGCTAACACTGTGAGTGTAAGGAATAAAGTAGTGTTTATTTTATTCCTTATCGCTTTATTTATTCCCTTCTGCTAAACAGCACTTTCCCTCGTTTTCTCAATTTTTTATTGCGAATGGCTACGCATCGGCATCGAACTGATAACGGCTAATATGGTGATAAACCTTGCCTGGCACTAACCAAACATCATCACCAAAGCGCTCGCCTTGGTTCGGTGAGTCTGGCAGCATCTGCGGCTCTAAACACACAGCATGATGTTGATTTAATACCTGTTGATTGCGACCTACTGTGCCATTTAAAAAATTAGCACAGTACAGCTGCACACTCGGTTGATTAGTATAAACCGTCATAGCGCGACCACTGATGGGACTGCTTAAACAGCCAAAACGGGCGAGTGAGCCATCGGGGTTATTCATCATATAACAGTGATCATAACCGCGAGTGCTTGCGAGTTCAGCGGCATGCAGCTTATCACCTAAGCGTATTGGTTGACTTAAATCGAAAATCGACCCTGTCGTCTGGGCAATACTTGTGGGAACACTGACATCGTTCATGGTCAGATAGCGCTTGGCATCGATTTGCATCAGATGCTCATGATTGGTCTCTGAGCCATCGAGGTTGAAATAACTGTGCTGGGTGAGGCTTACGGGACAGGCTTTATCGACCGAGGCTAAGATTTCTACGTACAAATTATTGCCTGCGAGGCGGTAATCTAGCTGAACCGTGCAATTACCGGGGAAGCCCATGTCGCCATCTGAGCTCATTAAGGTCAAACGCACACCATCGGGGAGTTGACCTAGTTGCCAGTTTTTACGATTAAAACCCTCACGGCCGCCGTGCAAACAGTTAGTCGCTTGGTTTACATCTAATTGATAATCATGCCCTTGATAGTGCATTTTGCCGTTAGCGATGCGATTTGCAAAGCGGCCTGCAATGGCACCTAAATGAGCCGATTGAGTCAAGTAATCTTCGGCGCTATCACAACCTAAGACGATATTGGCACGTTCACCGTGTTTATCTGGGGTCCACAGAGCGCGGATAATACCGCCTAAGCTGATGACTTCTAATGCGAGTATGCCATTGTCGATCCGAACCCGTTCGATTTCACCGCCGCGGGGATCGGTCCAAGGATCCAAAACACTGAAACGTACCATTTAGCTTCCCTCTGTGTTGAATATGCTCACTGCTTATTGTGTTAAATTAGTATGTTAACCCTATTATTTGCCATCAACAGCATAAAGTTCAGTGATGAATTCGTATGTTATCGACGGCGTAGTCACTCTATTCGGTTGTCTTTGGTTTAAGTGCGGCTAAGTGCTTGTTCTAGCAAATTGCCTGTTCTGGCTAGTTATCGATGCGCCCTGCGCCAGCGCTGGCGGAACATAAATACACTGTGGCATCGATTGCGGTTTTGTCGAAAAACTCATGTTCAACGGCGGCCACGACAGCGTCGGTCAGTTCATGATCAACTAAAGCCACCACACACCCGTCGGTCATGCGGATACCACCACGTTCGCCGATCACTTGGCTAACAATTTCAACTAAAGTATCAAATTCGGGCAGTGTGACTTCAAAATCATCACGCAGTGAAGCATGGGATTCAGCCATTAAACGACTGAATTTTTGGATGTTATTTTGCTCTAGGGCGCGAGCAGCATTTTGAGTTCTTTGGTTCTCAGTGACTACGTGTTTCGCTCGGCGGTATAACACTTCATCTAAATCGGCCTTTGCGCTTTCTAGTTGGCGTAAATCGAGGTGACGCAGTGCATCTAAGCCAAAGTACTCTGCCGCTTGTGCACACTCAGTGCGACGTTGCTCATTGGTCGCGGCTAAGCGTTGTTTCTCGATATGGGCATCTATGATGATAAGGCTTAGGTTTTCTGGAATGGGAATGGCTTCGCTATCGAGATCTAAGCAGTCAATCAGGAGTGCATGGTCTTGTTCACCCATGGCGCTGCACATTTGATCCATGATGCCACAGGCCGACTCAACATACCTGTGCTCACCGCGCTGTGCGAGTTGCGCCACCGCCATTGGGGATAAATGCAGTTGGCTGGTATCACTAATGGCTGTACCGAAGGCGACAACGAGTGCGCCCGAAGATGAAAGACCTGCGGCAAGTGGCACATCGCCCACAATGGCTAAGTCTAAGCCCTTGGCTAATAAGCCAGTTTGCGCCATAGCCGCAGTAAAACCTTTGAGGTAATTCACCCAGCCATCTTGCGGGTCCATGTCGTTTTCTTGGCCGAAAACCCACTCTTTAATTTGTCCGGGAAACGCATCGGCGACGGCTCGAAACTTAGTATCGTCACGGCGTTTTACCGCAATCACTGTATGAAAATTAATGGCTGCCGGGAGTACAAAACCGTCGTTGTAATCCGTGTATTCACCGATCAGATTGACGCGCCCTGGGGCTTGATATAAATCATCGGCTTTAGTGCCAAAGGTTTGGACAAATAACTTAGTGGCGCGTTGCGCAGGGTTTGACATGCTGTAAAAAATTCCAAAAAAGCTGAGCTAATTTCGTTACCGTCATCGATTTATATCACGACTGAGTCAGTGATGTAACTGAGATTTTTTGCTGAAATGGCGATAGGCTGCAATGAGTAAATCGATACTGGGATGAGGAGGCAAAAAAGCGTATTGAGTGTTTTATCTAGTTAATTGATTTGTAAAGATTAGTCAGAATTTAGTTGGATGCCGCACAAACTAACAGAGGATGTTACTGCTCGTTTGTGCGACCTGTTATGGCGTGATTTTAATTTAATGCAGCATTAGCAGGCACTTAACTACCTGGCTCCACATTAAGTTTAGGATCAGGCACTTGTACTGTATCTTCCGCTTGAACTGTGTTTTTCTCCGAGTTTTGCAATAGCTCGTAAATCACATGATCCACAAAACCGGCACCTGCGGCTTCGTACAGGTTGTACACACTGTGTACACCCGATTCTCGAAGCGCCGCAGCATCGTCACTGTACTGCACAATTGCACTGATTTTGCCTTGATAATTCAGTTTTTTAAGTTGCTCAACTGCAAACATATTTCCCGCGTGGTGCGGCATGGCTAGCAGTACCAGTTCAAGATTAGGTGCTCTGTCGAGTTTCTCCCAAAAGTCGGTATCTGAGGCGTCACCTTGCACTACATTGCGACCCTTTGTTTTATGTAAGTCGACTAAGTCTTGCTTGTGTTCAATACCGAGAATTTCCCCATCAAATTGTTCCCTGAGTTCATCATAGGCACCGCTACCAATACGGCCCATGCCTAAGATTAAAAAGCGTGGATTGCCAATGGCGATGGGTCTGTCTTCTGGGTGTAACGGGCGTTTTTCGAGCTTGATTAAACGCTGCTGGAATCGCTGGTAGATATTACCGACGGTGGCGTTAAGTGGCGCGGCGAGTAAAAAACTAAAGCTCAATGCCACGGCGATGATTACTAGCCACTCGGGAGGTAACCAACCTTTATAGGTGGCTACTGCGGCGACGATTAAACCGAATTCACTGAAGTTACCTAGGTTAAATGAGCCCAACATAGAGGTACGTGAACGCAGTTTAAAGCGAGTCAGAATGTAAACAAATAGCAGGATTTTAAGTGGCACTAACAACACCAATAGCGCCGCGAGGACGATATCCGATACCGTAGGTAAGCCGTTGAGCCCTATGGTTAAGAAGAAGGCAACGAGAAAGAGTTCTTTAAAATAGAATAAGGATTTTGCCAGCTCGGAGGATTTTTTGTGGCCCGCCAACAAGATGCCGATAATCAGTGCGCCGAGATCGGGTTTTAAGCCAACAGATTCAAATAACCAAGCGCCAACCACGAGTGCCATAACTAGGCCGAAGAGCACTAAGAGTTCACCGTGGCCGACACGGTCGAACGCTTTATAGATGAGCGGTTTAGCCAGTGGCAGTAAGAGTAATGCAAAGGCCCATACCGAAGGTACATCGCCTTTAGAAATAGTTAAAAACAGTACGGCGAAGATATCCTGCATAATCAAGATACCAATAGCGACCCGGCCGTAGAGGGATTGCACGTCTCCTTTATCTTCTAACACTTTGACCGCAAATACGGTGCTGGAGAAGCTTAACGCGAAGGCAATTAACGTCAGTTGTTCTAGGTTCAGACTCGTGAGTTGGCTTAAGCCCAGTAAGCCGAAGAGTTTTAGAATCGGCACAAAAATCACGATCGAGAGCACTAAGTGCACACTCGAACCCGCCCACACTTCGGCCTTGAACAGGCTACGAATATCGAGTTTTAACCCTATGGCAAACAACAGTAAAGTGACGCCTAGGCTGGCGAGTTCTTGTAGTAATGGCAGGCTTTCTTTATCTATTCCTAAGATGAACAGTACAAAGCCTGCCACTAAGTAGCCGATGAGCGGAGGGAGTCCTATACGGCTGACGAGCATGCCGCAGATGAGTGTAATAATGAGGATGCCTGGTTCCATGATGCTCCAATCTAAAAAGTCTAAAATTGTAAGTGATTGTATAAGAAATCTATGACACTTGGATAAAAAAGCGGACTTTTAATGAAAAAAGTCCGCTTTTTATTGGTGTTGCGGTAAATACACTTGGCTGTTAAAACTCGAGTGAACTAAATCACTCTGGTGGTCTAAGCCTAAATCGTCACTATTTCACGAGATGATCTAAATGGGTTGCAAAATCTTTGGGGCCCATAAAACCAGTCACGCGTAAATCTTCCCTTTGCTCACCTTGTTCGTTAAACATCAACAGCGTAGGCAAACCAAGCACATTGTATTTTTCGAGTAAGGCCACATCGACCTTGTCACTCTTAGTCACATCCGCTTGTAGCAGTACGATTTTATTCATGCGGGCTAACACGTCGGCATCTTTAAAGGTGATGGCTTCGAACTCTTTACAGGCAACACACCAATCGGCGTACAGATCGAGCATCACTGGCTTACCTTGGGCGGTAGCGGCTGCAATTTCTTGCTCAAGATCTTCAATCGATTTAATGCGTTTAAAGCCATGGACTTCTTCGGTCGTCGCCGCAGTGCCTACGGAATTGTTATTAAAACCAAAGTGTCCCATCACAGCTTGGAATCCGTAGGAGAAGCTCGCCAGTAGCGCCAGCGTTAATAGGACTGAACGTACAGTTTGTTTCCAGTTAAATTCACTGAGTTTGTTCTGATGCATCAAGTAGCCGGTGAAGCTTACGCCCCACAGTGACCAAAGCACATCGGATACTACGCCTGTCCAAATACGGCCAAGCATCACGATAGATACAGCGATCAGCAGGAATCCGAATATAGTCTTGATGATGTCCATCCAAGCGCCGGCTCTCGGTAATAATTTACCGCCTGAGGTGCCGATAATCAGTAGTGGTAATCCCATACCCATGCTGAGTACATACAGGGCTAAGAAACCTTGGAGTAGGTCGCCGGTTTGCGCCACATAAACGAGTGCACCCGACAGCGGCGCGGTAGTACAAGGTGATGCGACAAGGCCAGAAATCACGCCCATTAAGAACACGCCAACTAAGTTGCCGCCTTTTTGATTATTCGAGACTGAGTTCATCTTCTCCTGCCAGCTCGATGGCAGTTTCAAATCGTATAGGCCAAACATAGATAAGCTGAGCACAAAGAACAAAATCGCGAGTACGACTAATACGGCAGGATGTTGTAATGCCGCTTGGTATTTTAGTCCCGCCGATGCGACCACTAACCCTAAGATAGAGTAAGTGATTGCCATGCCTTGGACGTAAGCCATGGACAAGGTAAAGGCTTTTGCGGTTGAGAGCTTTTGCCCTTGGCCGACAATAATACCCGACAAAATCGGATACATAGGAAATACGCAGGGCGTTAATGCCAGACCGACACCTAGACCAAAGAAGATCACTAAAGTCCAAATTAAGCTGTCGTTCGACAGCATTTGGCTCAGGGTATCTTGCTGAGTAATGGGTTGCGTATTGGCTTTATCGGCAGTGCTTGGCTCAGTGCTGGTTTGCTCTGTCGTCGTGGTTGATTCGGCACCTGCAATTAAGCCATCGTTGGCTGCAATCGCCTTTAAAACGACTTCATGCTTGGTCGGTGGATAACACAATTTACCTTCGGCACAACCCATAAAGGTCACTGTGAGCGTGGCATTTTCATCGGCCTGTTTTAAACCAACGGGAATATCGACATAGGTATAATAGACTTCTTGCTTACCAAAATACTCATCTTCATGGGGCTTTCCCTTTGGTAGAGCGACCGTGCCTAACTCGGCACCATTGACGCTAAATTTAAGCTTGTCGCGGTACATATAGTAACCGTCGGCAATCACCCAATTGAGTTTGACCTGATTACCTTCTTGCTTGGAATCGAAGGCAAATGCTTGATCGACAGGCATCAATTCAGGCTCACCCTTCATGAAGTCGAATTTGTTACCGAAAACCCCTTCACTATGAGCTAAGGGCGCAAGAAGCAATAAAGAAGTGAAAATAAGGCTGAGTAGTTTTTTCATGGCTGAGTGTTGTCTTTTATCCAATCTAAGTAGGCTGGTAGCCCGTGGGTCACAGGCACGGCAATAATTTCGGGTACTTGATAAGGGTGAAGCCTAAGCACAAGTTGTTCTAACTCTGTATATCGACTTTGTAAACATTTAATCTGTAAGCTAAATTCTTGCTCTTCACAGATTTTTCCTTCCCAAGCATAAATTGAACGTATCGGGGCGGAAATCTGGACACAAGCGGCAATACGCGACTCAATTAAAGCTCGGGCCAAGGTATTGGCTTGTACTTCATCGGGGCAGGTAGTGCTAACCACTAAATACTGATGCTGCATGGTGTTAGGTATCGTCTCTTAAGAATCTTAAAGTTCGCTTAAGCCAACTCCGTTAGGCTACTTTACGTGTTTTAATGGTCTCATACATTAGCGGGTTAACAAAAGGGTGAGCTAAATATCAGTGTTTTGCTCCCTTACTTGGTCCTAATGGTTATCCTGACTTGAATTAAGACCGGATAACCCCCATTTAGTTTACAGAGATAGTCAGATAAACCTGAGGTCGGTATGTTTTTCATTATTTTTTTACTCTTTGTGCTGATCCCAGTAATAGAGCTGTCGGTGCTGATCCGTGTGGGTGAAGTGCTTGGCACTTGGACTACCATAGGTTTAGTGCTGTTTACCGCCGTGCTCGGGGTCTCTCTGGTTCGCAGCCAAGGCTTAAACACCTTAATGCAAGTACAACAAAAACTCGCCCGCGGTGAAGCACCGGGGCAAGAAATCGTTGAAGGTATGATGTTAGCTATGGCGGGCATCTTGCTCGTGATCCCCGGTTTTGTGACCGATGCCATTGGCCTATTATTCTTGACGCCATTAACCCGTCGCCCCATTGCAGCCTTGTTGTTCAAACGCATGCAGTTACGGGTTGTTGCCGGTTTACAGGGCACAATGCACGGTGGCTTTCAAGCGGGCCAAGGTCCCTTTGGGCCTAAGCCACAGGACCCATTTGGCCAAGCGCCATTTGATGATAGTGTGAAAAAGGACGGTAATGTGTTTGAGGGAGACTTTGAACATAAAGTCGATCCAAGTGATATCAAACCCGCTAGCCATCAACTCTCTGATAAAGCGCAGGACAAAGACCCTAAGTCTTAGTATGAGTCTCGTATTGTCTTAGTCGCTTGTTGCGTTAGTTTGTTATTGGATTAACTCATTTGATTATCGTGTTTATTCGCTTGAGTTTTCTCCCTAATATCCTTTAGATACCAGTGGCCCACTGAATCAATCTGACCTGTGCCGCTGGTTCACCTCCCCCGTAATAGCCATTTCACTCTTAAAAAATTCCAATCCTAATAACCCGCTCACTCAGCATAAGAGTGAACATGATATTAGAGAAAAGCTTTTTGATCGCATTCATGCGATAAAGTAAGGTATTTTTAAATCATGACTCTGTACCCAAGAGAAAAAGCAATATCAGTGCTGTTGTCCATGTTGAGTAGGTTTTCGACGATAGTAAATTCAATTGCACTGTTATTCAGATAATACCTATAGCCTAGAAATACTTCGTGAGAAGGTTTTGAAAAGTCATTATCTGTTTTGAGTAAACCTTCATAATGATGTAATTCAATAAGCCAACCATGGCGTCCCATTAAATACTCATAACCTAAAGATAACATTACAGCATGGTCTTTATAGTCTATTCCAGATAGACTTTCATCATTTCGTCTAAAGCTTATACCTGTTGTGGAGTAAAAATGATGCATTCCAGATGTATAGCTATAATTCAGCTGTAGTGCTTGCTCAAAACGGTTATCTACAAATGGGCCAGAATTAACATGGTTGTAATATAAGCTGCCACCTATTGATAGACCATAATTATCCTCACTAAGCAATTGATATTCTAAATAGACATTTAGGGCATTCGTTAGCGTATCGCCAGAAAGATCAGGTTGATTGATACCATTCTTTGAAAATATTTGGTTTTTGTCTTTGATTGTATTGTCGCGGCCATTTTGACCCACACCAAATGCATCATGAAACCAGATAGTGACCGAGTCAAGATGGTTATCCCCACTAAAACTCCACTTATAATTAGTATCAAACATCCATTTTTCAGTGAGTTGCCACTTTATTCCGCCATTAAGAGAATTATGATAATAGTCAGCATAGTAATCGTCAGTTTCAGCCCATACACTTGCTACTGTTGCAGATCCGTATACCTCTTTTTTCCCTTCAGGCAGTGCAAATCCTGAACGAAGTAGAGGCGTTAAGCTACCCGCATGTGTAGGTGATTGGGCATGCACACGAAGTGGCCCATAATGACTATAATTGATATTTTCTGCGAAAGTACTCGGTAAAAATATTACCGTATAAATTAGAGGTGCTCTAATAGTCACAAATAAAATTTTCTTTGCATATTTCATCGAAAACTCTTTTTTAGCTAATCTCTATTAAAAGCAATGTTTTGTAGTGAGGATGATGTTATGTATAAATGACTGAAAATTTCTGTTTGAAGCAATAAAGTTTTTGATTAGACAGATTTCTAATTAATTTTAGAATTAAAAACTACAAAAAACATACCATAATAGTACAAGTGCGAGCCAGAATGACCTACAGATAAACGGGATTGTAGTGAGTATTAGTAAAGTGCTAATAACTGCCAGTAATATTGTCTGTTTACTCATTGTCTGGACGCTATCAAAGCGTAATTTCATGATGTTTCTCAAACATAAATTATTATGCTAACAAAGCAATAACATTGTTTATGTTGTTAGTTATAGGTAGTGGTATTTCAGATGGCATTGTAAATGAATAATCAGCACTAAATATACCGCTGCTATTTACTCGTGTAAATGTGTGTAACAGGTAATTGTCCCGTATTAGCAGTGAAAATATGGAACTGATAGTTCATATTTTTTAATTAATATATTTATTTATCAGTCATATTAGTTATCGTAATTAAAGACCAATCTCAGTTTGCCAAACTTGTTTATCTAATGGATGTGCTTGTTTAAATTGTCCCTCAAACCGCAATAGATCAAAAATGAAATGGCCAGCCAGCCACGAATGACTGACCGGCCGCGCCGGGAAGCGTTTTTGGATAAAATGCGGAGCAGGTTAGCTGGGTGATTGACCTCCTGTTGCCGTCGCTTTGATATTGAATACTAGGCTGTACATCACTGGCAGTACGATGAGCGTCAGCAGAGAAGCGAAGCCTAGACCGAAAATAATTGTAATCGCCATAGAACCGAAAAACGCGTCGGGGATCAGCGGTATCATCCCGAGCATAGTGGTTATCGCGGCCATCATCACTGGACGAACACGGCTGACACAGGAGTCGATTAAGGCAAAATAGGCTGGTTTACCTTCACTGAGCTCGAGGTTGATCTGATCGACCAAGACAATACCGTTTTTAATCACCATGCCCGACAAACTCAGTAATCCGAGTAGTGCCATAAAGCTGAAGGGCGCATCGAACAACAAGAGTCCCGCTGAAACCCCAATCAATGCAAGTGGCACAGTAAACCAGATCACTAAGGGCTGACGCACTGAGTTGAACAAGAATACGGTAATCAAAAACATCGCCAGATAACCTAAGGGAATTGAGCTAAATACCGACGCTTGTGCTTCACCTGCGGTTTCAAATTCACCGCCCCATTCCAAGCGGTAACCCGCGGGCAAGCTGATCGCTTCGACCTGGTCTTTGATTTTGCGCAGTACAGAATCGGCAGTTTCATTGCTACCAAGCTTAGGATCGGCCATTACTGCGAGCATGCGCATGCGATCGCGGCGCATCACCAGCGGATTTTCCCACTCAGTGTTGAAGCTACTGACTACTTGGGTGGCGGGCACAAAGGTATTGTGTTCGCTGCTCCAAATTTGCAGCTTCCATAGGCTGTCGGCCTGCAAACGTTCTTCGGCGGGCGCTCTGGCGACGATGGGCAGCAAGTGGCTGGTTTCTCGGTATAAACCTATTTGCTTACCGCTAAAGTTAACCAATAGGGCATTGTCGAGGTCTTGCTTGCTGATCCCTGTTTCGCGCGCTTGGGCATTTTCCAGTTGCGGACGGATCAGGGGCACTTGATTACGCCAGTTGTGACGTATGCCATCCATGCTCGGCTCTGCGTGGAAAATCGCCTCGGCTTGGGCACCTAAAGCGCGCAGCACTTCTGGGTTATCACCGTAAAAGCGTGCCTCAATTTTGGCGGCGGGCGAAGGGCCGTTCTCCATGTTTTTTAAACGATATTGTGCCTGTGGGAAACGTTGATTTAACAAGGTTTCTAATTCTGGCATATAGGCTTTAACGGCGGCGAGATCCTGCATTTCTACTATCAACTGCGCAAAGGCGGGATAGCCTTTTTCTGGCTGATAGGGCAGTACGAAGCGCTGCGAACCTTGGCCAATAACGGTTGTTAAGTGTTTTAGCCCAACGTCTTTTTGCTCGTCCAGCGTAAGCATTAACTTCTCGATATCAGCGGTAAAACGCTCGGTCGCCTTGATGTCAGTCCCCTCTGGCATCCAGATATCCACAAAGAAAATCGGCGTGTTAGAAGCAGGAAAGAACACATTCTTGATATGACCAAAGCCCACCACAGCGCTGAAAAGCATAGCGATAACCAGCAGTATGCTCACTAGTCTAAAGCGCAGCGCTACAATTAAGCTTGTGCGATATAAGCTGAAGAACCAGCCCTTGTAGGGGTCTTGGGCTTCTTCATCGCTCGGCGCATCTTTAAATAACAGATGACAGAAAAACGGCGTGAGTGTGATGGCGGTGATCCAGCTGATAAACAGTGAAATCATCAACACTTGGAATAAAGAACGGCAGAACTCACCGGCGGCATTTTGCGATAAGCCAATGGGGGCAAAGGCAATAATGGCAATTACAGTCGCGCCCAATAGCGGCCACTGGGTTTGGGACACTATCTGTTTGGCCGCTTCTAAGCGGGTCTTACCGCGACGGATACCAATTAAAATGCCTTCAGTAACGACAATGGCGTTATCGACCAACATACCGAGGGCAATAATGAGTGCGCCGAGGGAGATGAGTTGTAGCTCAATCCCGAGCACTTTCATCACGATAAAAGTGCCTAGAATCGTCAGCAGTAAGATCAGGCCCATCAATAGACCCGAGCGCAGCCCCATAAACAGCAGGAGCACGGCGATCACTATGGCAATAGATTCCATTAGGTTGATTAAGAAGCCGTTGACTGTCTCATCGACCGCCTGACTCTGGTTGTAAACCGTCGCTAAATTCATCCCGATTGGGCGTTGGGATTCAAGCTCGGCTAAACGGTCACTGACCTTTTGCCCGATTTCGACTACATTCACACCGCTAGAGAAAGAAATCCCCAGCGATAACGCAGCTTCACCTTTATTGTGATAAAGCACATTAGGGGTTTCGTCATAATCCCTTTCAATATTGGCAATGTCGCCAAGGTAAATCAGCTCAGAGCTACCTGGAGGGCTGACGATTAAACGCGCTAGATCCTGCACATTGCTAAATTCGCCCGTGGGATGAATGCGGATACGGTTATCGCCAATCACTAAGCTGCCCGCGTTAGAGACGACGTTTTGATTGTTCACTAAGCCATAGATATAGCTCTGATCTAACCCCAGTGCCGATAGCTTTTGCTGGGAGATTTCAATCACGACTTGCTCGGTGACGTTGCCAGCAACAGAAACCTTTTTCACTCCAGGTACTAGCACTAGCTCGCGGCGCAGATAGTCGGCGTAATTGCTCAACTCGCGGTTGCTGTAATCAGGTCCCGAAAGGTTAAATAAAATGCCATACACATCGCCAAAGTCGTCCATCACCTGTGGCGTTGCTGTGCCTGGCGGCAAGTTTCCCGCAGCATCATTAACTTTACGACGCACTTCATCCCACACCTGCGGCAGGCTGGTTTTATCGTAACTTTCTTTAATCTCGATTTGGATTTGTGATAAACCCGCACTATTAATTGAAGTCACATGCTTAATGGCGTCGAGTTGCTGCAGGGCATCTTCGAGCGGTAATGTCACTTCTTCTTCAACTTGCTCAGGCGATGCACCGGGATAAGCCGTGATCACTAAAGCTTCTTTAATGGTAAATTCGGGGAATTCTAGTTGCCCCAAACCGGTAAAACTGACGCTACCACCCACGAGTAGTAGCAACACAAACATCCAACTGATGACTTTGTGGCGTATCGAATATTCTGCAATGTTCATCAATTACACCCCACGCTGCCAGCGTAGTGGTTTGACTTTCATGCCATCGGATAATTGAGACACTCCAGCGCTGACGATGAGATCGCCCTTGTTGACGCCCGTTAAAATCTCAACACCTTGATTACTCACGCGTCCTAGCGTCACCATCGTCGGTTTTACTTCACCCGATTGCGCTTGATAAATCCACACTTGCACTTGGCCATCTTGGTCGCGCTTATCGATAGCGGTCACTGGCACTACCGTTGACGCAAGGGCACTAGGATCTTTGACTAAGGCTAAAGTCAACTCGGCACTCATTCCTGGAAGTAACTGAATATCTTGAGGTTGAGGTAACGAAAACACCACTTCATAGGCTTGAGTACCCGGCGTGACTTGAGTCGAGTATTCTTTAAATTTGGCATCGAAACTTTGCTCGGGGAAGGCACTAAAACGCACTTTAGCTGCAAAGTGAGCTTGATCGGTATATTGTTTCAAACCCGCCGCCATCGACTCGGGAACTTGAATGCTAATATCGAGCAAATTATTGTTTTGTAATGTTAATACCCCTTGGTTTGCTTGCACTATTTGGTGGTTATCCACTAAACGTTTGGCGACTGTACCGCTAAAAGGCGCCGTTAAACGGGTGTAACTCAGTTGATCGCGTGCAGCGGCTAAGGCGGCGGTGGCCGATTTGAGTTGCGCTTGAGTGCTATCAAACTCAGATTGTGAAATCAGCTTGCGATTGAGTAGCTCAACTTTACGTTTAAAGTCAGCGGCTAACAGTTCATGCTCCGCCTCGCGGGTCATTAAATTATTGTGGGCGTCCCTGTCATCAAGTTTTGCGAGCAAGCTACCTTGAGTGACTCTTTGCCCTTCAACTAATGCCAATTCTGTTAATTGTCCTGAAATGCGGAACGATAATTCTGCGCGACTATTGGCGGCAACGCGGGCTGGAAATGTTCTGAAATCTCCGTCTTCTACATTGAGTACTTCAAACAGTTTAACCGGACGAATTGTTGCCACTTGCACTGAACTTTCCGCAGGCGAACAACCACTGATCAGGGCTGGAAGCAGCATTGTCAGCGGCAAGAGTCGATATGATTTCATGGTGGAGATTTCCTAGTTAACAAATTGTCAGCATTTCTGGGCGCGAAGATACCAGCTAAATTAGTTGCAATAAACGGGATACTTTGGGATTATCAGTCCCACATAATGAGATTGAACTTAAGGTCAAAATGAAGACAGAGGACTTAGCGTTATTCCACCGAATTGCTGAAACCGGT
This sequence comes from Shewanella sp. SM68, assembly GCF_025653925.1. NCBI lineage: Bacteria > Pseudomonadati > Pseudomonadota > Gammaproteobacteria > Alteromonadales > Shewanellaceae > Shewanella > Shewanella sp. SM68. Next base: position 219,524 of record NZ_JAKKRU010000005.1, read on the forward strand.
AGTTTGATTGAAGCGGCGGATTTACTTAACTTACCTAAATCGACTGTGAGTCGGCGTTTGCAAGCCTTGGAAGATGAGCTGAACATTAAATTGTTTCACCGTCAGAGCCGCTCTATGACGCTCACTTCTGCGGGCAGTCATTTTTACCAGCGCTCGCAGAATATTTTGGCTCAGCTCGACGAAACCCTATTCGAAATGACCAATGACGATGCTGAGATCAGCGGGCATTTGCGTATTCAAATGTTCCCCATCCACAGCATGAAAATCTTGATGCAAGCCATTTTCCGCTTTATGGATATGCACCCTAAACTCACCTTAGAAGTCATCAGCAGTTCAGAATCCGTTGATATGGTGAAACATAATCTCGATGTGGCCTTTGTAGTCGAGCCTGCGTTGGATACCTTAGATTTAGTAGTGCGGCCGATTTTTACCACTGACTTACGTTTTTACGCCAGTCCGCAATATTTAGCGGCACATGGCACACCTAAAACACCGAAAGAGATTGAAGCACATAATGTGTCTATGTTCCGTTTATCCAATGGCAAAATCTTTAATGAGTTATTTATCGGTTCAGAACAAGAGGTGAGAGTCAGAGGCAATTTCTGCTCCAACAGTATTGAAGTGGCGGTTGAGTTTGGATTGCAAGGACGCGGTATCGTGTATGCACCTTCTGAAGTCGTTGCCGAATATGTGGAAACAGGTGAGTTAGTGACCTTATTACCTGAAATCCAACCCCACCAAGGCGAGTGCTTCTTAGCTTATCCATCAAGACGTTACGTAAGTTTAGCCAGTCGGCGCTTTATCGACTATATCATGCAAGAGTTAGTGCCAAACGGGGTGCCGACTAATATGAGTGAGCAAGGCCCACGTCGATCCTGCAAAGCCTCTACGGGAGCGTTTTCAGACGATGTTTTGCGCTTTCCCGTTAAAAAATCAAGCTAGTTTACCCCTCGCTAATGGCGTTTGCGGTCGTGATCTTTGTGGGCTCACAGATCCGCTGCGCCAGCCAGTAACAGGCAATTCCCATCAAAATATTGGTCACAGGTAGCGCGAGCAGCAGGCCCTTAACGTCACCTATATACGATCCCAAGGCTGCTAGCGGCAGCATGAGCAGTACTAAGCGGCACAGATTGATGACTAATGAACTCATAGGCCTATGGTAGGCATTGAGGGAGGTCGCGACAATAATCACTATACCCAAAGGTCCGTAGGCGCAGGGCAGCACTAAGATATAAAAACTTAGCCATTCGATAACCTGCGGATCGGTACTGAATAAATGCGCGATAGGCTCGGCTAAAAAGATCAGTGGGATATAGAGTAAGGTTTGGAAAATAAAGATAAATTTTATCGATAATAGCAGGGCTTCTTTTGCTCTGAGTGGCTGTCCTGCCCCTAAGTTTTGCGCAATAAAGGGCATTAAACTCGACGACAGTGCCATCACTACTATTAATAGCACTGACTCTAACCGAGTACCGGCACCAAAGGCTGCCACGGCGCTGTGATCGATATGCGCCAACATGGCCATAATAATGGCATTGGCTAGTGGATTGATTAAATTCATCAAGGCGGCGGGTTGTGCTATATGGGCTAGTTTGCTCCAGTTCGCGCGCATTCTGTCTATGTCAAAGGCGGCCCATTCGAGCATTTTGCGCCTGACAATCAACAAATATCCCGACAAAGATAAGGCAATCAACCAAGCGAACAGGGTTGCAATTGCGGCGCCTTGGATTTCTAAACGTGGAAATGGCCCAATACCAAAAATCAGTAACGGATCGAGGATAAGATTGATGATTGCCGCCAGCGCCATGATCATCGCCGGCGAGCGGGTGTCGCCAGTGGAACGTAAGCCTTGATTGCCTACCATCAACAATACCAGCAGCGGTGCGCTGACATACCAGTAAATCATATAGTCGTGGATCAGCGGCAAGCTGTCATCGTTTGCCCCGAGTAAGCGAAACAGTGGCGTAATAAAAATGCTACCCAGTGCGGCTAAACTGGCGATCAAGACAAAGGTGAGCAATAAGGCATCATGCAAGAACACTTTGGCCTTATGGGCATTACCCGAACCGATAAGTCGACCTAAATTGGTCGAGACTCCAGCGCCAATACCAATGGCGATGCTCGAGATCACTAAGGTCACCGGAAAGGTAAAACTAATGGCGGCTAAGGCTTCGGTGCCCAATTGGCTAATAAAAAAAGTGTCAGCGAGGCTGAAACCTAGAATGGTCATAATGCCAATTAAGTTGGGGAGGCTCATGTTGAGCAGTACACGACCAATTGGCGCGGTGAGCAGCCCGTGTCTGTCTTTCATGGAAAAATAGTGCCTTGTTAGCGAGCGGAGGCGAGATTCTAGCAGGATTGTGCGGACTTGAAAAAACCGACATCAAAAAATTGAAGTTTTTTTTCTAAATGCCCTTGGATCTCGACACTGTCAGCCCCATATCTCAGACAGCAAAAGAGCAGACTAAGGTGTCTGTTTTTTTAATCACAAATAGGCTCGATTGTAGGGCATCAAATCATTAGGAGAGTTCATAGATGAATATTCGTCCATTACATGACCGCGTAATCGTTAAGCGTCTAGAAGTTGAATCAACATCAGCGGGTGGCATAGTACTGACCGGTAGCGCCGCTGAAAAATCAACTCGCGGTGAAATCCTTGCTGTGGGCAATGGCCGTATTTTAGAAAATGGCACAGTTAAGCCACTGGATGTCAAAGTGGGTGACGTGGTGATCTTCAACGAAGGTTACGGCGTTAAGAAAGAAAAAATCGACGGTCAAGAAGTCTTGATCCTGTCGGAAGCTGACCTGATGGCAGTAGTGGGTTAATCCTCAGCATCAATTCGACATTCCAATTAATCATTAAAAATTTAAAGGATAATCAAGATGGCAGCTAAAGAAGTTGTATTTGGTAATGACGCTCGCGTAAGAATGCTGGCTGGCGTAAACATTCTCGCAAACGCAGTTAAAGTGACCTTAGGCCCTAAAGGCCGTAACGTGGTATTAGACAAGAGCTTCGGCTCACCACTGATCACTAAAGACGGTGTTTCTGTTGCCAAAGAAATCGAGTTAGAAGACAAATTCGAAAACATGGGCGCGCAAATGGTGAAAGAAGTTGCTTCTAAAGCCAACGACGCCGCCGGTGATGGTACTACTACTGCAACTGTACTGGCTCAAGCCATTGTAGTTGAAGGCTTAAAAGCCGTTGCAGCCGGTATGAACCCAATGGATCTGAAGCGCGGTATCGACAAAGCCGTTATCGCTGCAGTTGCTGAATTAAAAGCCTTATCACAACCTTGTGCAGATTCAAAAGCGATTGCACAAGTTGCGACTATCTCTGCAAACTCTGACGAATCTATCGGCGAAATCATCGCAACAGCGATGGAAAAAGTCGGTAAAGAAGGCGTGATCACAGTTGAAGAAGGCCAAGCGTTAGAAAACGAATTGGACGTAGTAGAAGGTATGCAGTTTGACCGTGGCTACCTATCTCCATACTTCATCAACAAGCCAGAAACGGGCAGCGTTGAATTAGATCACCCATTCGTACTGTTAGTAGACAAGAAAATCTCTAACATTCGCGAACTGTTACCTATCCTTGAAGGTCTGGCAAAAACCGGTAAGCCATTGCTTATCGTTGCTGAAGACGTTGAAGGCGAAGCATTAGCAACTTTAGTTGTGAACAACATGCGCGGTATCGTGAAAGTGGCTGCCGTTAAAGCACCTGGCTTTGGCGATCGTCGTAAGGCAATGCTGCAAGACGTAGCAATCCTGACTGGCGGTACTGTTATTGCTGAAGAAATCGGGCTAGAGCTTGAAAAAGCAACGCTGGAAGATTTAGGTACAGCTAAGCGTGTTGTGATCACTAAAGACAACACCACCATCATCGATGGTAACGGCGAGCAAACACAAATTGCTGCTCGTGTAAGCCAAATCAAACAACAAGTTGAAGAATCAACGTCAGACTACGACAAAGAAAAACTGCAAGAGCGTATGGCTAAACTAGCTGGCGGCGTAGCAGTGATTAAAGTTGGCGCAGCGACTGAAGTTGAAATGAAAGAGAAAAAAGCCCGCGTTGAAGATGCTCTGCATGCAACTCGCGCTGCGGTAGAAGAAGGCGTGGTTCCTGGCGGCGGTGTTGCTCTGGTTCGCGTAGCTTCTAAGATCGCTGACGTTGAAGTATTAAACGAAGACCAAAAACACGGTGTGGTTATCGCACTGCGTGCAATGGAAGCACCACTGCGTCAAATCGCCACTAACGCGGGTGAAGAAGCGTCAGTTGTTGCTAACACAGTGAAGAACGGCAGCGGTAACTTCGGTTACAACGCCGGTAATGACACTTACGGTGACATGTTAGAAATGGGTATCCTTGACCCAACTAAAGTGACCCGTTGTGCATTGCAATTCGCTGCGTCAATCGCAGGTCTGATGATCACTACAGAAGCTATGGTTGCTGAGATCCCACAAAATGCTAGCCAAGATATGGGCGGTATGGGTGGGATGGGCGGAATGGGCGGCATGATGTAATTTTTGCTGGTCTAAAACGTTGATTACGGCGTTGCTGCTCGCTCACATACACACAACGTATGCTACGCTCACAGCGCCTTGTACTGAACGTTTTATGCTGTGCAAAAACGTCAGACCCCTAGGCCTAAGTTCTTAGTCCGCTAAGAGCGACACCTAAAAAAATCCCTGATACTTAATAGTGTCAGGGATTTTTTTGTATCTGAGGGGCTAAGGAAGTGTTGCTTAACCACTCTAGATTGTATTGGGAGCAGAAAGCTAAACGTCGTGGTAAAGCACCTTGTTCTAACTCGATTTATCCAACGTAAGATACTTTGCTGGTCTGGAGCCTAAAAGCCTCAAACCAAAGTTCTTGTAAAAGAAAAACCCCGATACTGGTAACAGTATCGGGGTTTTGTTTTTGGTCTGGCAACTTGGGGAAATATTGGGTGTACTTATCTACACTTTTTGAGATTTAAGTACTGAAATAGTCATGAAGGTGTAACATTGTACACTTTTTGGTGGCTTATCATTTTCAACAATCCAAAAGTGTAGTTCTGTACACTTTTATATTGAATGGGGCTGGTTTTAGGGCTAAGGTGTATGAAGTTACACTTTTGGAGATGATGATGGCATCACCGTTAAATCAACAATCCCTCGGCTTGTTAATTAAAGAACGAAGGAAAAGTGCTGCTCTTACCCAAGACGTGGCGGCCATGCTGTGCGGCGTAACCAAAAAAACGCTGATCCGAGTTGAAAAAGGTGAGGATGTTTATATCTCAACCGTATTCAAAATTCTTGATGGTCTGGGGATTGATATCGTTTCGGTTCAAACCAGCGACACCGAAACTAACGGCTGGTATTAACCTATGAGTACTTCTAAAAAGCTCACGTTAGAGATGCACCTCGGTGATTTAATTATCGGGGAATTGTCCTTTGATGCGACGACCGACACCTTTGCCGTATATTACACCAAAGACTGGCAACAAAGCGGATTCCCACTGTCTCCAACAATTCCTTTAGATGGCACAGGAAGTAGCAGTCAGATATCGATGTTTTTGGTTAACTTATTACCGGAAAACAAAGGATTAGATTATTTAATTGAATCTCTTGGCGTCTCCAAGGGAAATACGTTTGCCTTGATCCGTGCAATTGGTCTCGATACTGCAGGTGCTGTTGCTTTTGTTCCTAAAGGGACTTTGCTGCCTGAAACACAATTACGGCCAATTAAGGCTGAAGAAGTTATTCAGCGAATTGAAGATCCCACAATGTGGCCTATGGAAATTTGGGACGGCAAACCTCGACTGTCGGTAGCGGGTGTACAACCTAAATTAAACCTGTTTTATAACGGTGAAAAATTTGCATTTGCCGAAGGCGCGCTTTCATCTACCCATATTGTTAAATTCGAAAAATATCGCCATTTAGTGCTCAATGAATTTATGACGATGCGCCTAGCTAAGGCGATTGGAATGAATGTGGCTAATGTTGATATCGTTCATTTTGGAGATTACAAAGTACTCTGTGTCGAACGCTTTGACCGACGTTATATACCAAATGCGCAAAGGGTATTAAGAAGGCATATTGTCGATAGCTGCCAAGCTCTTGGTTTTAGTGTTAGCAAAAAATATGAACGTAATTTTGGTTCAGGGCGTGATGTTAAAGATATTCGTGAAGGGGTAAGTTTTAACAGGCTCTTTAGTCTCGCAGCAAAATGCTGTAATCCAGTGGCTGCTAAACAGGATATGTTGCAATGGGCGCTATTCAATTTACTGACCGGTAATGCCGATGCACACGGTAAAAACTACTCGTTTTTTATGACGCCAAGCGGAATGGAGCCAACTCCTTGGTACGATTTGGTCAGCGTGGCTATGTATGAGGATTTTGAACAACAGCTTGCGATGGCAATCGATGACGAATTTGATCCAAACAGCATTTACGCTTATCAATTGGCCGCATTTATTGATGGCTTAGGTTTACCAAGAAATTTATTAATCAGTAACTTAACGACAATAGCGCGAAGAATACCGCAGGCAATAGCTGAGGTGGTTTCAATGCTTCCAGCCCTCGATGAGAGTGAAACATCATTTGTGGCTCTTTACAAAGCGCAGTTGCTGGCGAGATGTGATCGTTACCTTAGTTTTGCCGCCGAGGTCAGGGATGTCAAAGTGTAGCTCTAGCTACATCTTATCACCCAGCGGTAATTTCGCAGGGGGGAGTGAAATACTGTGGCCTTGGCATCGGCAGTTAAACCCAAAAGAGTTATGTCTGCCCCATCTTTGTCGTTTGGCCGCAACATCTTTTAAAAATTTATTAATGTTTTCGATGCCTGTCCCATCTTTGTCGATGTCATGGGCTGGCTATGATCGCCATGGCTAAGCAATTCCCAAACTGAAGGGGGCAAAACCGGCTTACCTTAATAAGCAGTTAGTCGATTTCAAAACAGGCTTACGCCTCGATCCCTTAATGCAATCACAGATCAGTGCGTTAACGGCCGAGCAATTACAAGATGTGGCGCTGTTTTACAGTCAGCAAGAGATCCCCAATCTCAGTGCAAATTAGTGCGGCTAGCCTTTTGATTGCTGACAAGTGCAAGCGAAGTGGTTAGCATCATTGTCATCGGCTCATGGCGACTACACTTCTGGGAATAGCTTTGATGGTAATGGCATTGATAAATAAAAGAAAAATAGCATCTCTTATTGGCGTTCTGGTTTTACTACCAGTATGGGGATATGCCCTGCAAGCGCCTGAGGTTAGCGAAGCGGATAACTGTCAGCATGTCAGCGGTTCCGAACAACACTCTGACCACTGTGAACGCAATGCGGATCATACCGCCTACGATAAATTCGATGGCGTGGTATACCGTGGCGTCATTAATGCTAAGCCCATCACGCTGGAAATTATTGGTCAAGGCAACCAATATCGAATGACCGTTGATGGCCATGTGACGCTTGGGGAGCTGAATACCGAGCGCGGGTTTGAGCAGGATGAAAACGCTTCGCTCTTTATCCTTAACTGGCAACAGCCTGAAGCAGAACAGATAAAGTTTGTTAAATTATCCAGAGACCATTCGGTACTGGTGTGGGTTGATGCCAATGGCCAGCTTGATAACACCGCAACCCTGCATACGCGATAAAAAAGAAGCGACTTGTATACCCTTTCAAGATGAACATTTAACTCTTAAGCCAAAGATGGGATAAGCATCGCTTTTTAGGTAAATCTAACGAGCCATCCATTGTGAAATTTGCAGAGTGTATGCTTATACAAAGGCATACAGATAACTGGAGAGTTGGTTGAATTAAGCATTGGCATGTAAGTGACTGTTGACGGCATGGCCGCTCTTTCACATCTGACCCATAGGGATATGGGAAATGTCACTATGATGTCTGGAACATCATTGACCATGTGATCGCGGCATTTGCACTTCCGTATGCAGCAGATGCCGTCGTCGAGCCCTCATGGATACTTCTTGTGAAATAAAAGGGGTGGCGTGTCACTGGAATGACAGTGCTTAATCATCAGCTTCCGCTGTTAAGCAGCAAACGAGCAGCAAAATAGTCTTCCGACCTTTGATAAGATCGAAAGCGAGGACAGACATATTTCTTTCTGAGTTATTTACAAGAAAAATATAGGTATCTTTGAGTATTCCAAGCTTCTATCACTTGGCCGTAGGGTGATATAAAAATGGCAGTCTTACGTGTGATAGATTGGAGACTATCTCGATGATAAATTGGTTGAATACTAGTATATTGGCAGACATTTAAGCTGAACAAAAATAGTGGGTTAAGCTCTTTTTCTCAATTACAATGCACTATTTTCATTCGCTAAATGCGGCATTAAACGAGCAGGAAACCCAGTATGAATATCCCAATGATTACCGCGCTTCAGAGTGCTATTACCGAAGCGCTAGAGAGTATACCAACCACTGAGGCGGAGCAGATCTATGCATTGTCTTTCTATATCAACAACGAATATGACGATCCCCGTCTACCTACGCTGACAGTCGGCTATAACACAGTCGATGAGTGGCATGCCTCGATTCCAAAGGCTTCTAGCTCTGACGAAGCAAAATGGAACTATGCCTTCTGGCTTCAAAACGAACTCCTCGTCTTTGGGGATTCTGACTCTCAGACTGCGGATATCTTAGCTCGCTGGGTGGCCGATCTCGGTCTCGGGTACAGTGATGCGGAGGAAGATGTCGATTTTGAGCGCTGCCTTGAGCTTGGTCAGGAGATAACCGAGCAATTTGTTGCCGCAGTATGCGTTGTCGCTTCTACACTCCATTCCAACTTAACCGTTAGTCGCGTTTTCGGTCGTTCGGTACCCATCATAGTTCACGAGCTCGAGTACTATAACGAGATCGCAGATCAGACAGAGGCCTGTAACCCTCCCAGACTCGCCGAAGAGTTCGTTGCTTGGGTGCGCTCAATCTAACGTTAGTTATCAGTTATAGGTGGTAAGGATATAGGGCAGATTGGTTGGTGGCGGTTCAATAAGTCTAATTACAGATCTTAATCACATAGCTTAATCACATAACAAAAAGGATGCATCGATGAACGATGAGCAATACGAGAAGGGTCTTGAGGTGCGTCGTGCAGTGATGGGCGATAGCTATGTGGATAAGGCGCTCAATAGTGCGACGGATTTTACACAACCGCTGCAAGATTTAGTTACGGCCAATTGCTGGGGTGAGGTTTGGGTGCGTGATGCCATTTCAAGGCAAACGCGCAGTTTTATTACCATAGCGACGCTGGCGGCATTAAAGGCGCCGACTGAGTTAAAGGGCCATGTGCGGGGCGCGCTAAACAATGGCTGCTCGGTTGAAGAGATCCAAGAAGTCTTACTGCATTGCACCGTTTACTGCGGTATGCCAGCGGGGATTGAAGCTTTTAGAGCGGCGAAAGAGGCGATTGAGGAGTGGCAGGCGCAAAACAGTTAGCTCACTTGGTATTGATCATTTTGAGCGTCAATGGCTTTGAGGTTTAGTGGTTTTAACATTCGCTAGGGGAGCTGATTTACGCGCATTCCCCTAGCGTATGATGGCTACAAACTTGAACAGTCTGCGCTTATTTTTGTAGCTGGGCTTTTGCGGCTTCTACTTTTGAGAAATCCAAACCGAGTTCGAGCACGGCTTCTTTGATCAAGGCTGGTTTCTGCATCACTAGCCCCAGCAGTTGTTGTAATTTTTCGGCTGGGATACCTAATTGACCGAGCGTGCCCATCGCCATTAATGGATTTTCGGTTAATGTTTGAAACAGTTCTTGGATTTTAGCGTCACTGACGTTGTGTTCTTTTAAGATGGCAATAATGGGATTCATTGCATTACCTTGTTGATATGAAAGTTAAACAGGTGCCGATTTTATCACAGTTCTGCCAGAGTGGTTGCCTCACACATGCGTACCCATTGGATGTTGCCACGCTTTGCCTATGCCATTAAGCGCATTAGATTTTATTCCCAATAAGCTTTACTCTGGTGACGTATTCCCCAAAATCTGCCGATAAAACCTGAGCGACTGTCGTGCATCGTGAGCCGTTGCATTGGATATTATGGCTCTAGATATTATTGCCTTAGATATCATGGATCAATGCGATTGGGTAATCGCTGGCTTTTATCATCCCTTAAAAATAGAAAGGAACTGTGGTTATGCTTGATGTTGTCGCGAACCAAGACAAAAGTATTGTGGTTAAACAGTTGCGATACGGGCGTGATAACGAGGTGTTAGTCGTCGATGAGTGGCAACTGAACCCTGCTGAACATTGGGCGATTTTCGCGACCGACAGCTATTGTGGTTCCTTGCTCGGGCGAATATTAACCGGTGATATTCTGCCCGATGAAGGGACGATTGCTGGCCTGCCGCAACTTATCGGCTGGGTGTCACTTGGACTGCAGCAAGCGTTGCTGGAGCGCGAGTTAGAAAAAGACGAACTGGATTACGGTTCGAGTGTCGAATCCTTAGTATTGGAATGCTGCCAAGATGCCAAGCAACTCCCTGCATTATTACAAAAGGTTGGGCTTGAGCCTCTGCGTCGGCGTGGTTTTCGGCAATTATCCACGGGCGAAACGCGCAGAGTCATGCTGGCACGTGCACTGGCAATGTTACCGCAATTGCTGATCTTAGATGACCCTTATGCTGGGCTCGATGCTGAACATCAGGCGAGTTTATCTGAGCTGCTGAGTGAAGTGGCCGAGCATAGCCAGTTGCTGATCATTACCTCACGCCAAGAAGAATTGCCGCCGTGCATCAGTCATGTAGCGCTGTTTAATGGCGAGATGCTCAAATCGGGGCAGAGTGTGCATAAACTCAGCCCGTCGATGTCGATTGAGCAATGGCACAATCATCCTGTGATGGCGCAGCTGAATGCGTTATCGGCGCAGCGTAGCGATGAACTCTTGGCCTTAATGGAGCGGCAAAGGCATAACGCCGAGGAGTTTGATCCCCTGGTCGAGATTAAAAATGGCAAAGTGGAATATGTCAGTGGGCTGATTTTCAGCGGTGTGAATTGGCGCATCGAGGCGGGGCAACATTGGCAAGTTCGTGGCCCAAATGGCTGCGGTAAAAGCACTTTGCTAGGGCTGATTTTAGGTGACCATCCTCAATGCTATAGCAATGATATCACGCTCTTTGGCCGACCTCGTGGAAGCGGCGAGAGTATTTGGCAGATTAAACAACGGATTGGCATAGTATCGTCGGCGCTACACTTGCAATATCGCGTCAGTTGCTCGGCCTTAGATGTGTTGCTTTCGGGCTTTTTTGACTCTATTGGCTTGTACCATAAACCCACTAAACCTCAGCTAGATTTGGCGAAGGAATGGTTGGCGATTCTGCACATGACAGGGCTGGCGAGCACAAGCTTTAAGAAGCTCGATTATGGTCAGCAGCGGTTACTGCTGATAGGTCGCGCCTTGATTAAACAGCCACTGTTGCTGATTTTAGATGAGCCGTATCAGGGCTTAGATTTCATCAATCGTACCTTAGTGATGCGGGCGCTGGAGATGATAGCCGAGCATCATCTGAGCCAATTGCTGTATGTGTCGCACCATAGGGAAGATGCCTTACCTGCGATTAAAAACTTTGTCGATTTTATCAAGCAAGATGACGGCTATTCGGTACAGGTGAACTACTGTGAATCTGAGGATTTCACCCGTTTAAATCCATGAACATCATCAATAACAGCGGCTTAACGGCTGCTTCTTTGTTTGCAGAGTTTGTCATTATCCCTCGGCACTCCAACGCAGGTTAAAATTGACTTTACAGGGCGCTAGCCATTGAGTGTGTTAGTCACGCTCAATGGCAATATACCTGTGGCGCGAAAGATTTTCGTATTCCAGTGAAAACTGAGATGCACCACATATCGATAATGAGGGTATCGCCCTAGTGTTTAATCCCCCATTCGTCAGACAGCAGTTCTGTTAATTAGCCATGCTTGATATAGGTAACTGTGAGCCGTCTTACAGTTTTGAATGTCGTTGGCGCGAATAATAGTTTCTGGCCTAGGCCAGAAACTCGTGACAGTTTTATGGTTCATCCACTGAACTTATTCATCAAGTCAGTTATCACGCTTGAGAATCCAGAGTTATGGACTTCCTTAGCGAGATGAGCCCGAGTGTCACTCGTTGTACCAAAGATGTGCACTAAGACCTAAAACACGATTTCAAGACATATAAGACGACTTAAAGATAAAAACATTTATGCCAAGACCCAAAAAATGCCGTCAATTATCGAGCTGTGTGCCCTGTAGCCTATTTAAGCCTAATGGGATCCCTGCGGTTAAATTAACCCATATTCAATTAGAGGCCGATGAGTTTGAGGCCCTCGAACTGGGTGACGTCAAAAGATTAAGCCAGATTGAAGCCGCGGCCTTGATGGGGATCTCTCGGCAAACCTTTGGATACCTTCTCGCCAATGCCCGTAAAAAGGTGGCGACGGCTATCACTCAAGGTCAAGCCTTGAGGCTGCCAACCCAAACAGACAAGGATTTATCATGATTATTGCCATGCCGATGAGCCGCGAACGCCTCGCCAGTCACTTTACGAAAGCCCTACAAATTGGCTTTTATAACGAACAATTTCAGATGATCAAGCTGGTCGATAACCCGGCAATTGAAGGTGACTGTAGTGCCAAAAAAGCCTTATTAGAGCTGATTATCCAACAAGGTACCGACATTGTACTTGTGCAGAATATCGGTGAGCGCATGTTAGGAAAGTTGCTCGATGCGGGGATTAGTGTGAGCAAAGGGAGTGCGAGCCAAACAGTGGCGACTTTGCTTGCACAAACGGCGGATCTTAATCTTAGGTTGACGGATGCATCCCAAGGTCGCGCTTCACTCAAACATGCAGCCAAGGGCGGCTGTTGTCATTCAACAGGTGACGGCTGCGGTTGCAGTGGTAAAGCTAAAGCAGCACCTTGTTCAACACGTCTTATAAGCACGCCAGCAGTACAGGTTAAGCTCGATAAGTCAGTGCATTACGCTGGGTTTAGACCGCTGGTAAACAAATAATCTCACTGTCTAATTTGGATTATTCCGCCACAGTTAAAGCGTAGGGGCGGGCAAGCGCCCCTCGAATATCCGCTAATGAAAACACCTTGGAAAACCGTCCAAAGGTTTTGCCATAAAACACACATTCCACCACAGGCAAGACAAATACATTGCGGCTCGCCGCTATCTCACCTTGGGCTTGGCAATCAATATAGGCCATCCGCATCTGCGGGAACGCTTGCGCCAACATCTCAGCAATTCTCGGTTTGAGCGTTTGACACACACCGCAGTCCGGCGCGCCAAATAACAATAGCACCGCCGCATGCTCAGTTAACATGGACTCCAGTATCTCAGGTGAATCAATGTGCGTGATGATATCAGTGTGCATGCGTTGCCATTTGGAAGTTGTTATGGGTATCAATTCATGGGCTAGTTTGCGTATTTCTAGGGTTAAAGCCAGCCCATTTTTACCACGCTAATACCGATAAATTGACCAAGGTAGAATAAGCCAAGCATGAGAAGCCCGATACAGGCAGCAATCACTCCGATTTGCTGTATGCCTGTCAGGCTATCTCGCCATTGTTTTAGATTATTTATCATTTACTACCTACTACCTACTACCTACTACCTACTACCTACTACCTGCTCAGGCTTAAGGTTATACGCGTGACTTTACATATGTCGCATTGCTAACTGCACCACTGACGCTCGCAGGGAATGCCATCATCGTCACCATCCATTTGAGTATTGGGGCAATTTTGGATATAGAAAGTCGCTTCAGCACAGGAACTCATGTGGCTGCAATGGGTTTTACCCGCTTCACATTGGAAACTTGGTGTTGCCGTTGCTTGTGTTCGCGCTTTAGTTTCATACATGGGCATTGGCTGAGTGTCTTCATTCGTGAGGACTGGTACTTCATCGATTGCAGGAGCTTCATTGAATTCTTGGTATTGTTTAAAGCCAAAGATAACTATGGCCACGATTATTAGCAGCGGGATTATCGTATTAAAAGAGGATTTTCGTGGGCTATGGTAATGCGCTTTGTTTTTGTTATTGAAGTTTTCATTGCGTGATTGGATATGAGAGTGGGAGCGTGTTGTTGCACTCGCTGCAACGACTGCGACGCCTTCAATCGAGGCGATAACCGCTTTTCTTTTGCCGTCATTTTGCACTTCCGTTTGAAACAGAATGCTGTCGCCCACTATGGGTTTTCTCGCCATCTTTTTCAGCACTGAAATGTGAATAAACACATCTTGGGCTGCGTTTTTCTCAGGCTGAATAAAGCCAAATCCCTTTTCATCGTTCCAGCGTACCAGTACGCCTCTATCCATGAGCATTTTCTATGTCCTTAATTTAACCGCTTAATATTTTTAGTTATTGAATATCAATACTTACTTGAGTCGTGCCTATTTATCTCTTTTAAGGAGCAAACCGTACTTAGGTTGACAAGTCAGCGATTCAATGTTGGCTGCTAAGTTACTCAAGCATAGGAAGTTTTGCAATTTTTTATCTTGAATTTGCTTATGTGTGACTCATTCGCTTTGAGTGTATGGCGGTGGGGAAATGTGAGCACTTAGCAGAAACGGTTGGCATTTTTGTAAATTCAATACAAACAATAGATTGCATTAATAATAAACAAATCGATCAAAAAACGTGCGTTAAAACTTGCAATATTACTGTGTGCTGCATAGTATTTGCTGTGTGGCACACAGTGTGTGTGACACAGTGTTAAGGACAGGAATTCGACAATGACAAGTTCACAGCTAGTCAAAATGCGACTCGAGTTGCGCCGTGGGGTATTAGTGTTGGCGGTACTGGGATTATTAAAACAAGCCCACTACGGTTATTCGCTCCGCAAACAGTTGCAGGAAGGCGGTATCGATATTGACGAAGGGACTCTGTATCCCTTAGTGCGCCGCCTAGCCGATCAAGGATTGTTGGATAGTGAGTGGCGACAGGCCGAAGGGCGTGAGCGTCGTTATTACCAATTGTCGTCATTGGGGGCTGAGTTGCTCAGTCAACTGACCGATGAATGGCAGCAACTTAATGGCGCCTTGGCTTTTTTACTGGAGCAAAGCGCTGACACTAATGGCTCAGATATGAAAAGCTCAGACGAGAGTGCAGAGGAGATTTGATATGGAATTAGTCGATCGCTATATCGCCGCGGTGCAGCGAGAATTGCCCGAGAACAAACGTCAGGAAATAGGCCGTGAATTAAAAGCCAATATCTGCGACCAATTGGATGCCCTATCTGAACAAGGTGAATTGACTGAAGCGCAAATTGTCGCGGTATTAAAGCAAATGGGTCATCCCTGTAAGGTCGCGCAGCAATTTGTTCCGGCAGTGCCTATTATTGCCTCTGAGGACATTCCGCTTTTTAAACATACACTTTTCACTGTGCTTGGGATCTTGTTTGTGCTGCAGGTTGTGGGCGGCACGACTCAATGGTTGGGCTCTGCAGAGGGGGATCTATTAGGATTTATCCACCATATTGCCAAAGGTTTTATCGGCGATGCCTGTCTTGCCTTTACCGCTATTCTGTTGGCCTTTTGGAGTTTCTCGGCTCAGGGGAAATCTATGTCCGGCAGTAATTGCCAAAAATGGCAGCCGCAGAATTTGCCAAAGGTTGGGCCAGGTTGGCAGCATATTAGTTTAAGCGATGTGTTTACCGATCTGGCGACATATCTTTTTCTCTTACTTGTGATCTGGTGTTCTGTGTGGATGAGTAGCGAGCAATTAGCCGCGCGGACTGTGATTTTCAGCGTCAATGCTCAGCAATTACTGCAATGGTTTAGCCCTATTATTTTGCTGTCTATGGGCAATAGTCTCTGGCAACTACGCCGCCGAGTGTGGACTACTGAATTGTTACTGGCGAATATGGGGATCAATCTTGCTTATGCCTCGTTCTTAGTCTTTCTGGCCTTTAGTTCGCCACTATTACAAAGCCAAGTACAAAACCAAGGAGCTGAATTAAATGGGGAATTTACGTTATTACAGTTAGAACATTGGCTAAGTTATACTCTAGTGATTGCTGCTATGTTCCCTGGCTATGAGGTGATTCGCGATGGGTTGCGTTGGCGTAAACTCGCAAGCAAATAAGTAAGGTTTAACCTAGGTTTTGTAGGTGAGTTTTATTCACTTTTTCATCGAATACATGGCCTGTTCAGTATGATTGAACAGGCTTTTTACATTAGTGCCATCTTCTGTGGGGAAAAGTAAGCCACGACTTTTACATTCGATGCTGATTTATTCTGGGGTATCGCCATGATTCATTTCATTATTAAGCGATTTTTGGGCCTGTTGTTTGTAGGTGTCAAATATACCTTCTTGCTTCATCTGTTTTAGCTCCCGAGCAAGATTAACGGCGAGTGCCGCGTGACGTTTATTTAAGTAACCATAGCTGGTGAGTTCTTCTAGGGTGGCAATCGCGATTATTTTGCTGCCTTGAAACTCAGGCGTTTGTAATAGATCCAATGAGCTTGCCTCCGTATCAATATAGATATCGATTCGGTCGCGGAGCATTTTACGAAAGGAGCTCGCAGGGGATGAAGATTCAGTCAGACGCTCCTTAGGAATGAGTCCCTTTAGCTTTTGTTCTGCGAGGAACACGCCTCGATAGTATTCGATCTTGTATCGACTCTTTTGCAGTGCTTGCCAGTTAGGTATTTTGATTTCGGGATTGTGCGCGAAGGCAATTAAATGGGTATCGATAACCGGTTCTTCAATTCGAATGAGGTTGGTAAACTTTTCGCCATAATGAGATACACGCCCCGGCTCGCCATCCACTTTACCTGAGTCCGCCATCATACTGGCGCGGGCTGCGGGAACCACTTGATAGGAGAAGTCATATCCTAAGCGTTCAAAGGCTTGGGCGTAAATCAGTTCAGCCCATTTAAAGTAGAAGTTATGTTTGGGGTCCTCATAAAACGCCATCGTAATGATAGGTTTATCAGCAATCATTACTGTGGTTTCTGCTGTTGATTTGCTGGTTGCATGAACCGAGACACAAAAGAAAAGGCCTACCCACACACTCCAAATGTGCATATTGCTCCATCGTTGCATAGCGTGTCTCTCAAAGTGTTGAGTTATTTAGAGTATAGCTAGCCTGATAAATGGGTTCATTTTTATTCAAGCAAGATTATTTTATTTCCATGATTTCGCACTAATACACGGTTGAAATGTGATCTACTGGCGGACATTTTGTCCTTTTGGGTTTGAAAATGTGCGATACGGCACATAGAAATGATATTTGCCCGTATTTTGCTGGTTTTTTATTCATCAGAGTTTGAGCTTGATCGGTTTTTTGCTTGTAAATAAGGCGTTAAATCCTTGCCGTCTATCACCTGTAGTAGGAAAGAAAGGATGAAATCGGGACTGGGATTATCAGGAATGCGGTTATCAAAGCTTTGGTTATCAATGACGTGGTTATTACCTCTTTGTTGTTTATCGAGTGCTGTAGTGGCAGAGGCGGCAACGGACAATATCGAACGCCTTGAGGTGCGCGGCAGGCAAATTAACACCTTAGGCCATAGTACTTCGGCATCTGAGGGGATAGTCGGCGCGGCAGAAATCGAGAGTCGACCCCTATTACGAACCGGCGAAATCCTCGAATTTGTTCCTGGGATGATAGTCACTCAGCACAGTGGTTCGGGTAAAGCGAATCAGTATTTCTTACGCGGCTTTAATTTGGATCATGGCACAGACTTTAATACTCGAGTCGATGGTATGCCTGTGAATATGCGAACCCATGGGCATGGTCAGGGTTATACGGATCTTAACTTTTTGATCCCTGAACTTATAGGCGAGATCCGTTATGCCAAAGGCGCTTATTATCCTGAGGTGGCCGATTTTTCTGGCGCGGGTGCTGCACAATTACTGCTGGCTGATCAACTCCCCCATAACCAAGTTGGGGTGACGTTGGGTGAATATGGCTACCAGCGACTCGTGGCGACTCAGGAGCTAAACACTGACATGGGTCGTTTTATTTGGGGTGGTGAGGCACAAACCTATGATGGCCCGTGGACGGATATTGATGAGGATGTGAGTAAGATCAGTGTCGTCGGGCGTTATTTAACTCGGCTCGGCGAGGGTGACTTGAGCGTCACTATGATGGCCTACGACAACAGCTGGAATTCGGCGGATCAGATCCCCGCCCGTGCGGTGGATTCTGGATTAATTGATTTTTATGGATCTTTAGATAAAGACGTCGGCGGTGAATCTAACCGTTATAGCGTTTCAGCTAATTACGATGCAGGTGATTGGCAGGGAAATGTCTACGCTATTCGCTCGACTATGAATTTATTCTCTAATTTTACCTATTTCTTAAACGATCCCATCAATGGTGATGAGTTTGAACAAGTCGATGAACGCATGATTTGGGGCGGCGATCTTAAGCGTGATTGGCAGACTTTACTTGGTGGCACTCAACTGAATTACAGTGTGGGCGGCGATGTGCGTTATGACGATATTGGCGCAGTGGGTTTGTATAACACTCAGTCGCGACAACGGCTGAATACGGTAAGGCTCGATGAAGTGCAAGAGTTGTCGAGTGGCATCTTTGGCAAAGTTGAGTGGCTGCCAGCTGATCAATGGCGTTTTAATCTTGGGCTGCGTTACGATTATTTTGATGTGCAGGTCGACAGTGATAATCCGCTTAACAGTGGCGATGCGTCCGATGGTATGTTCAGCCTCAAAGCCAGTGCTTCTTATTTGTGGAGCGATAATCTTGAGTTATATGTTAATGCAGGCCAAGGGCTACATTCGAACGATGCCCGCGGTGCGACGATTAAGGTTGATCCCGTGAGTGGCGATGAGGTCGAAAAAGTCGATCTGCTCGTGCGCTCAAATGGCGGTGAATTTGGGGTGAAATACTATGACAGAGACTTTATTAATTTCTCTGCTGCGATCTGGTATCTGCAACTAGATTCAGAATTAGTATTTGTGGGCGATGCGGGTAACACTGAGCCGAGTCGTGCATCTGAACGTTATGGTGCTGAATTAACGGCTTATTATTGGCTGAATGAGGCAATCAGTATCGATATGGAATTAGCGTGGACTAACGCTAGATTTACTGAAAATGAATTTGAAGAGGGCAAGTATATCGATGGCGCGGTTCCCTTTGTTGCCAGTGCGGGCATCACCTATCGACCCGACGGCGATGGCCTGTATTCGAGTGTACGCGTGCGGCATCTTGGCGAGCGGGTGCTCGACAGCTTTAATGACCACAAGGCTGATGCGACCACATTAGTTAACCTCGCATTAGGATACGAGTTCCGCCGCTTTGACACTAAGCTTGAGCTGCTCAATGTGTTTGATAGTAAAGATCACGACATAGATTATTTTTATGCCTCTCGTTTGCCCGGCGAAGCTGCCGAAGGCGTTGAAGATCAGCATTATCATCCTGTTGAGCCACGAATGGTGAGAGTCAGTGTAAGTTATCATTTTTAGTGGTATTCATCGGTTAAGGCGATATCGAAGGTTATTACGTATGTCGCCGAGCAAAAATGTATCTCATTAAGCGTCCAGATAGTTGGGCGCTTTTTTTCTGCTGCACTCATTTAAGCACTAATCTAAGCACAAATCGCTTCAAACTATGTGGCTGCAATAATTTACTATTCCCGCGCTGGCAATGGAGGCTAGAATGAGGACTAGTCGATCTGAGTTTCCCCCCTGTTTTACAGCTGATGTTATAGGTAATCGCCGCGAGTTATGAGTACTGCAACACCCATTGAAAACATTAATTATTGGCGTCATCCTAGCTTATCAGGCATAGAACTGAGTCAGGCGGAATTTACGCATTTCAGTTTTGATAAACATGTGCATCTGGATTATCACTTAGGCGTAGTCACTCAAGGTGCGCAGCAGTTTGTGAATAAGGGCAGCAGTTATCAGCTTGGTCAGCATAGTTTATCGACCTTAAATCCCGACGAAACCCACGATGGTCAGAGCCGCGATGCCGACGGTTATCGGGTGAAAGTGATGTCGATTCCTGTGGAATACATGAATGAAGTCAGTCAAGAACTGGGTTTGAAGGAGCACTTTTTCAGCGCGCCTATGGTGGATGACCCGACGCTTTATCAATATTTTATTCAACTACACGATCTATTAATTCAAGGCCAATGCAGTGCGCTTGCGGGAGAGTCCCACTTACTGAATTTTATTCATCTGCTGCTGGAGCGTTACCCGAGCGGTATTTCATCTTGTATATCTAAACCGAATCAACAGCAGGGGTTATCTAAGTTGCAGGTGAGCTTAGTGAAACAGCGAATTCACGATGAGCCTTGGCATAATACTCAACTTGAAACCTTAGCCAATGAAGTGAATTTAAGTAAGTTTCAGTTTTTGCGGCAATTTAAACAGGCAACAGGAATGACTCCCCATGCTTATCTCAAGCGGGTGCGTTTAGAGTTGGCGAAAAAGTCCTTAAGTCATGGTGCTTTAGTGGCGGATGTGGCGCAGCAGTTCGGATTTTTCGATCAAAGTCATTTAAACAAAGCTTTTAAGCAGGCATTCCTATTATCGCCAGTGCAATTTCAGCGGCGTATGCTCTAATTTCCCCGTCTTTCGACGCCGCTGGTTTTAAAAACACTGAATAGTGCAATTTATTACAATTCAGCGCTGCGACAAATTGCCATACTGGCTGCCTCAGTTATCGTTATTAACCTTTTTTGCGGAGCCGCATATCTATGGATTTATCTTTATTACTCACCTTGGCTGTAATCCATGCCGTTGCTTTAATCAGTCCCGGACCCGATTTTGCTATTATGGTGAAGATTGCGACTCAGCAGTCCAGAAGCACTGCGGTTGCCGCCGCTGTGGGGATTTCAATAGCCATTTTAGCTCATACGATTTTGAGTCTGACCGGTGTGAGTCTACTCATTAAGAGTTCGCACACTCTGTATCTCTTAGTGCAAATTGTGGGCGCTTCTTACCTCGCTTGGATGGGGTTTGATGCCCTGCGTGCCGGTCTTGCGATACTCGCTAAACGTAAAATGAGTGCCAGAGTCCATGCAGGGACAAATGATGATGCTGTTATTAGCGCTGGTGACGTTGAAGGCGTGGCGTCTGTTGCTGGTGGCTTAGGTGGCGCTATGTCGCGCAGGCAAGGTTTTTTGACTGGGCTTTATACTAATCTATTGAATCCAAAAGCATTAGTGTTTTTCTTAACCCTGTTTTCGGCCTTGATTACCCCAAGTGTTACAACGAGCACTAAAATCGCTTCCGCTATTTTGTTGTTGTCTTTGTCATTGGCATGGTTTGGCTTTTTAGCGGTAATGTTGTCAAAGGCGCAGGTGCAACTTAAATTGCAGCGACTAACACCGGTTATCGATGCGGTTATTGGTGTCATCTTTATGTCGGTAGCCTTGGCGATTTACTCAAACCTATTGTTAACCGCTTAGTCTGGCGCAGTGTAAATCACCTTAGGTTTTAGTCTGAGGCACTTATGGTATTCTTGGCCTTTAGTCTCAGCAGAGACATTTAGAGTAAGGGATAAATATGCCATTCGCCTCACGACTCAAGGGAAGCAAATTAGCTGTTTTCAGCCAAGTTACACTAATGAATATCGCGTTTTCTGCGGCGTTAATATTCAGCGTTATGGGTTTAAGCATCAATGCAAACGCCGCTGATGAAGCCATGCCACAGGAATATATCCCTCTGGTGCAAGGGCTTATCGACGCCGCCAAGGCCAATGATCTTGAGGCGATTGCTAAGCGTGTGGCTTACCCGCTTAAACGTGAATATCCTATCCCCGCGATTCAAAATACCCAGGAAATGATCGCCCGTTTCGATCAGGTTTTTGATCCTAACCTGCTTGAGCAGATCGCCCATTCTAAGATTGAAGCTGATTGGCAGACGATGGGCTGGCGCGGCATTATGCTCGGTAGCGGTGTTGTGTGGCTGGATTTTGATGGCAAGATCATCGCCATTAACTATCAAACACCGGTAGAGGTAAAACTAAAAGCAGAGCTTATTGCTAAGCAACAAACGGCATTACATCCGAGTGTGAGTGAGTTTGTCAGCCCAGCGTTATCTTGGGAGACCGCCAAGTTTACCATTCGTGTCGATGATATGGGGAACAGCCAATACCGCTATGCCGCATGGGCAAAGGGTAAGTCATTGAGCGACAAGCCAGATTTAGTGCTGAATAAAGGCAAACTCGTGTTTGATGGCAGTGGGGGGAACCATTCATACCAATTTCGCAGCGGCCCATACCAGTATTATTGTTATGTCACCGTCTTAGGCGGCAGCGATAGTCCTCTAGGCGAGCTAGTGGTGTTTAAGAATGACCAAGAAATACTGACACAAGCTGTCATTAAAGCAGACTAGTCTCGTTTCCCTATCCCTATGAGTGAGATGTAAAGCCGCGACCCTATGTTGATGGTCGCTGCTTTAATAATCCTAATGACTTCCTTTAGCTAGAAGCTATTGCCCCAAAGTGTGTTTCGTAGTTTGAATGCTTTAATCAAAATCAAAGTCGTGGGGCTTCACCCCACACCCGACCAAGGAGGACTGCTCGTCCTATCAAAAACGTCCATGTTAAATAGCCAGCTCGATATCCATATCTCGCGTTCAAAGCGGCCGTAGGCCTTCGCCCTTGGATGCTCCAAGACGCCCCCAACGGAGTTGAAAGCCCCTTGTGCTCATTGCCAAATTTGCTATCGCTTCCGAAGGATGCGTTTTACATCCATGTAAAGCCCTCCAGTTCGGCAGTCCTAGCCTCTCGCTCATAAGCGCGAAAATCACCGATGTTCATTCGCCCCTGCACCTGCGAAAGCTAGTCGGTCATCCATGACCGAACTCACGCACTCTTTATTAAATCAAGAGCTCTATTCGCCCTGCTGCAACTCCGAGTGGAGGTGTATTCCTTGGAGTTTTGAGTCGTTAGATAGCGATTGATCAGCAAAAAATAAGCGCGAAAAATGAGAAAGCTAAAACGATATCAAGTGATTACCCATCAAACTGTATAAAAAACCGCTACCGCAAAAAAGCAAATTCCTATAGCATCATTTATACCCATTTACATGGATGTGGCAGTGGCCATATTTGAGATTTAGTCAACAAGCGATTTATGCCCTGCAAACAGCGCAGCGCATAAATACTAAGACGTTAACTGCTACCTAGAATTGAGATTATGCGCGTAAAACTAAAAAAGATAGCCGACAATTTGAGCGATGAAGAACATTCATCTATCGCGGATGAAATACGCCAAGGAAAAATCGATGGTATATCTCTATCATACTTAGGTGGTGCTTTTGGTCCTACATGGTCTGCGGGTAACGATTACAGTTTAGATTTCCTGAAACACTATTCGGGCATTAGAGCTTTAGAGATTTTTCTTCCTGCGCTAACAAGTATTGATGCTATTGCTGAGCATGTAAACGAAATAGAGTTTTTGAGTCTGGGAGAGCTTAATAAAAAAACTGTATCTTTAAGGCCTCTATCAGATCTGAATAAGTTAAATTCTCTGAGTTTGGTCAAAAATAAGAAAGATATCGATTCTATAGCTACGCTCACTAGCCTTAGAGACCTAACCCTTTCAGGGTATCAAGAAAAACAAATAGAGCATGTTGCTAGTCTGAGTAATTTAGAAAGTTTATATTTGGGTTTCGGCACATTTGAAGACCTAAATGCTATTAAAGGATTATCTAAGTTAACAAGCCTAGAAATACTTTGGGTAAAGAAATTACACGACCTAAGTGCCCTGGAAAACCTGACATCTCTTGAGATATTGCATTTAAGTACTCTAAAGCAAGTTACATCCATTCCAGATGTTTCCAATCTAAAGCACCTTAAGAGCTTGGTCATGGATACCATGAATGGACTTTCCTCTTTGTCAGGTATTAAAGGCAGCTCAATTAACGAATTGGCTGTAATTAATTCGAAGATAGATCCTGTATTGTTTTCTGAGCTAAATAATAGTTTGCCAGTGCTGCAGCGGCTTGTACTTGGTCTCGGAACTAAAGGGAAAACAAATGAAGCATCTAGTTTCTTTGATGGTTCCGTTATATGCGACACATTTAATGATTTAAAATACAGTACAGCCAGAGGCTATAGAATTGAGTTCTGCAGTTAACAAGGCGCTGCTGTCGGACAAATTTTCCGCTGCGCGGCGTTAGGCATACACAATGAGCCGTAGATACCTTAATCTTCAAGAAGCCGAGTCGGCGCTTAAGCGAGGGAAAGCAGTTGAGTGCTTTCTTGGTGGCTGTGAACGGTATGGCCGTGCTGGTATTCAGTGGCTAAGCGTTCGAGGTCCCAAATCCGAAATAGATGTTTCAGTTTACGAAACTGCTGATTTGGGTGATGAATCATTCCTTAATATTTATGAGTTTGGTCCATTAGATCCAGACCTAGAGCTAGAGGATGCCAATGAGGTCAAATCATTCACTTCATTTGGCCAAGCGATAGAGTTTATTGAGCAACGATTCGCAGGATCATCTGAAAGGTTATTGAACGAGTTTATGATTCAAGATGAATATGCCGACTATATTTCGAGGGGCCGGAAGTAGAAATGCCTAACAATCGCAGGCACAGCGACGGCCTTTTCGTTGCAGCTCCGCCTTCACTACAAAGCCGCGCGTGCTGCGGGCGTTAACTTTATGGAAGAACTATGCACCCTCAAGCACCGCTTAAATTTTGCTATCAGGCCCTTACAAAAAAGGCGGCAAGCTATTATCGCTGGTGGGTTATCGGCACTATGTTACTTGTTCTTGCTGCATTCGTTGGTGTTACAGCTTTTGAAATGGCTGAGTGGTTATTATTTTTTACCTTTGTCCTTGCAGGGATGGTAATGACTATCACAACGCTAAGGCTTTTCTTAGTGAAACTATTTGAAGAGAATGCTGATGCGATTAATCTGTTCTCTAGTTATTTTCCGTCTCTGCTAGGCACCCGTAGATTGGAGTTAGCTTGTAAGATAACAAATTCAGTTTATTACGGAGTGTTTTATCTTTGTTGTTATTTCTTGTTGGCAGCTATTTTTTTGTTACCGCTGTCTTTAGTTGTAGAGTATGCAAAAAGTTAACAAGGCAAGTCAGCATCGCACCTTCGGTGCTGGACTCGCTAACGCTCGCCGCTTGCGGCGTTATGTTCTCAGGGAGAGGTTGTGAATTTGGAGCACTTTTTACGAGCCATGTTTATTGCTATAGCAATATGTTTTGTTCCAATTATGCTGTTTTACTGGAGTAATGAATCTGACTTAATAACAATGGATTTTAAATACTTCTATGAATCAATACATTTTGTTTTAGTGTTCTATTTTATATTCTCAATTATTGGATGGATGTTAATTGGCTTTCCTGTGCATTGGGTGGCAGTAAAGTTCTTTAATCAGAATAAATGGTGTTATTTTTTAGGGATTCTAGCTTTCGGTATTCTGATTTCACTACCTTCTATGAAAATTGAATTGTTTTTGTTTTATGCAGGTATTTCGGGATTACAAGCAATCTTATTTTTGTGGTGGTTAGCAAGAGAACATAATAAGTTGCTTAAACGGACGTAAAACAGTTGGCTTGCGTTTGTAAGGTGATAACCCATAGAAATTTTAATCCGAACTCCACGAATTAGAGTAAAAAAACTAGCTCACTTTTGTACAAATGTGAGTTATAACATTCTGTGGAAATGACTATTCATGTAACATTATTCAGTCGGTTTTAATTCGCGAAATAAAAAGAGCATTAAG
Source organism: Shewanella sp. SM68 (assembly GCF_025653925.1). NCBI lineage: Bacteria > Pseudomonadati > Pseudomonadota > Gammaproteobacteria > Alteromonadales > Shewanellaceae > Shewanella > Shewanella sp. SM68. The sequence continues at coordinate 245,178 of NZ_JAKKRU010000005.1, forward strand.
GATGAACTTAATGCTCTTTTTTATGGATAAATGCCTGCTCAAACTGTATTGCGGTAATGGGTTTACCGTAGAGGTAGCCTTGGCCTAAGTCGCATTCCTCGTGGCGAATAAAGGCATCTTGTTCTAGGGTTTCTACGCCTTCGGCGATCACTTCCAAGTCCAGTTTCTTACCAATGGCAATAATTGCCTTTGTTAACTCTCTATTTTGTTCGTTTTCTTCGAGTTTACTAATAAAGCAGCGATCGATTTTTAAGGTGTCGAAAGAGTATTTTTGTAAATAACTTAAGGATGAGTAGCCTGTGCCAAAATCATCTAGGGAGATGCGGATACCGAGTTCTTGTAGTTTTTGGATGACATTGTGGGCAATGTGCTCATCCTGCATCAGCATGCCTTCGGTAATTTCAAGTTCTAAGGCGGTGGGGGGCAATTGATAGAGGGTGAGTAAGTCGGCTATGTGTTCGCTAAAGCGGGGATTGCGCATTTGCAAAGGGGAAATATTGATGGCGATTTTAAACTCTTGGCCTACCTCGCGACACCATTTTGCCGCCTGAGACAGCGCGGTATGCAATACAAAATTGCCAATATCGATAATCTGGCCATTACGTTCAGCTAAGGCGATGAATCTGTCTGGGGCGACATTGCCAAGGATGGGATTATGCCAGCGCAGCAGGGCTTCGGCACCAATCACTTGCTTCGTCTTTAAGTTAATAAAGGGTTGGTAATGCAGGCTTAACTCGTTCTTGTTCAGTGCATCGACCAAGTGGGATTCCAGTTGATAGCGTAGGTTTAAAGCGGCTTGCGTATCTTGATTAAAGAAGCTGTGAGTTGAGCCATCAGCCTTGCTGATCGTCATGGCCGCTCCGGCTTTTTGCAGCAGGATGGCGGCATCGATACCATCCATAGGCGCTTGTGCTATGCCCATGCTCGAGGGAATCGTGATTACAAAATCAGCCACACCAAAGGGCGTGTTACAGCAGTTAAGCACTTTATTGATGAGTTTATTGGTTTCGTTATTCGAAGGTTTGTGGGCTTGAATAATCACAAATTCGGCGCCAGCGATGCGGGCGATAAAGGTGTTTTCATCGGTATAGTGCTGTAAACGTTGGCTGAGAATAGTGAGAATTTTATCGCCAATCAGGTAACCATAACTGTCGTTGATGGATTTGAAATTGCGCAGCCCAAGATAGAGTACTGAAATTTTTTCTTTGCGATTAACTTCTTCGAGCATGATCGACAGACTATTAATCAAATTGATGCGGTTGGGTAATCCCGTGAGCGGATCGTAGCTTTTATGGTATTCCAGTGAGGTTTCGGTGGAGGTGCGGTTTTCGATTTCTTTGATGAGCTTGCCGCTAAGTTCGGCGAGTTCATGGGTGCGCTGTTGTACTTTTTGCTCTAGCTGCTGATTGTGCAGTTGTAGCTTAGCCTGTTGATAAAGGGTGACTAGGTTAGCTTCGATACCATTTTGAAACCGAGCGAGTAAGCTGCGAAAAGATTGGGGGTAATTATGCTCTTGGCTATCGAGCATGCAGATAGTGCCAAAGGCACTGCTATCTGGCCAACGTAAAGGTAAACCACAGTATGCGATCATGCCGAGTTTAATGTCAGGATTTTTGTCCCAGTTTTTATCCTTTAGGGCGTTAGGAATGTGGAGTTCCTTACCTTCTTTGATCACTGTTTCGCAGTAAAGCCCGTGGCCTAAACTGTCTTTATCATGTTTTTTATAGGGATTACCTTGGGTGCGGCTCGAGGTAAAGACCTCAATATCGGTTTGATGGACACGCATGATCAAAGCGGCGGGGGTGTCGACTAATTCAGAGAGCAAATCTAAGGTTTGTTGCCAGTTATAAACCATTTCTTGGGGAACAACGATTTTGTCTGTGTCGATCGCAATGTCGGCAAATAAACGATCTTTTTGAGACTGGTTAATGGCGAGGTTGTATGGCATGAATGCTCAGTCCTAGAGGCGCGATACTATTCATAAACTATAGTCTTTTTACTCATGATGTGAGTCTTTTCGGTAAATTTAGTTACTGCAAAATCTCGGTTCTATCTTAAATGCTGCGCTGTTAGATCTCTTAAGTGTTAGGTAAGAATTCAACGGTACTCTAGCACTAAATGTTCTGATTTTTGGATTTATTAGTGAATAACTATCTGAAAGATAAAGTTATGATGACATTTATGGATTTCGCTAAGGGGCATTTAATTACGCCGCTTTTAGTGTTTGCAGTGATCATAGTGGGGCTTGAATGGACTCACGCTGATATGAAAGTCGCGACTTTGTTATTTCATTGGCAAGGGGGCATCGACTCTTGGCCATTGAGAGGATATTGGTTGACCGAAGATTTACTGCATGTCACTGGGCGTAACTTTGTCATCTTGCTGGCGGTGAGTGTCGTAGTCGGCATTGCCTTTAGTTTTCGAAGTGACAGGGTAAAACCGTACCGCAAGGGCCTGATTTACCTATTTAGTAGCGTATTGGCGAGTGTGTTGCTGGTCCGAATTGGCAAAAGCATTACTCACATGACCTGCCCGTGGGATGTGATTGAGTTTGGCGGCCAGATGATACATTCATCCTTGTTTTCTCGTTTACCTAAAAGTGCTGAGTTTGGTCAATGTTTCCCTGGTGGCCATGCCAGCGGTGGGTTTGCTTGGGTTGCCTTGTATTACGTGCTGCGTGAGTATCGCCCGCATTTAGCTAAGTTTGGATTAATCTTTGGTTTGAGTTTGGGCCTAGTATTTGGCATTGGCCAAGAGTTACGCGGCGCCCACTTCTTGAGTCATGATTTATGGAGTTTAGCCATAGCATGGACGTCCGCTAGCTTACTCTACTATGCGTTTTTTCTGCGCTCGCCTGCGTTTAGAAAGTCTAAATTGGTCGCTTTGGGTCAAATGTTCAAGGTTACAAGTAGTGGAATACCGCAAAAATAACGAGCTGCGAAGCTAACGCCCTGAGTCCTTATTGGGTTCAGTGTTTTTTATGGCTTAAAATCTAAATTCGAAGCGCATATCAGGTCTGCGTAGGCGAGATCTTTCATCTAACAGTTGGTTTTTTTCGTTGAGTAGGCTGTTTTTCTGTTTCAATAAGTCAGCCTTGTCGGTGAGATTATTGATCTTGCCATCAAGACTGCTTATTTCCCTCTCTATGGTATTTAAGCGATCGGCAATCTCAGTTAAACGTTTGTTGGTCAGGTATTGTTGATGGCCTTGGTTATAGCGCTCAACAAACTGGTTATTACTGCAAACCCCATAATAACTTTCTCCCGCTAAGCCTACGCGGTAGCCATTTTCTGGCACGCAGTAACTGGCTAACCCTTGCTGGTATCCTTGTTTCCATTGAGCGGTATTGACAGTGAGATTAAATTCACGACAATCTTTTTGATATTGATTTAATTGCCCAGAACTTGTCCCACGGTTGCCATCGGCAAGCCCAAGGGCAAACCAATCACTATTGGCGCATTCTTCAATCGATAAGCTGCTGCATTGAGTCAGGGATAGGACTGAAAGTGCGAGGAAAATGCTGGGATAGTGCATGGATAAGTTCTCTATATGTTGTGGCGTTTAGGATAAAGGCTCTTATGGGGGAGATCTAGCTATATATACCGCTATTTATACTGTAATAGATGCGTTTTGTTGGGCAAAATCCATCACAGTTTAGCGTATGAATGCATGATAACCAGCTGATATTGTGTTAGTTTGCGGTTAACACTTTAAATGTCTGCTTTGGTGCTCGCTATGATTTCACATATTTCATCTGCGTATTCTGCTTCATTACCGGCAGTTAAGTCGTCTCATCAATCCCTTGATACTGCCGAGCCAAGCGGACTTAAATCCTTTACCTATGGTGCATTAGGGCTGGCGGCTCCCAAAGCTGAGGTCAGTTTTGATGGCACTGCAGCGAGTAAAATACCTGAGCCTAGTGCGGATGATGTAGATGACGTTAAGAGTTCAAACGACACCTATTACAGTGCAGGCCAAATATTGAAAGCGGCGGCGACCGTGGGCAGTGTGATTGCCTTGTTTGTTTGAGTTAAGTTCCTGCAGCAATTTAGCTCTGGGTATTATTTCAACTGGCTTGGATTGGCATATTCGCCGCGGAATATGGCTTGTCGTTTTGAGTCTGGTTTTATTTGGGTGAGCATAAAAGAATATTCTTTTAGTTAAAGCGGTATTTTCAGTCTCTTTCTTTGCCAAAGCGCTGAGTAAATCTGGTATTGTGTTTAACACGCAAGTGCATTAGTTTTTACTTAAAATTCGTTTAACAATCCTAAACTATATTCATCAAACTTCCGCTGGAGACCGCTTTTGTATGAAGATTTGCCCGCAGTATTCCATATCATGCCTAAGTAAGGTATAAGGGCGCTATGAAAACTCCGAAACGAATCCAACCCCTGGTTGATGAAGGACTGGTCGATGAGGTCATTAGCCAGTTAATGAGCGGTAAAGAAGCGACTGTGTACGTTGTACGCAGTGGTGATGATATCCGCTGTGCCAAAGTCTATAAAGAAGCGGACAAGCGCAGTTTTAAGCAAGCTGTGTTATATCAAGAAGGCCGAAAAGTCCGTAACAGTCGTCGCGCACGTGCGATGGAAAAAGGGTCTAAATTTGGCCGCGATCAGCAGGAAGAAGCTTGGCAAAATGCTGAAGTTGAAGCACTTTACCGTTTAGCGAATGCGGGTGTGCGTGTGCCAACGCCTTATGGTTGTTTCGATGGCGTGTTGCTGATGGAGTTAGTGACGGATGCCGAGGGCAATGTCGCGCCGAGATTAAACGATGTCAGTATGTCGGCAGAAAAAGCCTTGAAGGATCATGCGTTGGTGATGACCTATGTTAAACGTATGCTCTGTGCGGGGTTAGTGCACGGTGACTTGTCTGAGTTTAACGTGTTAGTTGATAGTGAAGGGCCAGTGATTATCGACTTACCTCAGGCCGTCGATGCCGCTGCAAATAACCATGCTAAATGGATGTTAGCGCGTGATGTGAATAACATGACTCAATACTATGGTTTGTATGCTCCTGAGCTGTTAAAAACACAATACGCCAAAGAAATTTGGGCCCTGTTTGAAGCCGGTGAATTGAAGCCTGAAACACCATTAACGGGTGAGTTTACCGAAGTGCTGGTCGAAGCCGATGTTAGTGCGGTCTTGGAAGAAATCCAAGCAGCCTTTGAAGAGGCACAAGAGCGTAAGCAGCGGATCCAAGAGGCAAACGAAGAAGACTATTAATCGTCAGTCGTTGTTTTTCACCCATAAAAAAGACGCTCAAAGTAGCGTCTTTTTTATCCTAAAAATTAAGTGGAATTATTATTTTTATTGTTGATTTTATTATTGTTATTTAATTTTTGGCGTTAGCCAATCCTTGGCTTAATCCCCGATGGAAGCTGGGGCCATCCTTGTTGCTACAAACAAGCTAGCAATCATCGAACAGTGTGATAAAAGGACAAGAGTTGAGAGAGAAATATGTTCATGACTTGGGGGAGCACAATTCACATATTTAATCTTTGGGGAAGATAACTCCCTCAATCCTTGCCGAAACCTTGGTCACTCTTCAGTCAATCTATGTAATACCAATCAAGGCCTTCCTTGGCGCACTACACTCATTGCAGTGCTGGATCATCATTGATCCTGTGAATAAAATGACAAGGCCAGAGAGAGAAATATGTTCATGACTTGGGGGAGCACAATTCACATATTTGATCTTGGGGGAGATAACTCCCTCCCTAGTCTTGCCGAAACTTTTGCATTGTCCCTATCCGTTTATTGCTGTTAATACTATTTCCCAATCTTCGCTGGGTTCATCAATTTGGACGACAAGGCCGGACTAAAAAGGGCGCTGTTATTATTGTTGTTAGCACATCTTTTACATCGTTAGCGTTATCAGCAGGGCGATATGCAATCTCGTCCGGCCTTGTCTATTCGGGCACGTTTAGCTTGTTGTACAGGCACTCAATTGCCATGCAGCACTTAACCTATCGTGCGTAGCTCATGATTGAGCTGTTTAATTCTTTTCTGTAGCTGGGCAATCTCACTCATTAATGCGCATTCTCTTTGCTGGGGTTGCAGATCGCTTTCTCGCACCCATTGGTAGACTGCCTTGGCAGATAAACCGTATTGACGTGCAACATCCGACAGTAAGCGACCTTGTACTTTAACCTCGGTGATAACATGTAGCTTGAGACTATTTTCTGCGATTCCCATGAGCGTTCCCTCTTTTACTGCCTTCGAACCAAAATATGACCGTTTGCGTTGCCTTTTATTGATGATAGTGACGCTGTTCTAAATCCCACTGGCTCAGACCTAGATGGCGCAGACAAATCCATTCGTGGCGACATAGTGCGATAAAGTTCATGACCTTTTTCATACTTCCTCCTTCATGACCCTAAATACTCGAGCCCATTTTCTGTCTCGATAGGTCCATTTAATTTGGATTAATCCTGTTGAAGTCGACTTGAGTTTTCGGCGATTTCTACCGCGTCTGACTGTCTACTCACTTAGTAGTATGTAAAATTCGTGCCAATATTCTAATTTTTATTTTAACCTTTTAAATCATTGGATTGCGCCTTCGATTAAAACGGCGTTATTTTTTAGTGCTGCCAATAAAGGTGCAAGGTGCACTATTTCGGTGCCATAGACTTGATATTAAATTGGCTGGTACAAGCCATCATTGAAACCCGAAATCTGTATCTTTGCTGACTAAAATCTGGATTAGCATAATTGAAGATGGATAAAGGATTGTCTCCAGCGCAATTGCTTATATACTGCCTGCTTTGTGGCAATCCCTAGGTCATTCGTATTACCTAATGGACGTGATATTTCTTGCCCTTTTGAGCGGTATTCACAGTCATCAATCATATAAAGAGGTTATAAATGATGAAGTGTTTTCAGGCAGTGCAATCTAAACCATCCCTGTTAGCCATAGTGGTATTGACGACCGCGCTAGTTGCATCGGGTTGTACAACAATCAATCCCTATTCAAACGAAGAACAAACCGCTAAAGCGACCAGTGGCGCATTGATTGGTGCCGTCGCGGGTGCCGCAATTGGGGTGGTATCTTCGAGCAAGAGCGACCGCGGTAAAGGTGCCTTAATTGGTGCTGCATCGGGCGCTGCAGTCGGTGGTGGTATTGGTTATTACATGGATGTGCAAGAGACTAAATTACGCCAACAATTAGCCTCAACGGGCGTGAGTGTGACCCGTAACGGCGATAACATCATTTTGAATATGCCTAATGAAGTGACCTTCGGCGTAGATCAAACCGAGTTAAGCGACGGTGCTAAACGCGTGCTGAATTCAGTGGCGGTTGTGGCCAAGGAATACAGCAAAACGCAGCTCAACATATTAGGTTATACCGACAGCAGTGGTTCAGACTCTTACAATTTACGTCTGTCACAGGTCCGTGCTAGCGAAGTGGGTAATTACTTGATGAATAAAGGCGTTGCCTCTGCCCGTGTAAAATCAAAAGGTATGGGTGAAGCGAGTCCTATTGCATCAAATGCCAATGCAAATGGCCGAGCACAAAACCGCCGCGTTGAGATCGTACTAATACCAACGGGTAAATAGTCTGGTCTAAGCACAAAGTTCTCGCTGAAAAAGTCGCCAGGGGCGACTTTTTTGTTTTCAGTGGTGGGCTAATTGAGTGATTAGCTTGCCGTGCTTCAATTAGACAATTTGTCCTTTATGAAGCGCACCTTGAGTGACCTGCACCACAAACATATCACTGCTAATTACCTTGGGATGAGTTCAGCTTGATCCCTTTATTGATTTCACGTTCTGTATGGGAATAAGTCACAAGAATGACTTTTAGTGCCTAAAGGAGAATATGACTATGATAAGCAAAAATGTGTTAGTAGCCTTGAGTTTAAGCCCTGTCATCATGGTGACTGCTGTACAAGGAGTGCCGATGAAAGCCGAAGTGACCACAGGAGCCGCGCCGATAGAACTGCGCGCCGCAGGCAGTTTAAAGGCTGCGATGAGTGATATTATTGCTGCTTATCAAGCACAGTCGCAAATGAGTGTTGTAGCGCAATATGCGCCCTCAGGTTTATTGTTAAAACGTATTCAAGAGGGTGAAAAAGTCGATATCTTTGCCTCGGCGAATATGAAACATCCACAGGCATTAGTGGATTCGGGTCAGGGCGAAGCGGTGCAAATGTTTGCCCGTAATCAACTCTGCGCTGTTGCTCAAGACACAGTTCAGGTGACGAGTTCGACGTTACTCGATACCTTGTTAGATCCTAAGATTAAAGTCGGCACCTCAACCCCGAAAGCCGACCCCGCGGGTGATTATGCCTGGGCCGTTTTTGCTAAGGCCGAAGCGGTAAAACCCAATGCGAAAGCCGCGTTAGAGACCAAGGCATTACAACTGACGGGCGGCCCTGAGAGCGTTAAACCGCCTAAAGATCGCAACCCCTATGGCTGGGTGATGGAAAACAAGCAAGCGGATATCTTTTTAACCTATTGCACTAATGCTGTGCTGGCTAAAAAAGAAGTGCCGAGTTTACAAATCATCGATTTACCGCAGGAACTCGCCGTGGGTGCCGACTATGGTTTACTGGTTTTACAAGGCGCTAATACTGCCGCTACGCCGTTAGCTGAGTTTATTCTATCGACAAAAGGCCAAGCGATTCTGAGCAGTTATGGTTTTCAACCTCCGGCAAAATAGCCTTCTTTAGTTTTCCAGCGGGATAAAAAACGGCACCTTTGAGGTGCCGTTTTTGTTATTAGCTCAAACTGTTAAAGCGTTAGTTCATCAGGTAGAGCGTCGCTAACCCGAGGAAGGCGAACAGGCCAACCACGTCAGTGACTGTGGTGAGCACCATACCGCCAGCGAGGGCAGGATCGATTTTAAGTCTTTTTAAAATCAATGGAATACTCGCACCTGCAAGCCCAGCTACTGTCATGTTGATCAGCATGGCGCTACCAATTAATCCCGCCAGTGCCATATCATCCTTCCATAGCCACACGGCGACAAAGACTAAAATCGACCACATCAAGCCATTGAGAAAACCAATCGATAGCTCTTTACCGATAAGCCAGCGGGCGTTGCTTTGGCCGATATGGCCTAAAGCAATACCACGGATCACGAGCGCTAAGGTCTGATTACCGGCAACACCGCCCATGCTAGGGACAATCGTCATTAGGATGGCGATAGTGGCAAATTGCTCAATAGTGCCTTCAAACATATTGCTGACCGACGAGGCGAGCAGGGCGGCGAATAAGTTAATCGTGAGCCAGAGCGAGCGACGTAGGGTACTTTTTAGCACAGGACCAAAGGTATCTTCATCTCCGTCCATCCCCGCCATACCCATCATGGAATGTTCAGCATCTTCGCGGATAACATCGACTACGTCATCGATTGTGATACGTCCGAGCAGCTTACCATCACAGTCGACGACAGGTGCCGATACCCAGTCATTGCGTTCGAATTTCTGCGCGACTTCGCTGTCGGACATGCTCACCGGAATACTTTGAATATTGGGATCCATGATATTGCGAATTGTGGTGCTTGGCGCGCAAGTCAGCAGATCTGCCAGCCTAACACCGCCAAGGACTTTGTCCTGTTTGTCGACCACATATAAGGTATCTGTGGTGTCGGGTAGGTTGCCCCTTTGCCGAAGATAGCGCAGCACCACATCGATATTCACATCGGGTCTTAAGGTGACTGTATCTGTATTCATCAAGCTGCCGGCGGTCTCATCTGGATAAGATAGGGCTTGTTCTACCCTCAGGCGATTTTGTTCCGTCATCGACTGCAACACTTGTTTGTAAACGGCGTCGGGAAGACTTCGCAGAATATAGGCGAGATCGTCGGTGTCCATGCTTGCTGTCGCTTTCGCGACTCGCTCAGGGCTCATGCTGCGGATCAGTGGGTCTTTGAGTTCTTCACTCAACTCATCGAGTATGTCGCCTATTTGTTCTTGATCGATGAGCTGCCACAGTACTTGTCTGGCACTTGGCGGTGATGATTCTAAGATCAGCGCGATATCTGAGGCGGCCATTTTTTGCAGCATATTACGCACGTGTACGAACATGCCGCTGCTAAGCGCTTGGTTTAACTGGTCAAGACTATGTCCGGTGTGATCGTTTTCTGCATTATCTACGGGCATTTGTCCTCCATTGTGCGGCAAATTGGTTTGAGATCTTAGTGTTGGGCTAGGATTTAGCGGTGACTAAGCGTCAGTCGATGACATAGATTAAGACGGCTAAGGTAAGGTTAAGGCCAGCGCCAGCGCAATGACCGCTAGTGTAATCGCCTGTGGCTTGTATCGTCGAGCGACAAATGTTTTGCCATGTGTGAATGGCAAGTTTTTTAAACTAGACATGAAGTGAAACTAACGATGAAGTGCTTAGTGTGAAGTGAAACTAACAGGCTTCGTCAAACTTAGCGTCGATTAAGGCACAAATGGCATCGAGAGCCGGCTCTGCATCTGGGCCTTCGGCGATAAGCTTAATGGTTTTACCCATGCCAGTTTCAAGCATCAGCAAGCCAAGCACACTGGCGGCCGATGCTTGTTTATCGCCTTGGATTAAGGTGATGGTCGCATCAAACTCGGAAGCCAGTACCACCAACTTAGTGGCGGCACGGGCATGTAAACCGAGCTTATTACAGATAGTTATCTGACGTTCAAGCTTTGGCATTGTTGAGCTCTCGATGACGGGCATACACTTTATGTTTACCGTTACTAAAGCGTTTTGCCAATTGCTCTGCGACGTAAACCGATCTGTGCTGTCCACCTGTGCAGCCAATGGCTACCGTTAAATAACTGCGATTGTTACGCTCGAGGTGTGGCAGCCAAGTCTCCAGTAAATTTTCGATTTGCCAGATGAACTTATTGACCAGTGGTTGGCGATTTAAGAACTCAGCTACGGGTTCATCTAAGCCAGTCAATGGCCGCAGCGCCAACTCCCAGTGGGGATTGGGCAGGAAGCGCACATCGAACATAAAGTCGGCTTCGGTGGGCATTCCGTGCTTAAAGCCAAAGGACTCGAAGTTGATCACGAGTTCTTTATCGACACTACCAAGGAGAATTTGTCTGACTTGGTCACTTAAATCATAGATATTCAAATTCGACGTATCTATGTAGTGATCGACCAGTTTTGACATAGGCTCGAGCAGTTTTCCCTCCAGCTTTATCGCTTCTTGCAAAGAGACTCGGCTCTTCGACAAAGGATGCAAACGGCGGGTTTCGCTGTAACGCTTAAGCAGAATTTTATCGCTGGAGTTAAGGAAGAAGCTCGTTAACTCAGTATCTGGAGGTAGGCTAGCGAGTTGTTTCACTAAGACCTTATCCTGCTCAGGCATGTTACGCACGTCGACACTGATGGCGACGAGATCGTTACTGCCTTTGAGTTGCTCAAGCAAACTGCCAATCAATGGCAAGGGAAGGTTATCGACACAATAATAGCCGAGATCTTCGAGTACCCTAAGGGCGACAGATTTGCCTGAGCCTGAGCGGCCCGACACTATGACCAGTTTCATCCAGTGATTACCTGATAGAGTTCCGTTTCATCATGCGTCTTGCGTAATTGCTTTAATATTTGCTTGTCGCTCAGCTTTTCGGCCATGCAAGACAAGGTACTTAAGTGCTGCTGACATTGGTCTGCAGGCACCAGTAGTGCAAATAAAATATCAACAGGTTGCTTATCGATAGCATCAAATGCTATCGGCTCTTCACACTTAATTAGTATGGCAATGGGCTGATCTATATCGGCTAGTCGACCATGTGGAATGGCGATGCCGTTACCTATACCTGTGCTCCCCATCTTTTCGCGCGCCACTAGGCTTTCGAATATCTCTTGAGATGAGAGGGTCGGGTACTGGGCAGCGACTAAGTCGCTGATGAGTTCCAGTACCTTTTTCTTGCTGCCCGGAGTGGCGCAGGTAGTGCACTCCGGCCGCAGTATGGTACAAAGTTCCATTATTAGTGTTTTGTTAACTTCTCTTTGTGTTTAATAACCTGACGGTCAAGCTTGTCAATCAGGGCGTCTATAGCGGCATACATGTCAGCATGCTCTGAAGTAGCAAAAACTTCACCACCTATGAGGTTTATTCTCGCTTCAGCAATCTGTTGCATTTTCTCAACATTGAGCACAACGTGCACATTATTGATCTGTTCGAAATGGCGTTCAAGTTTTGAAAACTTTTCTTCTACATATGCACGTAACGATTCGGTAATTTCGACATGGTGTCCACTTAGGTTTATTTGCATAGAAACGTCCTCCGATATCCACTGTAGGTTATAAACTTTTACGCTGATTAGAAGGTGGAATAAGCATAGCCTCTCGGTACTTCGCAATGGTTCTGCGGGCTACGTTGATCCCTTGTTCTGCCAGAAGTTGTGCCATCTTACTATCGCTTAATGGTTTTTTCTGGTTTTCCGCTGCAACCAGTTTCTTTATAAAGGCTCTGATTGCTGTGGATGAGCACTCACCACCATCGTCAGTACCGACGTGGCTAGAGAAGAAGTATTTTAGTTCAAAAAGTCCCTTAGGGGTATGCATGTATTTTTGAGTTGTGACCCGTGAGATGGTGGACTCATGCATTTCTACCGCTTCGGCAATATCGTTAAGCACCATAGGCTTCATGGCTTCTTCACCATACTCAAAGAAACCTTGCTGATATTGCACTATGCAATTAGCAACTTTAAGCAAAGTATCGTTACGGCTTTCTAAGCTCTTAATAAACCATTTAGCCTCTTGCAGATGGCCGCGAATAAATTGGCTATCGGCTTGGTTTTTGGTACTGCGTGCCATAGAAGCATAATGTTGATTTACATTGATTTTTGGCATGCAGTCAGGATTAAGCTCAACGACCCAGCGGCCATTTTTCTTCGACACAGACACATCTGGGATAACGTATTCGTCATTATTGGGCGTGATCAACAAACCTGGGCGAGGATTGAGGGTTTGGATAAGTGCTATACCATCCCTTAATTCATCTTCTTTTAATTTAGTCTTACGCATCAATAACCTAAAATCACGGGCGGCGATCAGATCTAAATGATCTTTGATCAGCATACGGGCGTTTTCTAGGTTGGGAGTATCAGCGGCGAAATGCGACAGTTGGATCAGCAGGCATTCACTTAAATCGCGGGCGGCAACGCCTATGGGATCAAAATGCTGAATACGCTTGAGTACGGCTTCGACTTCGTCAAGCTCAACTTCAGGATTGCCCATGGCTTCGAGAATTTCTTCAGTGCTTTGGGTGAGATAGCCCTGATCGTCGATGGCATCAATAATGGCGGTGGCAATGGCTAAATCGGTTTCAGAAAACGGCGTGAGGTTTTTTTGCCATTCTAAGTGTTCGTACAAACCTTCACTGGTCTCGCCTTGGAAGGGCATATCGTCTTCACGACTGCCGCCGGGGCCTGAGTTTGGGGAGGCGGTAAACACTTCATCCCATGTGGTGTCCATGGGGAGCTCATCGGGTATGGATTCTTTGGTTAGCGACTCTGCCGTGTCTATGGTGGAGCTGTCTTTTTCTGGTGGCAGAGTGCTAGATTCACTGAAATCCGTATCGGATAGCGTTTGGTTTACAGGGGTTTTAGTGGCGTCGAATTGATCCTCTTCCAGCTCGAGAAGGGGATTAGAATCTAATGCTTGCTGGATCTCTTGCTGCAGTTCTAATGACGACAGTTGCAACAGACGTATGGCCTGTTGTAATTGTGGCGTCATGGTTAACTGTTGACCCAGTTTGAGCTGGAGTGACGCTTTCATGTTACCGCTGATCCCTACGTTATTATTGTTGGATAAGGTCGCTTAATATTATCTTGAGTGAAGCCTAATGGCGGTATAAATTGTCTCCATAGGCTTCGCTCGATTAACTATAGCCTGAATTGTTCACCTAAGTACACAGCCCTAACTTGCTGATTGTCTAAGATCTCTGCTGGAGTTCCTTCGGCAATCAGGTTTCCGTGACTCACAATATAAGCATGTTCACATACATCTAATGTCTCGCGGACATTATGGTCTGTGATCAGTACGCCAAGGCCGCGACTTTTGAGTTGTTCGATAATCTTCTTGATGTCGATAACCGAAATAGGATCGACGCCGGCAAACGGTTCATCGAGCAAAATGAACTTAGGATTAGCGGCTAAAGCCCGCGCAATTTCGACGCGACGACGTTCGCCACCCGACAATGACATGCCTTGGCTGTCACGGATGTGGGTGATATGAAACTCTTCGAGCAGATGTTCTAGTTCTTCTTCTCGTTCTTCGTTTTTAAGTTCTTTACGAGTTTGCAGTACGGCCATGATGTTGTCATGAACAGTTAGCTTACGAAAGATACTGGCTTCCTGCGGTAAGTAACCTATGCCTTTGCGGGCACGCAGATGCATAGGATCTGCGGTTAAATCATCATCGTCGATAAAGATATGTCCCTTATCGCTCTTCACTAGCCCGACAACCATGTAAAAGGTCGTGGTTTTACCTGCACCGTTTGGACCGAGTAGGCCAACGACTTGACCGGTTTTTACCGTCAGACTGACGTCTTTAACCACTTGGCGACTCTTGTAACTTTTCGCCAGATTTTGTGCTCTTAAGGTGATTTGGGTCATTTAGAGTCCTGCTTTTTCACAGGTTTATCCGCTGGAGCATCTGATTTAGCATCATCTTGATAGTTTTCTGGCTGAATAATAGTGATCACGCGATCGTCACCACTGCCAGTACTCTCGGCCATCAATTTCTGTTGAATCATGTTATAGCGGATTAAATTGCCTGTAACTTGGCTACCCGCTTGATCTAATGACGCCATACCTTTCAGTGTTAAGGTGCGGCTTGCCATATCGTAACGAATTTCTTTCGCGCTTGCCGATGCTGGGCGGCCATCGTCTAATATTTGGCTATACGTAGCAGGGTTGCCTGTGGCGACCAAAGTTTTGCTATTTTCACCTTCAGCGGAAAATGCACGCAGTTCATTTGCTTGGATTTTTATTGAGCCTTGGGTAACTTCCACCGGACCAAAGAAGATGATCTGGTTGTTTTTGATATCCGCAGTTTGGCTCACAGCTTTAATTTTGACTTCTTGCTTTAAGTCGCCGACTTTCGCGAAAGCACTCATGCTCATAATTAGCATTAGGCTGGCAAGTAATACGTTATTTTGCTTCATATGTTCCTACTACCTGACTGGTCAATTGCACTTCTTGCGCGTTGAGGTCGGCATAAAGGCCTTGGCCTTGAATATTAAAATCTTTCCCTGTGACGTAAATGGTACGGTCAGAGGTCATTATCATAGTGTTGAGATCGAGTTCCAGATAACTGGTGGACAAGGTCTGAATCGGTTCTTCTGGGCTAATGGCATCGATAATAACATTATTTTCTAATACAACCTTGCCAGTTTCCTTGTTTAGCTTGCCCTGATCTGCCCTGAGTTGCCATTGTGCTTTACCTTGGTCTGGATAAACAAGATAAACAGGTTGAGTAAAGAAAGTTTGATTCGTTGAATCATAATGTTCCATGTGTTTCGCCGTCACACGGCTATTCACTAGTCCTTGCTCATTGAACTCAACACTGCGCAGATCTTCAACGATGAAATCTGGGGTATTTTGATCTTTTACTCTGTTATCGGAATCACCGCTGTGTTTGTTCTGGACCTGCCAGTAAAGCGCTAGTGCAGTTCCAAAAAAAGCGATAATCGCGAGTGTCACACGACTCATATACTCATTCCATGGGCCGAAGTGAATTTATTTTGACTTAGGAGTAACAGATCTGTGAGTTCACGCAGTGCACCGTGGCCACCATTGAGCGTAGTCACAAAATGGGCGTGTTGGCGTACATAGGGGTGGCCGTCAGCAACACTGACCGCTAAACCGACGACATTCATCACGGGGAGATCGACAATATCATCACCGATATAAGCCACTTCTTCTGGGGTGACACCATAAAGTGCGAGCAATGCTTCATAGGGCTCGAACTTATTGTCTACGCCTTGGTAAATATGGGTAACACCAAGGGCTGTCATACGGTTTTCAACGATTTTGGATTGACGTCCTGTGATCACGGCGAGGTTGAAACCGCTGGTGAGGAGTGAGCGCACGCCATAACCGTCACGGGTATGGAAGGCTTTGAGCTCTTCGCCGCTATTACTCAAGTAAATACGGCCGTCGGAAAACACCCCATCGACGTCACAGATTAACAGTTTAATCTTTTGCGCGCGTTGCCACACATCATCACTGATTGGGCCGTAAAATCCTTGCTGTGGCATTAAATGACTCCTGCTTTAACCATGTCTAGCATGTTAAGAGCGCCGATAGGATGGCGGTCTTTATCAATAACAATTAATCCGTTGATGTTTTTTGAGTCCATCACTTGCAGCGCTTGGGCGGCCAATACATTATCCGTGATCGTGACGCAGTTACGGGTCATCACATCGGCAATGGGCGTCGTGCGTAAATTCACTTCGGCATCGATAACGCGGCGTAAATCACCGTCGGTGAAGATACCAACCAGCTTGCGCTGATCATCGATAATCGCCGTCATGCCTAGGCCTTTCTTGGAGATTTCGTACAGGGCTTCTGTGATACAAATATCGTGGTTGACGAGCGGTAAGTCATCACCGCTGTGCATCACATCACAGACTTTTAACAGCAACTTACGTCCTAAAGCACCGCCGGGATGGGACATAGCAAAATCATCACGGGTAAAGCCTTTCGCTTGCAGCAGCGCAATGGCGATGGCATCGCCCATCACTAAGGTCGCTGTGGTACTTGAGGTTGGGGCAAGTCCAAGTGGGCAAGCCTCTTCTGGGACTTCAATACATAAATGCACTTTAGATAATCGCGCCATATTCGATTCGGGTTTACCCGTTACCGCAATAACAGGCACGCCCATACGTTGGATGACCGGCATTAAGGTGAGGATTTCACTCGACTCACCAGAATTTGAAATCGCTAAAATCACATCGTTATCGGCCAATACACCCAGATCGCCGTGGCTGGCTTCACCCGGATGCACAAAAAATGCTGGCGTTCCTGTGCTGGCGAGGGTGGCAGAAATCTTATTGCCGATATGGCCCGATTTGCCCATTCCCATGACAATCACTTTGCCAGTGCAGTTGAGGATCAACTCGCAAGCCTCTGCAAATTCAGCCGAATCAACATATTGATAAAGATTGTCTAGGGCTGACTTTTCAATGTCGATAACTTTACAACCCCATTGGCGCAGTTGTGATTTGTCTACCATGTCTATCTCTCTTTTTGCATTGTCTTTGTCGCCCCATTGATGGGATTGGAATAGCACAATTTGGTACGCGATAAAGATGATATGTAATAGGCTTTCTGCCAAGTATTAGTTTGTTTTCAGACAATTTAGCTTATGTCTTGCTGTGGTTAATTACCGAAAACAGCAAAACAATTGCGGCAGGCTAGAGCGATTGATCCGACTCGTCAAGTTCAGCTGCGTTAGCTATTCACGCACAATAACGTGTTTAGCGGCAGAAGGTCTTGAGCAATATCATCGTCTTTGTCGTTTATTTCAATGGATTTATCCCATATCGCAGCGGGTATTACCCTATGGGATGCCTCTATTGCGCAATTGCGTATCGACTCTCCCCGATAAAAGTGGGCGAAGAGTGAGCTAAGTGCGAACGAATTAGCCAATACTGCCAATTCTGCAACTAGGTTGAAAACATTAAGTAACATTTTACCTGTGCAGAGTGAAAACTTAGGGCGCATTTTCGCTGTAAATGAGGCAAATTGAAAGTATCGCAGGGCGATAGTGTCGATTCGGTTGTAGGTTAAAGCGCAATTACGTACAATTTGCGGCTCTTCGATTGGTCAGTCTAGGAAGACTAGGATCACCTCATTTGCAAATGTCGGAATCAAGCATGACTCAAGAACAAACGCCGTTGGTTGAGATCCGTAATTTGGGGTTTAGCCGCGGTCAGCGTGTGATATATGAAGATATTAGCCTGTCCATTCCAAGGGGCAAGGTGACGGCGATCATGGGGCCGAGCGGCATAGGCAAAACGACCCTGTTGAAATTGATTGGCGGCCAATTAACGCCTGACCATGGACAAGTGTTATTCGACGGTCACGATATCCATGGCGTGAGTCGCAATGAATTATTTAGTCTGCGTAAGCGGATGAGCATGCTGTTTCAAAGTGGCGCGCTGTTTACCGACATTAATGTGTTCGATAACGTGGCGTTTGCACTGCGTGAACATTCTGGACTGCCTGAAGACATTATTCGCACTATCGTGCTGATGAAGCTTGAAGCCGTAGGTTTACGTGGTGCCGCTCAGATGATGCCAAGCGAGTTGTCCGGTGGTATGCAACGCCGCGCCGCATTGGCTAGAGCCATAGCGCTTGAACCTGAAATGGTGATGTACGATGAGCCTTTTGCAGGGCAAGACCCAATATCGATGGGCGTGTTAGTAAAGCTCATTCGTGAGTTATCCGATGCGCTGAATCTGACTTCAATTGTGGTGTCCCACGATGTGGATGAAGTGCTTGGCATTGCCGATTATGTATATGTGGTGGCTGACAAAAAAGTCATCGCCCATGGTACCCCTGAAGAATTAAAGTACGCTGATAATCCGCAGCTGAAACAGTTTATTCAAGGTGCTCCGGACGGCCCTGTGCCGTTCCATTATCCGGCAAATGATTACCAGCAAGAATTAATGGCAAAAGGAGTTGGCAAGTGAAGTTAATCGACAGTATTGCCGACTTAGGCCGCAGCGCGATTGAGTTAGTGCTCGGCTTTGGCCGTGCAGGCCTTATGCTGTGGGGCGCGATTTTTCGCTGGCCACGCGTGCGTAAAGGTTTTCCATTATTAGTGCGCCAGATTTATGTGGTCGGTGTGCAATCCATGGTGATTATTTTAGTCTCAGGACTCTTTATCGGCATGGTGCTCGCACTGCAAGGCTATAACATCTTAGTTGGTTTTGGCACCGAAGAAAGCTTAGGTCCTATGGTGGCGCTCAGTTTACTGCGTGAGTTAGGGCCAGTTGTTACCGCGTTATTGTTTGCGGGACGGGCGGGTTCAGCATTAACCGCTGAAATTGGTTTAATGAAAAGCACTGAGCAGCTTTCCAGTTTAGAAATGATGGCGATTGACCCATTAAGGCAGATTATTGCACCGCGCTTTTGGGCTGGAGTGATCAGTATGCCATTGCTGGCGTTGATGTTTACCGCTGTAGGTATTTATGGCGGGCACCTTGTTGGCGTGGAATGGAAAGGGATCGACAGTGGTGCGTTTTGGTCGATTCTGCAGGCGTCTGTCGAATGGCGTCAGGACATAGTTAACTGCTTGATCAAAAGTGGTGTGTTTGCCGTAGTGGTCACTTGGATTGCGTTATATCGCGGTTATCAAGTGATCCCAAATCCGGAAGGCATCAGCCGTGCAACGACTCAGACTGTCGTTCAGTCGAGCCTCGCTGTATTGGCATTGGATTTTTTACTGACAGCCCTGATGTTTGGCCGCTAACGGAACACTGCGGATTTCGACACAGGTTAGATGGATTAACAGAGTGGTAGCTGAACATGTTGACACGAAAAATTGAATTATTAGTGGGTGTGTTTCTTTTAACAGGATTGGCCGCTTTTTTGGTCTTAGTCTTTAACGTCGCCAATATTGAAGTAAAAAGCAGCGATAGCACTTATACCATACAAGCCAATTTTACCAACATTGGTGGTTTGAAGGTGCGTTCGCCAGTCAAGGTTGGCGGTGTTGTCGTTGGCCGAGTGAGTAGCATAGATTTAGACCCAGTTAAGTTAGTGGCTGTGGTCACATTAGTGATGGACAAGCGTTACGATAAATTCCCTGAAACCAGTAGTTTAGCCATTTTGACTTCGGGTTTGTTGGGCGAACAATTCTTAGGGTTAACACCGGGTTTTGTCGACGATGATGTCAGTATGCTGAAAGATGGCGATAAGATTGACGACACTCGTTCGGCATTAGTGTTGGAGGAGCTGATTGGTCAGTTCTTATATAGTATGGGTTCGAAGGATAAATAGGGGTTACCGCTATGTTTAAAAACTTATCTCGTTTTTTATTGCCGTTAGTGATGGTTTTAGGGGCAACGAGCGCAGTCGCCGCTGATGTGGTTGTCGATACGACAGATCCGTATGCCATGGTGAAAGCCGTTGCCAATAAAACCTTCGATCGTTTTCACAAAGATAAAGCATTAATCGATGCAAATTCAGACCATTTAAAGGTGATTGTTCGTGAAGAACTCATGCCTTATGTCGATTATAAATACGCTTCTTATAAGGTATTAGGCCAATATCTTAAGGATTCAACCGAAGAGCAACGCAATCGTTTCGTCAATGCTTTTGAAGGTTATTTAATCTCTACTTATGCCCAAGCCTTTACTGAATATACTAATCAAAAAGTGGAATTCTCACCTGGGATTGATTTCAGCAAAGAGAAAATGGTCGATGTAAACGTGCAGATCATCGAAGCCGGTCGCCCACCTATTAAACTATTGTTTAAGGCGCGCCGTTTAAAGGATGACTCATGGAAGGCATTTGATTTAGTTGCCGAAGGTGTGAGCTTACTGTCTTCTAAGCAGTCGGAAATCTCTAATCTAATTCGCCAACAGGGTATCGATCCCGTGATTAAGATGCTCGAAGATCGCACTAAAGAGAAAGTGGTCATGAAGGCTAAGTCTGGGAAGTCACAGTCGTGATTGAATTTGTGCAACAGGGGACAGTTTGTCATCTTAAAGGGCGCATAACCCAAGCCGATGTCATTACACTTTGGCCACAGCGGCAACAACTGCTAAATGAGTCAACCCAGATATTGTCTCTGTCTGGGCTCGAATACAGTGATAGCGCTGGCATGGCATTTTTGCTGGCGTTAGTGCGTGAACATCGCAGCCAACTTGTATTGAGTTCTGCTTCACCACAACTTAAAAAACTAATTGATTTATATGATTTAGATGCCTTCTTTACCGAAGAAGCGCATTGAGAATAGGGTAATAGATTTCATGGAATGCAGCTTAATCGAACAGATTTTACGTGATGCGTTAGGGCTTGAAGAAGTTCACGCTAGCTCGGATGGTAGCCATTATAAAGTGATCGCCGTAGGTGAATGCTTCGATGGTATGAGCCGAGTCAAACAGCAACAAGCCATTTATGCACCGTTGACGGCACACATTGCCAGCGGTGAATTACATGCATTAACGATCAAAACTTTCACGCCGACTCAATGGAAACGCGAAAAAGTTTTCAACATGCCTAGCTAGTGAGGAAAAGTGGATAAACTAACAATTCAGGCAAGCCCCCCGCTTGCCGGTGATGTGATTATTTCGGGTGCTAAAAATGCAGCTTTGCCTATTCTGATGGCGGGTGTATTGGCTGAAACCGATTTTGTGGTTTCTAACGTGCCCAATCTGCGTGATGTGAGTACGAGCTGTAAATTATTACGCTGTCTCGGCGCTGAAGTGACAGAACTCGGTGACGGACAGATCCGCATTTCTACCACTAATCTGAATGAGTTTTGCGCTCCCTACGATCTCGTGAAAACCATGCGTGCTTCTATCTTGATCTTAGGGCCGTTATTGGCTCGCTATGGTACGGCTGATGTGTCATTGCCTGGCGGCTGTGCCATTGGCGCAAGACCAGTGAACTTGCACTTACATGGCCTCGAAATGATGGGCGCCAAGATTGAAGTGAAAGAAGGTTATATCAAGGCCCGTGTTGATGGTCGTCTTAAAGGCGCACATATCTTTATGGACATGGTGAGTGTTGGTGCCACCGAAAACTTACTGATGGCCGCAGCATTAGCCGATGGCGAAACCGTGATTGAAAACGCGGCACGCGAACCTGAAGTGATCGATCTCGCTAATTGCTTAATTGCTATGGGTGCAAAAATCACTGGTGTAGGTAGTGCGACACTGCGTATTCAAGGGGTTGAGCGTTTACAGGGCTGCAATTACCGAGTTATGCCAGATCGTATCGAAACCGGTTCCTTCCTCGTTGCTGCCGCGGTGACCCGTGGTCGTATTCGTTGTTTAAAAGCCGATCCTGCTTCACTGGAGTCGGTTATCGCAAAACTTGAAGATGCAGGCGCGACGATTACTACGGGCGAAGATTGGATTGAGCTCGATATGCAGGGTAAACGTCCGAAGGCGGTGAATATCAAGACGGCACCTTATCCTGGTTTCCCAACCGATATGCAGGCGCAGTTTTGTGTACTCAATGCCTTAGCGCAAGGCACGGCAACCATTACTGAGACTATCTTCGAAAATCGTTTTATGCATGTGCCCGAACTTATCCGTATGGGCGCTACCATGGAGCTTGAAGGCAACACCTGCATCATTCAAGGGATTGAATCTTTAAGTGGTGCTCAGGTCATGGCGACGGATTTACGTGCGTCAGCGAGTCTAGTGATTGCGGGCTTAGTGGCCGATGGTAAGACGATTG
This sequence comes from Shewanella sp. SM68, assembly GCF_025653925.1. NCBI lineage: Bacteria > Pseudomonadati > Pseudomonadota > Gammaproteobacteria > Alteromonadales > Shewanellaceae > Shewanella > Shewanella sp. SM68. The sequence goes on from NZ_JAKKRU010000005.1 coordinate 267,541, forward strand.
TCGATCGTATCTATCACTTAGATCGTGGCTATGAGCATATTGAGAATAAGTTTCAAGGTTTAGGCGCACAGGTTGTGCGTATTCAGTGATCTGTTACTGATTTAAGCTAATTTTGAATCATTAAAAAAACCAGCTAAAAGCTGGTTTTTTGTTTTCTGCAGTTGAGCTTGTAATACTGAGTGGCGCTCTAGTTATCGATCACAACCTTCTCATCGATAATCACAGGTAACTCTTGTTGTTTACCTTGGCGTATCACAGTCATCATCACTTTCTTACCCGGTGTGGTTTCAGCGATGCGGTCCATTAGCATTTCAACGCCTGGCACATCTTCACCATCGTATTTAATAATCACATCCCTTGGCATTAGCAGGGCTCGGGCCGCAGGGCCATTAGGATCGACACCCGTAACGAGCACACCTTTTAGATCGGGTAGATTAAGGATTTGTGCTACCACAGGATTAATCGGCTCGCCAGAAATTCCTAAAGCGCCACGGATCACGCGACCATTTTTAATCAATTTACCCATAATGCTGTGGGCTAATTTAATCGGGATAGCGAAGTTAATCCCGTGGCCGCCGCCTTCTTCACCCACTTGGAATGCTGCGGTATTGATACCGATAAGGCTGCCGTTAGTGTCAATGAGTGCGCCACCCGAGTTACCCGCATTAATCGCTGCATCGGTTTGTAGGAAGTCTAAGTAACCTGAACTTAAGCCGTTACGCCCCGTGGCACTGATGATGCCTTGGGTAATGGTCTGGCCTAAATTGTAGGGATTACCAATAGCGAGTACGACATCACCGACTTGAGGCGGACTGTCGAGATTAACGGGGACAATTGGTAAGTTATCGCCTTCAATTTTAAGTACCGATAAATCGGTTTCAGGATCGAAACCAACCACTTCAGAGGTAAATTTGCGTCCATCTTGCAGGGCGACAACAATCTCATCGGCCTTCTTAATGACATGATAATTAGTGAGAATATAACCTTCTTTACTCATTATCACCCCAGAACCTAGACCTTGAAGTGAGCCTGAATTAAGCGGGCGATTCTGATCTATGCTGAGGCTATAAATATTCACAACGGCAGGAGCTGCACGGCGTACCGCCTTGGCAAAGGATAGCTCGACTGTGTTGTTGGCACGGGTTTGTAGCAGACTACTACCGAGGGATTGGTTATCGAAATAACGTGTCACCAATAAAAACATGGCCGCCATGATAAGGCCGAAAAGGGTGGCTTTACCGAGATATAACAGAGTGTCTTTTATAGTCATGGCAGGATGGATCTAGAAAAAGGTGAGTTAGATTAACATGTTTAATCGATGTAAGCATAGGGAACCTAAGCTCCCTATGCTTATCTGTGGCAGAAAAAATGGCCTATTTTGTCGATTAACGTAGGACTAAATACAACATGCTCTTATCACGCATTATCTTCAGTGCAACGGCACCTTCTTGATCTTTAAGTTGTGCTTTCAGTGTCTTAAGATCTTTAATCGCAGTACGGTTAATACCGACAATCACATCTCCTTTTTGTAAGCCACTCATGGCCGCGGGTGAGCCTTGTGCGACATCGGTAATTTCAATGCCCTTAGATGAGTTTTCTAAGGACGCACCTTGCAGCATAGGATGCACGGCACCAGCCGCTGTTTCACTGGTTTGGCTCGCTTCACCTAAGGTCACTTTAACTGTTTTCTTATCACCGTCACGGATGAGTCCTAACTCAACGTTAGCACCTGCACCCATAGTGGCGACTTTAGCCCGCAGTTCTTGGAATGACTTAATACCACGGCCATCAACGCTGATGATAATATCACCTGCTTTTATACCGGCCTTCTCTGCGGCACTGCCCTTGGCTACTTCATTCACGAAGCCGCCGTGTTGAGTGTCTAAACCGAAACCTTGGGCGAGTTGGCTATCGAGATCACGTCCCGAAATACCTAATACACCGCGGCGTACTTCTCCGTGTTCGGCAATTTGTGCCACGAGGTTTTTTACCATATTAGCGGGGATGGCAAAGCCAATACCGACGTTACCGCCGCCCGGTGCTACGATTGCCGTGTTAATCCCAATTAACTCGCCGTTAAGATTGACGAGTGCGCCACCCGAGTTACCACTGTTAATCGCGGCATCGGTTTGAATAAAGTTTTCCAGCATTTCAATACCTAAGCCGCTACGGCCTAAAGCACTAACAATGCCCGAGGTGACGGTTTGACCTAAACCGAAGGGGTTACCAATGGCAACGGCAAAGTCACCTACGCGTAAATCATCGGAATCAGAGGCTTTGATTGCGATGAGATTTTTCGCTTCAATTTGCAATAATGCGATATCTGACTCTGAGTCAGTACCAATCAGTTTTGCTTTTACTTCACGGCCGTCATGAAGACCAACTTGAATATCATCAGCACCGTCAATCACATGGTTGTTCGTGACGATATAGCCTTTTTCTGCGTCAATAATGACGCCTGAGCCTAAGCCTCTAAAAGGACGTTCTTGCACTTGCTCTTGTGGCGCATTAGGGCCGAAAAAGTAACGGAAAACATCAGGTACTCTTTGCTTAGAAACATGAGTCCCCGTTACCGCTACTGATACGACAGCGGGCGTCGTACGCTCAAGCATAGGCGCAAGACTTGGAATGGATTGTCCCTCAACCGTCTGTGGAATGGCGGCCTGTGAGACGACAGGCATTATAGTCAGGGTCGCGGCTAACATTGCGGCTGAAAGTACAGATAATTTTGTTTTCATCTATTCATAACTCCAAATAAGGGTTGAAAGATCTGGATGTAATGCATCAGCAATCGTGCGAGTGCCAGATCAAATCTGTATCGGTACCGGCTATTTGCCTAGGTAATCACTCTGACTCGCACCTTATTGAAAAAGTTCATTATATTAATAAATGTTAATTTTTTTAGCCTATTTTTTTGGCTGTTTCATACTTGTTTATGAACATAAATCTGTGGGCGATATTAGGATTTTTCAAGCCCTAATATCAGCGGATTTTGCCGATTAAAATGACCTACAGCATAGAGGCTTATTAGACGTTTGTATGCAGTTTAGCGTTAAGGTAAAAGTCGTATTCTGCATTAATATATCCTGCGTCATATTGGGCGTGCTAATATCGTCACAGTTTTAATAAAGGACATAAGAGAATTTAAACGTGCCTCAGTTAAGCCCTTGGCAGCATTATCAAAAAGATCTTACCCGTGACGGTTTTTCCCATGATCCGGCTCAAGAAATTGCCGTTAAGGCGTTACAACGCGTCTATGAAGACTTAACTACGGCAGAAGAGCCGAGTTCTATTGTTGGGAAATTGTTTAGCGCATTAGGCTTAAAATCGGCACCAGCATCACCTAAAGGCCTGTATCTTTGGGGTGGAGTTGGGCGTGGTAAAACTTACTTGATGGATACTTTTTTTGATGCCTTGCCTGGTGAACAAAAATTGCGGGCTCACTTTCATCGCTTTATGCATCAATTGCATTTAGATTTGGACGAGTTAAAAGGCGTTCGCGATCCTTTGTTGGTGATTGCGAAAAAGATGGCTGCAAAATATCGCGTTATCTGTTTCGATGAATTCTTTGTCTCTGATATTACCGATGCCATGCTATTAGGTACGCTGTTTCAAGCGTTATTTAAAGAAGGCGTTGTACTGGTTGCAACCTCGAATATTATCCCCGACGACTTATATAAAAATGGCTTACAGCGCGCACGTTTCTTACCTGCGATAGCCCTAATTAATCAACATTGTGAAGTGCTCAATGTGGATTCTGGCATTGACTATCGATTGCGTACCCTTGAGCAAGCAGAGATTTATCATCATCCATTAGATGCACAAGCTGATGCCAATCTTATACGTTATTTTAGCCAGTTAGCGCCTGAGTCTGAGGTGCTTACTGCTGACATCGAAATAGAAGGCCGCAGTATTAGTATTCGGCAGCAGGCGCAGGGCGTATTGTTGGCCGATTTTAGAGCGCTCTGTGATGGTCCACGAAGCCAGCGTGATTACATGGAACTTGCGCGGATTTATCACACTGTCCTCGTGAGTGGCATAGAACAAATGGGCGCCTTTTTGACTGGCGATGACATTGCCAGACGTTTTTTAGCTATGGTCGACGAATTTTACGAGCGCAATGTGAAGCTGATTGTATCGGCTCAAGTGCCACTCGAAGATATTTATGCCGATGGTTTGCTTAACTTCGAATTTAGACGTTGCCGTTCACGCTTAATTGAGATGCAATCCCACGATTATTTAAAAACCGAACACCTGCCGTAACCCAGTAGTGTAAGAGTTTTGCATTAGCTGCGACCTTAAATCACCAGAGGCTTGTTAATCCTTAGGATGACAAGTCCGATTGGTCGATATTTTATAATTTTTATCAAAATATCAGGTGATTTTTAACTCAGCTTTGTCTATACTCCGCCACCTGCCCACGTTACTCCGCCAATTGGGCGGAAGTTGTAAGCCGAAGTCGGTGCTCGAAGGGGTACTAAAAGGCAATTTTGTGTTGTTTGCAAATGCAGACAACATGTGAGACAGAAAATTAACTTTGGGTTTTTGTAATAATGAAGACTTTTACTGCTACACCAGAAACTGTAACTCGTGACTGGTTCGTCGTCGACGCAGACGGCAAAACTTTAGGTCGTATCGCTACTGAAATCGCTGTCCGTTTACGCGGTAAGCATAAGCCAGAATACACTCCACACGTTGATACCGGTGATTACATCATCGTTGTTAATGCTGAAAAAGTGACTGTTACTGGTAACAAAGCGAAAGGCAAAACGTACTACTCGCATTCAGGCTTCCCTGGTGGCATTAAGCAAATCAGCTTTGAAAAGCTGCAAGCGCAAAAGCCAGAAATGATCATCGAGAAAGCAGTTAAGGGTATGTTACCAAAAGGTCCTCTGGGCCGTGCCATGTTCCGTAAACTGAAAGTTTATGCTGGCGCAGAACATAACCACACTGCACAACAACCTCAAGTTCTTGATATCTAAACGGGATTAAGCAAATGGCTGCAACTCAGTACTACGGCACTGGCCGTCGCAAAACCTCTACAGCTCGCGTTTTCGCTAAAGCAGGTAGTGGCAACATCGTTGTAAATCAACGTCCTTTGGATCAGTATTTTGGTCGTGAAACTGCTCGTATGGTTGTTCGTCAACCTTTAGAGTTAGTTGAAATGACTGACAAGCTGGACATCTATGTAACTGTTAAAGGCGGTGGTATCACTGGCCAAGCAGGCGCAATCCGTCACGGTATTACCCGTGCTCTGATGCAATTAGATGAAGCACTGCGTCCATCACTACGTTCTGCTGGTTTCGTTACCCGTGACGCTCGTAAAGTTGAGCGTAAGAAAGTGGGTCTACGTAAAGCACGTCGTAAGCCACAATTCTCTAAGCGTTAATTCGTTTTTGGAATATCAAAAAACCCAGCCTATGCTGGGTTTTTTATTGGCTAAAAATGACGGTATAAGAAAACTCTTTGGTTGGAGTATGCTGATATACAATAAATTTATATTAAGCGAGTGAGTTTGAGGTAAGCATGACTTTTCAAATTTTTATGCTAGCAGTGGCACTTGTGTTGGTTTTGGAAGGCCTTGGGCCATTATTATTCCCAAATAAATGGCGTCGTTATTTAAATGAACTCTCCCATCAAAATCAGCAAGTTATCCAGCGACTTGGTGGGGCATTAGTCACGGCTGGAGTCGTTATTTGGGTTATTTTTGCGTGAAAAATAGCCTGCTTGCCCTTATTAACTAAGATCTGTTAAAATTCTTTTTTAACCGCAACCTTGCAGCAAATAATGGGCAAAAACGTAGTTGTTCTCGGCACCCAATGGGGTGACGAAGGAAAAGGTAAGATTGTCGACCTTCTAACAGAACAGGCAAAATATGTAGTTCGCTATCAAGGCGGCCACAATGCTGGTCATACCTTGGTTATCGACGGTGAAAAAACCGTTCTTCATCTGATCCCATCGGGTATCCTGCGCGATAATGTGAAATGCATTATTGGCAACGGTGTGGTGCTTGCACCTGACGCCCTGATGAAAGAGATCAACATGCTGAAAGATCGTGGAGTTCCTGTTGAGGAACGTCTGTTGATCTCTGAAGCGTGTCCGCTGATCCTTCCCTTCCATTGTGCCCTTGATATTGCCCGTGAAAAAGCGCGCGGTAATAAAGCTATTGGTACGACTGGCCGTGGTATTGGACCTGCGTATGAAGACAAGATCTCTCGTCGCGGTCTGCGAGTAGGTGACCTGTTCAATGCTGAACTGTTTGCTGAAAAGCTGAAAGAAGTTATGAAATATCATAACTTTATGCTGACAGAGTACTATCAAGTCGAAGCGGTTGATTACGAGCAAACGCTAGCAGATGCTTTGGCTATGGCCGATTATCTGAAGAGCATGTGTGTTGATGTGACTGAACTATTGGATACTGCGCGTAAAGCCGGAGAGCCAATTCTGTTCGAAGGCGCTCAAGGTACATTACTCGATATCGACCACGGAACATACCCATTTGTAACCTCTTCAAATACCACTGCCGGTGGTGTTGCGACGGGTTCAGGTTTTGGTCCGCGTCACTTAGACTATGTCTTAGGTATCATGAAGGCTTACACCACTCGCGTAGGTGCAGGTCCATTCCCAACTGAACTATTATGTGAAGTCGGTGATCATTTAGGTACTAAAGGTCATGAGTTTGGTGCAACAACGGGTCGTAAGCGTCGTCCAGGTTGGTTGGATGCTGTGGCAATGCGCCGCGCAGTTCAAATCAACAGTGTTAGCGGCTTCTGCTTGACTAAGTTAGATGTACTTGATGGTCTGAAAGAAGTGAAGATTTGTGTCGGTTATCAGAATCCTGATGGCACTATCTCTAAAGTCACTCCGCTGGCCGCTGAAGGTTATGAACTGGTTACGCCGGTTTATGAAACTATGCCGGGTTGGAGCGAGTCGACTTTTGGCGCGACATCAATTGAGCAACTGCCTCAAGCAGCGATCAATTATATCAAGCGTCTTGAAGAGTTATTAGAAACACCTATCGACATTATCTCTACGGGTCCTGATCGTAACGAAACCATGATTTTGGTTAATCCGTTCAATTAAGATCTGTTAAGGCCGTGTTTCACGGCCTTTTTCTCTGCTTCTTTATGCCTTTCTCTGTTTTATTCTGCGGTTAGAAATTCAGCTCAAGCTCAAGAAATAGGTTATACTGCCGATGCAAGTATTCATCCTACTGTCATTGAGAGTCGTTATGCTACGTACAGCACTCGTTGCGCTACTGCCTTTAGTATCTTCAATGTGCTTTGCTGAAACGCAGGCGGTGGATATTTATAGTCAAGATCAATTGCTTGATTTGATCCGTAGCAATCAATACTTAGCGAAAGTGAAACGTGATGATTGCCAGTTAGTCCAAGACATTGAGGCGCGAGCCCAAGTCTTAAAACAGCCTTTATATCAATTTCTTTGGGGCGAAATGCTCAATCATGGAACGTGTGTGAAGGCTAACCCTGTGAAGGGTATTGCTTTGTTACGTGACTCGGCCGAACAAGGTAGCTCAGAAGCGATGTTAAAGCTTGCCGAGTATTATCAGAGTGGGAAATTTGTCATCCGCAATAAAGACAGAGCAGTGCATTATTTACTGCCTGCGGCTGCAAGTGGCAGTTTATCCGCTCGTATGATGTTAGTTCGTTTATTCGGTGAAGGTTATGGTAGTCCTAGGGATTACGAGATGGCCTATCATTGGTTATATAACGATGTATTTGCGGACGAGGCGACTAAGAAAAAAGCCTTGTCTTTACTGCAGGTGTTAGCAGCTAAAATGCCCCCCAGTGCAGTGGCGCGGGCCCAGCAAGAACAGTTGCGAACCCGTTAAGTGGTCTCTTAATCTAGAGACACATTATTTGGATATTGAATGATCAAAGACCCTCATTTTGAGCGTGAACAGGATAAGTACGAAAACCCTATCCCAAGCCGTGAGTATATTCTCGATTACTTACGTTCTCAAAAATCACCTATCACTCGTGACAGCATTGCCGCGGCGTTAAACATCCAAGAGGAAGAACAACTTGAGGCCTTGCGCCGTCGCCTACGTGCGATGGAACGCGATGGCGAACTGGTGTTCACCCGTGGGCAGAGCTATGGCTTACCCGAGAAAATGGATCTGATCCCCGGCACTGTGCTCGGACACAGAGAAGGCTTCGGCTTTTTCAAACCCGATGAAGGCGGTGATGACTTATTTATTTCGAACCGCGACATGCTGATGTATTTCCACGGTGATAAAGTGCTGGCGCAAAAAGCGGGCACAGATCGTCGTGGCCGTCGCGAAGCGCGTTTGGTTCGTCTGATCCAGCCGCGAAGTGCCGCGATTGTTGGCCGTTATCATGTCGATAGCGGTATGGCATTTGTCATTGCCGATGATAAGCGTATTACCCAAGAAATTTTAGTCGCGAATGAAGATCGCAATGGCGCCCGTCAAGGTGATGTGGTTGTGGTTGAATTAACGCGTCGCCCAGGCCGTTTTGTTAAGGCTGCGGGTAAAGTGACTGAAGTGCTCGGTAAGCAAATGGCGCCGGGTATGGAAATCGAAATTGCCCTGCGTAATTATGATTTACCCCATACTTGGTCACCAGTGATCGAGAAGAAACTGCGCCGTATTCCCGATGAAGTAACCGACGCCGATAAAGTCGGTCGTGTGGATTTACGTCATCTGCCATTAGTGACTATCGACGGTGAAGACGCCCGCGATTTTGACGATGCTGTGTACGCGGAGAAAAAAGCCGGTGGCGGCTGGCGTTTATGGGTTGCGATTGCGGACGTTAGTTACTATGTGCGCACCGATTCCGCCTTAGATACCGAAGCGCGTGCCCGTGGTAACTCAGTGTATTTCCCGTCGCAAGTGATCCCTATGCTGCCGGAGAAAATCTCTAACGGCCTATGTTCGCTTAATCCCCACGTCGACCGTTTATGTATGGTCGCCGAGATGACCGTATCTGCTAAAGGTAAGTTATCAGGTTATAAGTTTTATCCGGCTGTGATGTATTCCCATGCCCGTTTCACTTATACCCAAGTGGCAGCAATGTTAGAAGGCGGCCCCATTGCGCCTGAGCATGAGGCTTTGTTCCCGCATTTGCAGTGTTTACAGTCATTGTATTTAGCGCTCGATGAACAAAGAGCCGAGCGTGGTGCGATTGCGTTTGAAACCATGGAAACGCAGTTCATTTTCAATGAGCAGCGCAAGATTGATAAAATCGTGCCGCGTGGCCGTAATCAAGCCCATAAAATCATTGAAGAATGTATGATTTTAGCCAACGTTTCTGCAGCTAAGTTTGTGAAGAAACACAAAGGCGAAGTCTTGTATCGTGTGCATGAAGCGCCATCCGAGCAAAAATTGGCGAACTTTAAAGAGTTCCTTGCTGAGCGTGGTTTGACTATGCCTGGCGGACTTGAGCCAACGCCGTCAGATTATCAGAATGTGATGTTGCAAATTGCCGACCGCCCTGATGCTGAACTTATCCAAGTGATGTTACTGCGTTCTATGCGTCAGGCAATTTATACTCCGGATAACGAAGGTCACTTCGGTTTAGCCTTAGAAGAATATGCACATTTTACCTCACCCATTCGCCGCTATCCGGATTTAGTGTTACATCGTGTGATCCGTTATTTACTGGCGAAGGAAAGAGGCGAAGCCACTGAGAAGTGGACGCAGGATGGTGGCTATCACTATCAGCTCGATGAGCTCGACAAATTAGGCGAAGAGTGTTCGACCACAGAACGTCGTGCCGATGAAGCGACTCGCGATGTTAGCGATTGGCTCAAGTGCGAGTTTATGCAAGATCACGTCGGCGATACCTTTGAAGCTGTGATTGCCTCAGTGACCAGTTTTGGTTTGTTTGTGCGCTTAAATGAACTGTTTATCGATGGCTTAGTGCATATCTCAAGTCTAGGTAGCGATTACTACCAATTCGACCCTATGCGTCAACGTCTTATCGGTGAGCACACAGGTCAAGTTTATCAAGTCGGCGATCCTGTGACGGTTAAGGTCGCTGCAGTCAACTTAGATGACAGACAGATTGATTTGGTTATGCTGGGTGATGACGGCAAAGGTGGTAAGCGTAAAGCATCTGCCAGCCGTGATAAGCCGATGACTGCCCGTGAGCGCGTTAATCGTGAAGGCGCTAAGCAAGGCAAAGCGGGTAAAACCGCGGCATCTAGCGCCAAGGCTGAAACAGGCAAAACCAAACCTAAGGCCAAAGCTGGCACTAAAGCTAAAAAAGCAGCAGTAAAAGATCCGGCTAAAAAGCCAAAAGCCGCTAAGCGGAGCACGAGAAAGAAATAAATGAAAAAACAAGATATTATTTTTGGGATCCACGCAGTTGAAGCCCTGTTAAAACACAGCCCTGAACGCATTATTGAGTTGTGGCTGTTACAAGGTCGTGACGATGAGCGCTTAACTGTGCTGGCCGATCAGGCTAAAGCCTTTGGCACGACGATTCAAGTCGCTTCTCGTAAAGCCTTAGATGACAAAGCGGAAAGCAGCCAACATCAAGGCATAGTCGCGCGTGTTAAAGCGGCGAAAGTATTGAATGAGCAAGATTTAGATGTGCTGCTTGCTAACACTGAGCAAGCATTCCTGTTGATCTTGGATGGTGTGACGGATCCCCATAACTTAGGCGCTTGCCTACGTAATGCCGATGCGGCTGGCGTACAAGGTATTATCGTGCCTAAAGACAATTCAGTTGGCTTAACTGCGACTGTGAGTAAAGTGGCATGTGGCGCTGCGGAAACAGTACCTTTATTCCAAGTGACTAATCTTGCGCGCACTATGCGTCACCTGCAGGATAAAGGTGTGTGGATTGTGGGCACTGCGGGCGAGGCAGATTGCGAGCTTTATCAAGCCGATCTCAAGGGATCATTGGCGATTGCTATGGGAGCTGAAGACAAAGGCTTACGCCGATTAAGCCGTGAGTCTTGCGATTCACTGATCTCTATCCCTATGGCCGGTAGTGTGTCTAGCTTGAACGTATCGGTTGCAACGGGTATTTGCCTATTTGAAGCAGTGCGTCAGCGTCGTAGCTAATATGCTCACGTTTGCCTGATCTCACATATGCAGTATTAGGCTTGAAGAAACAACTGGTCGTAATAAAAAGGCGGATTAACGATATAAAGTTAATCCGTTTTTTATTGGCCTTTTTTACGTCATCGCTTTGTCTAGGTTAACCTGATTGCTATCAGTTTCATCTATTTGAGCGGCTTCAGGCTCTGCTTGCTCAATATCGAAACTAAAGGCGAGTTGTTCCTCATCACTGTCATTATCATCGATAATATCGTCATCGACGCCATCGGCCCCTAAATCATGCTCCGATTCATCTAAGTTAGCGCTTGGCGTCATATGCTCTTGAATTGATTCAACATCAACCCGTGGGTCCAACGCTGCCGCCAGTGGTGACGAGACTAAGTCGCCCGTCGCCATTATGTAGTCTTGTGTGACATTGGTTTCGACTTTTTGCTGTGAATGTACATAACGTAAACGCACAAAGAGTATTAAGGTACAGGCTGACATAAAGCCATATAACATGTTATTGCCAAACCATTGCATTAATGTCGATGCGATAAGCGGACCTATACTGGCGCCTAAGCCGAAGGTTAATAGTATTGTTGCTGATAAGCCGACTCGCTCATTTTGCTCTACTCGAGAGTTGGCAAGCGCTGTGGCAAGCGGATAAAAAGTGAAACCTAAAATACCAAATAGGAAAGTCATCACCAGTGAAATCACCGGATGATAGGGGGTTAAGGCGATAGCTAAGGCTAAGATACCGAGCAATATACAGTTGATACGGATAAGGCGACTGCGGGACATAATGTCGGACAATTTTCCCATTGGCCATTGTGCCAGTAATCCCGCTAAAATCGTTGCCGTCATATACGTGGCGACTTTTTCAGGTGGTAAACCTAAGTTACTGGCGTAGGCGGGAGCGAGACCATAAAACGAACCCACTATCATGCTACCAATCGCGATTGTCGTGAGTGCTTGTGGCGCTTTTTTCCAGTAATAGGCAATTTTGAGTGGGGCAGGAACTAAGGGCGCAGGGTGAAGACGACGCGTGAGTGAAATCGGTACGATACAGAGTGAAAAACAAATTGCGATAAGCAGTAGTGGCTCTAGTCCTAATTCGGGGAAAATACTGATCGCACCTTGGCCCAAGATTAAGCCGAAGTAAGATACGATCATATAACTCGCAAACACTGTGCCCCTTTGATTACTTTCAGCTTGTTCGTTAAGCCAACTTTCTAACACCATGTATTGGCACATCATCCCCATGCCGACCACGAGTCTGAGGAGCAGCCAAACCGCTAGCTCATCCACGAGTGCATGGCCTAATGCCGATGCAGCGACTATGCCTGCACTGGCGACAAAGGCGCGGATATGGCCCACTTGAGCGATAAGTCGATGACCAATCTTAGAGCCAGCCACTAGGCCAACATAGTAGGCCGACATCATGCCGCCAATCCATATTTGTGGCACATTCATTACTGAGAGCCTGAGCCCAAGATAGGTGGTAAGCAAGCCGCCGGCTAATACCATTAATAATGTGGTGCTATATAAAGAGGCGAAAGTGCGCAGCGGATTAGTCATATACAACTCCGAAAACACAAACTAGATTGATAATGAGGAGTGAGTATATCAGGGGTTAGTGTTTATGTTGTGTTGCAAATTGTTGGTAAATCTTGATTAATTGCGCATTTCTGCTCAAAAAATCACTGAATTATGTCGGAACAACTCAAGGGGATGCTTGTAAAGCATTCACATAGACGCCAGCCGAGTAGGCTATTAGCGTCATGTTAGTCTATGTATTTCGTCGTATTTTTTAAAAGGAGTTATCTAAAAGTGTAAAGCAAGTTGAAGGTGGTGATGGTATCCATGGGTTGGCTTCCTTCTGGTACCACTTCAGTGTATTTGATGTTCATACCGATCTTAAATGCCCAATCTTGGAACACCAGATTTTTATAGTTCATATCTAAGGTGAGGGTGTTGTTGTTCTCGCCCACTTCCGCGGTGAGATCGGCATTGAGACTGCTGTATTCCTGTAGTTTTTGAGAGAATTTGGCAGCGGTACGAAGAATGACATCTTTTTCGGCATCAGGGCTGGGGATAGTTACCGATTCTGCAGGTAAGTTATATCGATAACCTGGGCCGAACTCGAGACTGAGTTTTGTTTTATAACTACTGATAGCATTGAAACCGTAACCACTCGAAAGAGTCGATATTTGTGTGTAACTACCGAATTGATCCCAAGTAAAATCACCACGTCCGAAGACATAACCCTTAGTAAGTTTATAGTTCGATTGTAACTGTAGCTCATATTTTTCGGAGGTTGTTTGACTTTTTTCTGAGGCAAAATAGGCTTTTAGTGTGGCTTCTTGCTTGGTTTGCTTTGTATCGTAAATCAGTTGGGTTCGACCATTAAAACTGCTGGATTCGGTATTGCCTGTGTTCAGTTGCAAGCCAGCTTCGATTTCCGCGGTAAAATCGCTGGGCGGTTCCTGATAATCAGGTGGAACAAGCGCAAGCGCAGGAAATGAAAGGAAAAACAAACTGATTGGCGCAATAACTTTTAGCATTATGTTTTATTCTTGGTTAGCTGATTTCAGACGTCCGAATGTAGGCGAGCCGCCATCATACCTGTATTGATTGGCGAGGCAAAGTTATTGCTTGAGTTTCTGGCTTGCTTTCTGTACTATCTCGCGCTCAAATCAGTCACTATTTTTCGTTCCTTGCCTCCATTTGGTTTGACTGAGCCAATACCGAGGCTACATAACCGTAAGGAGCAATAAATGCGTCATTACGAAATCGTATTTATGGTTCACCCAGATCAAAGTGAACAAGTACCAGGTATGATTGAGCGTTACACAGGTGTTATCACCGAAGCTAACGGCACAATCCACCGTTTAGAAGATTGGGGCCGTCGTCAACTGGCTTACCCAATCCTTGACCTGCATAAAGCTCACTACGTTCTGATGAACGTTGAAGCTAAAGCAGAGACGATCGAAGAGCTAGAAACAGCTTTCCGTTTCAACGACGCAGTTCTGCGTAACATGGTAATGCGTACTAAAGTTGCCGTTACTGAAGCATCTCCAATGGCTAGAGCTAGAGATGAGCGCGATTCACGTCGTGGCCCAGCTGGCGAACGCTCATATGATGAAGCTCACGCTGAAGAAATCGCTGAGTAAGGTAATCTGTGACCACCAATAACTTGGTGTTGTCAGGAACGATAACTCGTTCAAGACGCTTTAAAAGCCCAGCAGGTATTGCACATAGTGTAATTATGTTGGAACACAAATCGCAGCGTTATGAAGCCGAAATGCTCCGCAACGTCTACGTACAAATTCAAGTGATATTGAGTGGCCCACGCTTTGAAAGCGTCGCAGAAGATCTGAAAGCAGGTGTGGAAGTACAAGTGCAAGGCTTTATGACGCTTCAACAGGGGCGTAATGGTCAGAACCGCTTAGTCATCCATGCCGAAAATGTCGAATTGAAAACTTAGGAGACTGTCAACATGGCACGTTATTTCCGTCGTCGCAAGTTCTGCCGTTTCACCGCTGAAGGTGTTGCAGAAATTGATTACAAAGATATCGTTACTTTAAAGAACTACATCACTGAAAGCGGCAAGATTGTTCCTAGCCGTATCACTGGTACTAGTGCTAAATATCAGCGCCAACTAGCTCGCGCTATCAAGCGTGCTCGTTATCTTTCTCTACTGCCATACACTGATTTACATCAGTAATTGCAGTATTCCTAATCGAATATAGAGGATTTGATAATGAACGTTATTCTGCTTGATAAAATCGCTAACCTAGGCAACTTGGGTGACCAAGTTACTGTTAAAGCTGGTTACGCTCGTAACTACCTTTTGCCACAAGGTAAAGCTGTTGTTGCTAACGAAAGCAACGTTAAAGTATTTGAAGCTCGTCGCGCTGAATTAGAAGCTAAATTAGCTGCTGAATTAGCTGCTGCTAACCTACGTGCTGAGAAAATCACTGCACTGGAAGCTGTTGTTATTGCTTCTAAAGCGGGTGATGAAGGCAAACTGTTTGGTTCAGT
Source organism: Shewanella sp. SM68 (assembly GCF_025653925.1). NCBI lineage: Bacteria > Pseudomonadati > Pseudomonadota > Gammaproteobacteria > Alteromonadales > Shewanellaceae > Shewanella > Shewanella sp. SM68. The sequence continues at coordinate 282,620 of NZ_JAKKRU010000005.1, forward strand.
TGGCAACCGTGACATCGCTGATGCAGTGACTGCTGCTGGTGTTGAGCTGGCTAAATCAGAAGTTCGTTTACCATTAGGCGCTCTGCGTACTACTGGCGACTTCGAAGTTGAAGTTCAGTTACACACTGAAGTTAAAGCTGTTGTTAAAGTTTCTATCGTTGCAGAAGCTTAATTACTCCTTGCTTTAATCTTAGCTTGTATTAAGAGAAACACCGCTTCGGCGGTGTTTTTTTATGGCTGAAATTTAGGATTTGAGTGTATTTAGGTTTTGATATCGGCTCTGCGATGGATTTAAGCAATAGGTGATACGCGCCTACTCATTCAATCTCATCATCCCAAAGTGTATTCGCTGCTAAAATACGAGCCCAAATAAAAGCCGCTTACTGCATAACAGTGAGCGGCTTTTTGTTTAGAGCAACGGATTTAGCTCAAGGTATTAATTTCTCACTAAATCCAATTCTTGGATTAAGTTATCGGCATGGTCGACTTCATCCATCATCCACAGGATATAGCGAATATCCACGTGCACCGCGCGAGTGATGGTTGGGTTGAAGAACCAATCTTTAGTGATAGCTTCATAGGTTGAGTCGAAGTTAAGGCCCACTAACTCACCTTTTCCGTTGAAGACTGGTGAGCCGGAGTTACCACCTGTGGTGTCCACGCTGGATAAGAAATTAACCGGTACTGAGTTAAATTCTTCTGGTTTATCTAAGCAAGAGAACAGACGGCAAATCCAGCCACGGGGATCTTGATACACGGATTTGACCAAGTGCTCACCAAAACGTTGCTCGTGAATTGCATCGAGGAGTTTTTTCGGCACATTATAGGGTTCAACGCCTGTGTGTTTTGCGACTATGCCATCAAGACGAGTAAACGGCTGTTTATAGAGCGCATCACGTGATTGATAACCATCAACCATGCCATAGCTGATCCGTAGCGTACCGTTGGCGTCAGGATAGACTGGCCAGTTGTTTGCTTTGTAGTATTCGATCACGGCCGCCATATAATCAGGGCGAGCACTAGACAGCTTGCCGTCTAAGATTTTTTCTGACTTTTCCTGTGCCATATTCGTGTCATAAAGTGCTACGGCTAAACGAATAAAGGGATCGGCACTGGTTTCGAAAGCGCTAGCATCGGCATTCATCCACGCGAGGCGCTTAGCTTGGTCTGTGAGCGTAGTGAGTGAGTACAAACCATCGAGTTTAGCTGCGAGATCGGCATCTTTAGTGTTCGCACTTAGCATTTCATCGAGTGCAGCTACGCGATTTGATTGGCTAAGGTAAGCACTTAAATCCTGTAGCCACAAAGTCTTATCAACAGTGACATCAAAACTTGAATCGATACGTTTAAGACGTGAGCTTAGCATAGCAATATCACGTTCTTGGTAGCCTTGCTCACGCTCGGCATCGGGCTTTTGTTTTTCTTTAGCAAGACGGTAGAGGCTGTTTGCTGCGGTTAACAATGTGCTCGATTGGGCATTGGTAAAGTAGTAATTACTTTGGAATGCTTGTTGTTGCTCGGCGAGTAACACTTCTAACTCAGCAATGAGATTTTGATTTAGTTTAGGGTTTTGTTTAAGCCAAGCTAAAAAATTATCTTCACGGCTTTGCTTAATGCCAATGATATCCGTTGCTTTAAAACCCGCTAATAGACCGTTGAGTTTCTTCATCCGGTTGGCCATTGAGGCCATATTACCTGCGTACTTAATGGCGATATCGGCATCTTTTTGTCCCATAGCCTCGATAGTATCAATCTGTAATTGATAGCGCTTAGCTTGGGTTGGGTACAACCAATCACTGGCAAATTTAAGTTCACTGGTCAGATTGTAACGGCTAGTCGTGCCTGGGTAACCCGCCACAAACACGCCATCACCGGCTTTTACGCCATCGGCATTGACCTTAAGGTAGCTCTTTGGTTGGTAAGGAATGTTATTGTCGCTATACGCGGCGGGTTTGCCATCTTTTCCGACGTAAGCTCGTAGGAAGGCAAAATCACCCGAATGGCGTGGATATTCATAGTTATCAATATCGCCACCATAGCCCCCAACACTTTCAGGTGGTGCGTAGACTAAGCGCACATCGCGGATCATCAATTGCTTGATTAAGTAGTATTCTAAGCCGTTATGGAAACTGCGCACATTACAACGATAGTTAGCATCGGCTTCACAGCTTTTGATGAGCGCTTTACTGTGATTTTGAATGTCTTCGTAACGACTTAGCGGGTCTTGGCTGAGGTCTTTATTGATTTGCGCGGTGACATTGGTCACTGCTTCTGTGATGTATAAACGTTCGTTAGGACCGGCAGAGGGTTCCTTGTCCATCGATGTTGCTAAAAAGCCTTGTTCTAGGTAGTTATGCTCTTGCTTAGTGTTATATTGTATCGCCTTGTAGGCACAATGGTGGTTTGTCACAACTAGCCCTTGGGGGGAGACAAAACTGGCGGTACAATAGCCCAGCCCAACCACAGCGTTCATTGGATAACTTGTCAGATCGGCCAGTTTTTCTGCCGGAATATCGATTCCGCGTTCACTGAGTTTGTCTGCAATTGAAGGCATTTGATAAGGTTGCCATTGTCCTTCGTCGGCAGTTGCTATGCCGGATGTCAGTACTAAGGCCGCAACCAATGCAATACGCATGTTCTTTCCTTATTGATTGTTAGAGTGTCCGTTGGAATGAAATAACAGGCGAGTGTAAACATCCTGTTTGCTTGACGCGGGTTTTATATCATATTTTGTTAAGTTGTTGGAAATCGGGAGCGTTAATGTCACAACAAGGTGCTTTTAAGCCTAAAAGTAAGCCAAGAGATTTGCAGCTTGATGGACTCAAGCTGCCACCGCATTCAATTGAGGCTGAACAATCGGTATTAGGCGGCTTGATGTTAGATGCCGAAGCGTGGGACAGGGTCGCAGAGGCTGTAGTAAAAGAGGATTTTTACTCTCGCTCACATAAGATGATCTTTTCTGCCATGCACAGATTGGTCGATTTAGGGCAACCGATCGATTTGATCACGGTTTCTGAACAGCTCGAAGTTGAGAACCAATTAGAAGATGCCGGTGGTTTTGCCTACTTAGGTGAGATTGCGAAAAATACCCCAAGTGCGGGTAATATTTTATCTTACGCTGAAATCGTCCGTGAGCGGGCCGTGGTCCGTGATATGATCCGCGTCGCACATGAGATTGCCGATGCGGGCTATAACCCAGAAGGTCGGGACTCGGGTGAATTACTCGACCTTGCTGAGAGTAAAGTCTTTAAGATCGCCGAGATGCGAACCAATGCTAATGAAGGTCCCGAAGGTATCAAAACCATTCTGGAAAAAACCGTCGATAAGATTGAACAGCTTTACAATAACCCCCATAACGGTGTGACTGGAGTATCGAGTGGCTTTAACGATTTGGATAAGATGACCGCTGGCTTCCAGTCCGGTGACTTGATTATCGTTGCGGCGCGTCCTTCTATGGGTAAAACCACCTTTGCGATGAACTTGTGCGAACAGGCCGCAATGAATGAAGATAAACCCGTACTTATTTTCAGTCTCGAGATGCCGTCAGAACAGATTATGATGCGTATGTTGGCCTCCTTGGGTCGCGTCGATCAAACTAAGATCCGTACTGGTCAACTCGATGACGAGGATTGGGCACGGGTTTCATCGACCATGGGTATCATGCTCGAGCAAGGCAAAATGTATATTGATGATGGTTCGGGATTAACCCCGACAGAAGTTCGCAGCCGCGCGCGTCGTATCGCCCGTGAGTACGGTGGTTTATCTATGATCATGATAGATTACCTGCAGTTAATGCAGGTGCCCGCCTTAAAAGATAACCGTACCTTAGAAATTTCTGAAATTTCACGCTCGCTGAAAGCATTAGCCAAAGAGTTGGAAATCCCGATTATTGCCCTGTCGCAGCTTAACCGCTCGCTCGAACAAAGGGCCGATAAACGTCCTGTTAACTCGGATTTACGTGAATCAGGCGCTATCGAGCAAGATGCGGATCTCATCATGTTTATTTATCGCGATGAAGTGTATAACAACGATTCTCAAGATAAAGGCACGGCAGAAATCATCATTGGTAAGCAACGTAACGGCCCCATTGGTCGGGTGCGGCTCACTTTCCAAGGGCAATTTTCGCGTTTCGATAATTATGCTGGGCCGCAGTTTGAAGAAGATTAATTGACGTTTAAAAACAGTCAGTTTGCGTTTGCAGAAGATGAGCTGTATTGATGTATTTTTTATATCCGTGACTTTTTATTTCCTGAGTAAACAAGGTAAATTTTGAACCCTTTTCCCCGTGCAGAAATTAGCAGTAGTGCACTGCAAACCAATCTCGCTGCGTTGCGTCAACAGGCACCAGCGAGTCGTGTGATGGCCGTCGTTAAAGCGAACGGTTATGGTCATGGATTATTGAATGTCGCTAATTGTTTAGTCAGTGCCGATGGCTTTGGCCTAGCACGATTGGATGAGGCCTTAGAATTACGAGCGGGCGGCGTGACAGCGCGTTTGTTATTACTAGAAGGTTTTTTCCGCGCCACCGATCTCCCGTTACTCGTCGGGCATGATATTGACACTGTAGTGCACCACAGCTCTCAGCTTGAGATGTTAGAGCAAACTGTGTTGTCAAAACCTGTCACTGTCTGGCTTAAAGTGGATTCAGGCATGCATCGTTTAGGTTTTACGTCCGAACAATTTTCAACGGTTTACGCAAGGTTAATGGCCTGTCCAAATGTGGCAAAACCGATCCATTTGATGACACATTTTGCCTGTGCGGACGAGCCTGAAAACACCTATACCTCAGTACAGATGGCGGCTTTTAATACGTTAACGGCAGGCTTGCCCGGATTTAGAACCTTAGCAAACTCTGCTGGTGCCTTGTATTGGCCTCAGAGCCAAGGCGATTGGATCCGTCCTGGTATTGCACTCTATGGCGTATCTCCTGTTACTGGTGATTGCGGTGCGAATCACGGGCTAGTTCCTGCGATGGAATTAGTATCACAGTTGATTGCGGTACGGGATCATAAAGCCAATCAGCCAGTCGGCTATGGTTGTTTCTGGACCGCGAAGCAAGATACCCGTTTAGGTGTCGTGGCGATTGGCTATGGTGATGGTTATCCTCGCAATGCACCGGAAGGCACACCCGTGTGGGTCAATGGTCGCCGTGTACCCATAGTCGGCCGTGTTTCTATGGACATGTTGACTGTTGACTTAGGTCAAGGTGCCCAAGATAAAGTAGGAGATAGTGCATTGCTGTGGGGTAAGGCATTACCCGTGGAGGAAGTCGCTGAACATATCGGCACTATCGCTTATGAATTAGTCACTAAGCTTACGCCAAGGGTTGCTGTTTGCTTAGCTTAACCCTGACAAATGGAAGTATTCTGGGACACTTTTTAGCAAGAAAACGGTGATTAAACACCGTTTTCTTTTATGTAAAGTGTCAGGATGAATAATTGCCACTACACGAATGGTTACTGCAAATAACACTATGAATTATAGTTATTTGTTAGCGGGAGAAATGTCGAACCTGTAGGACTGAGATAAGCAAAATAGTGGTTTGCAGTTCACAGTTGGCGACGCAATATGTTTTGGACCTGAGGATGAAGCTGTGCTGAACTGGTGTTAGGCGGCAAAATAGACGATAAAAATACCTCAATTCAGGTTACGGTAAACCAGCCGTTCTGATCTTTGTTATCTGGCTTTAAATAAGCGAATGAAACATAAGATCCAGAGCGACAGGATAGTTAATGTATTTTGAGCTGACTGGCTTGATGCATTTTAGCTGTTAGTTTTCAAAACATATTTCAATATAAGCAGTACCATGCGGGCTTGTAAATGGCATGATAATCTTAGTGCCATTAGCTTTATGGGAAATAGTATGGCCTTTTCCTGATACGACCATAGGAGTGGCCATTTCAAATTCATAGCCTTTTTGACCCAAAAGATTTTTTGCGCCACCAGTCACCATATTCGTAATTTCGCCTACTAAGTCAGTCACTTCCTCGTTAATTTTACCCGGGTTTTCGCCCAGCATATTCTGCATTATCTGCAAAACAAGCTTTTGTTCGAAGGTAATCGACAGTGATCCTTTTGTTTGGGGTCCTACAAGACCGATTAGACCGGACACATCACCCTTAGCTAAGTTATCTACTTTGATTTGGGGTTTGCCCGGCGTCAAATCCATGCTCGCCATCGTAGATATGACATTGAGCAAAGATTGGAGGAAAGGATTAATAAAATTAACGTTCATGCCTAAGTTTGTCCTCTTTTGAGCCTAAACCATGGAGTAATGGCATTGCTTAAGGCTATTAGAAAAGTTGCTTATCGACAGCAATCTTGATCACACTCTATCAGCTTAGATGAGACAGCTATAAATGTGAGGCTAATTTAAAGATATTCTTATCATTTATCTGAGTTATAGGCAGTTAAAGCTCCATATAACCGTGTCCTTTATTGTTTAGACAGTTTTGTATGATGGTTCATAAGTTTGCTTGGAAGACGCTTATCGTCAAATAGCGTTGTTTTACGTCTCATATATACAAAAATGGGCTGCATTAGCCCCATTCATAGTGGCTCATGAGTGCCGATGCTGCAAAGTTTTTTAGCCTTTTTATGGAGTAACTCGACTTTTATTAGTACTTGAACTTGTGAGAAGGCGTTGCTACTCAACTCTCTATCCCATCGCGTCTTACGTAATCCCATTTTATATGGCTATTTTCGGCATTGTGGAGTGCTATCAAAAAGGCGTCTTGGCCTTGAGTGTCTTAGCTGACTTTGTAAAAGTACGATGTTCGCTGTAAACTGTCTCACTTTTTGCTTCACCCTAACGACGCATTTGTAGTGTGTTGTTCAGTACGTGTTTTCAGGTCAATTACTGGGAACACCATCTTGAGCGCTCAATCTTATAATTTGGGATACCTCACAGGATGCCCGGCAATTAGACAAATGCACAAATGTGTAAAAACAGCTTAAAATGTGAGCGTGATGATTCAATCTAAAATGAGTAAAAACCCTGTTATATCAGCTATTCCAATCGTTAGGACCTTTTCCATTGCGCCCATGTTGGACTTGACGGACCGTCATTATCGTTATTTTGCACGTTTGATGTCGGCTAATGCTTTGTTATATACGGAGATGGTGACAACAGGAGCGATATTGCATGGTCGCGGTGATTACTTGGCGTATAACCAAGAAGAACATCCTTTGGCGTTGCAGTTAGGTGGCTCTAATCCCTTAGATTTGGCTCGTTGCGCTAAACTCGCTGCTGAGCGAGGCTACGATGAAGTTAACCTCAATGTGGGTTGTCCTTCCGATCGAGTGCAGAATGGTCGCTTTGGCGCGTGTCTGATGGCGGAACCTGAGTTAGTGGCTGAGTGTGTTGACGCCATGAAACAAGTCGTTGATATTCCTGTGACTGTGAAAACGCGTATCGGAATTGATGAACAAGATAGTTATGCGTTTTTAACCCAGTTTATTGATGTGGTCAGTGCAAAAGGGTGTACGGATTTTACTATCCATGCGCGTAAGGCGTGGCTTCAAGGATTAAGCCCAAAAGAGAATCGCGAGATCCCGCCGCTCGATTATGAGCGTGTGTATCAACTTAAGCGTGATTATCCTGCACTTAATATTGGTATTAATGGCGGCGTAACAACTCTCGAGCAAGCACAAATGCATTTAGTGCAGCTCGATGGAGTAATGATGGGGCGCGAGGCTTATCAGAATCCTTATATTCTGGCGCAGGTGGATCAAATATTGTGTGGCAGTCAAAAAGCAGTGATTAGCCGCGAGGCTGTGATTGAGGCTATGTTGCCTTATATTGAAGCGCATTTGCAGTCTGGTGGGCGACTTAATCATATTACTCGCCATATGATCGGGTTATTCCAAGGCTTACCGGGTGCCCGTGCGTGGCGTCGTTATTTGAGCGAAAATGCCCATAAAAACGGCGCTGGGATAGAAATGGTAATGCAGGCTTTTCAGAATATTCAGGCTGAAGTTGTAGAGTAATTCCACTCAACTTAAAAGATGGTGAAATTTACTAATTTGAGTAGTATTTTTCACCACTTGTTATTTTCCAATCCATCCCTATATCTCATCTTGTCCACATAAAATTTTTTAAAATGATTAAAATCATAATCTTAAGAATATTTTTATAAGTTGGCACGCAGTTTGTAATACTCCTTTCGTCAAGTTAATTAATCGAAAGGGATGCCATCATGTTTATGTTAACCATTAAAAAATCAGTACAAATGAGTGTGTTATTAGGCGCGTTAGTCGGTAGCGTTGCAGCACACGCAGAAGCCGCACCAATATCAGATGTTGTGGGAACTATTGAGCAAACATTAACTGCGCAGACACAAGAATTGTTCGTCAGTGTAAAGCGTGAATTTGTGATGTCATTGCAAACACAACTGGCTGAAAGTATTTATGACTTCAACAGTCAACTTAGCTTAAACGCTGAAAATAAAGGTGAATCGGCAAGTGCCGATGAATATAGCGCTAAGTAAAGGATCTGCTTATGTGGTTTGTAGCACCTTTGATGACATTGCTACTGTTACCTGTAATTAGTCTTGCGTTGTTTTCAGGCATTATTTGCTGGTTTCAGTGGCATAGTGTTAGTGATAAATAAGTTAGCGATCAACTGAGCCGAGGTTTTAGATGAAACGATTAAAAGTGCGTATGGAGAGTCCAGAGCGGTTAGTGTGTGGTGTTGCTGCAGGCATGGCGTGGAAATTTGATTGGTCTTGTTTTTGGACTCGTGCGGTGTGGGCTGGTGCAGTTGTATTTATGCCGGGTGTGAGTTTGTTGATTTACTTTGTTTTAGCACTGTTAGTTGATCAATGGAAAAAACCAGCCTAAGCATGCAGTGATGGCTGGCGTTCGATGAGCTCATAAATGGCTTGTTTTGATTTAAAATGTTGCAATTAAACCTATCAACAAGAGGGCACTTTGACCCTCATGCGACATGTATGTGCATACTGCCTTGTAGGCTACTTTTTCAAAAAAGCCTGAAATCTGCTTTTGGCTTCATCACTTTTTAGCCTAGCGCTAAATTGTTCAAGTTCTTGGTGCATTTGGTGTTGTACACGATTTTTATGCGGACGCATTAATTGACGTGTGATTTGTAGGGCTTGTGGCGGTTGATTTGCCAATTTTTTTGCCTGAGATAGTGCATAACTGAGTAAATCTTCATGGGCCACAATTTCGTTGATCATATTGAGTCTATGGGCCGTCTCGGCATTAAAGCTTTCACCAAGTAGCAGTAACTCAGCCGCTTTTTGATAACCAATGAGTTCAGGTAAGAGTAGGCTAGCCCCCGCTTCCGGCACGAGAGCCAAGTTGACGAAGGGAAGTTGAAATTTCGCCGTGTTGTCAGCGTATACCAGATCGCAATGTAGCAGTACGGTTGTACCAATACCGACGGCGGCACCAGAAACGGCAGCCACCAGAGGTTTTTTGAGTTCGAGCAGACAAAATAAGAAACGTACTGCGGGATGATTTGGCCCTAAGTCACTATTTTTCAAAAAGTCAGCAACATCATTGCCTGAGGTGAAACAATTATCTTGGCCATGGAGCATAAAGGCACGAATGTCGTTGTCTGCTTCACCTTCGATCAGGTATTCTGTCAGTTGTTTATACATATTAAGATCAAGTGCATTGCGTTTATCAGGGCGATTAAAGCTAATAATACGCACGCCCTGATCATCCTGAACCTGTATATGACTCATGGGTTGTTTCCTTTACGACGACATTGGGTAGACATGGAGTTTAAGACATTGAAACCAATATTCAAACAGCTGTTTAATTGTCTAGTTTTATCTTGTGCATCATTTTCAGCGTTGGCGAATGTAGTCATGACTGAAGGTCATATACGCGCCATGCCTGAGACAGTACCAAATACTGCCGCTTACTTTACGCTTGAAAACCACACAGATAAAGCGATTCGTCTTATCGGTGTCAGTACGACTGTGGCAAAGGATGCCCAATTACACACGATTATCGAAGACCAAGGCATGGTGAAGATGCGCCATGTTGAAGGTTTTGACATCCCCTCCCATGGCACATTAACGTTAACGCCGTCAGGGGATCACGTCATGTTGCTTGGCTTAAAAGCGCCATTGGTGTTAGAGCAACAAGTTGAACTGCAATTAGAGTTTGACGGTGGCGAGAAAATGGCAATTACCCTGCCTGTTAGTAAAGCAGCAGAAAACGCCGCAGAGCAAGAGCATCATCACCATCATTAAGGAGTCGCTTGATGCAAATTACATGGAAAAAAGTTACCGGGGTCGGTTTATTTTTAGTATTAATCGGTTATGGCGTGAGTGTATGGTGGAGTATCGAACCGGATCCAATTAGCCCTCAACAATTAACAGCATCCAATAAGAATATTGTTGGGTACGCTACTACTACATCGCTAATCCTCACAGTCGAAAATTTACTCGATAAGCAAGGTGGTTGGCTATCAAACGATGTGATGCCACCTTCCATCTTCATGGATAACATGCCCGCATTTGAATATGGTGCTTTGGAGCAAGCCCGTGATTTAGCCTTGATTATGCGTAAAGAGTTTAGCCGCTCACAGTCACAATCTGCGGCGGACAAAGATTTAGGCGAAGCCCAATCTAAGCTCAATATTGACCACACAAGCTGGTTAGTACCCAGTGCCGAAAGCGAATATCGCGATGCAATCAAATTGCTGAAGCTTTATCGTGCCCGCATGATGGACCCAAATAATCAAGATGCACAGTTTTATGCCCGTGCTGACAACCTTAATGAATGGTTGAAAGAAGTGCAGAAACGTCTGGGCAGTATGTCGCAGCGTTTATCTGCCAGCGTTGGCCAAGAGCGCTTAAATACAGACCTAGCCGGTGATAATTCGGCGCGTCAATCAACTCCAAATTTGACCAGCCATCAGGTAAAAACCAGTTGGTGGAAAATTGATGATGTCTTCTATGAGAGCCGTGGTGCTTCATGGGCGTTGTTGAACTTTATGCGCGCAGTTGAAGTTGACTTTGCTGACGTATTGAAGAAGAAAAATGCTGAAGTAAGCCTAAGACAGATCATTCGTGAGCTGGAGGCGACTCAGCAAACTGTCTGGAGCCCTGTTGTGCTGAATGGCAGCGGTTTTGGCTTAGTCGCTAATCATTCATTGGTTATGGCTAACTATGTGTCGCGTGCGAATGCCGCGGTGATTGATTTAACGAACTTGCTATCTCAAGGTTAATTATGAAAAAAACTCTCCTCGCCAGTGCGGTATTAGGATTCTGTATGGCCTCATCTGTCCAAGCGGCAACTGTGGTTGGTTTTACGATTGGTGGTGATTACTGGCGCGCCGATACTAGCGGTACTTTTGCTGATAAAGGTCAACCACAACAAACATTTGATTACAGTTCATCTGCTCAAGGCAGTTATTGGATTGCAGTTGAGCACCCATTGCCATTTGTCCCTAACATTAAAATCCGTGAAAATAGCTTAGATCAGAAAGGCGGCATGTCGGATGCTGATTTCAACTTCAATGGTCATGATTTTAAAGGTAATGTGACTGCTTATACTGATTTGAGTAACACAGACTTCGTGCTGTACTACGAAATATTGGACAACGACATAGTGTCGTTGGATCTCGGTGCAGCATACAAGTTAATGAATGGTTCACTGCGTGTTCAAGATCCTGGCCATCCAGAAGAGAAAGATGTCGATAGCGGTATTGTGATGGGTTACGCCAGTACGCATGTAGGTATGCCTGGCTTAGGCTTGTACGGTTTTGCTGATTTGATGCAGGGCGTCAATGAGTCAAGCGTGCACGACTATGCAATTGGTTTAGGTTGGCAATTTGATGGTTTGGCCGTCGATACGCGTGTACGTGTAGGCTACCGTGAATTTTTATTCGATGTGAGTAATTTCTCGGGGGTGAGTGCTGATACTAAATTTAAAGGTTATTTTGCGGGTGTTGAAATCAATTTCTAATTTTGTTGATTTTAACTTCTAAGCATAAAAAAACCGCCAAATGGCGGTTTTTTATATTTAATGACTGAGAGCGTTGTTACTGTGCAATCAAGCCATTATTGATGGCGATAACATCATCTTCATTCAATGTACCCGCAGCTTGCTTTAGTGCAACAACTGAGTTGATGTAGCTATAGCGCGCATCGGATAATTTACGTTTTGAGTCGTACAAGTCACGGGTACGGTTCAAAACATCAACGATAGTACGAGTACCCACTTCGAAACCCGCTTGAGTGGCTTTTAGGGCACTTTCTGATGAAATAACAGATTGCTCATAAGCTTTGATTGAGCTGATAGAAGCACCTACGTTGTTGTAGTTATTACGAACGTTTTTCACTACACCACGGTAAATTTGCTCAAGCTTTTCACTTGCTTCAACATACTGGAATTGTGCTTCATTAACTTGTGAGCTGACTTTAAAACCTTCGAAAATCGGAATGCTTAAGTTGACACCAACGCTGACATTATCAAAATCAGGTTCGTTGAGATTACCCATTTTTTGCTCAAGACCTTTGTTGTAACCGGCATTTAAGCTTAAAGACGGCATGTGGCCTGCTTGATAAAGCTTAATAGTCTCTTGGGCAATATCTTTACCAATACGTTGAGTCATTAAATCAACACTATTGGTTTCAGCAATTTTTAACCATTCGCTAGATGACGTTGGCGCTGGCGTAACGGCTGAGAAACGGTTGGTATCTAGCACATTAATCGTCTTGTGATCGATGCCGGTGATTTCACGTAAGGCTTCATAACTATTGGCGAGCGTGTTTTCGGCTAAAATTTCAGTGGCTGAGGCTAAGTCATATTGCGCTTGAGCTTCATGCACATCGGTAATCGCGGTTAAACCCACTGCGAAACGTTGTTTAGTTTGTTCAAGTTGACGCTCGATGGCGCGTTTTTCTGCACCTTGGAACTCGTAGTTGTCTTTCGCCGTTAATACATCGAAATAGGCTTTAGTGATACGAGTAATCAAGTTTTGTAATGCGGAAGCATAAGCGGAATCAGCTTGAGAAGCGGCTTTCTCAGCAAGACTTAAACCAACCCAAGCACTGTGATCATAGATGACTTGATTTAATTTCAGGCTACCTACTAGACCACTTGCATCATCCTTCGGATCATTCCAAGCTTTGTCATAACCGACGTTTGCACTAATGGTTGGCAACAGCGGAGCGCGGTTTTGCTCGATTTTCTCAAACAAACCATTACGCTGGGCTTGGGCTTGCAATACGAGCGGGTCGCTGGTCAGTGCTTGCTGATAAATTTGCAACAAATCATCTGCTTGCACCGCTGAAGCGGAAGCCGCAAGTGTTAATGCTGCGCATAAATTATGGATCTTAAATTTCATTTGCTGTCCTTATTAGACAAAATCCCCCCACGGAGGAATATTTTAACTTCGTTTAGACTAAGTAATGCCTTTACCAAGGCGGTTTGCGCTTCCCGACGCTTCCCGATACAGCTAAAACTTAATGACCTAGAGTCTAAGAACTCTGACACTTTCAAGTCAAATTCGAAGTGTAACAGATTTTATTTTAAAAATGTGCTCAAATTGCCTTGATTGTAGGCGCAAATTTAACTTTTAAGGATAGAGTATGAAACCCCCTGTTTTTTCGCAAACGGATATTGAGATCTTAGGAAAAAAATCCCTTTATCAAGGTTTTTTCTCAATGGACGAATACACTTTCAAGCATAAATTATTCGCTGGTGGCTGGAGTAAGCCTGTCACTCGCGAAGTGTTTGAACGGGGTCATGCTGTGGTCGTCCTTCCCTATGATGCCAAGCAAGATAAAGTCGTACTCATTGAACAGGTACGCTTTCCTGCATTAGCAACCGCTAAATCTCCTTGGCTTCTTGAGTTAGTCGCGGGTATGATTGCGCCCGCAGAAACGCCTCTGGATGTTGCACACCGAGAATTAATGGAAGAAACTGGCTTAATGGCTAAGCAAATACACAGTGTAAATAGCTATTTAGCGAGCCCAGGTGGTAGTACAGAACGTTTCTATTTCTATTGGGCTGATGTCGATTCAAACGACGCCCGTGGATTGCATGGATTAGCTGAAGAGCACGAAGATATTCGATTGCATGTCATGAGCCGCGAGCAAGCTTATGAGCGAGTGGTTGCGGGCGAGATTGATAATGCGTCGACCGTTATTGGATTACAATGGTTACAATTAAACTATCAGCAACTGGTTTAAGTTGGGATGAATTTGGCTACTTCGAGTCTAAAACGGCGCTATAAACCCAACGTCAGTGATTTTTTAGCACTGTGCGGGCGTAATTATGGCTACATGTTGAAATGGTTACCGTTAGAGATAGCTATCGGTGAGTCATGGCGACTCGAAGGTGAGTTTGGTATATTAGTAGTGCGAATTTTAGAAAATACCAAATATACTCAGCTAGTTGAGATATCTCGTCCCATCGAAATAAAGGAGTTTATCAATACTCCCAAGGTGTTAGTGAGAATTTATCACGATGCTAAATTAGCAGAAGTGTTAACTGGCCAACAGATTTACCAATTACGCCCAGTGTATGATTATCCCAATGTACGCATGTATCAAAGTGATGAAAAGTACCAGGTGAATGCATTCCTGGAAGAGTTATTAAAGATTGGTTACCAACACAGTGTCGTGTGCCAGTCTTAGAATTGGGTATTCAATGTGCTGAAAGAGGCTGTCTCTTACTCCATAGCTGAAGGGGAAAGCGTGCGTATCGTGCAAGTCACAGATCCGCATCTTTTTGCCGATCCTGAAGCTCAGCTATTAGGAGTTAATACTAGCAAAAGTTTTGCTGCCGTATTAAATACGATTAGAGCTGTGGACTATCCTGCTCACTTGATGCTCGCCACGGGCGATTTGAGTCAAGACTATTCGGCTGAGTCCTATCAGCAATTTGTGAAAGCAGTCACCCCCGTTGGCTTACCTTGCCATTATCTTCCTGGAAATCATGACGATCCACGGATCATGTATCTGCACATGCAGGGTGAACAGATTTTTGGGCAGCAGCGTATTCTGGCGGGAAACTGGCAAATCCTCATGTTGGATTCAACCGTGCGGGGAAAGCCTAGCGGCAATATGGCCGAGACTCAGTTCGAATTAATTGATGAAGCCATTGCCGCACATCCTGAATGCCATACTTTACTGGTGATGCATCACAATCCCATCGTTGTGAATTGTACTTGGTTGGATCAGCACTGCATGGACAATGGCGCCGAGTTTATCGCGCGAGTGGCAAAGTATCCGCAGGTCAAAGGATTGCTCTGGGGACATGTGCACCAATGTATTGATACCCATCATAATGGGCCCCATGGCACGTTGCAGTTGATGGCGACACCTTCCACTTGTATTCAATTTAAGCCGTTATCGCCTTATTTTGCCTTGGATGGCGTTCAACCGGGTTATCGTTTGCTGGAGTTGAAAGCCGATGGTAGCATCAACACTAAAGTGTATCGCGTACCGGGTAACCATTTTTCCCCCGACAACAACTCTAGCGGTTATTAACGCGAATAGCCGCAGCCTGAGGAAATATGCTGCTTTATATTCACGGTTTTAATAGCTCTCCATTTTCAGATAAAGCTGTGATGACGGCTAAGTACATGGCGCGGCATCATCCTAGTGTGGCCTTCCATCAGCCCCAATTGCCTAATACACCTAAGGCTGCGATGGTGCTCTTAACCGCTTATGTTGAGGCTGCGATTGATGCCAAAGAGCCATTAGCTTATATAGGCTCATCTTTAGGTGGGTATTTCGCCAGCTATTTAGCCGAAACCTACGGTGGCAAAGCGGTGTTAGTTAATCCTGCGGTAAAACCCTTTGAGTTGTTCGATGAGTTTATGGGGCCGCAATTCAATCCTTACACTGAACAGCATTATCTTGTCTTACCTGAGCATAAGTCTGAAGTCGCTGAATTTAATACGGCTGTGATCCGCAATCCGGATCGTTTTTTGGTATTATTGCAGACAGGTGATGATGTGCTGGATTATCGCGAAGCGGTCAATAAGTATCATCACTGTCAATTGCGAGTTGAAGCGGGTGGTGATCACAGCTTTGTTGGTTATGAGTCGCATCTGCAAACTGTAAGCCAATTTTTACACTTACCTTGACAAACTGACATGCCGAGCCGCAACATGGCCGGATATAACAACCTATAGCGTGCCCTATGACAAATCAATACACCTCTGACGCCATTGAAGTTCTCAACGGACTCGATCCTGTTAAACGCCGTCCAGGTATGTATACCGACACCTCCAGACCTAACCATTTGGGCCAAGAGGTCATAGATAACAGTGTCGATGAGGCATTGGCAGGTCACGCGACAAAAATTGAAGTTGTTCTACATACAGATAACTCCCTCGAAGTCACTGATGATGGCCGTGGTATGCCGGTGGATATCCACCCAGAAGAAGGCATTCCTGGGGTTGAGTTAATTCTGACCAAATTGCATGCTGGCGGTAAATTTTCGAATAAAAACTACCAGTTCTCCGGTGGTTTACACGGTGTCGGTATTTCGGTGGTTAACGCTTTGTCGCGCCGTGTCGAAGTCACGGTTCGCCGTGATGGCCAAGTGTATGACATCGCTTTTGAAAATGGCTTTAAGGTTGAAGATTTACGCCCAACAGGGACCTGTGGTCGTCGTAATACGGGGACTCGAGTGCATTTTTGGCCCGATGCGAGCTATTTTGATTCAGCTAACTTCTCAAATTCAAAACTGATTTATTTGCTTCGTGCTAAAGCGGTACTGTGCCCAGGTTTACGGATCAAATTCACCAATAAACAGACAAATGAAGTCCATGAATGGTTCTATGAAAGCGGCCTAACTGATTATTTAAAGGCGGCTATCGGTGACAATTTAAGATTGCCAGAAGAGCCGTTTGTGGGTTGCTTTAAAGGCCAACTAGAAGCCGCAGATTGGGCCATTACTTGGTTGCCTGAAGGCGGTGAATCCATTGGCGAGAGTTATGTTAATTTAATTCCGACTCCACTGGGTGGTACCCATGTGAATGGTTTCCGCCAAGGTTTATTGGAATCGATGCGGGAGTTCTGTGAGTTCAGAAATTTAATCCCCCGTGGTATTAAACTTTCACCCGAAGATATCTGGGATCGCGCCGCGTTTATATTGTCGGTGAAGATGCAAGAACCGCAATTCGCTGGTCAAACAAAAGAAAAGCTTTCTAGTCGCCAATGTGCTGCTTTTGTGTCTGGCGTTGTGCGTGACGCATTCTCACTCTGGTTGAACTCAAATACCGAGTTAGCTGAATCCTTAGCCGAAATGTGCATTAATAATGCCCAGAGCCGCTTAAAGGCCGCTAAAAAAGTGGCTCGCAAAAAGGTGACTTCGGGACCTGCACTGCCGGGTAAGCTAACAGACTGTAGTGGCCAAGATCCGATGCGCGGAGAGTTATTCCTCGTGGAAGGGGATTCTGCGGGTGGTAGTGCTAAACAGGCCCGCGATCGTGAGTTTCAAGCCATCATGCCGCTGCGTGGCAAAATCTTGAATACCTGGGAAGTAGATGCTTCACAGGTGTTAGCTTCACAGGAAGTCCATGATATTTCGGTCGCGATTGGTTGCGATCCCGATAGTAGTGATATCTCTGAATTACGTTATGGCAAGATTTGTATCCTTGCGGATGCCGACTCAGACGGACTGCACATTGCTACCTTGTTATGCGCGCTATTTTTGAAGCATTACCGCATCTTAGTTGAGCAGGGTCATGTGTATATTGCTATGCCGCCGTTGTTCCGTATTGATATCGGCAAAGAGGTTTATTACGCCTTAGATGAGGCAGAAAGAGCGGGTATTTTAGACCGTATTGCCGCTGAGAATAAAAAGGGTAAGGTACAAGTCACCCGCTTTAAGGGCTTGGGTGAGATGAATCCTTTACAACTTCGTGAAACAACGATGGATCCAAACACCCGTCGTTTAGTACAGTTGACGATAGATGACATCGAAGAAACGGATGCTTTGATGGATATGTTGCTCGCTAAGAAGCGTTCGCCGGACCGTAAAAACTGGCTTGAAGATAAGGGTGACATGGCTTTACTTTAATGTTGTGCACTATTGCCGATAACAATAAAACATAGGCATAAAGAAAATTACAATGTTGTATATTAAAACTAATAATTATAATTGCTTAAAGGTGTTTTCTGCCGGTTTTACGCTCTTAGCGAGTGTGACGTTATTGCTCTGCAATAGCGCCTTTGCGGGTTCCCAATCGATCATGATTACCGTCGCTAAGGGGTTTGGTTTATCGCTTTATGCCTCGGATATTGGCGATGCTAAGCAGATGGCGATGGGGGCTAATGGCACTTTATTTGTCGGTTCCAATAAGAGCGGCACTATCCATGCTCTCGTTGATAGTAATCAAGATGGTCGTGTCGATAAGCGCTATGTGATAGCCAAAGGGCTTGAATCACCCGATGCGATTGCATTCCACAATGGTGACTTGTTTGTCGCCACTGAAAATCAAATAGTGCGCTTTGTTGATATTGAGCAAAGATTGCGCCGCCCGAGTCGACCCAAAGAGATTTACAGTGACTTACCTTACTCAGAGAAGAAAAGTTCTCGGGCAATTAATTTTGGCCCAGATGGCCGTTTATATGTGTCTATTGGTGCGCCCTGTAACGTCTGTGAAGCGCCAGTGCCTTACAGTAGTATCATAGCGATCAATGTTGATACTGGCGCGAGTGAGCAGATTGCGGCTGGTGTGCGTGATGCAAGTGGATTTGATTGGTCGCCAATAGACAAAAAATTATGGTTTGCCGATCAAGGCCGTGATTGGATGGGGGACAACTTGCCACCCGATGAGATTAACCGCATCGATGTGATAGGAAGTCATTATGGCTTTCCTTATTTACATGCCAGTAGTGTTGTCGAACCTGCCTATGAAAAACCGAAAAACTTAAAAATCACTCTGCCAATGTATGAGTTGCCAGCCCATGTTGCACCCACGGGACTTGCATTTTATCGCGGCAGTCAATTTCCCGATATTTACCATAATCAGTTGTTTGTCGCCGAAAATGGCTCGTGGAATCGTTCGAGTAAAGTTGGCTATCAAGTAGTTATGCTTAAGATTGAAGATCAAAAAGTGGTGAGTCGTGAAACGGTTGTTAGTTTCCTTGACGGTGAATTTCCCGTTGCTCGACCCTTTGCGCTGTTATCGGCATCCGATGGTGCTATGTACATCTCCGATGATTTAAAAGGTAACGTGTATCGCTTGTTTTATAAGGGCGATAGTACTGAAGAAACACAGGAACTAGAAGAAAATGAGTGACGCTATCAAGTTAAGTCTCGATGGGGTAGAGCAAATGCCATTGCGGCGCTTTACCGAAGAGGCTTATCTGAACTATTCCATGTACGTCATTATGGACCGAGCCCTGCCACACATTGGTGATGGACTTAAACCGGTACAGCGTCGAATTATCTATGCGATGAGTGAGTTAGGTTTATCGGCTCAATCTAAGCATAAAAAGTCGGCCCGTACGGTTGGTGACGTATTAGGTAAATACCATCCTCACGGCGATAGTGCCTGTTATGAGGCTATGGTATTGATGGCGCAGCCATTTTCATATCGCTACCCGTTAGTCGATGGCCAAGGTAACTGGGGTGCCCCCGATGATCCTAAGTCATTTGCGGCTATGCGTTATACCGAAGCACGTCTCTCTAAATTCTCTGAAGTGTTACTCAGTGAACTGGGACAAGGTACGGTTGAATGGGGTGCTAACTTCGATGGCACTTTGAAGGAACCTAAAGTACTGCCTGCACGTTTACCGCATATCTTACTCAATGGTATTACTGGTATTGCCGTAGGTATGGCGACGGATATTCCGCCGCATAACGTGAGAGAATTAGTCTCCGCCTGCGTAGCATTGCTCGATGATCCTAAGCTTGAACTCGAGCAATTGATGGCCTTTGTACCAGGCCCTGATTATCCAACTGAAGCCGAGATTATTACCCCGTCTGCCGATATTGCAAAAATTTATGAGTCGGGCCGTGGGTCATTAAGAGCACGTGCGGTTTACACTGTCGATGGCGGTGAAATCATTATAACGGCGCTGCCGCATCAAGCCAGTAGCGGTAAAATCTTAGAGCAAATCGCCGGTCAAATGCAGGCGAAGAAATTGCCTATGGTGGCCGATTTACGCGATGAGTCGGATCATGAAAACCCAGTGCGTCTTGTGGTGGTGCCGCGCTCCAATCGCGTCGATTGCGATCAACTGATGGCGCATTTGTTTGCCACCACAGATTTAGAAAAGAGCTTTAGAGTTAACTTAAATGTGCTAGGTCTCGATGGGCGTCCGCGAGTTAAAGGGTTGAAAACCTTATTAACTGAGTGGTTAGAGTTCCGCGTTGATACGGTTAAACGTCGTTTAGAATATCGTTTAGACAAGGTGGTCTCGCGGTTACATATACTCGAAGCCCTAATGATCGCTTTCCTCAACATTGATGAAGTGATCGAGATTATTCGTTTTCACGATGATCCTAAAGCCGAGTTGATGGCCCGTTTTTCACTCAGTGATAAACAAGCTGAATCGATCCTCGAGTTAAAGTTACGGCATTTAGCTAAGTTAGAAGAATTTAAGATAACGGCCGAACAAAATGAGCTTGAAGCCGAACGCGAAAAACTGGAGCAGTTATTGGGCTCAGAGCGTCGCTTGAAGACGTTGATCAAGAAAGAATTAATTCAAGATGCCGAAACCTATGGCGATAATCGTCGCTCGCCAATCGTATTGCGTAATGAGTCCAAAGCATTAACTGAACAAGAGTTAACACCGACAGAAGCCGTGACTGTTGTCTTATCTGAAAAAGGTTGGGTGCGTTGTGCTAAGGGCCACGATATCGATCCTTTGTCGCTCTCCTATAAGTCTGGCGACCAATATCTATGTAGCGCGATGGGACGTAGCAATCAGGCCGCAGTGTTTATTGATTCGTCTGGGCGGGCTTTTGCGACTGATAGCCATACTCTGCCATCGGCCCGTAGCCAAGGTGAGCCTATTACGACTCGCTTCAATATGGCACCTGGCGAAACCATGCAGCATGTGTTGATGGGTGAAGAAGACCAATGTTACTTGTTAGCTACGGATGCGGGTTACGGTTTTATTTGTTCATACAACGATATGGTGTCGCGCAATAAGGCAGGTAAAGCCTTGCTGAGTCTACCAACAAACGCTAAATCATTAACGCCTAAGTTGATCGACCGCACTAAAGAAATGTCACTGCTAGCGATTACAAACGAAGGGCGGATGTTACTGTTTTCGCTAGAAGCGTTACCGCAATTATCCAAGGGTAAAGGTAATAAAATTATTGGCATACCAACCGAAAGGGCCAAGAGTCGCGATGAACTTATGACGCATTTACAATTAGTGCCGAGTGATACGCCGGTTACCTTGTGGGCAGGTAAGCGCAAGCTCACACTGAAGCCAAGCGATCTTGAGCATTATAGAGGTGAACGTGGTCGTCGTGGTGCAAAATTGCCTAGAGGATTACAACGTGTCGATAGCGTTGAATTAGGTGACGGTGGTGATACTTTAGCAAGCATCTAATGCTTTGTAATGGTTTCAATGCTGTAAAGAATTAAATGGGTTAACTAAAACCACCTCAGTTTGGCTTAGGTGGTTTTTTATTTTTGGCGCTTTTGGATTAGATTTGAGGCATAAAAAAACCTACTGTATTACTACAGTAGGTTTCTATTATCTCTTAGGTAAGAGATTAGAAGTCGTAACGTACGCCTACAGAGAATACGTTGTCATCTTGTAGATCTGTTTTAGCATTAGCAACAGTAAAATCACCACGGTACATAGCGTATTGACCATAGATCATAGTTGATTTCGCTAAGCGATAATCAGCACCAATGTTGAAGTTTTGGAAATTGATGTCATCAGCACCTTTTACGCCGCCCAGTTTAGTGTAAGCACCACCTAAACCAGCTTCATCAATGCCGTATTCAGCCTTCAGGTTTACACCGTTCAGATCATAAGAAACGTTAACAAAGTAAGTGTTACCTTCGATGTCATTGTTCACAACATCTTCAGAGTTTTGGAATAAACCACCAACTTTGAATTGACCGAATTTTGCTTGGCCAACTAAACGGTATGCATCAACACCAGCAATGCCTTTGTTATAGGCTACTGCAGCATAGTAATTCTGTTCTTTAAACTTGCTGTCACCTAGAGTTGCGCTTAATGCATATAGGCTTTCAGAAGTCTTAGCTGTAGTGTCGTTATCATCAAATTGATAGTTAGCGTTTAATGTCACTAAGCCTGCAATTTTTGGTGAATAGTACCAAGCACCATCGGCAGTACGAGTTTGGGCACTGACTAAACGGTCGATATCGGCGTTAGTGTTACCGAAAATATCCACAGCACCTTCGGCTTGTTTGAATACTGAGTCATTACGACCCACTAACACAGTACCAGCGTTAGTTTTTAAACCTAAGAAAGTGTTACGTGCTTTGAAAACATCACCTGCACCAGAAGTGTTTTCAACTTGGAATTCCATTTGGTAGATAACGTCAAAGCCATCAGCGATTTTTTCTGAACCTTTAACACCTAATAGAGAGAAGTTGTTTTCTAAATAAGTACCTGCGTTATTCTCATCGGCATAGTTTGCTTCTAAGCCGTTAGTACCAGATTGTAGAGTGGCACCTGTGTCAGTATGGGTTAGAGCAAGCTCTAAACGACCATAGAAGCTTGGGCCTTCGGCTAGCGCACCGAATGAAGCCAATGCTAAAACTGATGCAACTGATGCAGAGATGAATGTCTTTTTCATGTTTTGTGCTCCCTCGAACCTAAGTTCTTATCCATTTTTCATGGTTTTTGTGTGGTTTAACGCATTTGCTACCTGAGTCGGTAACAAAGTTGCCGCCGATTTTTACAGTTTTACGACTCGCAGGCTGTGGCGCAGATCATGTTTTTGGCTCTCCTTGCCTATATTCGGGCCATTTCTGGGATCTTTCCTTATATCTTGACTGCAAATTTACCTGAAAGGGGTAAAACTCTATTTTTCACTTACTACTTAAGTGGTAGGTAAGGCGGATTGCCTTAGATAGTGCGTCGGCGAGGGTAACTGTAGCATATACTAATGCTGTAGCAAGTCTGTCATATTGGTTATAGATTTGTGTTTGGGGGCGATATCTAAGCAGAAAAAGCGGCCGAAGCCGCTTTTTTATCAATAAATAACCTTGGGGTTAGTTGATTAATCTATTTAAAAATCAACGCGTAAACCGACAGTAAAGATGTTGTCATTCAGGTCTTGCTTTACATCGGCCAACATAAGATCACCATCGAAGCGTGTGTAGTGACCATAGACCATAGTCTTAGTGCTCAGGCGGTAATCTGCACCCACACTGAACTGTTGCAGGTCAACATCACGGACCTGTTCTAGGCCACTGTTGTCTTGGTCACCAACATAACGGCTCACGTACTTGCCTAGACCTGAGTCATCTTTGCCGTACATCATCTTTAGTTTTAAGTCGCCAATTAAGTAGGCTGCGTTGACAAAATAGGTATCGCCTGAGAGATTGGCAAACTTATCATCTACATGCTCACTGTGTTGATATAAGGCACCTAAGATTACGTCACCGAATTTAGCTTGGGCCACACCACGGTAGGCTTCAACGTTATCAATACCATCACTATAGGCGGCAGCGACATAGTAGTTTTGTGCTTTAAAGGCTTTATCCCCTAAGGTGGCGCTCAGAGCATACATTTGATCTTTGCTATACACGTCGTTGCCATTGCTATCCACTTGGTCATAGTTATCACTCATCAGATAAGTGGCATTAAGCGTCACGAGATCGGCAATTTTAGGTGAATAGTAAGAAATGCCATCGGCTGAGCGTGTTTGGCCTGCAACCAGTAAGTCGATATCAGCATTGGTATTACCGAAAAGATCGAAGCTACCTTCAGCTGCTTTAAATACGGTATCGTTACGACCCACTAAAGCCGTACCTGCGGCACTTCTGATACCTAGGAATGTATTACGGGCATTGAAGGTTTTATTTGAGTTGTCAAAGTTTTCGACACCAAATTCCATTTGATAAATGATGTCAAAGTAAGGGCTTACAGTTTCAGAACCTTTTACGCCTAACCAAGAGAAGTTGTTTTCAAGAACAGTGCCCTCCTTTTGGTTTTGAGTTGCATAACCTGTGTCTGAATTGGTAATGGCAAGATCAGCATGACCATAGAATTCAGGGCCATCGGCGAGTGCTGTGAATGAATAGAGTGTGAGGCTAGAAATAATAGCCGTCGTCAGTAGATTCTTTTTCATCTTCATTTTCCTGTGCTTATCGCTGTTATATGCATTGATAACTTCAGTATCTATGCATGCTGTTGAGCTTTTATGCGGCAAAGTCTGCACAGACTTGAAATGATAAAGTGTGATCTTGATCATGTTTCATATAAAGGATGGCTTATTCAACATATTGTTTTACAAGTGAAATACATGTTTTTATTAAGTCGATTACCAAATTACTCGGTTGTAAATGATGGGCCTTTGCTTTTATTACACTCATTTAGTATTCGTATCCCTTTGCATCTGGTGTTTGGTGGCTGAGGATCTGATTTCGGTTTATGTCGATATCGTTTAGAATCCACGGCACATTTCTGGTGTTGCTTTTAAGCTGTCCCAGCTGGTGTTTACTGGATGCTGGGGCAAGCGTTCCTGCTGTTATTGGGTAATATAAGGTAAGTATTTATGACTGAGGCCTATCAAAATCGATTTGGCGGAATTGGCCGTTTGTATGGACAAAAGGCGTTGGCTAAATTTGCCACATCCCATGTGATGGTAATTGGTATTGGTGGCGTCGGTACTTGGGCGGCTGAAGCCTTAGCGCGGAGCGGCTTAGGGCAGATAAGTTTGATGGATTTAGATGATATCTGCGTCACTAATACTAACCGACAAATACATGCTCTTAGCTCTACCATCGGCGGTTCTAAAGTTGCTGTGATGGCACAACGGATCCGTGAAATTAATCCTGATTGCCAAGTGAATGAAATTGAAGATTTTATTACATTGGATAATCTAGGCGAGTATTTGCTTGGAGCTAAAGAGGGTGGCAATATTGATTATGTTATTGATTGTATTGATGCCGTTAAGCAGAAGGCTGCGTTAATTGCTTGGTGTAAACGTCAAAAAATTAAGATAGTGACAGTGGGCGGTGCGGGTGGACAGACAGATCCGACGCAAATTCAGTTAACTGATCTCGCTAAAACCTACCAAGATCCTTTGCTAGCCAAAGTGCGTAATATTTTGCGCCGCGAGTATAACTTCTCTAAAAACGTGCAACGCCGGTTTGCTATCGATGCTGTTTTTTCCAGTGAGCAGTTAGTGTATCCCCAAGCCGATGGCTCAGTGTGCGGTACTAAAGCGGCGGCTGATGGCAGCATGAGGATGGATTGTGCTTCTGGTTTTGGGGCTGTGACTATGGTAACTGGGACATTTGGTTTTGTAGCGGCAAGTCGCGTGTTAGCGCGATTGGCACTGCAGGCTCAAGAGGCGGTTTAAACTCTTAACCTAGATTCAGTCAAGATATCACCGCTTTCAAGGGCGGTGATACCCCTTCAATATTATGTAT
Source organism: Shewanella sp. SM68 (assembly GCF_025653925.1). Lineage (NCBI taxonomy): Bacteria > Pseudomonadati > Pseudomonadota > Gammaproteobacteria > Alteromonadales > Shewanellaceae > Shewanella > Shewanella sp. SM68. Next base: position 308,169 of record NZ_JAKKRU010000005.1, read on the forward strand.
TTTCATTGGTTATACCTAGATATAAAAATCTTGTTGATTATTGACTGGTTCACATTGAGTGTATGGAAATTTAATATCAAATTGCGGGCCGCCTAGTTTTGAGTCTGCGCTATAACTCATAGTGCCTTTCAACAGTGTTGCGGCATTAAAGGCCGCTGATAATCCTAAGCCAGTACCACCTTTATTACGATTTGTAGTAAAGAAGGGTTCGAACATGTGCTCAGCAACATCGGCTGGAATGGCTAAGCCATTATTTTGAATGCTGATTTGAATTGATTCTTCATCCAAAGTCGCACTAATGTGGATAAGATTGTCTTCATGTCCTTGGAATGCATGGGTAAAGGCGTTCGAGAGAATATTACTAACAATTTGATTTAACAAACTGATATTGGTTTTGATATTGAGTGTAGGCTCCACGTTGATCTCCGTTGAGGCGTTAACATTGGGATGCATAATTAATGTCGACTCTAGGATTTCATGTAGCTGCTGGTTTAGATTACAGCATTGGTGTTCTTCATGACTGCGATCGATGGCGATCGTTTTAAATTTTTGAATTAAACTACTGGCTTTAGTGATATTACGGACAATGAGTTCACAGCTTTCTTGGTACTCATTAAGTATTTCATTTATCTCATCTAATGTAGCTTGATCGCTGTGGATCAGATCGATCAGTTCTTCAATATGGCTGAGCTGCGCACTCGCCGCCGTCAAACAAATGCCAATTGGGGTGTTTATCTCATGTGCAACCCATGACACGAGTCCACCCAAGGCCGCCATTTTTTCTTGCTCAACTAAAACCTGTTGTGCTCGTTTTAGTGCGCTAAGGGATTGTTCTAACTCTAGTGTTCTTTCTTTGACTTGTCTTGCGAGCTCTTCTTTATAGCTACGTTCGAGCTTGAGTAGCCGCTCTCTATCTTCTAAGGCTATTTGCAGTTCCGTCTTAGAATTCTTTAAGGCGCTAAATGAGCTTCTAAGTTGTACTTGCATGCTATTGATGGAATCGGCGACTTGTTTGAATTCATCAATTTTTTCATGACGGTCAAATTGTAGTGGCTCATATTCATGGTCTATGTCGATATTTTTGCAGTATTGGCTGAGTTTATCTAAGTGTTTAGTAATGTTGAACCACACTAAAAATAGAATAAACCCAGCCACTAAGAAGGTTTTAATGGCATTAGAAAGCAGAATGATAATGGCCTTATCATACAAGCGTTGATAGATAGCATCGACATCGACTTGTATTTCGAGTGTGCCGACATTGATGTTTTCAGTCGGTGATTTATAGACTAAAGGAAAGGTTTTATCTAAGGAGTGTTCTTGTTTCTGCTCGCCTGCATTCCATGCTTGGCCGCTGTCATCTTTAATCGAAATATAGTTAATATCGGGCAGCTGAATTAGCCCATTGAGCTGAGTGTTAATGAGCCGCTCGTCAATAACCCAAATACTGGCGGCGAGCACATCTAAGTTCACCTTTTCCATGTTGGAAAATACTCTATCGATACGCACGACATCATTGCGATAATCACTGATCAACTGATACGCAGTGGTGATTAAGGTGATAACAGAACTAAAAAGTACAATAGACAGGGTAAGGTGCCTGCCTATGGGGCTTTTGATAAGTTGGCTAAAGAATGTCAGCATCTTAAATTTTCTTTATGCAATAGCGGCTTGAGATGCTTATAAGCATAGACCTACAGATCCAGAAAGTGCATTTTCTCGCAGATAAAATCAACGAAATATGTCTTCATTTGTGGCATTAAATTTGCTTATTAGCCGATAAGTTCAATTTTTTGTCACTGGGATAGCACTATGTTTAAACTCAAGCTGGATTCAGTTAAGTTTTTTAGCCCGAAGAAAATGATGTTTAGAGTCATGCTGTGGCTTATGGTGAGTTGTTCTGTCTTACTTCTTATTCCTCCTAATGTGCTGGCAGTGCTGGCGCTCGATAAATTTGTGCCAGAACATGCACAGTTTGTTGGATTAGGTCTAATCGTTTCTATCGCTTATTTTTTGAGTCAATTAATTAACTTAGGCTTAGATGAGTCTATCCGTCATTTAAGTGATAAGCGCGTTATTGAGACGATTGAAGCTAAAGTGAATCTACTTGATCCCGCTGAGCGAGCTTTAGTGAGGGAATTCTTTCTTCAAGGCGCCACGATTTTGACTCTGCCGCAAAATGAACCCGCTGTAAAAAGTCTAGTGAATGCCTGTATCTTAGAAAAGCTCGGTAACGAGCGCCATTATGCGATTCAGGGACCGACCGCTGACTATAAGATTGCCATGAAAGCGCGTATGTACCTCAACCGTGATGTGCTGCGTTTACCTGCCGGTGAGCCGAGCCAAGAAGAAATGCAGTCGTTGATTAAGGCGCGCCCGCAATTTTTGAATGGATTAGTACAAAACAGAAAACACGCAGCATAGGCGTGTTCTACCTCACTCGGATGAGTGCTAGCTATGGTTTAGTTAGCATTTTTAACATGCGAGACAACAAAAAATGGGGGTGATAAAACCCCCTAGATTTTGCATTTATACAAGAAACATGAAGAACAACTGGAGCAAAAACTATGGTTTCGGTGCCGACTTCACAATGAACATCCAAGTGATATAAGACACTATCCCTATTGTGCTAAAGATAACGATCATTGAAAGTAAGCCTATGGGGTTACCAAACATTAGATCTAACCAAAATGCCATGACTGAAATCCTCTTTCCTGTGAAGTCCTCGCTAAATTAGCGGTATTCGATAGCTAAAATACTGATCTCGATCAATAAAAAATCGACATAGGAATACAAAGTCATAACCCTTAGTTAACTCTGTGATCTTGGTCAAATTTAAGGATGTGCTTAACAGCGACGAGTTCAAATAATTTAGCTTTGTTTCTTCTTCCGTTAGCGTCTAGGATTAACCTATTCAACTCGATCGATATTCAGTTAACGCGCTATTCCATTTATTCGTTCTTGTTTTTATATGAAGGCGCGATATCAGTTTTTTAAAGGAGTAAAAAATGGATTCTAAAAAAAGTCACAAGGATTCAATGGGATATAATTCTATCTTTGCGCCACTATTGTTGCTGATTTATCCCCTCTATTGTTTGGTGATCACAGGGCACTTTGTTGCCATTTTGTGTTTAAGCGTGCTCGCCGCCATTTTAATGTTCAACATCAATAAATTAATTCGTAATTTGAGACAACTTGAGCGTGCAGCACACCACTTAGGCGAGGGAGATTTGAGTTATCAATTGGAAGAGAAAGATGCGGGTGTGTTCATTAAGGTAGTACATAACATTAATCGCATGGGCGAAGATGTCAGCCGTACGATTTTGTCTTTATCTGATACCTGTGAAGGGATGAAAAAAGTCGCCTCGGATATCAAGGTTATTAGTGAACAGGCAAAGCAAGGCGTGTTAGAGCAAGAGCATCAAACTGAACTGGCAGCCAGTGCAATGACACAGATGGTTTCAAGTGTACAAGCCGTATCGCAAAATGCGGTGATTGCTGCGCAGGCAGCTGATATTGCCCAAAGTTCTGCTAAGCGCGGCGATCAAATCATGAATGGCATAGTCACTAAAATTGGCGCTATGTCGCAACAGATCCATGATACTCGAACCGTGATCGAGCACTTGGCCGCCGACAGCAACAATATCAGTAGCATTATTGAAACCATTTCGCAGGTGGCCGAACAGACCAATTTACTCGCTTTAAATGCTGCCATTGAAAGTGCGAGAGCGGGTGAACATGGTCGCGGTTTTGCTGTAGTCGCCGATGAAGTACGTAATCTCGCTAAACGAACATCCGAAGCCACGGTTGAGATCCAGCAGCAAATCGCCGCATTACAAAAAGGCGCACAACATGGTGTTGAAGTCATGTTGAAAAACGTGGCGATTGCCGACGAAACGGCTGATATGGTTGATCAAGCTCACAGTGCACTCGGGCAGATTGTCGCTCAGGTGGAGACCATTACCGATATGTCCCACCAAATCGCCACGGCATCGGGACAACAACATACAGTAGCAGAGGAGATTAATAAAAATATCAGTGTGATGGCTGAGCTAGCCCTCAGTAATGCCTCCCACACCAACAACACTAACTTATCGAGTTTGAAAGTGTATAACATGTCGCAGGAAATCGGCTCCTTGCTGCATCGATTCCATGTGAATGCGGCATTTTTTAATTCGAGTCAGGCACAAAATAAACTCTTTGTGAAATGGGGGCCTGAGTTAGACATAGGGATGCCAGAGATCAATCGTCAACATCAGCGCTTAGTCTCATTGATCAATGAATTACACCGCACATTAAATGAAGAGTATGGACTTGAAGCCATCAAACGTATCGTACAAGGGTTAGTGGATTACACCGCCAATCACTTTGCCTATGAAGAGGAACTCTTTGCGCGTTTTGGTTATCCTCAAACTGACAGTCACAAGGAAAAGCACGGCAAGTTAGTTGGGCAAGTACTTGATTTTCAAAAGCGGGTTGTTAGAGGTGAAGATGTTGCCGACGAATTAATGGCTTTCTTGAAAGCTTGGTTAGTAAACCATATTCAAAAAAGTGATAAAGAATATACCGCTTTTTTATTATCCCATGGCGCAGAATAACCCCAAGAGCATGATTTTTGAGCGGTTAAATGCAATTTGTATTAAAGTCGCGGCAAAAGACTTGCCATTGTCATGGGCAAAGGTATAATTCCCAGCACTTAGAGACAGCCAGTTGTTTTGATTGCTTCTAAGTGCATATTTGATATGCCAGTGTGGTGAAATCGGTAGACACAGGGGATTCAAAATCCCCCGCCCTTAAAAGCGTGCCAGTTCGAGTCTGGCCACTGGTACCAAATCCTTCTGATGAAGGAACTAAAACCGACCTAGAGTCGGTTTTTTTGTGCCTGAAATTTGGTTTTCGAACGGTGCTCTAGGTTGAGCTAGTGGGATTCGGCGATATCCATTTGCGTCATAGTCACGCCTTTGATTTGTGCATAAATCGCTTTTCCATGAGTGAGTTGCAGTTCGTCGCAGGCCCAAGGGGTGATGTTGGCCCAAAGTGCATCGCGGCCTAGGGCGATTTTTAATTGGATTTGCTCGCCGTTATCACTGGGGTATAACTCTTTAATTTCTCCCTTTAGCAGGTTGCGGATACTTGAGCCTTTGGGGATCTCAGTGCAAACCGAGACATGATTTGCCTGAATACGCACTTTGAGTTTCTTTGCCGTTTCAGCCAGATAGCCACTTACCCACAAATAGTTTCCATCATCCATCACGAGTCGCGTCATGGGGTAGTCGGGATGTCTGTCGGCGACCTTTGCACTGAGGAGTGAGCTGAGTTCCTGCAATGGCACCCAAGGCCGCATTTGCTCGCTATTCCACACTTCACTTAAGGCCCCTTGGGCGATCAATTTCCCCTGATGCAGCACCAGCATATAATCCGCCAGTTGTAAGATCTCATCTAGGCTGTGGCTCACATACACTATCGGCAGTTTTAGTTCCTGCGATAAGGTTTGCAGGTAGGGCAGCAACTCGCGTTTACGGGGTAAATCGAGTGACGCTAGCGGTTCATCCATCAACAGCATATCGGGCGATGTCAGCAGGGCACGGCCAATGGCAACCCGTTGTTTTTCACCGCCCGATAGCGTGCTGGGATAGCGACTGAGGAGTTTTTCAATCCCTAATAGTTGCACAATTCTATCGAACAAGACTGGGTTGGCTTTACGCACACCATAGTTGAGATTGCCCTTCACGCTATAGTGCGGGAACAGCCGTGCCTCTTGAAATACATAGCCAATATGGCGCTTTTCTGGGGGAAGGTTCACTTTGCCTTGTTGATAAAGCAGTTTGTCGCCGAGGCGGATTTCACCGCAATCTGGGGTTGAAAGCCCACCGAGTAGGTTCACTAGTGAGGTCTTACCCGCACCCGATCGGCCAAAAACGGCTGTCACGCCTTGCAATGGCAATTGGGTATCGACTTTCAGTTGCAGTTGTCCGAGTCGTTTTTCAATATTGATTGTTAACATACGCTTGCCGTCCTCTGCAGGGCTTTTTTACTCAGCCATTGGGAGGCAAGTAAAGACGCGAGTGCGATAACGATCGAGATAATGCACAGACGCATGGCCTGATATTCTGCCCCTGGGGTTTCAATAAAAGAGTACATGGCGAGCGGAATCGTACGGGTTTCACCTGGGATATTAGAAACGAAGGTAATAGTCGAGCCAAATTCCCCTAGGCTGCGGGCAAAGGCGATAATCATGCCTGACACTATCCCTGGAGAGGTGAGCGGCAGTGTGATGGTGAGAAATACTCGCCATCGACTGCTACCTAAAGTGCGTGCGGCCTGCTCGAGTCGAATATCAACGGTTTCAAAGGATTGGCGTATGGCTCTGACCATCAGCGGGAATGACACTATCGCCGCCGCGAGGGCCGCACCGCGCCAACTAAAGCTAAAACTGATGCCAAACCAATTAAATAACCACTGTCCGATAAAACCTTGGCGGCCCATGCTGATCAGCAAGAGGTAACCCACTACCACGGGCGGTAACACCAGTGGTAGATGGAGCACACTGTCAAATATAGCCTTGCCAGGAAACTCGACCCTTGCCAGCAACCAAGCGCACAAAATACCCAAGGGTAAACTGGCGATAACGGCAACGGATGACACCTTTAAGCTGAGCAGCAGTGCGGCAATTTCATAGTCGCTCAAAAGAGAGCCACTTAGCAGAGAGCCGCTTAACAAAGAACCACTCAGCACCCTAATTCACTCCAAAGCCATATTTCTCAAACACATTTTTTGCGCTTGGGCCCTGCAGATACTCATTGAACGCTTTGGCGCTTGCGGTCGATTCTTGTTTGACTAAGGCGACAGGGTATTCAATTGGGCTGTAACTCGTTTCTGGGAAGGTGCCAACGATTTTGATCTTTTGGGCGACTTTCGCATCGGTTGAATACACTATGCCAAGCGGCGCTTCACCCTGTTCAACCAAAGCGAGGGCGGCACGGACATTGTTAGCACGGGCGAGTAAGGGCTCAGCGGCTTGCCACAGCTTGAGGTTTTCGAGGGCTTGTTTGGCATATTGTCCAGCAGGCACATGATCTGGATCGCCAACAGCCATACGACTGCCTTTTAATGCGGCTTTAATATCCCAATCGCCATTGAGCACGACTTCTGTGATGGGACTATTTTTCTCGGCAATCAAGACTAAGGTATTTTTTAACAAGGTTTTTCGGCTGTTAACATCGACCGCTTTAGCATCGATCAGATAATCCATCCACTTTTGATTCGCCGAGACAAACAGATCGGCTGGCGCACCATTGGCCACTTGTTTTGCCAGTGTTGAGGAAGAGGCGAAGGAGAATATCACCTTAGTATTGTGTTCTTTTTCATATTGCTGGCCGATTTCGTTAAGGGCATTGGTGAGCGAAGCCGCTGCAAAAACAGTCACTTGCTCATTGTCTGCCGCAAAAATAGGGCTAGATGTCAGTACCATTGTGAATAACGAAGCCGTGGTAAAACGCAGTAATTGCTTAAGGTGAATGGATTTCATTGTGTTCCTCCGTGATAAAAAGTGATCGTTATATACCAATCTATATATCGATCATTCAAGCCCTAAGCAATCAATTAGTGATCTGTGTGCGGTTTCTTGCTGATTAATGGCATTAATCCGCTGAAATATCTCGGCAATCTTATTGGTATCCTCAAGACGATGAAGGACAATAGGACTCAAGTCAGACTTGGGTGCTGGATAAACGATGGATTTACATGCATTACTTACGCTTTCCCTCGGGGATAAGCCCTTCGCCAATCCTAGGCGGATAAGCCTGCTTGAGCAGGTTGCCAACACAGGCTCGATCAGCCAAGGCGCCAAGCTTGCGGGGATCAGTTATAAAGCGGCGTGGGACGCGATCAATGAGATGAACACCGCTATGCCCGAACCCGTAGTGTGTAGCGAAAAGGGCGGCAAAGGCGGTGGCGGCGCTAAACTCACCGAATTTGGCGAACGGTTGCTTAAGGTGTATTCCATCACCTCCCAAGTACAAGAAATGGCTTTGGCTGCCTTGCTCGATGAGTCCGTCGATATGCACAGTTTATTGGATGTGATGGCGCATTTCTCCCTCAACACCAGCGCCCGCAATCAGTTAACGGGTCGTATCAATAGCATTGATTCATTTGGATTAAATGACAAAATCAGCGTGACCTTAGCGGGCGGACAACAGATTCAGATTTCAGTGACCCATTCGAGCCGCGAACGCTTGCAGTTAGCCCTGGATAAATCTGTGTTGTTACTGTTTAAAGCCCCCGCTGTATTGGCGACGACTCATGTCTGTGAAGTGGATGGGCAAAATTGCTTAAGCGGTTGTTTGCTGAGCGTGACTGAACTTGGCGATAAGGCCGAATTAGCCATAGCTATTGATGGCAAAGACATCATCTATTCGGTGATGCCACTCACCCAAATACAGAGTTTGGCTGTCGGCGAATCATGTTTCGCCTGTTTTGATGCCACGCAGGTGATCCTCGCCAGCATGAATTAGTCGAATTGAGTGATTGATTCGATTAATCATTGGGTTATTCACTGAGAATGGCCAGTACTTGGCGTGAATGTTTCGTAGCGGGTTGGTCGTTTTTGTATTTAAATCGACATCAAAGTCATAAGGCTTCACCCCACGACGTTGATTTTTCTTGAAAAAGAATCAAATGAAGTCTGTATCTAGATTCGTTTGAATGGCTGAACTACCACAAGTGGCACAGTCATAGAATGTAGACACCAACAATTTACCACCTAACGATTTGGTATCGTACTAAATCGGCATTGAGCCTAAGCACCACTCAATCGTGCTTTCCTTGTCAATTTCTACACAGATATTTGCAAATCTTTACCTGTTAACGACACTTCCTTCGTCTACTGTCTTTGGCTAACTCTATATACTGTTGGAACAATTTCAGTTCCTTAGCAAGATGAATGCTTGCTGTCTTTAGCATTGATGGACACGACAATACCGATGAAAAAATCCTCAAAGCGTAAATTGCTGCTCGCGTTAAGCGGCTTAATCCTCCTGAGTGGCGGTGCTTATTTTATGTGGCATAAGCCTGAAATGGCACCTACCTATGTAACTGAAGCGGTGCGCCGTGGCGATATCGAAAACTCAGTACTTGCCAATGGCATGTTGCAGGCATCCAAACTGGTGAGTGTAGGTGCGCAGGTATCGGGGCAAATCTTAAGTTTGCCGCTGGCACTGGGTGATGAAGTAAAGAAAGGCGATTTGATTGCTCAGATTGATAGCCTAGCGCAGCAGAATAATTTGAAGGATGCCCTCGCATCACTCAAGAGTATCAATGCTCAGTTCCGTGCTAAACAGGCGCAGATCCGCCAAGCCAAGTTGGAATTTAGCCGCCAGCAGCAAATGCTTGCCGATAAGGCCAGTTCCCGCGCCGATTATGAAGTGGCCGATGCTAATCTAACGGTTTATCAAGCCGAGCTTGAGCAATTAGAAGCGCAAAAACAACAGGCTGAGATTAACGTCGACAGTGCCAGAATCGATTTAGGTTATACCAAAATTACCGCGCCGATGGATGGCACTGTGGTGTATTCCGCGGTGGAAGTGGGGCAAACCGTTAACGCCAATCAAACGACACCGACCATAGTTGAAATGGCGCAGCTGGATACCATGACAGTTAAAGCGCAGATTTCTGAAGCGGATGTTGTCAATGTCCATCCGGGTCAAGCCGTGTATTTCACGGTTCTTGGAAAACCGAATCATCCCTACCGTGGCGTTTTGAGGGCGATTGAGCCTGGGCCGATTTCGATGGATGGCGACGATAGCAATATGAGCTCTAGCGACTCAGACGCCATTTATTACCATGGTCTGTTTGATGTAGAAAACCCTGACCGCACCTTGCGTATCGGCATGACGGCGCAGGTGTCTATAGTGTTAGCTAAGGCCGATGATGCGCTATTAGTGCCTGCGCAGATATTGCGTATAAAGCCGAGGGAGAAATCCGCGGTGCCAGAGGCTAAGTCTGTCGAGCGTAAAGCCCTCAGCGGCCCGCAATATCAAGTGCCCGTGTTAGTTGATAACCAAGTGCAATATGTGGATGTCACTGTGGGGATTAACAACAAAATCAATGCTGAAATCACCGCGGGTTTGAAGGAAGGCGATCAGGTTGTGCTTGGCATGCCGTCTTCCGATGATGGCAGCAGTAAATTACGTCGCCCACCTAGCGTGAGGTTTTAACAGTGACAACGGCATTACTTGAAATTTCAGGTTGTTATCGCACTTTTCAGGCGGGTGAGCAGCAACTCACTGTGCTGAAAGATGTGAACTTGTCGATTGGCCGTGGCGAGATGGTGGCGATAGTAGGTGCTTCTGGCTCGGGTAAATCGACCCTAATGAACATTCTTGGTTGTTTAGATAAGCCGTCAAAGGGCGCGTATTTTATTAACGGCCAAGATACCTCGACTATGGACGTTGATGAGTTAGCGCAACTGCGCCGCGAGCACTTTGGTTTTATCTTTCAGCGTTATCATTTACTGGGTGATTTGACCGCTATAGGCAACGTCGAAGTACCTGCTGTGTATGCGGGTAAAGAACGCACGGTTCGTAAAGACAGGGCCGAGCATTTGTTAACGCGTTTAGGCCTTGGCGACAGGCTTGACCATAAACCCAATCAGCTCAGTGGCGGACAACAGCAGCGGGTCAGTGTGGCACGCGCTTTGATGAATGGCGGCGATGTGATCCTTGCCGATGAGCCGACGGGTGCGCTGGATAGTCACAGCGGCGAAGAAATGATGCAGTTGTTGCAGGAGCTGCACAGCGATGGTCATACCATCATTATCGTGACCCACGATATGCACGTGGCCCAATATGCCGACCGCATTATCGAAATCAAAGACGGCGTAATCATCAGCGATGAGCGCAGTCTGGATAAACAAACGGCTAAGCCGCAAACTTCGATGTCGCAAAGCTCAACGTTACAAAATATGGCGCCACAAAAGCCTAGCGGCACTGTGGTCGCAAAAACAGTGGCAGCAAAAGACAGCTCGCGTGCGCGGGTGGCTTCGTGGGACAGATATGTAGAAGCGCTTAAAATGGCGCTGGTGGCGATGTCGACCCACAGGTTACGTACCTTCTTGACTATGCTCGGGATTATTATCGGTATTGCCTCTGTGGTTTCTGTAGTGGCCTTAGGTGAAGGCTCGCAGCAGGCCATCCTCAAAAGTATCAGTTCGATGGGGACTAACACGATTGATATTCGCCCCGGTTCTGGTTTTGGCGATCGACGCTCGGCGCGGGTGCGCACCTTAACCGCAACGGACGCCAATGCCCTTAAAAATCTGCCCTATGTTGATAGCGTGACGCCAAGCATTGGCTCTACTGCAACGGTTCGTTTTGGTAATAAAGCGGTATCGGCATCGGTGAATGGTGTGGGACCTGAGTTTTTCCGTGTAAGAGGGTACGAGTTAGCGCAGGGCCAATTTTGGGATGATGCCAGTGTCGCATCGCTCGCCCAAGATGCGGTGATTGATGACAACACCCGTAAGGAGCTTTTCCCTAACAGCGCTGCCGACAATAACTCGGCGATAGGGCAAGTGATTTTCCTTGGAGATTTACCCGTACGTATCATAGGTGTGACTCAACCCAAAGAAAGTGCTTTTGGTAACAGCGATGCGCTTAATGTATGGGTGCCTTACACCACAGTTTCTGGCCGTATGGTGGGTAAAAATTATTTGGATGGTATTACAGTTCGACTCGATGAAACTGTGCCGAGTAACGCGGCGGAGCAGGGCATTATCGCGCTGCTTAAAATGCGCCACGGCACGCAAGATTTCTTCACTATCAATACCGATACCATTAGGCAGAACATCGAAAAAACCACTGCGACCATGACCTTACTAATCTCGGCTATCGCGGTGATTTCCCTTGTCGTTGGCGGAATTGGGGTGATGAACATTATGTTAGTGTCTGTGACTGAGCGAACCCGTGAAATCGGTGTTCGTATGGCCGTGGGTGCGCGCCAGAACGATATTTTGCGCCAGTTCCTTATCGAAGCCATTTTAGTGTGTTTGTGTGGTGGCACCTTAGGCATCGCCTTGTCCTACTTAATTGGCGTGGTGTTTGCTCAAACGGGGGGCAGTTTCCAAATGATTTATTCTACCACCTCCATCGTTGCTGCCTTTGCCTGCTCGACCTTAATTGGTGTGCTATTTGGTTTCTTACCCGCCCGCAATGCGGCGCAGTTAGATCCCGTTGACGCACTAGCCAGAGAGTAATAACACCATGAATAATAAACTATTTAATCGACCATTTTCGCCTCGTAGCTGTGCTATTGCTGTTTGCACGGCTTTGGGATCAGCTCTGTGCATAGCACTACTGAGTGGCTGCGGCAGTGTTATGCGTTCAGACTTTGAACCACCTGCATTGGCAATTCCAGAACAGTGGCAACACACCACAGTGAACGAGCAAGTAAAAGTCGACCCTTGGTGGCAGCAGTTTCATCAGCCCGAGCTCGATAAGCTGGTCAGCCAAGTGTTGATCACTAACAATGACTTAACCCTGGCGACCTTAACGCTGCTTAAAGCACGCTTGCAGGCAGGGCTAACGCGGGATGATCTATACCCACAGTTATCGGCAAACCTTGACGCTTCCCGTAATCAGCCACTTGAGGGTGGCGATGCGACTAAGAGTTATCAAGCAAAATTGTCCGTGAGTTATGAGGTGGATTTGTGGGGCAAAGTGTCGGCCAATATCGACCAAGCTCAATGGGCGGCGCTGGCGAGCGCCGAAGATAGGGAAAGTACCACCCAAAGCCTAGTGGCGACCACTGCATCCTTGTATTGGCAGATAGGTTATTTAAATCAACGGATTGATTTAAGCCAAAAGAGTATCGAGTACAGTCAGCAAACGCTGGCATTAACCCAAAGGCAGTATGATTCTGGGGCCGTGACGCAAGTGAATGTGCTCGAAGCTCAGCGCAGTATGGCGGGACAAGAGGCAGCCCATAGCCAGCTTATTCAACAATTAACTGTGGCTAAAAACGCCCTCGCGATATTACTCAATCAAGCGCCAGCCGCTGATCCAGTGCAGAGTTTAGCTTCAGGGGGAACTTGGGTTGAGATTAAGCAACTCCCCGACGTAGCAGTGCCGGACGTTAGCGTGGGTGTACCCGCAGATTTATTAGTGAGACGGCCAGATGTGAAGGCCTCCTTGTATCAACTGCGCTCCGCCTTGGCGAGTAAAGATGCGACCTATGCGAGTTATTTCCCAAGCCTGAGTTTAACCGGCGGTGTTGGGGAGTCGACCTCTGAGTTAAAAGAGTTGTTACGCAATCCCGTTGGCAGTTTAGGCGCAGGGCTAGTCTTGCCCTTTTTGCAGTGGAATCAAATGCAAATTAATAATGACATTGCCGATATCGATTATCAAACCGCAGTGGTGAATTATCGCAAGACGCTTTATTCCGCCTTTGAGGATGTCGATAACGCGATTTCGGCTAAGCAGCAATATCGTTATCAAGGGGAGAAGTTGGCACAGCAATTTAGCGCAGCGGCGGCCGTTGAAGCCATTTATGAGAGCCAGTACCGCAATGGCGCTATCGGTATTCAGAATTGGATTGATGCCCAAGAGAATCGTCGCAGCGCCGAGGCGGCTTTACTCGAGAATCGCTATAACCAGCTCACCGCCCAAGCGACGCTTTATCAAGCCCTTGGCGGCAGCGATATCGCCCCTCCTTTGGCAAAGGAATAGCGCATTTTTGTAAAAGCATCACAGCGCGACAGAAAAATAAAAAACCGCTATTAATAGCGGTTTTTTATATTGCTCAGGGTGAGTGTTTGAATCTGTGCTTAGCCGTTAAGCGGATTAGCTGCGTAATATTTGCAGCGGCAAGCTGAGCATATCATCGCCGGTTCCGGCTAAGTGCCAGATGATGCCGACTAAGGCGCCAACCGTGAGCAAGTACCAAATAACCGAGAAGATTTGCCCGTATCTGTCTAATGGCAGCAGATGGCTTTGATGACGAGTTCGCCATTCGAAAATGATTTCTAAGCTGCCAATCAACAGTAAGAAGCCCAATAGCGCTAAGCCTAAGGTGTAGCTGATATACACTCCGAAAGCGGCACCGGCGGCGCAGGCGACCAGCCCCATGATACTGTTCATCGAAAAACTAATGCTCTTTAAAATATGGCCGCCATCGAGTGGCAAAATAGGCAATAAATTAAATAGGTTAAGCAGCGCATTAAAGGCGGCAAGGCCAGCAAAAAACACATTGCCTGTTGCGTGGTAAGCAATCAAGGAAGCGATGGACATCAAGAGCCCAAAGGTCGGTCCCATGATGGAAATCACCACATCTTGCCAACGTGTATTAATTTTTTCATCGGAGAGCGCGAGTCCGCCCATAAAGGGAATAAGGTAAATCCCTTTGGTTTTCATCCCAAAATATTTCATTGCGCGAATATGGCCATATTCGTGAAATACCAAACAGGCGATAAGTGCGAGGGCGAATTGGAAGGAGAATAGCCAAGAGTAAGCGGCAACACTGGCGCCCGCTAACACTACCTTTATGACTTTAGCGCTTTTTAACAGCTTAAAGCCGAGGGAGGCGAGTCCTATCATGCTGATTTTTTGCTGCTTAACGATGGGCGTTTCTGGTGTTTGGCGTTCGATATCTTTCTCTGTCCGTCGCCCTTGGTCGATAATCTTGTCATCCATCAGCAAGCAGTAATCGAGGCGGAAAGGCTGCCAAACGAGATCGGTTTCGAGGCGAACTTGGATTTTAGCTTCTGTCATGGCGATGGCTTGCTCACCACTTTCTGTCACCAACGGGCTATTGTGGTGAGTGAGCTCAAAGACATGGACTTTAAGGCCGCCATTATCGACGGAAGCTTCTTTTTGTGAGACTAAGGTGTTGTCCCAGTAGAGTTGTTGCCAGCCCGCGAGCGAGCCTTCTAAGCGCAGTTGTTTGCCTAAGCAGTCAATCTTAAGTAGTTCCAATTTCGGTTCCATCTGTTTGTATATTTAGTGCCAACTTAAACGTCATCCCTTGAGTCGACGCAGAAAACGGTTATTTTGGAGTGCATCTTAAGCGCTTTACCGTCTGGCTTAGCGCTGTTACACCGCGGCAAATTATGCCTGTGAATTGATTGTGAGGATATTAGCTTTTAAGGTCATATTGTTTTTTTATTGATTAACTGAGTTATTGATAGCCATTTATTATGGCTTATCATGTGCTTGCTGTTTATTCATCGAGGGTACGAACAATTTCAATGCCTTGGGCAATTGTCGTGAAAGCCAGTTTAGCGACACAACATTGTCCTAGTGCTTGGGCATGATTTTGAACCCATTTGATAAATTCATTGAGTGGCAAATCCTGTTTTTGGCGCAGTAATCGAGGTAATTCGCCAACAGGATCTTCATGGATTTTTTGTGGACAGGCACTGATAAGGTATCGCTGCCCTTTGGAGTCTAATAATTGATCGGTTTCGATAAAGTGATGCTGATAGAGACAGGCCAGTTCGAGCCAATCCCTTTGGTGTTCTAGGTAAAGTAATTCGTCATTTTGAGTCAGTTTTACAATCGCTGGCCATTCAATACTCGACATCTTAACGCTAGTCATTTCAGATCCTTAGGAAGTTTAAAATGGGCTCTGAGGTATTCTCTGAGATCAATCGGCGGCAGTAGACAAGGATTAGGATTTTGCAAGAAGGTGACTTGGCATACTGCTGCGTGCGTTTATCTGTGAGCAGTATGCCACGCTTGGAGAAGATAGATAGAGGCCAGAACGAGTTCAGAGGTTTGGCTACCGAGCGAAAGCCGCCTCAGCACTGGCTGAGCGGGCAATAAGTTAAGAACCCTAGTTAACCTTATGTGCTCGGTGCAGCTTTGGCCTTGGCGTTATAGTCAAAGTTAATCTCTTGATTAACATTGGCAATACAACAAGTGCCGTGTTCACGTGCCGTACGGTGATTTGCTGGACCTATATGCAGCTCAACGTTAAGGAATACGTGTTTAAGCACTTCGATACGGTATTTTTCGTAGTAGCCTTCGACTTCTTGTTTAAAGGTATCGAATTCAAGCTCTTCACGGGTACGTTCATCCATGATGCGATTTTTTTCATCAAGCATCATCTTGATTTGCTCAATCATAACCGCGTCAGCTTGCCATTCTGACTTGGGGGGCAGTTTATTGAGGCGAGCCTCGATATCTAAACTGGCGACGACCATAGCTTTAACGCTCTCATCGAGTAACTTGAGATCTTGCTTGAGTTCAGCCTGTCCCATTGCGCAGTAAACGTCAGTTTTAGTCCCTGCCGTTGCACCTATGACAACCGCCGTGATGCCTTTTTCAGCGTGTGCGACTCCGCCAACCAGATCGCCACGACGACCGCTAGAATCGCTGACCGTTAAACTGCCGGCGGTTTTGGTATTACTGTGCAGCAACTGTTTAGTGACTAAGATATTTCCTTTGGCAACTAATTGAGAATATTGCACAAATTGGGCGCTGATCTGCCCTTGAGAATAGATATTGGTAGAGTATTCATTGGCTTTAATCTGGCGGCCAATGATGCCTTTACTCACAGTGACATCACCTTCTGCTTCAAGGGTGGCGGAGTCTACAAACCCCATCACGGTAATATCGCCTGAGCTTTTAACTATCATGCCCTCGTGGACATCACCTGTGATTAAAATACTGCCCTTGAAGGTAACATGGCCTGTGCTGATGTCGACGTCTTTAAGTTGCAGTACATCATCGACATTCATACCTGTACGGGTTTCGACGGGTTGCCCTGGCACTGTGGCGATCAGCTTATTGGGATCTTTGGGATGAAAAGCTGTGCCAGTACCCGCTTGAAGCACGGCATCCTTACCTGGTTTTTGTTTAAGGACTTCGCCCTTGATGTTGTAGCCCGGAGTGCCTTCGGTGGCTAAATGTTTAACCATCAAGAGATCATTGGCTTTAACAACGATCATTGCGCCTAAATTGCGCATATCGACACTGCCATCTTCGCGCTCTTGTGGCTGAAGCAAGCGCTCCCGCGCAAGGAATACTTTGCGTTCTAATACCGCATTGAGTCCATTAACAGGGGCTTTGCCTTGGGCTATTTCACTTTGGCAGATTTCCCCTGGCTTGAGTGTGCTGAGTTGCTTTAGTAGAGCTTGAATTTTGAGTTTGCTTAGCCCCATGCAGACGTTGTTTTTTTTGAGGTGAGTGAGGATCTCTGGCAAATCTATCTGTTTACCACCCCATGCTGCGGTAAGTTTAAGACTGGCTTGCATTTTATCGGGACTAATCTCGATAGCTATGCTGCCATCGCGACGTTCGGCCAAAGTAGTATAGAGCTCAAATTTTCCATCGTCTTGATTACAAAGAGAGTTGATTTTAGCGACGGTTTTAGTAATGGCTGGTTCTAGCGGAAACAGAGCGGCGAATTCAGGTAAAGACAACAGGCGCATTATGTCTTCATGGGTGACTGGACCATGGACATTAGGGATCAGGCGCAATTCAGCTTTTGTCTTATCGCTGTTTAGCTCTATGAGTTCAGGGTCCAGCATAGGGGCATTCCTAGTAATTGCGTTTTATTCTTGTTTAAGAAGCTGTTTTGAGTATAACAGTAGAAACTTAGGGTAAAGAAGCCTTTTTGGCTGCAAAATCAGCAAATGTTGTCATTTTGTTGTTAATGGTCTATGAGTGAATTTTAAAATAGTTTTTTATAAAAAATTGAGTCTTATAATCAGTGTTATCTCTGGTTTTATAACAAAAATTACTGAATAAACCACAACTTATATTGATTTTGGGTTTAACCATTATTTTGATGTTTTAAATCGAATCCCTATGTTAGGGACGGCTGTTGAGTGACTATAAGTGGGGGATTGTCAGAATCGCTGGCATGCGGCAGATCACAATATTGAATTTTGTAACACGATGAAAGGGAGGTTTTATCTGAAAACAAACAGGGATTGGGATAAGAGTGAGTGGCTGGTGTTGCCAATAACGCGCTTCAGCGAAAGCATCTGCGCGTTATTAATCAAACATCTATTTGTGCTGGAAGTAATACAACTTGTACTTGTTGTTATCGGCAACCACTTTCAATTGGCCAAATTCGGCGGCGATAATATCGGAATAGGGCAGGTGGCGATTGGCGACTATTTGCCAAATACCATTATGCTGTAATTGCTTAGCGCTATCGGTGACAAAGTTCTGCGCTATGCTGGTAGTGCTGGCGAGGCCATCATGAAACGGCGGATTAGAGATAATGCCGTTAAATTTTCCTGTGGTTTGTGCGAGCCCATCGGATGGATATACTTTGGCTGTCATGCCATTGGCCGCGAGGGTGAGTTCGCAAGAAGCTAACGCCATGGCATTAATATCAACGCATTCTAGGGATAGGCTCGGTTGTGCTTTTAGTAGGGCTGCGGTGATCACGCCTGCGCCGCAACCAAAATCGAGCACTCGACCCGAGAGTGTTGGTAGGTGTGATAATAATAATTCAGTGCCGAGATCTAACCGTTTTTCGCTAAATACCCCGACTAAATTACAGATACTGATCTCGCCTTGCGGCGTTGTGAGTTGATACTGACTGACCCAGTCGCTAAGTTTCATTGTCGGGGCGCTGCCCTCTAAATGGCTACCAAATAGTAGGCAGTGGCGGGCGTTATCGAGCTTCATCCCCGTCGCAAAATACTCAGGCAAGAGTTTAACTAAAGACTTAATGCCGCCTTTGTTTTCCCCAACCACTAACAGTTGGCCGTTAGGCACAAGATGGTTGGCGGCGAGGTTAAATAGATAAGGTGCGAGGGGTTTAGCCTTGGGGAAATAAACGATAACCGTATCGTACTTTTCAGGTTTAATTGGGTCTTGATGTGGCAGTTCGTGGCCGAAGTAGCAACGCAGTTTTGAATTCGCGTGCGGCGCTAAGTGTAAATAATGGTGATAATCCAAGGCGAGGGCATCGACCGAGGCCGCGACATCGAGCAGGGCTTTTGGCAGTAGATCGGCTTCATGATTGAGCACTAACACCTTATGTTGGCTTAGGCTGTCTTGATTACGAATAATGACTTGCGATGGATTAGTTAACACAGTTACAGGCACCTATAAACTTAAGTGTGGGCATTATACCCGTTATTCACGCCCGAGCCAGTTTGCATGGAATCACTGCGCTAAAACCTAATAAAATCCCTAATAAAAAAAACCAATAAAAAGGCAACTGCATTATGCGGTTGCCTTATGTGATTGTCTTTAATGAACGGAATCGATTAACGCTTAGCTTTTAGGTTTCTTCGGTTTTGGCAATAAGCTGAAAATCTTATTGGCGATATCGGTATTGTCTTGATGGCCGTTAAACAGCTCGGATGCTGGACCTGCGGCAAACACTTGTACGTCTGTGCCTGTATGGCCGTCGGTTGTCCAACCCGTATCAGTTCGCTTATCAATAACATGGCGAATTGCAACCGCGATGGTTTCTAACCCCTGCATTCTGGCGACCGTTAATTTTGCGATTTCTTCTTCGTTGAGCTCAAAACCTAAACCGCGGGCAAGATCGGCCTGCCATTGTTCACCGCTGATGGCGGCTAAGGCTAATGTGTCGGTACTGGCTGAAATGTTACGTAGGATTTCAGGGTTCCAGTTGTACTTTCCATCGACGCCAATCGATAGGCCACCGGTGTTATGGTCGGCGGTGATCACCATCAGGGTATCAGGATGTTCACGCACGAATTGCTCAACCACCTCAATGGCATTGGAGAATTCATCCATTTCACCCATGGCTGTAGCTATGTCGTTATTGTGACCCGCCCAGTCGATGAGACTTCCTTCGACTAACAGTACAAAACCTTGGTCATTCTGCGACAGTAAACTGAGTGCTTTTTGGGTTAAAGTGCTGAGTTTTTTCGCATCTTTTTCATCAATTGCCCAAGGTAATTGGACTTCGGCAAACAGTCCCAGCACTTTAGGTTGGGTGATGCTGGCGAGATCTTCAAAACGAGTAATATGTTGATAACCCTTGGCTTTAAATTGTGCTAATAGTTCAGGGGTAAAGTATTTTTGACCACCGCCTAAGAATACATCGGCGTTAGTTTCTAGATAGCTGAGTGCCAAAGCATCGTAGTTTTTACGGCTTTCGTTGTGGGCCAAAAAGGCGGCTGGCGTGGCGTGGTTGATTTGCGACGTTACAGCCACACCTGTGCTGAGGCCAAGGGATTTGGCTTTTTCGAGTATGGTCGGCAGCGGTTGCTTTTGGGTATCGACCGAGATCGCCCCATTGTAAGATTTAACGCCAGTGGCGAGCGCTGTTGCTGCCGCCGCTGAGTCGGTAACATAACCACTGACACTGGCGGGATAAGTGCTCGCCATACCTACAAGTAAACGGTCGAATACGGTTTGTTCGACTTCCTCTGTGTCAGGATTATCTTTGTAGTAACGGTAAGCGCTAGTGTAAGACGGTCCCATACCATCACCTATCATGATGACAATGTTTTTGGGACGCGACGGTGCTTTCGTTGGACCTGTTTCTATGTTGGCCCAAGTCGGAGTCGATAGTAATAAACCTATGCCGAGTAACAAGAATGGCGCTTTGGTGAAACTCATATCACATCCCTAGAAAGTGGCTAGGCGCTTGTGATGTCAAAGCGCCTTAAATCAACAAACTCGTTGGTAAATTTTTATGCTTTGGTGTTAAGGCGTGCTTCAATAGCATCCATTAACATGCCGGTGATGTCGACATCAAATGCTGCTTGGATCTCACGGATACAAGTTGGACTGGTTACGTTGATCTCAGTCAGCTTGTCACCAATGACATCGAGGCCGACAAAAATCAGTCCACGTTTTTTAAGTTCTGGACCAATGGCGCGGGCAATTGCCCAATCGCTGTCGGATAAAGGTTGAGCCACACCGCTTCCGCCTGCCGCTAAATTACCACGGGTTTCGCCTTTCATTGGGATACGCGCCAAGGCGTAGGGCACAGGCTCACCATCGACCACTAAAATGCGTTTATCGCCTTTGGTTATCTCAGGGATAAAGGCTTGCGCCATGGCATATTGTTGGCCATAGCTGGTCAAGGTTTCTATGATGACCCCAAGGTTTGGGTCGTCCTGCTTCACGCGGAAAATCGAGGTGCCGCCCATACCATCAAGTGGCTTAAGAATAATATCGCCCTTCGCTTGGTGGAAAGCGCGGATACGTTTGGCATCACGGGTTACGATCGTTTCTGGCGTGAATTCGCTAAACCATGCGGTAAATAGTTTCTCGTTAGCATCACGTAAGCTTTGTGGCTTGTTAACGATCAACACGCCTTGTTCTTCGGCGCGTTCAAGCATGTAAGTTGCGTAGATAAACTCAGTATCGAATGGCGGGTCCTTACGCATTAAGATCACGTCGAGTTCGCTCATCGGCGTGTCTGTAGCTTCGCCGAGTTCAAACCATTTGCTCGCATCATTGAAAACAGTTAACGGACGCATATTGGCCATAGCCACACCGTTGACCATGGCAAGATCGGCCATTTCCATATAAAACAGCTGATAACCTCTTTCCTGCGCGGCCATTAACATGGCAAAACTGGAGTCTTTCTTAATGTTGATCTCACTGATGGGGTCCATCACTATGCCGAGTTTTATCATTAATCTGTTCCTTATTTGTCGCCGTTTGCAGGCAAAAAAGCATTTATTGGATAATGGGGTGCCATACCACCGCTGTGTGCGGTTGTGGACGGTCTAGCCTAAATCACCAAATCTGAGTTGCAGTGCCGTAATGGCGGTGAGCGAGGCGGTTTCGGTGCGTAGCACTCTGGGGCCAAGCAACACATCGGTAAACTGATAGGTTTCTGTCATGGCGATTTCTTCCGCCGACAAACCGCCTTCTGGGCCAATTAATAGTCGCACGCGGGTATGCGCCAAATCTAAGCCATTGATGCCGTGTGCGGCACGTGGATGCAAATTGAGTTTAAGCGCTGAGGTCGGCTCACTGCACCAATCGTGTAAGTCCATCGCTGGGCGAACCACGGGCACTTGGCTGCGTCCCGATTGCTCACAGGCGCTCACGACGATCTTCTGCCATTGCTGAATTTTCTTTTCTAGGCGTTCACCGTTAAGTTTCACACCGCAGCGATCTGAAAACAGCGGCGTAATCGTATTCACGCCAAGCTCGACTGATTTTTGAATGGTGAACTCCATTCTATCGCCACGGGAAATCACTTGGCCTAAGTGTAAGTTGAGTGGCGACTCAGATAAATTGGCCTCACAGGAGAGCAGCTTTACTGTGACATGCTTCTTACCTGCGTCAACAATTTCAGCAAGATAATCATTGCCATCGCCATTAAATAGACTGATATGTTCGCCGTTGCCCATGCGTAGCACCTTGCCGATATGGGCCGCGCCATCTTCGTCTAAGTTCAACTGTTGATTGATGGCTAATGGCTGAGGTTGATAAATTCTTGGGACTCTCATTGTCGACCTTATTCGGCTAATTGTTGACGCTGTGGTGGCGCATTACAGGCATTCTGCACAAAGGGGTTATGGTTACCTTGGGTTTGCGCTATGGCGTTATCACGTTTGCACTCAATAGTATCAACTGGATAGGTTTTATCCCATGCCTTAAATAATTTTAATTGGCTTGAGGCGATTTTAAGACCATAGGTCTGCTGCATATATAGGTAGGTTCTGGCTATCTTACCGCGGGTATTCGCGGGAGGTTGTGCTT
Organism: Shewanella sp. SM68; assembly: GCF_025653925.1. Lineage (NCBI taxonomy): Bacteria > Pseudomonadati > Pseudomonadota > Gammaproteobacteria > Alteromonadales > Shewanellaceae > Shewanella > Shewanella sp. SM68. The sequence continues at coordinate 330,827 of NZ_JAKKRU010000005.1, forward strand.
GACGATTCTTAAAGTCGACTACCATAGCACATTGGCCATATTGGTCGGCCTTACCGTTCCATTGGCTAAATCGGAAGTTGCTGCGATCGCCATTGACCTCACCAATTGCGGGTACCAAATTATGCATGTCCGATTCCATCTTATTAAATTCATTACTGTTATCGGCACAGTTTTTACGGCCGCCCTTTTGCCAGCATTGGAGTTGATGGCCAAATTCCCAGGCGGGGACTATGTGTTCCCACTCGATACGGTTGGCGCGGGTTTCCTGTTTACGGACTTGATAACCACAGCTGGCGAGATCGGGTTTCCACGATTTGCCTTTGATCTGAATTTCACAGCCACAGTAAAAGCTGACTGCGGGCAGAGTACCTTGGCGACTGCCTGCGTAGAGCGCCTGTGACTTGGTTTTCGCTTGGCTGAAACTGCTGGGATGTGACACTGAGGCACTTGCGGGCACAGATAAGGTCGCCGCCCAAGTGATTAGGCACAACAAAAGTCGCCGTGAATTAACGGTTAAAGAAGCTATGTTCAAAATTTATCCCAAAATAACAAACACTACGCGAGCCTTTGGCTCGTCTTTTATGGCGTGATGGTAAGGGAAATATCGCTGTTTATGCAAATTGAGTCGTACTTAGGTGGGAGTTTTGTTTGCTGAAAGTCGCTAGATCGCAGTTAAATGGGTCTTACAGCGTTTACAAATATAACGACTTTCACCACGCAACACCTTGTTATGGCGGCGAATACTCAGTCGAATCGGTCCACAGGCGCAGCGATACTCAACATCGCGACTCGTAACTGAAGTGGTATTAAAGCTATGTGTGGTACTCGGATTGACCTTAAATACCGTTAACATCAAAGATTGCCATTCTTTACCGTGGGGCTTGGTTTTGCCAAAAAGCTGAAAACACAGCAAATGACAAATTTCGTGGGGGACGACCTCAGTCAGAAATGCCTCGCTGTTTTCGCGTAGCAATACAGGATTGAATCGCAAGCGATTCTGTTGCAGATGAGCTGTACCCGCACTCTTACCCCTTAAACTAAATTGAGTGACAGGGCGTGGAAAAGTGCGCTTAAGCGATATCTCGGCCTCTTGATAACAAGCTTCAATTCGCTCTAGTACTTGAATTTGTAGTGACGAGAGTGGGCGTGATGAACCGGTGAAAATATGTGCCTGAGCCGGATTTGGTGCTGGTGGACTCGTTATCACCTGCGACTTATCTTGGCTTTGGCCCAAGGCTGCGTACGTCGATTTTGTCAGCGGGGCAAGTGCTTCACTGCTGCGACGGCGTAAGGCATTGAGTAAGTCTGCGGGTTTCAGCATAGGGTTAGCGTTGGATCTCGTCGGTTAAAGATAAAATTGAGTGCTTAAAACTTATCGGTGATTAAGCCTGCCTAAGCGTTCACATCAGAAGCGTTCGCATCATAGCGAACGCTATCTGACAATGCTAGTTTCAGCCAGTTTCAGCCAGTGTGACTTGGCTATAAACTCGCTGTCGCTTGCATCACCATAGTGCGTACTTGTTCGACTATGGCTTGCTCAGTATCGGCGTCATAGCCTTTGACTCTTGGGGTGTGAATGTGGCCGACCTTGGCATGGCTATTAAACTTATGCTGCAAGACTATGGCACGATAGGAGATTTCATTAGAAAGATAACCGCCGCCAGAGCCTTCGACTGAGGTTTCGTTTTGCAGTTCGTTTAATGAGGTCGCGCTAAATTCACCGCGGGCAAGGGTAGTGACAGTATGGTTATCATTGACTTTCCATTGACCATCTTTGACTTGCATAGCCGAAACAGGCAGTGAAAATTCCACAAATTCGGGGCCGATAAAATCTTTACCATTAAGCTTTGGGGCAACGGGTGCGGTTTTCGTGCCGCCAGTGAGTACGTTTTGGTTATCGGGCGCCGCTGCGCTGCGATTTCGCCCTGGGAAACGTTCGATATCAAAATCAGTTCGGCCCATGCTAACGGTGAATACAAATTGGGTTTTGGGATCGCGATAAATCGGGCTCAATAGCGACTCGATAAGTCCTTGATCAAAATCTGCAAAACGTACTGGCACCATAGCGGTTTCTATTTGCGCCGTTTTACCATTAATATCAAAGCGAAAACCATCCAAGGCGAGGGCAACTAGACCGGAAGGATTACTCTGGGTGATATCTTTGTCGAGGAAGAAAGGATCGAAACCCGTGAGGAATATTTTGATTTGGACATCATCACCATATTGAATATCGCTAAAACCCCGTGATGCCTTTTCAACCGCACTCATTAATATGTCTTGTTGCCAATCGGCCATTTTAAAGTTGGCGCTGGTGGTTTTTAGACTATTAAGCATGGCAAGGCGAGCCCAGTATAAAGGTCGGTCATCAAAATGCCCTGACTGTACATCGCGGACAGCTTGTTGCCACAATCTGTGTCCTTGGCGCGCCGCTAATTGGGTGGCGTCAACTTCGTTTTTCTTTGAACTCAGCTGAGCCAGACCATCGTCAAGTGCTTGATAGCGAGTGACTACGTCGCCTATGGTTTTTTCGGCTGCTGGTAGGCGGGAAACTTCAACGTCACCAAATAACTGCACGGCACTGGCTGTAGTCATTAAGCTGGTGGTGAGGATGAGTGTTAACACTGGCTTCAACATGTTTTGCTTCCCTGTAGTGATTAGACGTTATTCATTGGAAATAATGATTATTTTTTTCGTGCGGATAGTCTCTTATGCCAAAAAGTATGCACTACAAGCTGAGGGTAATAAAGTTAAGCTCAGTGATCTTTGTCATCTTATGCCAATATCTTCTATCACAAATCATGTCGCGCTGGCATTAATCCATCTGTAACAGTGCAATAGGGTCTAGTTTGCCTCTTTTTTGCCACAATTGGTCAGCAGTTTGCTAGGGCATGCCAAAACCCTAAGTGATAGCCTTAATCACTTTTTTAGTTCATTGGATTGTGTGTTTTTCTACAAGGAGACTTTATGCGTTTGTTCACCATATCAGCTGTGCTGGTGATGTCGTCTATTTTAGTGTCGTCAAGCTTAGTGGCGCCGACTTTTGCATCTACTACAGCTAAGGAGTGGCAAGAAACCCGCAGTTGGGATGCTAGTTTTACTCAGCACCAAACTAAAGGCGTAGTGGTGTTATGGAATGAAAACAAGCAACAGGGATTCACTAATAATCTTAAACGTGCCAATCAAGGTTTTTTACCTGCATCGACGTTTAAAATTCCTAACAGTTTGATCGCGCTAGAGCTTGGCGTGGTGAAGGATGAGCATCAAGTCTTTAATTGGGATGGTAAAAGTCGAGATATCGCAACTTGGAATCGTGATCATAACCTTATTACTGCAATGAAGTATTCGGTTGTGCCTGTCTACCAAGAGTTTGCTCGCCAAATTGGTGAGGCGCGTATGTCGAAGATGATCGCCTCGTTTGATTATGGTAATGAGGATATTTCGGGAAATTTGGATAGCTTTTGGTTAGATGGTGGCATACGAATTTCGGCTACGGAGCAAATCGATTTCCTACGTAAGCTTTATCACAACAAGATACACGCTTCTGAGCGCAGTTTACGTATTGTTAAGCAAGCCATGCTGACTGAAGCGAATTCTGACTATATTATCCGTGCGAAAACCGGTTATGCAGTCAGAGCAGAACCAAGCATTGGCTGGTGGGTAGGTTGGGTTGAACTCGATGATAATGTATGGTTTTTTGCGATGAATATGGATATTCCCGACGCCGCAGGTTTACCATTGCGTCAAGCCATTACTAAGGAAATCTTAAAACGGGAACGCGTTATTCCTTAGCCCATGCTAGGTCGCGTAAGCATAGCGTATCTAAACCTTGCGAGAATTGCGTATGAAGTGGCCTACTTGGCTGACATCAATCGTGATACTGAAAGCCTAGACTCAGATCTAGGCTTTTTTATAGGACTTTCTTGAAACAGGTTTCCTGATGCGACGGGAAACGTTAACCCATTAGGGATTGCAGGCTTTCTTGGCTGCTGAAGCGTTTTACAAAGAAATCTAAGAAGACACTGATGTTGGTGGCCAGTTGGCGTCTGCTCGAATAAACCCCGTAAACCTTAAAAGGTTCAATCGGCCACTCTTGTAAAATCGGTACTAGCTGTCCATTAGCAAGTTCAGTCTTACAGGCTGAATTGGATAACATGGCGATGCCAAAATCATCTATGGCTAATTGCTTCACCATTATCGGGCTGTTGACCCTCACTTTACGCTGAAAGTTCGCCATGGTTTTACGCGAACATTTACCCAATGGCCAAATTGGTGCTGAGCGAGAAGTCCCCAATAAAATCCCACTGTGCAGGCTGAGTTCCTTTGGGGTCGCGGGGGTGCCTTTGAGTTTTAAGTATGCAGGGCTTGCCACCAAAATTGGCTGGCGTTCAAACAGTAATCTTGCGACTAAGTCTGACGATTGAAGTGGGCCATATTTGATGGCTATGTCATATCCTTCACCGACTAAACCAATATCGTTGTCGGTAAACTGGACATCCAATTCAACATTGGGATATAAACGCATAAATCCGCTACAGAGGTTAGCGATAAGTTCTTGGCTAAATGACACTGGGATTGCAATGCGTAATGATCCTGACACATCATCGTGAGTATTCTCGATAACTGCCTTGGCCGCTTCTACCTCATTGCGAATCGAATCACAGTGTTGATAAAAGAGTGCCCCGATTTGGGTCAAACTCAAATTACGGGTGTCGCGCTGTAGTAATCGCACGCCAAGTTGTTCTTCTAGCTGCGCGATTTTGCGACTTATGGTGGATTTTGGGTGGCCGGTTTCACGTGCAGCTTGGGAGAATCCCTTCGCTCTAACTACGGCTGCAAATAGCATCATACCGTTTAAATCTGGCATGTTATTCCCACTGTCTCATATTTGGAACAAAGCGTCCTATGCAGTTTAATGGCATTTGACGGGATAACAAAGTTATATTTATTGGCTAAAAATTTTCAGAGGCTAAGCAGAGGATCTTTTGATGACCAGCAATAATCAGCCCAAACACATGACTCAAGCCCAAACGCCCGATCCGCTTTTTTTACAGGCCGAGCATTTGGCAAAAGATTTTTCTCTGTTTCCTAAGCACAGTAAACAGAGTTTATCGGAAGAAATTAAAGGTCTTTTAAATGAGGATGCTATTCAAGCAAACTTAAAAGACTTGGCATCTTTAGATGTCGACGGTTACGTTGCTAAAGTGATCCAGCCGACCCAAGATAAAGGTCGTCCTGGTGCAAAACGTATTATTGCCGATCTTAAAGGTCGTTTGATTACGGAAACTCACTTGGGCTCTTTTTACAGTGCTGAGGTCGAGCTGAACTTTGGTTCACGCACTCGTCGTATTGGCTTTATTGCCCAAGAACGCACTACCGCTAACGGTGCTTGGATGCCTGAGCATCATTACGCCGCTTGTAAAGCAATTCGTCATTTCGCCGAATTGTCTATGCCTATTATCTATTTAATTGATACCCCAGGGGCGGATGCTGGCGAAATCGCTAACAGCCAAAACCAAGCGCATTCAATTTCTAAAGCCATCGCAGAAAGTGCCAACGTTGACGTACCGACAGTCGGTATCGTAATTGGTGCTGGTTATTCTGGTGGCGCAATTCCATTAGCGGCGGCGAACATTCTGTTGTCGTTGCGTGACGGTATTTTCAACACGATCCAGCCACAAGGTCTGCAAAGTATTGCCCGTAAGTACAACTTATCTTGGCAAGAATGTGCGAAATCAGTGGGTGTATCACCAGAAGAGCTTTATACCTCAGGTTGTATCGACGGTATCATCGACTTTTCACCGGGCGATCGTGACGAGCGTCAGCACAATCTGCGCCGCGCTATTATTAGCAGCGTAGAAGCGGTTGAGCGTGCAGCGATGAGTTTTGTGCGTGAATCTAAAGATTTACGTGAGCATTATGATCGCAGTTTAACTCGTTTCCTTAATCCATCTAAAAACTTGATGGCTTTGGAACTGAACGCAGAATTAGCTGTGGCAACGAGCCCGACCAGTCACCATAACTTGTTCGGTAGCGCCTATCGCTATTTGCGTTATTTAACGCTACGTAGCCGTATCCATTCTATTTCTCAAGAGCAATATGGCCGTCTGTCACGTGCTAGCGTGCCAGAAGGTGATCTGTTGGCACGTATTCAACAGGAACAAGACCGTGTGTTCCAAGCTTGGTTGTCTAACCCTGACAAGCTAGTTTATGACGAAGATTTGAATAAATTGTGGACTAACTTTGTCGCTAAACGTGACGAAGTCTCTACCGAGCGTAACATGCTGACACGTTTGATTTTGGGTGAGCCAAAAGAGAACTATAAAAAAGCACGTAAGGCGTTGTTATTCAACATTAGCTGGTCTTTGTATCATCGCTGGAAGAGCAATGCGGCTAACAACTTTAAAGGGCTGATTCAGCACTTAGAAAGTTTGCCAAAGTCTGTGACTCAAGCTAAATGGCCTGAGCTGAATCAGCTGACTGTGCTTGATGTGGTGGTAAATGAAGAACTGCGTGAAGACTTTATTTGGCAATGCCATAACATTCTGATCTTTAATGCCTTGTATGACAACGTTGTGGGCAGCTTAGCGTCAATCGCGAAAGAAGCCATGATGTCGAAGAGTTTGTCACGTAACTCAGTGAACAACCTGTTGCACAAGTCAATTGACCATGCATTGTCGACGCAAGATACCTCGAACGACAAAGCTAAGTTCTATAAGTGGCTCAAGTATTTTATGGGTCAATCGAACCGCGCCGATTTGTTGGTGCGAGTAGAGCAGTGGAAGAGTGTGGGTTTCCCACAACTTAACGACAGTCTATTCGTGGTACTGACTTACTTCTTCGAGCGTTTACTGCCTGAGTATTTCGATAGTGAAAGCGATACCAGCAAGTACACTGGTGCGATCAACCCTGTGCGTATCGGTCGTCGTAAGGACTTCTGGAACCGCTTGACCATGGGTTATCAAGATCTATTGATCCAAAAAGTGCTACGTGACGAAAAACGTAAAGGCAACATGACTTGGGAAAATGTGGTGAAGCAGTTCTTTACCCATTTCGAAGAGATCAACGGCGACAAAATGTCGGCTAACTTGCTCAACTTCCCAGGCTTCCGTTTATCGATTGAAGACGCATTAGATAAAGGCATTCGCCCATGTGGTTTGATCACAGGTATTGCTGACTTTAAAGAAAAAGGTCAAAAAGTGCGTGTGGGTGTGGCTGTGTCTAACACCGCATTCCAAGCGGGTGCATTCGATATGGCTAGTGCTGAGAAATTCTCTGCACTATTGATCGAGTGTGCTAAGCGTAAATTACCCGTTGTGTGCTTTATCAGTTCAGGTGGTATGCAGACTAAAGAAGGCGCTGCGGCGCTATTCTCTATGGCTGTGGTGAACGACCGTATCACGCGCTTTATTCGTGATAACGAATTGCCAGTACTGATGTTTGGTTTTGGTGACTGTACCGGTGGTGCGCAGGCGAGTTTTGTAACTCACCCATTGGTGCAAACTTACTATCTGTCTGGTACTAACATGCCGTTCGCAGGTCAAATGGTGGTGCCAGCTTACTTACCATCAACGGCAACGCTGTCTAACTACTTGTCAAAAGTACCTGGCGCAATGGCGGGCTTAGTCCATAACCCATTCAGCGACAATTTAGACTCTCAGTTAGCAGGTATCGATCCTCTGATGCCAATGCCTTCGGCAAAAATTAACGACGTGATCATCAATGCACTGTCGACCTTAGTGGTTGAAGCTACTGTTGAAGAAGAAGTGATCGTGCAGAACGATCCACGTAAGTTAATGAAGCCAATTAACAAAGTATTGGTTCACGCCCGTGGTTGTACAGCGGTGAAACTTATTCGCAAGGCGCATGACAATAATATCAATGTGGTATTAGTGGCGTCGGATCCTGATATGACATCAGTGCCAGCGGACATGCTCAAAGAAACCGACAAGTTAGTTTGTCTCGGTGGTAACACATCGGACGAAAGTTACTTGAACGCATACTCAGTGCTGAAAGTGGCCGAATATGAACAGGTTGATGCATTGCATCCTGGTATTGGTTTCCTATCAGAAAGCCCGCAGTTTGCTGCATTATGTGTGAATAACGGTGTTAACTTCGTCGGTCCTAGCGTGCATTCAATGACGACTATGGGTAACAAGTCGAACGCAATTAAGACATCGCAAGCGCAAAACGTACCTGTAGTGCCTGGTTCGCACGGTATTCTGACCAATGCTGAACAAGCCGTAAATGTGGCGAGCGAAATCGGCTATCCAGTACTTCTTAAAGCGGTACAAGGTGGTGGCGGTAAAGGTATTCAGGTTGTGAAACGTCCTGAAGACATGATTGGTTTATTCCAAAAAACCGCAACTGAAGCGGCTGCCGCCTTCGGTAATGGTGACTTGTACTTAGAGAAGTATGTGACATCACTACGTCACATCGAAGTGCAGTTACTGCGTGATAAGTTCGGTAATGCGAAAGTATTAGGTTTGCGTGACTGTTCGGTTCAACGTAATAACCAAAAAGTGGTCGAAGAATCTGGCTCAACTATGTTGCCAGATGAGCTGAAGCGACAAGTGCTGGCCTATACCCGTGCCTTAGGCGACGCGACCGATTACATGGGCGCAGGTACCGTAGAGTTTATCTATAACTTAGATGCGAATGAAGTCTACTTTATGGAGATGAACACGCGTCTGCAGGTTGAACATCCTGTCACGGAAGCGACTTCAGGTATTGATATCGTTAGTGCGCAGTTTGATATTGCCGCTGGCCGTTCAATTGCAGCGTTAGAACCTAAAGAAATTGGTTATGCGATGGAAGTACGTGTGACGGCTGAGAAAGCGGCGCTCGATAGCCATGGCATACTGCAGCTGATTCCAAATCCAGGCAAGATCACTGAGTGTGTGTTCCCAGATCATCCAGATGTGGAAATCATTTCGATTGCTGCGCCAGGTAAAGAAGTATCGCCATACTACGATAGCTTGATTGCGCAAATCATCATGCGCGGTGAAAACCGTGAAGATGTGATTGCCAAACTGTACGAATACTTAGACAGTGTAGTGCTGAAAGGCATCGCGACTAACATTCCGTTACTCAAGCTGATCCTGAAAGATGGTACCTTCAACGAAGGTGTTTACGACACTAACTATCTGCCACGCTTAATGGCTGAGCTCGACATTCCTGCGTTGATAGCAGAAATGGAAGCTGCCGCTGAAACTGTGGAAGTAGACACTGAGTCACTGCGTGTTGGCGAAAGTAACGAACTGAAAGTGTTAGCCCAAGGCGCAGGTATCTTCTATACCTCTTCTGCACCTGGTGAAGCGGACTTCGTGAAAGAAGGTGACATAGTCACGGTTGATCAAACACTAGCACTAACAGAAGCGATGAAGATGTTCTCGCAAGTGACCTTAGCCGGCTTTAACCGCCAGAGTGCGATTCTGTACCCTGAAGATAAGAAGTATCGTATCGAGCGCATTCTGAACAGCAATGGTCAGCAAGTGTCTCAAGGCGACTTACTGTTCGTGGTCTCTCCTGTTGAAGAATAAGCTCAGCGTTTAACGCCATAGCTGAATGAGAAAATACCCGCCATTGGCGGGTATTTTTTTGCTTCTAAATTATTGCCACTAAATATCCTGTCACTAAATATAGGTAAGCGAACATAACACTCTTAATGTGCATGATGTCTTTGATAAATCAACTTAGCTTTAATAGATAAGCTCATCGCTAACAAGTGGCCAATATCAGCTTTGTGCAATACGACCTGTATCTCTGATTAAGTCGGCAAAGAGTTTCTTTAATCTGTCGTTTGCCCATTTATTAGAACAAGCTGCATCAAGAACCCACCTCTGGCCTCGAGAATCAACGGAATCTCCGTGCTTTATTCGTAGTAATAGAGTTTCATCAAACCTCATTTTAAGTTAAAACTGAGTCTAAAATGAGCGGAGCGTGGATAACTTTGGGGGTAAGTAGTGGGTATCTTGTGGCTAGATTAGATAATTAGAATTAACTGCAAATTTACTGAAAATAGGGGTTGCGCAAAATCTCCTGCTGCCTATAATGCGCATCCACTGACACGGCAGACAGCGAAAGCAAGCTGACGGGTTAGGTTGAATTGAGTCGCTTTTAAGCACTTAATTCAATCGCAGCAAGAAGTTGAAAAAAACTCCTTGACGCGAAACGGGAAATGCGTAGAATACGCAGCCCTAGCCAACTGGAAGCGTTCGACGCTCAGTGTGGTACTCAAGTTCTCTTACGAATATTGAGTTGCTCTTTAACAAGATAAAACAAGAAATCTGTGTG